>NZ_JALJRR010000001.1:183697-737258 GCF_024519615.1 Pseudomonas sp. Pse79
CTGCTGGATCAGTGCTTCGCTGGGCTTTTCTGGTGGGACGTTGGCCAGGCGTGCTTCCAGCCATTGCAGTTTGCCGTCCCAGGCGGGGAGTTTGGCGGGGGGTAGGGGGAGGATGTCGTTGATTTCGGGGACTTTGGGGGCAGCATAGGAGTAGTTTGCGAGAATTCGCCAGATTTTTTCATAGCGCTCGGCGCGCTCAAGGTCTTCCTGTTGACCAATGTAGTACAACTGGTCATCAGGCTGAGGGCCACGAAAGCCTTTGCCCAAACGAGAGGCCGAACTTTCGTCGCCGGCAGCCACCCCCATCTGTAACACTTCGAGTGCCTGCTGGAAGAGCCCCATATTTTTTAGGTTGATGCCGAGGGCGCCAGCTGCATCACCGTGCCCCTGCTCAGCGGCACAGCGCCGCATTTGTCGAGCAATGTCAGGGGCGATATTAATGGGTGCCAGCTTGTCGCCTACAAAGGCTTGGGCCAGGGCACTCCCCTGATCAGAAGCCTTGCGGAAGTAGCGCAGAGCCATTTCCGGGTCCTGTTTTAGCCCAGCCGAACCGCTTTTCAGAAAGAGGCCGATAAAGTAGTACCCCGTCGCCACATTCGCGTCGATCAGTTGCTGGCTCAGGCGCAGATGCTCATCCCCTCTGAGCTTGAACTTTCCACGCATGGTACCGTTCTGCAAGTTGATATTGGCCTTGTAGTGACCGTTCTCAGCGGCAATTCGATACAGTCGTTCAATCTCGGCATCAACGGTCTCGTCCTGCTTGAGCTGGTTATTTTTTTGCAACCAGCGGGCGTACTGGAATAGAACGTCGGCTCCGGCCGACGGTTGGGGAATAGTCTCGTGTACGCAGGTAAAGGTCAGTTTTTCCTTAGCCTCGGCGATCGGGTTCATGGGAAGGTCCTGGTTCAGGTCAGTAAGGGCATCGCCGTTATTACAGGCGGCCAGCAGTAAGCTTGATAGAAGGATCCGACGCATCAGTCGAGGTCCTTCAGTGTCTTTTCGTCGTAAAAAAAACCGACGAGGGGAGCACAAGGCGCGCGCATGAGTTCTTGAAGTCCCTTGTTTTCCTTAATGACCTCATCCCATGCAATGAACGCCAATGCCGGATCATCCTGCGCCCCCTTGCTATTCGTATGCAGATCCCACAACCGTCGCCGCAACGCCCGCGTCACACTCATCCACTCATGCGCAATGTTCAGCTCGCTATCCACCTGCATGCTGCGCGTGTTGATATTCGCCGAGCCGTGGGTGGTGAACACGTCATTGACGATCATCAGCTTGGAATGGATGTACACCGGCATCCACTGCTGCCCCGCCGGCGAATCAGGCGCGACCAGTGAACACACGTGGATTTTCAGGCCTGGGCGCGACTCTGGTTCAAGCGTGCTTTGCTCAATCGCCGCGATCTGGGCTTTGAGAGCTGTCTGTCGAGACGCATTGTTTCTGGCGGCGTCCCGTTGGGCTTCACGGGCCTTATCGCTTATCTCGCCACCCCCCAGTGCGTCGGTCAGGCTGGTCAACGTGAGCAAGGCTTGTCGCTCAAGCAGTTCAGCCAAGGTCGGCGTCTGCGCGTTGGCTTGGGCTTTGGCCTGTTCAATGCGCTGCAACTTGGTGATTTCAGGAATGGTATCGCCGCGTCCGAGGCTTTCGAGCATGCGCTGGGTGTTCAAGCTCCCCGGCCCCACGCCGTCTGGGCTGGCATTGGTGATTACAAACAGGTGTAAATTTCCATGCAGGCCCGGATCACGCCCAGCGCCGGTTTGGACTTCGGCCGCCGCTTTGATCGCCTCGGCCAATGGCGGCCAGCGAAAGTACTGGTTCTCGATGTAGATGAATTGGGTCGCGTTGTTGACCGCCTTCAGGTAGATCTTTTCGATATCGCGCTTGCCGTCTTGTGCCTGGGTACGCACGATTTGGGCCAGTTGGCGGGTGACGCCGGGGGCGCATTGCAGTTGGGGGGCCACCGCCATCGCTTTGCGCGATGCGAGCAGGTCTTCACCGGTTTCCTTGCGCCAGGCGGTGGCGAAGTTATGGTGCAGGTGCTCCAGAATCGGCCCGCTGATCTGGCTGGAAATATCCTGGCGTGGTGTGTTGCCACGCGGCCCGCGATTGGGTGCAGGCTTGCTGCCCTCGGTGCGGTTCAGTGCTGAGTGCTTGTCGGTGTCCCAGTACTCGTCGAGCATGTTGTGGCCCATGACAAAACCAACGGCGCGGTCTGTCTGTTCATAGTCGATCAGGACGGTCTTCTGATGGTGGGTCGCAGTGCTGGCCAGCACGCCCAACGTGCTGAGGCTGAGCTGTGGGTCGAGGCTTTTGTATTTGGCCTGATAGGCAATTTCAGCCCGTTCATACATGCTGAAACCGCGGCCGACAAACACCGGCACATTACGAGCCACTCGGATCGCGGGCGCTAAGTGATCGGCGAATGCACATCGGGAAAACCATTTCCGATCTTCGGTATATTGGTCAGCGGTGGAGCTCTGCATCGCCCGATCCTTGATACGAAGCGGTCCTTTACCGGGAAGGTTGGCCTCGCCCCCTGCGCCCGCAGCATTGAACGGCATCTCCCAACCGAGCACCCGAACCTCGATCCCTTTCCCGGCTTTGGTCATCAGCAGTTCGCCAATGCTTGGGGCACTGCCATCGCGGATAAAGTACATCGACGGTTGAAACCCCCAGCAGATGATGTCGATGGTTTTAGTGGCTTGGGCGATAGCCAGATGCACGGCCTCGAAGGCTTCTTCACCGTTGATCAGCGGCTTATAGGTGGCTTTCGCAGGAGGGTACTCGGTGTTCGGCACGTACCAGGGCGCGGAGCAGGTCACCTGCTGTGTGTGTTGCAGGGCGACGGGGGCGACGATATCGGGTTCAGTCATGAAGTTTTCCCTTCCTGGTCATTGATCACGGCGGCATACAGGGCACGGTGATCCGTGTGCGATGTGGGTTGGCTCACCTCGGTGTCGGCTCGCGAGAGGTGGTTGTGCATGCCGCCATTGGCCAGGTGTGCTTGTTCGGCATTGCGATAGTCAGTAGGCACCGGGATCTGGTAGCTCACCCCGTTGGCCAACACCATTCGGTACTGCTGCGTCACGACCGCGTGGTCGATCGACACTTGCCCGGACTTGTCCAATACGCCGTGATTGAGCACTGCACCATCGGCGTAGAGCGTGTAGGGCATGCCTGCCCAGCCTTGATCAGGGGCATTGGGGGTTTGCGGCACGTTGAACCGCAACGCTTGTTTGAACAGGCTTTGTGGGTACTCCGGATCTGCGGCTTTCTGGCTGGCTGGACCGAGGGCTTCGAAGTACGCCGATTTGATCAGGTAGTCGCCCAGGGTCCCTGACTCGATGCTGCTCGCATCGAGGGTGATGTAGCTGCCGCCGGCATTGAGGGTGATTTTCTGCTTCGCGACGATACGGATTTCATCTTCGCTGCTGATGATCTCCAAACCATGGCGGGCCATCAGTTGCAGCGCGTCGTTTTGTGCCTGGATCTTTACCGGGCCCTGGTTGGCGATCAATTGGATGCCCAGCTTGCGCACGAACAGGCTTACCCCTTGTCCCACGCCGATGAACAGGCGCTTGACCACACTGATATCCGCCTCGGCTCCGGCGTTGATCATCAGGTTGTCCTGAGCGGCCAATTGCAGGTGTTGGCCGCTGGTTACGGCAACGCCTTGGGGGGCGCTGAGCAATACGACCGAGGCCTTGAGTTGATCGAGCTGGTCTCGCATCAATCTCAGTTGCGCTTGCACATCCGCTGGACCTGCGTTGGCGGCCTGGGCATCGGTCGATAATCCTTCCAACTGGTCACTCGCCTGTTGCAACCGGCCCAGCGCGGTGCTCATTTCCAGCATGTGTCCCTGAGCCTTGGGTTGTGCGTCTGCACTGATCAAGATCCCACTGCCGGCACGAATGGCGGCATGCCCATCGGTCCGCAATTCCGCGCCCTGGCCTCGCGGTTGGCGCTTGGCATCAACCAAATGCCCCAGGTTGAGCTGGCTCTTACCACTGTGCTCAGTACTGAGCTTCACGTGTTCTTGCCCCCGCGTGTCGTCCATGCGCAATTTGTTATTGGCGGGGGTGCGCAAGACGTTGCGTTTGTAGTTGCGCAAGGTCACATGGTCAGGATGCTGGCTGTCGTGCAGGGCATGGGCGATGTAGGGCCGGTCGGGGTCGCCTTGTTCAAAGGCGATCGCCACTTCGGTGCCGGGGATCAACGGCAGGTGCAAGCCGTGGGTGTCGCCGGCGTAGGGCCTGGCCAGGCGGAGCCAGAGGCTTTCTTCGCCGGGTTTCCAGGTGTCGCGGTCGAACAGGAAATTGACCTTGTAGCGGCCTTCGATGTCGATGTGGCCGTAGGGGTCGTGCTCCTGCGGGCTGGTGACGCGGGCCGGGACGGTGCCGGCGATCCGAGGTTTTGGCGGCAGTGCTGGGCGAAAGCACACGGTTTCCGAGTAGGGAATGGCTTCAAAGTTGATTTCAAAACTGCGATCGCGGGCGGCGTGGGTGGTCAGTTGCGTGATCACCGCGCCGGGAGCAAAGGCCAGCGGCGCGCCGCCGGAGATGTTCAGGACCTGGCCGGGCGCCAGGGCGGCGCTACTGCTGACGCCGCTGAGTCGGGTCTGGCCGTTGAGGTAACGCTCGTGACGCAGGCGAGCATAGAAGTAGCCACTTTCGCTTTGCAGGTCTTCGTCATGGGCGTATCGGTCGCCCATCCCCGTGTACGCTTCGGCGTAGTGATAAGCCTCGCCGTAGGTACCGCTGGCGCCACGCGTTTGGTCGATCTCGCCATTCAGGTGAGCGTTGGCCACGCGGTGATGGTAGGTGCGGATGTTGACGCGTTTTTCCACCACGTGGTGGCTCGATTGCAGGCCCCACGTGCTGTCTTTTCCGCCGCTGCTGAGCCCGGATTGCGGGCGGTAGGCCAGCTCGACATCGAACGTGTAATGACGCTGGTCGTCGTGAAATTCCACCACGTCGATGTTCAACCGCTCATCGTGGGTGAAGCGATACCAGATGCCCACATCGGCCAATAAGCGCGAGATAAAGGCCAGGTCGCTTTCGCCATATTGCATGACCTGCTCGCGCCTGGGGTATTCGCGCACCAGCTTGAAGAGGAAGTCCTGGCCTTCAAAGTCGTGGCGGCTGCGCAGGATGCTTTCGACGATCTGCGGGACAGATTGGTGTTGATAAATGCGGAACTGGCGGCCTCGCCCAAGCAGGGCCAGGCGCGGTTGCAGAGTGATTTCGTAGCGGGCTTCATCAACGGAGCCGGACAGGCGTTTGAAGCCGGTAACCACGCCGTGCAAGACGCGCAGCGGTTCGCTCGAGGGCACGCTCAGGCCGCGAAAGGGCGGAGGCTGCGGCGCCCCGTACAGACTGAAGCAGGCGTTTTGGCCGAGCATCTTTTCAGCGGCAATGTCGCCGTCGGTGCTGGTGAATTCCACAGCATAGTTGAACGGTTGGCTCAGGCCTTCTGTGCCCTCGAAGGCCAGGACGTCGAGCGGCTCGTCAACATCGCGGACAGTGAGCGTGTGCCGACGATGGTCGAAGAAAACGCTCGGTAATACGCTGGAAGCCATTCCTTTTACTCCTAGGCGCGAAAGCCCGAAGAGTAAAGATTTGGTCTCGGTGATTAATGTCGGAAGATTCGCCTTTACGAGACAGCCACTTCCTGAACGTGTTTTTGCGCTCCCTCTCACACAGGGAATGCGGCGTGCTCGACGATGTCCTCAGTGAGGCGCCGAACTTGGCGATTTGGCGTGTCATCCTACAACCATGGTTTTCATGGTCAGCGCTGTATCCGCAGAATACCCAGATAAACGGCAATCTTTCAGATTGACAGCGCAGAGGGCGCCCGCTATAAAAGTCTCAGTTGTACGACGACATATGACGTTACATATGTCTTATCTAACAAAAATAAAAAGTGATGCCATGAACTTGAACGAGCCCATCAACGCCCATCGCGTGGGCCAAGCGGTAGGCAACTATCGCTGGACCATCTGCGCGATGCTGTTCTTCGCCACCACCGTCAACTACCTCGACCGCCAGGTGCTCAGCCTGTTGGCGCCACAGTTGTCCACGCAATTTGGCTGGAGCAACACCGATTACGCGAACATTGCGGCGGTGTTCCAGTTTGTCTATGCGATTTCCATGCTGTTCGCCGGGCGGTTCGTCGACAAGATCGGCACCAAGGCGGCCTATGTCGTGGCAATCGGCATCTGGTCCACCGGCGCCATCATGCATGCGTTCGCGGTGCCGATGGGCGAGGGGATCGCGGCCGTGAGCGGCGCGATTGGCCTGGCGGTGATTCCGGTGTCGATCGCGGGCTTTATGCTGTCCCGTGCGGTACTGGCGATCGGCGAGGCGGGCAACTTCCCGATTGCGATCAAGGCCACCGCCGAGTACTTCCCCAAGAAAGAACGCTCGCTGGCCACCGGCATTTTCAACTCGGGCGCCAACGTCGGCGCGATCCTGGCGCCGATCTGTGTGCCGCTGATCGCCGGGGTGTGGGGCTGGGAAGCGGCGTTCATGATCATCGGCATGCTCGGCTTCATCTGGGTCGCGGTGTGGGCCGCGCTGTATGAAAAGCCCGATCAGCAAAAACGCCTGTCGGCCGAGGAGCTGGCCTACATCCGCAGCGATCAGACGGTCCAGCCGTTCACCGCGCAGGCTGCAGGCGCGGCGTCGCAAAAAGTCTCATGGTTCAAGCTGCTGACCTATCGCCAGACCTGGGCCTTTGCCTTCGGCAAGTTCATGACTGACGGCGTGTGGTGGTTTTTCCTGTTCTGGCTGCCGACTTACCTGTCGGCGCAGTACGGCATGAAAGGCGCCGATATCGTCATGCCGCTGGCGGTGCTGTACAGCATGACCATGGTCGGCAGCATCGGCGGCGGCTGGTTCCCCAGCTACTTCATGGCGCGTGGTGATGCGCCCTACGACGGCCGCATGAAAGCCATGTTGGTCATCGCGCTGTTTCCGCTGGTGGTGCTGCTGGCGCAACCGTTGGGCTACATCAGCTTCTGGGTGCCGGTGTTGCTGATCGGCGTGGGAGCGTCGGCGCACCAGGCGTGGTCGTGCAATATCTTCACTACCGTGTCCGACATGTTCCCGCAGAAAACCGTGGCCTCGGTGGTCGGTATCGGCGGCATGGCCGGTGGCCTGGGCGGGGTGGTGATGACCAAGGTCGGCGGCTGGGTGTTCGATTATTACAAGTCCATCGGCGATATCCACACCGGCTACATGATCATGTTCGCGATCTGTGCGCTGGCGTACCTGGTGGCCTGGAGCGTGATGAAGACGCTCGTGCCGCGCCACAAGGAAATCACCGACCTGTAAACCGGGCGGGGCTTGAGTCGTGCCAGCCCCGCATCACAACGCACGCGCCCAGGTCTGGCTGACCAATGGCTTGCCGAAACTGAGGGTGGGCTCTTCTTCAACCAGCTCAAAACCGGCTTTCTGGTAGAGCCTGCGTGCGTCGGTGAGGGCGCTCATGGTCCACAGCATCATGCGCGTGTACCCGGCATGTCGGGCAAAGCGCAGGCATTCGTCCACCAGACGCTGGCCGATGCCCAGGCCCCGCGCACTCGCGTCGACGTAGAGCATGCGCAACTTAGCGGTGCTGTCGTCATGGCGCACGACGAACACTGAGCCCACCACCGCGCCGTCTTTCTCCGCGATCCAGCAGCGCTCACGGGTCGGGTCGAACTCGCGCAGGTACTTGGCGACAATCTCCGCCACCAACGCTTCGAACTCCCAATTCCATTGGTATTCTCGTGCATACAGTGCCGATTGCTGCTGCACCACCAGGCCCATATCGCCGGGTTGTGGGTCACGCAATACGTAGCTCGGCGCGCTGCCTTGCAGCAACGTCTGAATGCGCTGCATGGCTGCGGTCAATTGCTGTTGTTGCGGCTCGGGCAAGGCACTCAATAAGGCCATGACTTCTTGCTGGGTTTTCTCTTCCAGCGGAGCCAGGACTGACCGGCCGAGGTCGCTGAGGTGCAGTTGCACCGCGCGCGCATCGATGATCGAGCGGACTTTCTGGATCAAGCCCTTCTTCTCTAGCCCGCTGATCAACCGGCTCAAGTAACCCGCGTCGAGACTGAGCATCTGACACAAGTCGGCGCTGGTCAGGTCGCCACGCGAGGACAGTTCGTACATCACCCGGATTTCGGTGAGGGAGAAGTCGCTTTGCAGCAGGTGTTCCTGCAGCACGCCGATCTGGTGCGTATAGAAACGGTTGAAGCCGCGCACGATACCGGCGCGCTGCACAAGCAGGGGAGTGGACATGATGCGCGCTCTAATAGTTGCCTTGGGCAATTATATTGTTGCCTTAGGCAATTATGTCAATATGTTTAATTCAGCCGAACAGCACCTTCATCAGCGCGGCGACGATGGCTTCCGGTGCGTCTTCCTGCACCAGATGCCCCGCGTGCGGGACGCGAATGCAGGTCGGCTCCGCCAGCCGGCTCGCGAGTGCATCGCCTTGCGCCACGGCGAGCCACTGATCTTCCTCGCCCCACAGCAGCGTCACCGGGCAGCGGATCTCGGCGAGTCGCTGTTCGATCGCGTCGGTGTAGCGTTGATCCATCTGTGCGATCTGTCGATAAAAGGCCATCTGGCCTGTTTCGCCGGTCCACGGTGCGACATAGGTTTGCAGTACCTCGGCCGGCAGTGGCTTGAAGGCGGCACCTTGGATGTAGGCGCGCACAATTGCCTCGTGGATATATGCCGGTGCTTCGCTGAACGCCGATTCGTGCAGGCGCACGTGCTGGATCAACGGGGAGCCCCAGGGCGCCATCGCGACGGGATCGACCAAGGTCAGGCTGGCGTAGTTGCAGCCATCCAGCAGATGGGCGCGCAGCGCCGTGGCACCGCCGAAGTCGTGGGCGAGCATGTGCGGGCGGTCCAGTTGCCAATGCTCGAGCAGCGCCGTGAGCAGGGTGTTTTGCATGCCGAGGGAGACGTCCTGGCCGGAGGCTTTTTCCGACTGGCCGTAGCCGAGCAGGTCGTAATAGAACACGCGACACCGTTGCGCGAACAACGGCGCAATACGCCGCCAGACCTGGGACGAGAAGGGCGTGCCGTGAACCATCACCAGCGCCGGTCCCGCCGTGCCGATGTGCCCCCAGCGCACGGCCTGGCCGTGGAAATCAAAGGTGTCGGGTAATGCAATGGCGTCACGCGCGATGGTCATCGATGAATCTCCTGTGAGGATGATGCGAACGGTTATGAACACGCCGCCTGACACCGGCGAATGTTGAGGAGTGCGCAGCGGTCATCAGGCTTATCCATGAGGCCGTGCCTGCATGGTGCATAACCCCGATGCTGTGCTACAAACGAGTTCTCGGCCCTGAACGCATAACTTCAGATTATGAATATGTTCGGCAAGACCTTACCGCCGCTCGCCAGCTTGTTGCCCTTCGAGGCGGCGGCGCGCCTGGAGAGTTTCTCCAGGGCCGCCGATGAGCTGCACATCACCCAGGCCGCCGTCAGTCGGCAGATCCGCGGGCTTGAGGACAACGTCGGGGTGAAGCTGTTCTGCCGGCGCAATCGCGCGGTGTTTCTCACGCAAGAGGGGCGTGAACTGGCGCAGGTGGTCAGCCAGGCACTGCTCAGCATCAGCGAGAAGGCCACTGCTCTGCGTGCGACGCCCCAGCGCAACCGTGTGGTCCTGCTCTGTCAGTTATGCGAAGCGTTTTACTGGCTGATGCCGCGCCTGTCGACCTTCCACCAGCAATACCCGGCCATCGAAATCCAAGTGGTGACGTCCACCCGGCCACTCGCCGAATTCAATGACCACTTCGATGTGGCCCTGCAAAGCACGCGGCGCGCCAGCGGGCCGCATGCGTTGATGTTCTCTGCCGCCGACGAGGTGTTCCCGGTGTGCAGCCCGGCCTACCTGAGTGCGGAACGACCGCTGCACCTCAGCGAGCTGCAGCCCTGTACGTTTTTGCACCACAGCTCCGAGCCGCCCCATTTGATGGAGTGGGACAGCTGGTTGCAGGTGTTCGGCCAGACGCTGGCCAGCGACGCGCGCAGCGCCACGTTCGACAGCTACCCGCTGATGCTCCAGGCCGCTGTCGAAGGGCATGGGATCGCCATGGGCTGGCGGCGCACCGCGAGCCGGCTGATTGAAAGCGGGGCGCTGGTAAGGCCGTGCGTCGAGAGCGTGCATTTACCGCAGGCGCTCTCGGTCTACCGACAGCAGGGCGGCGGCAACCGCCCCGAGGTGATGGCGCTGTTGGCCTGGCTTGAGGCACAGTTGCAGAGCGAGGGCTGACGGGAGCGAAACCGCTTGCGCCAACCATGTGGCAATGTAAGCGTTCTACGCGTATTTCAAACATCCTTCGACAGCGAAAACGGAGCCTTTCCTTATGCCCACCCTGCACCTGCTGTGCGGCAAGATCGCCTCGGGCAAGTCGACGCTTGCCAAGGCGCTCGTCAGTGAACACGCCGCCATCTTGCTCAGCGAAGACCTGTGGCTGGCACAACTCTATCCCGGTGAAATACTCGCGGTGGCCGATTACGTGCGCTGCGCCCAACGCATTCGCGGGGTCCTGGGGCCGCTGGTGATCGATCTGCTGCAGTCGGGCGTCAACGTGGTGCTGGACTTCCCGGCGAACACCCTGGCCAGTCGCGAGTGGTTGCGTGGCCTGGCCCAGGCCGCACAGGTGGAACATCGCCTGCACTATCTGGAGCTGGATGACGACACCTGCCGCAGCCGCCTGCATGCTCGCAATGCCCAGGGTGAGCATGACTTTGCCGCGACCGATGCCGAGTTCGAACTGATCACCCGCCACTTCTGTGTGCCGAGTGAGGACGAGGGCTTGGTCATTGAGGTCCATCGCCCATGAGCATGGAATGGCCAGCGGGATTTCAGCGCTGATGTCATCGGTCACGCCGACACTGACGCGGCGTGACCGTTCTGTCACGGCTCAGTAGACATCGCGCAAGTAACGCTTCTGCTCACTCATCCGCCGCCAGTAATCGACGGCGCTCTCGACGCCCAGCCCGCCGTGGCGATGGGCAACCTGGCGCAGGGCCTGGTCGACATCCTTGGCCATGTGGCTGGCATCCCCACAGATATACAACTGCGCACCTTCCTGCAGCCAGCGCCACAGCTCGGCGCCGTGTTCGCGGATGCGATCCTGCACGTAGATCTTCTGCGCCTGGTCGCGGGAAAACGCCAGGCTCAGGTGGCTGAGCAAACCGTCGCGCTGCATGCCCTGCAGTTCATCCTGGTAGTAAAAATCGCTCGCCGCATGTTGCTCACCGAAAAACAGCCAGTTGCGGCCCTGATGCCCCAGGGCCCGACGTTCCTGCAAAAACGCGCGGAAGGGCGCCACGCCGGTGCCGGGGCCGATCATGATGATCGGCACATCACCGTCGGCGGGAAGCCGGAAGTGCTTGGAGGGCTGCACGAACACCGGCACTTCGCCGTTGCCGGCACGGTCGGCGAGGAAGGTGGACGACACCCCCTTGCGCTTGCCGTAGCGCACGGCCGCCACGGTGAGGTGGACTTCACGCGGGTACGCCTTGGCGCTGGACGCGATCGAATACAAGCGCGGTTGCAGGCGCTTGAGCGTGCCGAGCAGTTCGTCCGCCGAGCAGTCGACGGGGTATTCGTGCAGCACGTCCGCCAGTTGCCGGCCCCACAGCCAATCTTTCAGTTCGGCTTTGCGCTCAGGTTCGAGCAGGTGTTTCAGGCCTGGCTTGGCGCTGCGTGCGGCAATGAAGGCCAGGGTCTCGCTGTTGGGCCGGGCAATTTCAAAGTGCTCGGTCAGGGCCTGGTGCAGCGGCACGTCGCCGAGTCTGTCGATGTTTACGCAGGTGCTGGAACCCAGGCGCGTCAGCTCGAGCAACTCGCTGACCAGTTCCGGGCAGTTGCGTGGCATCACTCCCAGGGCGTCGCCGGCTTCGTAGGTCAGCGCGGAGTCCGCCAGGTCCAGGGAGAACTGGCGGGTTTCCTTGTGCGGGCTTTGCTGGTTCAGGTGCAGGTTGAGCAGCAACCGTGACGCATGAGGCTTGGGTTTGCCGCTCGGCGTGGCGAGCGCGACGGGCGTTGCCGGGTTGAGGGTGTGTAGGAACTGCGTGAACCAGGCATCGGCGCGCTCTTCGAACTCGGTATCGCAGTCGACGCGCTCCAGCAAGCGCGTGGCGCCCAATTCGAGCAGGCGCCGGTCGAGTTGTTTGCCGTGCTGGCAGAACTGGTCGTAGTTGGGATCGCCCAACGCCAGTACCGCGAAGCGCAGCGACTCCAGGCGGGTTTCGGCCAGGGTCAGGCTGTGCCAGAAACCTTCGCCGTTGTCCGGCGGGTCGCCGTCGCCGAAGGTGCTGCTGATCAGCGCGAGGTTCTGCGTGTGCGCCAGTTTGCTCGCGGGGAAGTCCGCCATTGCGCTCAGCTCCACCGCGATGCCGCCGGCGCGCAGGCGTTGGGCAAAGCGCTCGGCCAAGGCTTCGGCGTTGCCGGTTTGCGAGGCCCACAGCAAGGTGACGGCCGGGATGTCGGCAGCGGGCGCCGGTGCCACGGCGCTGGCCTCGGTGCGGCTGAACAAACCGCCCAACAGGCCGTCCAGCCACAGCCGCGCGTCCCTGGCCACGGGCGCATTCGCCGGCAGCGTCGGAACACCGCTGGCCTGGCGCGCAGCACTGGATTGCAGGCCACTGAGAAAACCGGCGAGGTAGGTGCGCTCATTGTCGCTCAATGACGGCGACGGCAGGTTGCGGATGCCGACCAGGTCGGCGAAGGCGTCGAGGCGCGACATGGCGAGTTCCTCTGTTAAGGGGGAAACGGGGTGGGCGGCCGGTGCCGATACATCGAGGAACTGGTGCTCGATCAGTTCGACCCGTTGCAGGGCGACCGCACAGAACTTGAACTCGGGCTGCAACGAAATCGGGTCGACCGCGTCATGGGTCACGGCGTTGATCGCCAGGTTGTCGCCGAACACATCGTTCCAGTGAAACGGCGCAAAACAGTTGCCCGCCCGCACACGGTCACTGATCACCGCGGGCAGCACGGCGCGGCCGCGTCGTGAGCGCACCTCGACCGGGTCTTTGTGCTTGATGCCCAGGCTGGCGGCGTCGTCGGGGTGGATTTCCACGAAAGGGCCGGGGTTGAGTTTGTTCAGCGTGGCGACCTTGCCGGTCTTGGTCAGGGTGTGCCACTGGTGTTGCAGGCGGCCGGTGTTGAGCACGAACGGGAACGCTTCATCGGGCATTTCCGCCGGGGACAGGTGCGGGCGTGGGAAAAACCGGGCTTTGCCGTGTTCGGTGGCGAAAACGATCGTCGGCTGGCGGCCGTCGGCGTCGGTCTTGAGGGGCTGGTTGATGCCGTTGTTCAAGTAGCGGATCGGGTTGCGCTCTGCGGCCTCAATCGACGCGCACGGCCATTGCAGCGGTCGTTCGCGCAGGCGCGCATAGCTGGCGCCGCGAATGTCGTAGCCGGTGGCGGGGTTCCAGGCGCGCTTGATCTCGTCGAACACCTCGGCGGCGGACGCATACGTGAAGGCGTCGGCGAAGCCCATTTCGCACGCGACCCTGGCGATGATCTGCCAGTCGGCCAGCGACTCGCCGGGTGGCTCCACGGCTTTTTGCATCAGGGTCAGGTTGCGCTCAGAGTTGATCATCACCCCTTCGGCTTCGGCCCACAGCGCGCCGGGCAAGAGGATGTCGGCGTAGCGATTGGTCTCGGTATCGAGGAACGCATCCTGGGTGATCACCAGTTCGGCGCTTTGCAGCGCTTCGATCACGGTCTGGCGATTGGGCGCGCTGGCCACCGGATTGGTGCAGATGATCCAGCAGGCTTTGATCTGCCCGGCCGCCATTTGTTCGAACATGCCCACGGTGCCACTGCCGGCCTGGCGCGGCAGGCTGTCGGCGGGCAGGTTCCACAGTGCTTCGATAAATGCGCGGTCGGCGTCGACCAGCACCGAGCGCTGCCCAGGCAGGCCGGGGCCCATGTAGCCCATTTCACGACCGCCCATGGCGTTGGGTTGCCCGGTCAGGGAGAACGGCCCGCTGCCGGGGCGGCAGATCGCGCCGGTGGCCAGGTGCAGGTTGCACAGCGCGTTGGTGTTCCAGGTGCCGTGGGTGCTTTGGTTGAGGCCCATGGTCCAGCAGCTCATCCACTCGGCGGCCTGGCCGATCCAGTCGGCGGCTTGGCGGATGTCGGCTTCGGCCAGGCCGGTCAGTTCGGCGACCCGCTGCGGCGGGTAGTCTTCCAGAAAGCCGGGCATGGCCTCCCAGCCTTCGGTGAACGAGGCGATAAAGGCCGGGTCGGTGTGCCCGTTTTTCACCAGCAGGTGCAGCAAACCGTTGAGCAGCGCGAGGTCGGTGCCCGGTTTGATCGGCAGGAACAGGTTGGCCTTGTCGGCCGTGGCGCTGCGCCGCGGGTCGACCACGATCAGTCTGGCGCCGGCCTTGACCCGGTCCATCATGCGCAGGAACAGGATCGGGTGACAGTCGGCCATGTTGGCGCCGATCACGAAGAACAGGTCGGCGCGGTCGAAGTCTTCATACGAGCCGGGCGGCCCGTCGGCACCGAGGGAGAGTTTGTAGCCGCTGCCGGCGCTGGCCATGCACAGGCGTGAGTTGGATTCGATATGCGCGGTCCGCACAAAGCCCTTGGCCAATTTGTTGATCAGGTACTGGGCTTCCAGCGACATCTGCCCGGACACGTAGAACGCCAGGGCGTCCGGGCCATCGCGGTCGAGGATGGCGCGCAAGCGGCCGGCGGTTTCGCTGATGGCCTTGTCCATGCCGATCCGCACCGGGTCATGCTCCCGCGCCTGGCGCAGGTAGGCGTTTTCCATGCGGCCGGACTCGGCGATGGCTTGCCCGCAGGTGGTGCCTTTGGTGCAGAGCCGGCCGGCGTTGGTGGGGTGGGCCTTGTCGCCGATCACCTTGACCACGCGGTTGTGCTCGACCTGCATGACGATGCCGCAGCCCACGCCACAATAAGGACACACGCTGCGTACACTTTGGTTTGCCATCGGTAACCCTCGGATCATTTCTGCCGCCCATAAAAAAACGCCCTGCAACCCTCCGTTGGAAACGGGGATTACACGGCGCCTTTGTCGTGAGTGGCAGTCTGCGTTGACTGCTTGGTATGCGTATTCCTAGCAAGTCACGCGCCAGGTTTTTCACAAGCCGCTGTGACGGGCCTGGTTGCCCCCAGCGCGGGCCCGTCACGCGCAGAAATGCACTTTTATGACGCCGGAGCGCACCAGTTGGAGGCACAACCAGCGGTGTCTGGCAGGGTTGAGCACCGTTTGCAGCCTTTGCGACGGGCATGGCGGCTGGTTGGCACAGAGCCTGCAAGCACACTGTACAACCCACCTCGGTCAACGACGATCGACAGGCCATACAGGTCATGGGCACCAGCGGTAGAACCGGCGAAGACGTCCGGATCGACCCCGCATCAGAACAGGCAAAGGCGCCTGGAACCGCAAGGTTTCAGGCGTTTTTTTTTGCTTTTTAAACCGTGATGAGCTTTGTCGGGTGCTTGATATGAATTCCACTCTCGCCAGTCTGAAACAGCTGAAAACCCTGATCGTCGTCGGCAATGGCATGGTCGGCCATCATTGTGTGGCGCAACTGATCGAGCGCGGCGCCCTGGAGCACTATCGCCTGCATGTGTTCAGCGAAGAGCCGATGCGTGCCTATGACCGCGTGCATTTGTCCGAATACTTCACTGGCCGTGATGCCGAGTCGCTGGCGTTGTCGCACGCTTCGCTGTACCAGACGCCGGGTGTGACCCTGCACCTGGGGGCGCCGGTACTGGAAATCGACCGCGCCCGCCGTGAGGTGATCACCGCTACAGGCAGCGTGGCGTATGACAAATTGGTCCTGGCGACCGGCTCTTATCCGTTTGTGCCGCCGATCGACGGCGCGCAAGGCGATTCGCGGCTGGTCTACCGCACCCTTGAAGACCTCGATGCCATCCGTGGCGCCGCCGCGAATGCGCGGCGTGGCGTGGTGGTCGGCGGTGGCCTGCTCGGCCTGGAAGCCGCCAACGCCCTGAAAAGCCTGGGCCTTGAAGCCCATGTGGTGGAGTTCGCGCCGCGCTTGATGCCGGTGCAACTGGATGACTTCGGCGGGCTGGCGCTCAAGGCGCAGATCGAGCGCCTGGGCGTGGGCGTGCATTTGTCCCGAGCCACTCAATCGATCAGCGCGGGCGAGCAGTACCGCTATCGCATGAACTTTGCCAATGACGAATTTCTGGAAACTGATCTTATCGTGTTCTCCGCCGGCATCCGCGCCCAGGACGCACTGGCCCGCCAGGCCGGCCTGGAGATCGGCCCGCGCGGCGGGGTGGTGATCAACGATGAATGCCTGAGCAGCGACCCGGACATCTACGCGATCGGCGAGTGTGCGTCGTGGAACGGCAGCCTGTTCGGCCTGGTCGCGCCGGGTTACCAGATGGCCCGAGGGGTGGCCGCCCTGTTGTGCGGGCAGACCGCCGAGCCCTTTGTCGGCGCGGACATGTCGACCAAACTCAAACTGCTGGGGGTGGACGTGGGGTCCATCGGCGACGCCCATGCACACACCCCCGGTGCGCGCAGCTACCAGTTCATCGACGAGGCCAGCGCCAGCTACCGGCGCCTGGTGGTGGACGCCAGCGGCAAGCAGGTGATCGGCGCGGTGCTGGTCGGCGACAACAGCTACTACGACACCTTGCTGCAGTACATGCAGAACGGCATTGCATTGCCATCCGAACCGGCCGGCCTGATCTTGCCGTCGTCCGCCGGCGCACCGAGCCTCGGCCCTGGCGCGTTGCCGGAGTCGGCCACCGTCTGTTCCTGCCATAACGTCACCAAAGGTTCGATTTGCGCGGCCATCGACAGCGGTTGCGCCGACCTCGGCCTGCTCAAGGCGCAGACCAAGGCCTGCACCGGTTGCGGCGGCTGCGCCGGTTTGCTCAAGCAGGTGTTCGAGCATGAACTGGTCGCCCGTGGCGTCAGCGTCGACAAGAGCTTGTGCGAACACTTCGCCTACACCCGCCAGGAGTTGTATGCCCTGGTACGCGTGGAAGGGGTGATCACCTTCGAAGAGTTGCTGGCCAAGCACGGCCGTGGCCACACCGGTTGCGATGTATGCAAACCGGCGGTGGGCTCGATCCTGGCGTCGTGCTGGAACCAACCGATCATGGACGCCTCGCTGGTGCCGTTGCAGGACACCAACGACACGTTCATGGCCAATATGCAGAAGAACGGCACCTATTCGGTGGTGCCGCGTATTCCGGGCGGCGAAATCACCGCAGAAAAACTCATCGCCATCGGTGTGGTCGCGCAGAAATACCAGCTCTACACCAAGATCACCGGCGGCCAGCGTATCGACCTGTTTGGCGCGCAACTGCATGAGTTGCCGGACATCTGGGCCGAGCTGATCGACGCCGGGTTTGAAACCGGGCACGCCTACGGCAAATCCACGCGCACGGTGAAGTCGTGCGTCGGCAGCACCTGGTGCCGCTACGGTGTGCAGGACAGCGTGAAAATGGCGCTGCTGATCGAGGACCGCTACAAGGGCCTGCGTTCGCCGCACAAGCTCAAGTTCGCGGTGTCCGGCTGCACCCGCGAATGCGCCGAAGCGCAAAGCAAAGACGTCGGTGTGATCGCCACCGAGAAGGGTTGGAACCTCTACATCGCCGGTAACGGCGGCATGCGCCCACGCCACGCCGAGCTGTTCGCGACCGACCTGGATGACGCCACGCTGATCCGCTACATCGACCGCTTCCTGATGTTCTACATCCGCACGGCCGACAAATTGCAACGCACCTCGGTGTGGCGTGAAAGCCTGGAAGGCGGCCTGGATTTCCTCAAGGACGTGATCCTCGACGACAGCCTGGGCCTGGGCGCCGAACTCGAAGCGCAAATGCAACTGGTGGTCGACCGGTACGAATGCGAATGGGCCAACGCCCTCAAAGACCCGGAAAAACTCAAACGCTTCCGCACCTTCGTCAACGACAAACGCCCGGATCCGGACATCCATTTTGTCCACGAACGCGGCCAGCGCCGGCCGATCATGGCCGCCGAACTCAACCTGATTCCCGTCATCGAGGAGCTTGCCTGATGAGCCAGTCCAACACTTTGCGTAACCTTGCCACCTGGAAAAGCGTGTGCAGCGAAAGCGACCTGGTGAACAATTCCGGCGTGGTGGTGTGGTACGACGGCGCACAAGTCGCGCTGTTCTACCTGCCGGACGCGCCGGACCAGACCCTCTACGCCATCGACAACCATGACCCGGAATCCGGCGCGAACGTGATCGGCCGCGGGCTGGTCGGCAGTATCAAGGGCGATCTGGTGGTGGCTGCGCCGATCTACAAACAGCATTACCGTCTGGCGGACGGCCAATGCCTGGAGGCACCGCAGCAGCGCTTGCGGGTATGGCCGGTGCGGTTGAATGCGGGGGTGGTGGAGTTGGGGGTGAGTTGAGGCGAGGTCGGCCGAAGGCGCCCATCCTCCAGCTGCCTGCGGCATGTGGAGAATGGGCGCGTGCCTATCCGCCGTCAGCGGTTGAAACGTTCAACCAGTGCGTATTGGGTGGACGCGGTGTGGGTCAGTTCCTTACTCAGGTCCGCGGATTGATGGGCCTGGACCGACGTCTGGTCGGCCAGTTCGGCGATGGTGGTGATGTTGCGGCTGATCTCTTCGGCCACCGCGCTTTGTTCTTCGGTGGCGGCGGCGATCTGGGTGGTCATCTCGGTGATGTGGGACACCGCTTCGCTGATGCCGACCAGCGCCTGGTCGGCCTCAAGTACCCGGGCCACTCCTTCCTGCGCCTGGCGCTGGCCGTGTTCCATGCTTTGTACAGCGTTGCTGGACGACGCCTGGAGCTTGGTGATCAAGTCATGGATCTGGGTGGTGGAGTGCGACGTGCGTTGCGCCAATTGGCGGACTTCGTCGGCGACTACGGCAAAGCCGCGTCCCATATCCCCGGCACGCGCCGCCTCGATCGCGGCGTTGAGGGCGAGCAGGTTGGTCTGGTCGGCGATGCCTTTGATCACGTCGACGACAGTGCCGATTTCGTCGCTGTCGCGGGCCAACTGCGCCACGGTGACACCGGTTTCGCCGACCACGGCGGAGAGGCGCTCGATGGCTTCGCGGGTATCGCGGGCCACCTCGCGGCCACGCCCGGTCAGCACGTTGGCTTGCTGGGTGGCGTCCGCGGTGCGCTGCACATGGCTGGCGACTTCCTGGGTGGTTGCGGCCATCTGGTTGACGGCGGCCGAGACCTGCTCGGTTTCGACGCGTTGACGGTCAAGGCCGGTCGAGCTGGCCGTGGCCAGTCGGTTGGATTGCCCGGCCAGCGCGTTGAGCTGCTCGGCACTGTCCTGCAGGCGGGTGAGGCAGGTCTTCAACCGGGCGTTCTGGCTGAGGAACGCGGTTTCCAGGCGGCCCTGGGGGCCGTGTTCATCGCTGTACATCTGCGCAATCAGCGCATCCGAGGTCGACGGTTCGACGCCCGAAAGCAAGCGTAACGTTGCACGCCGACGCACCTGCGCGCCGATCATGCTCACGGGTACCGCAACGGCTACCGCCACGGCCATGGCCAGCGGCGCACTGAGGAACAGCCCGCCCACGGCGCCGGCAAGCCCGGTGGCGACGTAGGGCACGCTGTCGAATAACGTCGACAGCCAACTGTCCCGGCGCGAAACCGCCGATTTGTCCTGGCTCAAACGTCGGTAAAGCGCCTGGGCACGTCGGATCTCATCGGCGCTCGGCTTGACCCGTACCGACTCGAAGCCCACCACGCGGCTGCCTTCGAAGATCGGTGTAACGTAAGCATTGACCCAATAATGGTCGCCGTTTTTCGAGCGATTCTTGACGATACCCATCCACGGCAGGCCTTGCTTGAGCGCGCACCACATATGGGAAAAAACGGCTGACGGGACGTCGGGATGGCGCACGATATTCTGCGGGGCGCCGATCAGCTCGGCGCGTTCAAAACCGCTGATATCGACAAAAGCATCGTTGCAGTAAGTGATCATCCCTTTAACATCGGTTGCGGAGATGAGCTTCTGCGAAGGCGCGAGCGAAATCTCGCGCTGTGTCACGGGTTGGTTATTGCGCATTCGACTACTCCCAGAATTGCCTTTAGGACATCGGCAAGTATTCAGATAAGTTGAAGACCGATTGTCTGACAATCTCAAACAGCAACATTGCAGCGGTCGAAATCAGGTATGCAGCCCTGTCAGTCGGCGGCCGAAACGCGAAAGCACAAGACTTCAAACGCAAATACCGGATAATGGCGGCCAATTTGAAGTTCGCTATTTTGGTAATCCCGTATGGAAATTAAGGTTAACTTTCTCGACAACCTTCGACTTGAAGCCAAGTTCGATGACTTCACGGTGATCGCCGATCAACCGATTCGCTATAAAGGCGACGGGTCGGCGCCGGGGCCATTCGATTACTTCCTGGCTTCGTCGGCATTGTGTGCGGCGTACTTCGTGAAGTTGTACTGCGAGACACGCAATATCCCCACGGACAATATCCGGTTGTCGCAGAACAACATTGTCGACCCGGAAAACCGCTACAACCAGATTTTCAAGATCCAGGTGGAGTTGCCGGCAGATATCTCCGACAAGGATCGCCAAGGCATCTTGCGCTCTATTGACCGTTGCACGGTGAAGAAAGTGGTACAGGCCGGCCCTGAGTTCGTGATCGAAGAGGTGGAAAACCTCGACGCCGACGCCCAGGCCCTGTTGATGCCCAATTCCACTTCCGAGGCGGGCACCTACATCGTGGGCAAGGACCTGCCGCTGGAGCAGACCATCGCCAACATGTCAGGCATCCTGGCCGGCCTGGGCATGAAGATCGAGATCGCCTCGTGGCGCAATATCGTGCCGAACGTGTGGTCGCTGCATATCCGCGATGCCCATTCGCCGATGTGCTTCACCAACGGCAAGGGCGCGACCAAGGAAAGCGCTTTGGCCTCGGCGTTGGGCGAGTTCATCGAGCGCCTCAACTGCAACTTCTTCTATAACGATCAGTTCTGGGGCGAAGAACTGGCCAATGCGCCGTTCGTGCATTACCCGGACGAGCGCTGGTTCCAGCCTGGGCGCAAGGATGAACTGCCAGCGGAAATCCTCGACGCCTACTGCCTGAACATCTACAACCGCGACGGCGAGTTGCGTGGCTCGCACCTGTTCGACACCAACTCGGGCAATGAAGACCGCGGGATTGTGGCACTGCCGTTTGTGCGCCAGTCGGACGGCGAGGTGGTGTATTTCCCGTCCAACCTGATCGAAAACCTGTACCTGAGCAACGGCATGAGCGCCGGCAACACCCTGGCCGAAGCCCAGGTGCAGTGCCTGTCGGAGATCTTCGAGCGGGCGGTCAAGCGTGAAATCATCGAAGGTGAATTCGCCCTGCCGGATGTGCCGGCTGACGTGCTGGCCAAGTACCCGAGCATTCTGGCCGGGATCCAGGGGCTGGAAGCCCAGGGCTTCCCGGTGCTGGTCAAGGATGCCTCGCTGGGCGGCGAGTTCCCGGTGATGTGCGTGACCTTGATGAACCCGCGTACCGGCGGTGTGTTTGCCTCGTTCGGCGCGCACCCGAGCCTGGAAGTGGCGCTGGAACGCAGCCTGACTGAATTGCTCCAAGGCCGCAGTTTCGAAGGCCTGAACGATCTGCCGCAGCCGACGTTCGAAGGTCACGCGGTGACCGAGCCGAACAACTTCGTCGAGCACTTTATCGACTCCAGCGGCGTGGTCTCGTGGCGCTTCTTCAGTGCCCGCTCGGATTACGAATTTGTCGAGTGGGACTTCTCCGGCCAGGGCGAAAACTCCAACGCCGAAGAAGCCGCGACGCTGTTCGGCATTCTCGAGAACATGGGCAAGGAATCGTACATGGCGGTGTATGAGCACCTCGGTGCCACCGCCTGCCGCATCCTGGTGCCGGACTACTCGGAAATCTATCCGGTGGACGACCTGATCTGGGACAACACCAACAAAGCGCTGTTTTTCCGCGCCGACATCCTCAACCTGCATCGCCTGGATGACGCGCAGCTCAAGGCCCTGGCCGAACGCCTGGTGGAAAGCGAACTGGACGACTACACCGATATCACCACCTTGATCGGCATCGAGTTCGACGACAACACCGCCTGGGGCCAACTGACCATCCTCGAATTGAAGCTGCTGATCTACCTCGCCCTGCAACAGTACGAGGAAGCGAAGGAAGCGGTGGAAATGTTCCTGCAGTACAACGACAACACCGTCGAGCGCGGCCTGTTCTACCAGGCGGTGAACGCGGTGCTGGAGATGGAACTGGATGAAGACCTGGAATTGGCGGACTACGAGGCCAACTTCCGGCGGATGTTCGGTAACGAGCGGATGGATGCGGTGATCGGCTCGGTCAACGGCAGTGTGCGCTTTTATGGATTGACGCCGACCAGCATGAAGCTGGAAGGGCTGGACCGGCATCTGCGCTTGATCGAGAGCTATAAAAAACTGCACAGCGCGCGGGCCAACGTCACCCTGGCCTGACGCGGTACCCAGTGTGGGAGGGGGCAAGCCCCCTCCCACATTAAGATGGAACTGGCAGACTACGAGGCGTCTGCAAAAACTGCACGGCACGCGGGCCAACATCACGTCAGCCTGACGCAGCATCCAGTGTGGGAGGGGGCTTGCCCCCGATAGCAATCTGTCAGTCACTGAATCAGGAGACTGGCCCACCGCTATCGGGGGCAAGTCGAATCGTCGCACCGCCCCTCCCACATTAGATATAGGCCAAGGCTTGCGCGAGGTCTGCGCGCAAGTCCTCCACATCTTCAACCCCCACCGACAACCGCACCAACCCATCGCCAATGCCCAATTGCGCCCGCGTCGCTGCCGGGATGCTGGCATGGGTCATGATCGCCGGGTGTTCGATCAGGCTTTCCACGCCGCCGAGGCTTTCGGCCAGGGCGAAGAGTTTGACGTGTTCCAGGAAACGCCTGGCGCCGGCCAGGTCGCTGTTCAATACCACCGAAATCATCCCGCCAAACCCGCGCATCTGCCGACGTGCCAGGGCGTGCTGGGGGTGCGAGACCAGGCCCGGGTAGTGAACCCGCGCCACCTGCGGTTGGTGTTCGAGCCAGCTCGCCAGGTCCAGTGCATTGCTGCAATGGCGCTCCATGCGCAGGGCCAGGGTTTTCACGCCGCGCAGGGTCAGGAAGGCGTCGAACGGCCCGGCGATGGCGCCGACCGAGTTCTGCAGGAAGCCCAGGCGCTCGGCCAGTTCGGGGTTATCGCCGACAATTGCGATGCCGCCGATCACGTCGGAGTGGCCATTGAGGTATTTGGTGGTGGAATGCACCACGATGTCGCAACCCAGCTCCAGCGGGCGCTGAATCCACGGGCTGGCGAAGGTGTTGTCGGCCACGCAGAGGATGCCCCGGGCGCGGCAGATGCACGCGATGGCGCTGAGGTCGGTCAGGCTCAGCAGCGGGTTGCTGGGCGTCTCGACCCAGACCATGCGCGTGTCGTCCTGCAACGCGCCTTCAAACGCTTGCACATCGCTCAAGTCGACATAACTGAAACGATGCCCGGCGCTGCGTTGGCGCACCTTGTCGAACAGGCGGAAGGTGCCGCCATACAGGTCGTTGCCGGAGACGACATGGCTGCCGGCATCCAGCAACTCCAGCACGGTGGAAATCGCCGCCAGCCCCGAGGCAAAGGCAAACGCCTGGCGGCCGCCTTCCAGGTCGGCCACGCAGCGCTCCAGGGCGAACCGCGTGGGGTTGTGGGAGCGGCCATAGTCGAAGCCCTTGTGTACGCCGGGGCTGTCTTGCCGGTAGGTGGAATTGGCGTAGATCGGCGGCATCAGCGCGCCGGTGGTTGGGTCGGGGGATTGCCCGGCGTGGATCACACGGGTGGCAAACGCGCTTTTATCGGGCTGACTCATGCAAGGGATCTCCGCAGGTGATTGAGCAGGTCGACACGGGTGATCAGGCCATGGAAGCCCGACGCGTCGGCGATGATGGCGACCAGGCCGCGATCCAGCTCCGCCTGCAACTCGGCGAGGCTGGCGCTGGGGTCGAGGGTGTGCAAGGTTTCGGTCATGGCGCTGGCGACGATCATGGAAAAGTCCGCGGCGTCGTGGTGCAGGCCCAGCAGGATGTCGGATTCGTCGATCACACCCACCAGTGCCTGGCCATTCACCAGCACCGGCAATTGCGAGACATCGGCCAGGCGCATGCGCTGGAAGGCCGTGAGCAGGGTGTCGTCGGGGCTGACGCTGATCACGCGGCCGTCTTCAAAGCGCCGGGCGATCAGGTCGCGCAGGTCGCCGTAGTGCTTGTAGTGCAGCAAGCCCGCGTCGCTCATCCATTGGTCGTTGTAGACCTTCGACAGGTAGCGCGTGCCGGTGTCGCAGACGAAGCTGACCACGCGCTTGGGCGCGGTCTGTGCGCGGCAGTAGCGCAAGGCTGCGGCGAGCAGGGTGCCGGTGGACGAGCCGCCGAGAATGCCTTCGGCCTTGAGCAACTGGCGGGCGTGGTCGAAGCTCTCTTCATCGCTGATGGAATAGGCGTGGCGCACGCTGGACAGGTCGGCAATCGAGGGGACGAAGTCTTCGCCGATGCCTTCCACCGCCCAGGAACCCGGGGTGACCAGGGTGCCGCTGCGGCTGTACTCGGCCATCACCGAACCGACGGGGTCGGCCAGCACCATCTCCAGCGCCGGCTGCACCCGCTTGAAGAAGCGCGTCAGCCCGGTGAGCGTGCCGGCCGAACCGACGCCGACCACAATCGCGTCGAGGTCATGCTCGGTCTGCGCCCAGAGCTCCGGCGCGGTGCTGGTTTCGTGGGCGAGCGGGTTGGCCGGGTTATTGAACTGGTCGGCGAAGAACGAGCCCGGGATGTCCTTGGCCAGGCGCGCGGCCACGTCCTGATAGTACTCGGGGTGGCCCTTGCCGACATCGGAGCGGGTGATATGCACTTCGGCGCCCATGGCCTTGAGGTGCAGCACCTTTTCGGTGGACATCTTGTCGGGCACCACCAGCACCACCCGGTAGCCTTTCGCCCGGCCCACCAGCGCCAGGCCCAGCCCGGTGTTGCCGGCGGTGGCTTCGACAATCGTACCGCCGATGCGCAGACGGCCGTCGCGCTCGGCGGCGTCGATCATGGCCAGGCCGATGCGATCCTTGATCGAGCCGCCGGGGTTTTGCGATTCGAGTTTGAGAAACAGCGTGCAGGGGCCGGTGTCGAAGCGGCTGATCCGCACCAGCGGAGTGTTGCCGATCAGTTCAAGCACGGCGGGGCGGGCAAGCGTGGGCATGTCGTCACCTGGGTGTAGGGTGGGGGGACAGCAAACGGCAAAGCGTGGCTTGGAACATAGGCCGCTATTGCACGGGTCGCAACTGCGCGGTCGGCCGGCTGTCTTTTTTTGGCGCATGAGCGAAGGCTCGGTGCGCCATCGGTGGGCAGTCTTGCCGCGCCGCCTGGGCGCGAACCCGCGCAATCGTTGGGTGCGCGCAGCTGGCCTGGGGTTTGCTAGAAACAAATCCAAACTTGGATACAAGATGGAGACCCTTATGCAGAGCGTTATCGGCTGGACCCTCGGCGAATGGCGTGAGGCCTATCGCAACGGGACGATCACCCCGGACATCGTGCTGACCCTGGCCGCGCAATACGCCGCCGCCGACAACGCCTGGATCGCCCGCGCGCGGCCTGAACAACTGACGGCGCAGTTGGCGCAATTGAGCGAGCGGCTGGCGGCGGTCGGTGGCGATATGACCCAGTTGCCGTTGTATGGCGTGCCGTTTGCGATCAAGGACAACATCGACGCGGCCGGTTGGGAGACCACGGCGGCGTGTCCGGAATTTGCCTACGCCCCGGCGTCGGATGCGAGCGTCGTCGCCAAGCTGCGTGCGGCCGGTGCGATCCTGATGGGCAAGACCAACCTCGATCAGTTCGCCACCGGCCTGGTGGGCACCCGCTCGCCGTATGGCGCGGTGGTCAACAGCTTCAATCCGGCGTATGTCAGCGGCGGTTCCAGCTCCGGTTCCGCCTCGGTGGTCGCCCGGGGTTTGGTGGCGTTCTCCCTGGGTACCGACACTGCCGGCTCCGGTCGGGTGCCGGCGGGGTTCAACAACATCGTCGGGTTAAAACCCAGCAAAGGCCGCCTGTCTAATACCGGCCTGGTGCCTGCGTGCCGCACGGTGGATTGCATCTCGGTGTTTGCCCTGACCGTGGAAGACGCCGAATCCGTGGCGCAAGTGGCCGAAGGCTACGACGCGAGTGACGCCTATTCCCGCGCCAACCCCCATACCGCGCCGGTGGCGGTGGGGCGTGCGATCAAACTCGCCATTCCGGCGACCCTGGAGTTCTTCGGCGATACCCAGAACCAGGCCGTATTCGAGCAGGCCGTCGAGCGCTTCAAGGCGTTGGGTGCGCAGATCACCCCAGTGGATTTCAGCCCGTTCAAGGCGCTGGCGGACCAGTTGTATTTCGGCCCATGGGTCGCCGAGCGCACGGTCGCCCTGCACAGCATGCTTGAACAGCAGCCGGACGCGATCAACCCGGTGGTGCGCGGCATCGTCGAAAACGGGCTTGAGTACAGCGCCTGCGACGCCTACAAAGCCGAATACCTGCGCGCCGACCTGAGTCGGCGCATCAACGACACGCTGGCGGGCTTCGACGCATTGCTGGTGCCGACCTCGCCGACGATTCGCACCCAGGCCGAGATGGCGCTGGAGCCGGTGCGCTACAACTCGCAATTCGGCTATTACACCAACTTCACCAACCTGGCGGACCTGTGCGCGCTGGCGCTGCCCGCCGGCCTGCGCGCAGATGGCTTGCCCTGCGGCATCACCTTGTTGGCGCCGGCCTGGCACGACACGGCCCTGGCCCACTTGGGCAAGCGCTGGCAAGCCGGCCTCGGCCTGCCGCTGGGCGCCACCGCGCGCGAGTTGCCCGCACCGGCCGCACCAACCCCCGCGCCCGGCAGCGTGCGCCTGGCGGTGGTCGGCGCGCACCTGAGCGGCATGCCGCTGAATTTCCAACTGACCACGCGCAATGCGGTGCTGGTGGAGCAAACGCTGACCGCCGACAGCTATCGACTCTACGCGCTACCGGGCACCGTGCCGCCCAAGCCGGGGCTGGCCAGGGCGGACAGCGGCCGCTCGATCATCGTCGAGCTGTGGGACATGCCCATCGCCCGCTTTGGCGAGTTCGTCGCCGAAGTCCCCGCACCGCTGGGCATTGGCAACCTGAGCCTGACCGACGGGCGCAGCGTCAAAGGCTTTATCTGCGAACCCTGGGCCCTGGCCGATGCGCTCGATATCACCGAATTCGGCGGCTGGCGCGCCTTTATCGCGAGCCGGGGCTAAGCATGCCGGGCTCAACCCTGAAAAATCCCAAGGCGCGCCCCGACAGCCTGGCCGAACGCATCTACGCGCAGCTCAAGGCGGATATCTTCGACTTTCGCCTGCTGCCGGGCGACCGCTTCAGCGAAGGCGAAGTGGCCGAGCGCATGAACGTCAGCCGCACCCCGGTGCGTCAGGCGCTCTATCGTCTGGAGAAGGAAGGTTACCTGGAGGTGTACTTCCGCAGTGGCTGGCAGGTGAAACCGTTCGACTTCACCTACTTCGAAGAGCTGTATGACCTGCGGATCATTCTGGAACTGGCGGCGGTCAACCGTTTATGCCTGATGGATGAACCGCGCCCTGCGCTGTTGCAAGGGTTACAGGCGATCTGGCGGGTGGAGGAGGGCGAGCGCCTGCAGGACACCCAGGTGGTGTCCGCGCTGGACGAGCGCTTTCACTGCGCCCTGGTAGAAGCCACCGGCAACCGCGAAATGGCGCGCATGCACTACGCCATTACGGAAAAAATCCGCATCATCCGCCGGCTCGACTTTACCCAGGCATCGCGGATCGCGGCGACCTACGAAGAACACGCGCAGATACTCGACGCTATCCTGCAACGGCGCGGTGAAGAGGCGCAGCAGCTGCTCAAGCGGCATATCGAACTGAGCAAGCAGCAGGTGCGCAACATCACGTTGCACCGGTTGCAGGTGGCGCGGGACACTCAATCAACCGGCTTCACAGCAACGCTTGCAGACGGCTGACGGTGGCATCGCCGGCCCGCTGCATCGGTGCGCGCAATTCACTGCCGATCAGCCCCTGCACGGCCAGCGCCGCCTTGACCGGTGCCGGGTTGGGCTCCATAAACAACGTATCGATCAACGGCAGCAACTGGAAAAACGTCTGCCGCGCCTCGCTCAACTGGTTATCCCGCACCTGCTGCCACAGCGCCACGAACTGCTCGGTGTGTACATGTGCCGACGCTGCGATCGCCCCACTGGCGCCAAGGCACAACGCGTTAAAGATCTGGATGTCCTCGCCACACAGCACATCCACCGCCCCACTGGCCAGCAGCGCCAGGGTATTGCCCAGGTTGCCGCCACAGTCCTTGACCGCGACGATGCGCGGATGGGCGACGATGTTCAGCAGCGTGGCCTGTTCGAAGGTCGCGCCGGTGCGATAGGGAATGTCATAGAGAATGATCGGCACACCGGAGGCGTCGGCCACCGTGCGGAAGAACGCTTCAAGGCCGCTCTGGGACGGACGGATATAGCTGGGCGCCGGCACCAACAGCCCGGCCACCGGGCGTTTGAGGATTTCGCCCTGGAACTGCAACAGCTCAATCTGGTTATATCCCGCCAGGCCCATCACCACGCGGTGCGCCGGCACCCACTGCAACACCGCATCCAGCACCGCCAGTTGTTCCTGGCGGCTCAACGCCGCGGCTTCGCCCGTGGTGGTGCAGACCATGATCCCGGCCACGTGCTTTTCCAGCAGATGCTCAACCAGCCGGCGCAAGCCGATAAAGTCGATGGCTCCGTCCTGAAACGGCGTGACCACGGGAACCCAGATACCTTGAAACGCTGACATGCACTCTCTCCTGATGATTGACCGATTAAGTCACCGTCAGAAGGGCAGAAGGAATTGTGCAAGGGCAGGGTGTCCGTCGCGCTCAATGTCCTGTCAGCTCATCTGACGGGACAGCGCGCCCCGGTCACATGAGCGACTGTTTCTTCGATTTGAGGGCGCGCGCAACGCAACCTTGCGCCTTGGCGATCAAGCCAATGACGGAAAGGTTAACGAAAGACGTTGCAAGCATGAGCTGACACACCCTGAATAAGGGCTCCATCTTCAGGGGGTGTGAGTAAATGTGTCAAGCCCTGCGTAGTTACCGGCAGGTTGCACGGCCCAGGCACTTGAACAGTGCCTGGGCGGTGAAACGATCGTTGTCGGTCAGGGATTAGCCACTGCGGCCTCAATCGCGGCAATGTCGATCTTGGTCATGGTCATCATCGCCTCGAAGGCTCGCTTGGCCGTCGCCGGGTCGGCATGGGTCACGGCGGCCGACAACACACGCGGCGTGATCTGCCACGACAGGCCCCACTTGTCCTTGCACCAACCGCAGGCACTGGCCTGGCCACCGTTGTCGATGATGGCGTTCCACAGCCGATCAGTCTCGGCCTGGTCATCGGTAGCCACCTGAAAGGAAAACGCCTCGGTGTGCGGGAATGCCGGACCACCATTCAGGCCGAGACACGGGATGCCCAGCACGGTGAACTCGACGGTCAGAATGTCGCCCTGTTTACCTGCGGGATAATCCCCCGGCGCGCGGTGTAACGCCTTCACCGCACTGTCCGGGAAGGTCTTGGCATAAAACGTCGCAGCGTCCAGGGCGGTGCCGTTGTACCAGAGGCACAGGGTGTTTTTGTTGTTCATGTTCGGTCTCCACGGTGAATGGGTGTGTGGAGTTTAGATCAGGGAGATGGCGCCGCCTCGTGCAGCACTACGTGGATATCCGCTTGTCCTGTGGTGAGGGAAATCTGCAGCAGAACACCGCGCAGATGATTACGAGTTATTCCAATTTCGTATTTAAAACTGTCATTTATCACAGGTTATCTGCCGGGTGTTTAACCCTACTCTGGATTACGAAGTTTCTGAGAAAATGGGCGGTTTATTAGTGAATTGACCTCCATGAATATCGTTGGGTATTTGCTATTAATCAAAGGTGATAACTCTTATGGTCAAGTCAAACGGTAAAACTGTGCTCCTCTGTGGTGTGATCTTGATTGGTGTTACCACCTCTGCTTTTGCGCTTGAAAAAATGGTTTACAAAACGGCTGGCACCTACGAATACACCGCTCCTGCTTTTGGAACGATTCACAGCATACAGGTCACGATGGTTGGCGGTGGAGGTGGTGGTTCTGGTGGTGACCCTGGTTTTGGCACTGGCACCGATTCCGGGAGCATGTACGCCAATATGCTCGAACCAAATTTGTCCTCCGGTGGCGGCGGTGGGAGTGGTGCAGTCAAAACGTGCAACTTCTATCCGCCGTCAATGGATAACCAAGTCCTGGCCATCAAGATTAATGTTGGTGCGGGAGGTAAGGGAGGCATGGGAGGTGCTACCGGTAATCCCGGTGGAAAAAAAGGCGAAAATGGAGGTGATACCAGTATTACCACCACTGATACAGCCACCGCATCGCGTAATCCAATATATGGCAGTCAGAGCGGTATGATGGCCGCTGGAGGTTCAGGGGGTACAGGGACTTCTTTTGAGTTTTCAAAACGCTCTGAAATAAGAACGGGGGGCGCGGGAGGGGGGCTCAGTGTGGCATGTCGATTTCCTGACGCTAATCCAATCTCAGAGGCGCCTGGACTTTCCGGTGATACTGGAACGTGGAGAACACCTGGCGCCGGCGCAGCGGGTAGTCTCTTGGAGGCGTGTACAGGGGCGGGCGCAGGAGGTAAAGGAGGTTTAATGGGGCTCATGTCCAATCCGCATGATATCATCAAAGGTTTGCCGGCGGATCCTGGACTCCCTGGGGAGAGCGGGACGGATGGATGCGTTATCCTAGAACTCGTACCTTGGTAGGGCAGAATGTTGGTTCATCATCGCGAATACGCAGACTAGTACATAGCCGATGGAAAAGACTTTTACGATGCTATCCAATGGAACATATAGCACGCCCAAGCCGATCATTACCGGTCAGATGAAGGCGGCGGACACCAACTTGTAGAAAGCGTTTGCGCCTTTTCCAGTTTTTTGGGCAGAACGCGGACGTATTTAAAGGGTACAGCAGCCAGAATCAGCATGATGGGGCCAGGAATGCCTACGACTTTCTCAAGCAGACCTCCAAGGACGAAGAATACGCAGATGACCAAAACGTCTGCCCCAACGCCACAGTCACGAATCACGTCGCTCATCAACAGGCGCATGCTGCGCCATCAGCTGCGCGACCCAATCGATGAACACGCGCACCTTGATGCTGATATGCCGGTTCGGCGGAAATGCCACGTAGATCGGCATCGGATCGAGACGCCAGTCCTTGAACAGGGGCACCAATTCGCCGCGTGCTTCGTAGGTCGTGGACATGTACTTGGGCAGCCAAAGCACACCCAGCCCGGCCAGGCCGGCCGCGAGGTAGGCGTTGCCATCGTCGACTGCCAGCGCATAGCGGCCTTTGACCTGGAGGCTCTCAGCGTGGTTGCGCATGGAGTAGGGCAGGGCTTTACCGGTGCGCGCCCACAAGAAGCCGACGATACGGTGTTGCGAATCTTCCAGCTCCCGCGGATGCGCGGGGATACCGACGCGGGCCAGGTAGCTCGGTGCGGCGAAAACGCCAAGCTGGAGGTCGCCAACCTTCCGGGCCATCAGCGACTGATCCTTTATCTCGCCGCCGCGCACCACGCAATCGATGTTCTCACCGATCATATCCACGATCCGGTCGCTGACGCCCATGTCGATCTGGATGTCCGGGTAGCGCAGGTAAAACTCGGGCAATGCGGGGACTAGAATCATGCTGGCCAGCGGGCTTGGCACATCCACTCGCAATCGCCCCCTGGGCAGTGTCGAGGCGCCGGACAGGCTGGTCTCGGCGTCGTCCATGTCGGCCAGCAGCCGTAACACTCGCTCGTAATAGACTGCACCGTCGGCCGTGACGTTGACTTTGCGCGTGGTGCGGTTAAGCAATTTAACCCGCAACCGTGCCTCCAACTGCTGTACCAGTTGTGTCACGGTGGTCTTGCTCATGTGCAGTGTTTCGGCCGCTTTGGTGAAGCTGCCAGTTTCCACCACGCGAGCAAACGCCTGCATCGCATCAAAACGGTCCATTGCTAACCCCCGCTCTCGATTGGATTGTTTGGATTTTACAAACAGTGCTGGCTAAGGTTGCGTGTTTATCGCCCAGGTACAAGTCCATACAGTCTCTGCATCGTTAGTTCCGGGTCGGCTTTGACCCATTGATGGAGGCACCTATGACGCAGCGTGATGTTGTTTTTCCACCTGGACGCCAGGCGCTTTACGAGCGCAATCGCTATTCGCCGGCGATCAAGTCCAATGGTTTTTTATTCGTGTCGGGGCAAGTCGGCAGTCGCGAAGATGGCTCGCCCGAACCCGATCTGGAGGCCCAGGTCCGACGCGCGTTCACCAACCTGAATGCAATCCTGGTCGCTGCCGGTTGCACCTTCGACGATGTGATTGACGTCACCGTCTTCATCGTCGATCCCGAGTCGACGTTCGAGACGATCTGGAAGGTTGTGCCGGAGTTCTGGGGCCGGGCGCCACACCCGACGCTGACCGGCGTGGGTGTCACGTGGCTGTATGGTTACCAGTTCGAGATCAAGGTGATTGCCAAGCTGCCGGAAGGCACCGGGGGATGATCTGGCCAGTGATTACGCAAGGGCGCGGTACCGAAAGCGGTTCATCCTGAACCGTTGGGCTGTGACAGCGCGCACGTCACACCACCGCAGTTGCGAGCGTTCTGGAACGCCAGGCAAAAGCCAACACCATCAGCAGCCCCAGCCCCGCCATTGCTGCTCCGGCCAGGGAAATCGCCGGATAACCCAGCCCGGCATTGATCACCGCTCCGCCCAGCGCCGCACCAATCGCGTTGCCTAAGTTGAAGGCACCGATGTTCACCGCCGAGGCCAGATTGGGCGCGTCCTTGGCCGCTTCCATGACGCGCATCTGCAGCGGCGGCACCAGGGCGAAGCTGGCGATACCCCATATCAGGATGGCAACGGCGGCCGGCAGCGGCCAACGCATCAGTACGGTGAACGCGAGCAAGACGAGAATGAGCACGCTCAGCGAAACGATCAGGGTGCGATCTATCGAGCGGTCGGCGGCCTTGCCGCCCCACACGTTGCCCAGCGTCAACCCCACACCGAACAGCACCAGCATGGCGGTGATGTAGGCGGTGGACGCGTGGGTCTCGCTGCTGAGGATCGGCGCGATGTAGGTGAAGACGGTAAACATTGCCCCCGAGCCGACGACAGTGAGGGCCAACGCCCCCAGCACCGGGCCACGGCCCAATACCCGAATTTCGGCCAGTACACCGCCGCTTTGCGGCGCCGGCAGGTTGGGCAGGGCGAACCATAACGCAGCCATGGCCACCACACCGAGGCCGGTAATCCCCCAGAATGCGGTGCGCCAGCCGAACAGTTCGCCGAACCAGGCGGCCAGCGGCACACCGCCGATGGTCGCCAGGGTCAGGCCCATGAACATGGCCGCAACCGCTCCGGCACGTTTCTGCGGGGCAACCACGCTGGCGGCGACGATGGCGCCGACGCCAAAGAACGCGCCGTGGTTCAGTGAGGTCACCACCCTGGCGACCATGAGGCTGTAGTAATCGGTCGCCAGGGCTGACATCAGATTTCCCAGGGTGAAAATCGCCATGAGTCCGATCAGCAGATAGCGCCGTGGAATCCTGCCGGTGGTCAGGGTCATCAGCGGCGCGCCGAGCAGTACGCCCAGGGCGTAAGCGCTGACCAACAGACCTGCGGCGGGAATGGAAACACCGAGATCCGCCGCGATGCCCGGCAACATGCCCATGGGGGCGAACTCGGTAACGCCGATGCCAAAGGCACCCATGGCGAGTGCGACAAGTGGTGGATTGATACGCATGGAAGGCTCCTTATCTATGCCGCCAATGCTACGATTCAGTCTTTTCAGGCGGTAGATAGCATTTTTGGCAATCACCTTTGCGTAAGGGGCACAAATGGACTTCAACGGCAGATCGGGTGAAATGGGCGTGTTCGTCAGCGTGGCGCAGGAAGGCAGCCTGTCGGCCGCCGCGCGGACATTGGGGCTGACACCCTCGGCGGTCAGTCGGATCATCGCCCGTACTGAACAGCGTCTTGGCACTCGGCTGCTGTTGCGCACCACCCGATCGCTCACCTTCACCGCCGAGGGTGAGGCGTTCCTGCGCGGTGCCCGGCGCATCCTGGCCGACATGGCCGAGGTCGAAGAAGCCATCGCCGACCAGGGCGTCCCAAGGGGGCGATTGCGCGTCAGCGCCGCGCTTGGTCATGGGCGGCTGGCCATCGTGCCCTTGGTGGCGGCATTCAGCGCGCGCTACCCGAACATCGTCGTCGACCTCACCCTCGGCGACGAAGTGGTCGACATTCTCGGCGGCCAGGCCGACGTGGCGGTACGTTTTGGTTATCTGCCCGACAGCCCGCTGACCGCACGCAGGATCGGCGCCACCGGCCAGGTAGTGGTGGCATCGCCCGCGTATCTGCAGCGCCACGGCATCCCCCTGGAACCGGAGGATCTACTGCGGCACAACTGCCTACGCTTCAACTTCCGACGTGCCGAACCCAACTGGCCATTCATCCGCGACGGAAAAGCGTTTTCCCTGAAGGTCAGCGGCAACATCGAATGCAGCAGTGGCGAAGCGCTGGCCCAACTCGCGCGAGTAGGTGCCGGCATTGCGCGTATCGGTGAGTTCAGCGTGAGCGAGGACCTGCAGCGTGGCGATCTGATACCGCTGCTGGAAGCCTGGAACCCCGGCGACGAGGAACCGATTCACGCGGTGTTCGTGGGTGGCTCGGCAATGCCGGCGCGGGTGCGGTTGTTCGTGGACTTCCTGCTGGAACAGCATCGGATGTAGGTGCTGGCGTTAGCTGATCCTTGCGGGTACTCGCGCGATGCTGTTTGCATTAAGCAAATAGTGAGCAACACCCGAATCCAAACTCATTCGAGTGCTAATAGAATGTTGCGCAGCAGCTGACGAAGTACCGAACATGAATTGTATTCGACCGCCGAGCAATAAATTTATTGGCTCGGAATTGGTCGTTCTGGGTGAGATGCCGGGGCTAACCGCGAAGCACTGTTTTAGCTGCGCTTAAGCGTGACTTTGTTGTCCGACTTACTCACTATCTTATAGTTGCCTCTTAACTTTTTTAACACACTAAGGCTTCTCACCGAAACGGCCATGGATATAGCCGCCGAAGTTGCTGCGGCCCCTAGAACGCTGAGGGCTCCGCCTGACCCGGCAACCGCTGCGAAGCCAGCAACCGGTGTGGCAACACCACCCGTACCGACGGTGGCTATGACGCCATAAAAGACTATGCATATAGAACCAATGGCCACAGCCCATGCAACCGTGCCGGTAGCCTTTATCCGAATGGTTTTTTTTGCAAGATCGCCTTCAATCACGATGGTGTCTTCATTGCGGTTTACCGCGTCGGCTAGTTCTTTCTCTGTCGTTACGCTCATTGCTTGTCCTTCGTTTTTTTATTGCCGGCAATAATGAACCCGATGATCAAAAAAAGAATAATGATCGGTGGAAAAGCTACGCACAAAGCGATTGCGCCAAGTAGCAGCAGCCCGCCGATTATCACGCCTACCATTTCCCCTAAAAGTGGAAGCAATAGCTTGAACATAACGACGGCTAAAATAATTCCGGCTATTACGACAATAATCATGTGCGGCCTTATGTGGGTTGTGTTGGTTTTTAGAATATGTTTGTCGGGTCTGCACTAAAGGCCGTACCCCGGAATGATCCGGAAATCGTCGATTGAGCATCCATGTCCGTCGCGTGAATTTCTGATCTTCCAGTTTGAAATCCCATCGCGATCCTGCGTACTTTGCTTGTCTGATACTTGGTTGGACTTCCAAAATCCCCCTTCGCACGCTCAGGTTGTCGGCTGTCGCCCACCATTCTTTAGTTTTAAGGCATCCCTGCCAGTCACTCCCAATCCCCTCAATGATTAATGATCTGCACTTCGCGGTACTCAAGTAACAGTTTGAGGTGTCGAGTGCGAGGCACAGCCATTGAGCACGCTAGGGTTAGAGCAGCCCTTCGTTATTCAGCTTCAAGCGCGCATAGAAGAGAATCGCAACCGCGGGAATCAAGGCCGAGTAGCCGGGCTTGACTGCACTTTTCAGGTTCGTAACCGCCGCCTTGATGCGCTCGGTCGAAACCAGATGAGTGAGGGAGGGCAGTCGCGTTGCAGATGCCAGCGTTAACTCCTTGTTCTTACTGGTCAGCGTTGAGTGCGCCTTGCGATACACAGGGGCCGGTGCGCTAGGGGTCGAGAAGTAAGACGTAACGGTCAGGCTTGCCGCCAACGCATCGACCTGCTCAAAGTAAGCTTTCTCGGACATGACCTCCAAATGCTGGGCAATGTCGTGTTTTGACGCGAGTACATGACCCTCACCGAAAGAAGAGTGGAAGCATTTGCTGATGAGCAACCCCTCCATCTCAATCACCCGAGCACAATCGTGCAACTCGTCTACCAGGTCGTAGTGTTCTGTCAGCATGAGCAGGATCTGTAGATACTTGAGACCGCGTCTACGCGCCAGGTTGGCCAAGCAGTGGCCGCCCAGTAGTTGGAATTCCTTGGTCAGCAGATACAGTGAATGGTCGGTCTCAAGGGTCGTCCAACTGCTGCTACGCAGGTGCTTGGCGACTTGATTGCGGATTCGATCGCTGGTCAGTTCGAGCAGGTCATAAATGAAATGGTCGGTCACGACCGGATCGGGATTCTTGATGATCAGTTGGGGCTGATTCGACGCCGGCAGGCCACTTTTGTAGCCATGGAAGCCTGATGCCCTGAGTACTTGCTCCAGACGCGGCCAATAGTCTGTATGACCGAAGGACTCCATCCGAACGTTTTTGCAGTTACCGATTGGCTGGCGACCCGCGCTGCTTTCGCCCATATTCAACCGCAGAACGTCGTCATCTTTTGAGTAAGCATTGTACAGCCTGCAGTTTGTGCGCTTGCGGATGGCTCGAGCCTCGTCTCCCGACAATTCGGCCGCCGCCGCCATCAACAACACATCGCCAATTTCAAGATCGTGATCAGTTGGCCTGTCGAGTAGATCGAGTAGCGCACTCACGACGACCCGCCCGCCGAGCGAGTGCCCGACCAGATTGACCTTCGACACGTAGGGGTGATGTTTGAGCAGGTAGCCCTCAAGTTGCGAGAGCAGTGTCTTGCCCATGGCGGTGGCGCGCTTGCGGCTGGTGTTGAAGTGGACGGCGCGATCGGCCACTGCTGCCGCGGTACCCGCGAAGATGTTCAACCGAGCCATTGCCGCCACGCTACTGCTGGATAACTTATCGAACTGGCTCCAATGACCGGAAGGCCAGAACGCAAAGATGTTGATGCACTCGTGGAGGGATGACGGGATACATTTGCTCAGCGCGCACCGGTCTTCTATATCGTGGCCGGCTGAGTAGCCGTGGATAAAGATGTTGGCGACCTCGCCGGAGCGGTGGGGCAGGGTCAAGAACTTGAAGTTGTGGCTCACGCGACGTCCTTGTAGCAAATCGTAGATGAGCGAATGGTGGCATTTGGCTATTGCTGTTGTAAACGGATGTTTAGGCACAAAGGCGCGGGGCTAGACCTCGACTCAGTAGGGCCTGAACGTGGCTTGCTGCTTATTCGTCCCGAAAACGCGGTGTTGGTGTTTGAAGAGCAACCCATGAGGCCGACAGGCAACACCGCGCGCATCCCGCCGCTTTGAGAACGCCATTCAAGCCCGCCGCGCCATCAGCAACACCGTCGCCGCCGCAGACAACAGCCCCGCGCAGCAGCGATTGAACAACCGCTTGCCCCGTGGCTCGGCGAACCAGCGGCGCATGTGCAGGCCCATATAGGCGTAGAGGCTGATGGCGATCCATTCCAGCACCAGGAACAGTGCGCCGAGCAGGGCGAACTGTGGGGTGATGGGCTGGCCGGGCACCACGAATTGCGGGAGAAAGGCGGTGAAGATCAGGATGGCTTTCGGGTTGCCCGCGGCTACCAGAAACTCCTGACGCGCCAACGCCCATGTTCCTACCTTGGCCGTAACCGATTCGCTCTGCGCCTGCGGATCGGCCCGCCACAGTTGCAACGCCAGATAGAACAGATACGCCGCACCGACGATCTTGATCGCGTAGAACAACAACTCCGACGTTTGCAGCACCACCGCCAACCCGGCGGAGGCGAGGGCGATCATGCCGGCGAAGGCGAGCAGGCGGCCGATGCCGGCGAGGCAGGCAGTGCGGTAGCCGTAGCGCGTGGCGTTGCTGACGGACAGCAGGTTGTTGGGACCGGGTGCCATGTTCAGGGCGAAGCAGGCGGGTAGGAAGAGGACGAGGGTGGTGAGGTCCATGGCGGTTCCGGGTTCTGGCGGGGAGGGTCGAGGATAAAGGGGCTTGAGGGGGGAAGACAATCCATGTCCTAAAGTTTGCCCCCTTGACGTCGATAACCGCTGTGAACCACTCAATCATGGACCGATGAAATGGTACTTACCCTCAGTTCTACCTATATCCCGCCCGCCAATACCACCTTACGCCTGCCGACCAGATACTCGTGGCCTAGCCTCTGACGGACCTCGCGAAGGACGCCGTGGCCAGCGCCGGCCCGGCGGCTGTCTACCATCCCAGCGCAGACGCTGAACCAATGCAGTCGCTGGAGGCTATCGATACGTGGGTCGGCCGCTCGGCATCACGAGCGCTTCCTCGGATCATCGAGATCGCCAAAGGCGCGCAAAGCGTGCTGAACGCCACGTTCAAGACATTCCAGTCAACGCTGGCGGCGACTTATCCGGATTTGGCCGGCACGAAATACGGCTTTACGGTGGAGGCCGATGGCGCGTTGAAGGTGCTCAATGAAGCCGGTCAGCTCAGCAGTTCGCAGAGCACGGATGAAACCCGCGTTCGTGCGTCTTTTGCGCCTGCCTGAAGATCGAGAACGGCTACCCGAGCGGCCTCATCAGCGTCAGAAACTGTACTTCGCCGTTACCCCAAAGCTGCGCGGGTTGCCGTAGGTGTCGGTGGAGCCCCAGATCGTGCTGTTGCCGATCGCCGAGTAGTAGGTGCGGTCGAAGATGTTGTTGGCGTTCACTTGCAGGTCCAGGTGCTGGTTCACTTGGTAACCGGCCATCACGTCCGCCACCGCGTAGCTGCCTTGCTCCAGGCGATAGCTGCCGTTGGTGAGGGCGATGTCGTTGTACATGCGGCTCTGCCAGTAGACGTTGCCACCGATGCGCAGTTTTTCCAGCGGGCCCTGGAAGCGGTAGGACGTGGTGAGTTTGAACAGGCGCTCCGGTGTATCGGAGCTGAAGCGCTGGTTGTCATTGGCCGGGTCGCTGTCCTTGATGAAATGCGCGCGGGTGTAGGTGAAGCCGCCGCCGACTTGCCAGTTTTCGGTGAGGGCGCCTTGCAGTTCCAGGTCGATGCCCTGGCTGCGCACCAGGCCGGCGGCTGCGTAGCAGGTGAGCACCGGGCAACCAGCCTGGGTGGCGGCGGTGGTGGCGCGGTTTTTCTGGTCGATCTGGAACACCGCCAGGCTGGCGTTGAGCGCACCGTTGAAATATTCGCCCTTGATGCCGACTTCGTAGTTTTCGCCCACGATCGGTTCCAGCACCTTGCCCGAGAGGTCCTTGCTGCTTTGCGGGTTGAAGATGTCGGTGTAGCTGGCGTAGACCGAGTGGTGCTCGTCGAGGTCGTAGATCACCCCAGCGTAGCGCGTCAGGTTGCGGGTGACTTTGTAGTCGCCGTCCTGGCTTTGGCGATCGTCATAGTCGTACCAGTCCAAGCGTGCGCCGAGGATCACCTTGAGCGGGTCGGCCAGGTTGAGGCGCGTGGTCAGGTAGACGCCGTCCTGGGTGGTGAGGGTGTGGGTTTTGCCGTTGCGCTGGAAGTCGGGTTTGGCGCCGTTGAGCGGGTAATTGGTGTCGTAAGGGCTGTATTCCTTGGAGGTGGCGTCGTAGATGCGTTTGCTGGTGCCGACCACCACTTCGTGGGTGCGGCCGAAGGCGTCGACCGGGCCGCTGGCGAAGGTGTCGAAGGCGTACTGTTTGTCGTCCTGATGCGACTGGTAGGCGGTGCGCGCCAGCTCGGTCTGGTAGCGCGATTGGTAACTGCCGGTGAACACGCCGTCCAGCTGCGACGCGGAGCCGGCGACGTTGAGTTTCCAGCCATTGTCGAAGCGGTGCTGGACGTCGCCGAATACAGTGTTGATCGTCAGCTCCTTGTTTTCCCAGTCGCTGCCGGGGTTGGTGGAGCGGGGCAGGTTCAGGTGATGGCCATCGGTGCCGATGGGCAGGCCGCCCCAGAAGAAGTTGGTCTGGTCTTCCTGCCGGGAGAAACCGAGGGTGGCAGTGGTGTCTTCGCTGAGGTCGGCTTCGCTGATCGCGTAGAACAGGCCGTGGTCGCTGGTTTCGTTGTCGCGGAAGCTGTTGGCGTCGCGGTACGAGCCGACGACGCGGCCGCGCAGGGTGCCGCTGTCGTTCAAGGCGCTGGAAGCATCGAGCTCCATGCGATAGTCATCCCAACTGCCGGCCGCGCCGGTGATCGACACCTGCGGCGTAACGGTGGGGCGCTTGCGCACGAAGTTGATCGCCGCCGAAGGGTTGCCGGCGCCGGTGACCAGGCCGGTCGCGCCGCGGATCACTTCGACCCGGTCGAACATCGCCAGGTTGGGCTGCACGCTGTTGGCGTAGCCCGAGTAGGCGCTGGGTAGACCATCGAACATCATGTTGTCGATGTCGAAGCCGCGCGAGCTGTAGGTCTGCCGGCCGGGGCCGCTGGACTGGCTGAGGAACAGGCCGGGGGTGTTCTTGACCACATCGTTGACGCTGGTCATGGCCTGGTCGTCCATGCGCTGGCGGGTGATCACGGTCACGGCCTGCGGGGTTTCGCGCATGGTCAGCGGCAACTTGGTGGCTGTGGCCATAGCACCGGTGGTGTAAGACTGGGTGCCTTCGGTGGTCTCGCCGAGTGCCTGGCCGCTGATCTCGGTGGCGCCCAGTTCAAGCGGTGCCGCGGCCTTTTCGGTATCGGCCGCCAGCGTTGTCTGGGTGCCGCTGAGGCAGATGGCCAATGCCAATAGGCTGGGTGAAAAACGCGTACCGACAGGTTGTTGAACGGACATGAATCTGAGCCTCCCCCGAGCGCCATCCATGGCGAATAATAAACGTATTGATAATTATTCGCGTGAGTGTGGCAGATTGAATCCGCGCAAAAAAGACTTGGGGGAGAATTACTTAACAAATTTTTCACATCTGTCGGGGGGACAGATCACCCTCCCAGCGCGAAATCGTCCGCCGCTGCGTGGGCTCGCGGGCGCCAATGGGCTGGCGCTCAAATCGACGGCACCGCGAAAAAAATCGCCGTCAGAATTCCATTCGCAGGCCCACGGTGCCTTGTCGGCCGTTGAGCATCTGGCTGTCCAGGTTGCGGTTATAGCCGACTTCGCTGTACAGGCTGACGCCCTTGGCCACCTCCAGCGTGGCGCCCAGACTCAGGCCCAGGGTGGTGGATTTCTGTTCGGTGTCGATGTCTGTCACATGGTTAAAGGTGACGGTGTTCTGCCCGGCGGCGGTGTGCCAGATATTGGCCCGCGCGTAGGGCTGCAACGGCAGGCCACGGACCTGATAGTCGCCGCGCAGGCGTATGCCCAGGCGCGTGGTGACGTTGGTGTCGGCGTTGTAGGCCACGTCGGAGATGCCATCGTTCTGACTGTCCAGTTTGGTTCGGCTCAGGATCAATTGAGCCTGCGGTTCAACCACCCAATCGGCGGTCATCTGGAACGGCCTGCCGACCTCGACGGATGCGGCGACGTTGTGTCCACGGGTTTTCATCTTCACCCCACGGTCCGATTCGTTATTGCCATCGAAACGGGTGCCCATCAGCACCAGATCGAGGTAGGCCTGGTTGGCGCCGATCAGTGTCCAGTAAACGCCCAGGCTGTCACCGCGCAAGGTGGTGTTGCCAGCGGCCTTGTCTTGCCAGCCGCCGTTGAAGCCTTTCACGTCACCTTTCAAGCGACTGTGGCCGACGAAGAAGCCGACTCGCTGCACCGCGCCGTTGGCGGTAGCGCTCGCGTACACGTCGGTACCGATCTGGAAGGCGGAGATCGAACTGTCCAGCGTCGGGCTCACCGTGCCGGCAAAGCTCTGGCGGCTGCTGTTGCCATACACACGCCCCCAACCGGCAGGAAACGCACCGGTCTGCTGTTGTTGGCGCTGATCGCCCATGCGTTCGTGATAGGTGCCGAGCATGGCCTGTACGATTTGTTGCGCGGCAGGAAACAACACCGCGTAGATCGGTACTTCCGGGCGATAGATCGGGATCGGTGTGAGGCCCGGATTGGTCGGCAGTTCAGGGGTGCCCACCACCGGTTCGGGGAGCGGCGTCACCGGGCCCGGCAGCGGCGCCACCGGCACTGAAGAGCGCAGGTAGTAGTTTTCGCCCGTGCCCGCGTTGTCGCCCCCTTTGAACAGGTAGTAGTCGAAGGCGCCTGCGGAAACCCGGTTTGCCAGGGTGAACTGGGTGCCGGCGCCGCTGGCGCCGTTGATTGCGCGGACCACCTGGATGCCGTCCTGCACGGTTTCGGCCCCCGGCCCGGCGAGATTGGTCACGCTGATAGCGGTGGTGCCGCTGATCTGGCCCGTGCCGATCACCAGCAAATCGCTGGGTGAGCCGTCGCTGCCCAAGACGCTTTGCAAGGCGAGTCGGCCAGCGTTGCCGTTGTAGTTCCCGTTCACCGTCAGGGTGTCGGTGGCGCTGGTACTGCCGGTGGTCATGTCGATCAGGCCGCCGTTGTTCAAGGTGACGGATTGGCCGGCGGTAAAGGGGTCGATCGAACCGTTGGTGACAGTCAATTTGCTCGAACCGTCGAGGCTCATGATGCCGCTGCCGGTTGCGCTGTCGCCCAGCACGAAGGCACCGCCCAGCTTGAGGTCCGAGCCGTTATCCAGCAGCACCTGTTCCCAGCCGGTATAGCGTGCGGGGACGTCGGTCTGGGTGTTGTCGAATGTGAGCGTGTCGTTACCCAGGCCACCATCCACCAAGGGGTTGGAGGACAGCGACGTTTCGTTGAGGTTTTTCAGCAGCGCGGTGTCGTCGTCGGCGCCCATGACGATCAAACCGTTGACCTTGCCGCCATCGTGCCAGATCAACTGGTCCTTGCCGAAACTGGCGAGGATTTGCCCGTTGACCGTGCCGCCGCTGACTTCAATCAAGTCATCGCCGCCGCTGGTGCTGATGTTGCCGCCGATGTAACTGGTGCCCGAGACGAGAATATGGTCATTGCCGAACCCGGTGACCAGATTGCCCAGGATGGTGCCGCCTTGCATGTCGAACACGTTGTTATCGAGCTTCATATCGACCCGGCCAATGGTGCCGCTTCTCATCGTGGCTTGGTCGCCATCTTCAAACGCCCCGGTGATGACCCCGCCGCTCATGTTGAAGGTGTCCAGGCCATCGCCCTGGGCCAGGGAAGCGATGGTGCCGCCGCTCATGGCAAAGCTGTCGATGCCGCCGCCTTGGCTTATTGCACCCGCCTGCCCACCGGTGATCTGTACCACATCCGCGCCTGCGCCTTGGGTGACCGAACCGCTGACGGTGCCCAGGTTCAGGCGGAAAATATTCGCGCCGTCGCCTTGGTTCAGCGCACCGTTGAGCGCCGCCGTCGGCCCGTTCACGTCCACCAGGTCGTTACCCGCACCAAAGGTGACATTGCCGTTGATGGCGCCGCTGCCGCTGATATTCAGGGTGTTGTTGCCACCGGTGTCGGTAAACCCCGGTGCCGAGGCACTGTCGCAGGTGGAGATGTCGTCGCCGGCGCTGTTGTTGATCGTGCATGCGCCATAAGAGGGGAGTGGCCACGCCGTCACGGCGATGATTGAGCTGATGCCCAGGTACAACAAAGAAGATGTTGGTGCGCGCATGACCCGTCCTCGTTCGAAGGGAACATCTCCCGGCACCTGGACAAGCAGGTGCGTTCGGACCATGGCAACAACGAACGATACGGATCAGGGAGTACCGGTTACCCGATTCTGAAAACATCGGCCAATGCAAAGGGTTGGCATGGCTTTCTCGACTGCGCCTTAAGCAGTGCAGGTTTTTTGCACCTTAGTCGCACATCAAACGGGCCGCCACTGTCAGAAATAACAGGTATAGACGAGTGAATTTCTAGACGAACACGATCTCATAGGGCTCGCGCATCCGCTCCAGCAACACCTGGGCGAGCATCGGCGCGAGCCCGATCTCCGGGTCTCCGGCCAGTTGGCTGGCATAGGCATGGGCCGCATGCAGCTTGCGCGCCACGCTCCAGGTGTCGAGGCGGACCTTGCGCGCACGCTGCCAGGGGATCATCGAACCTTCCCGCGCCGTCCAATGCCAGGCCCAGATCGGTAGCTCATACAGACGTGCCCCGACCAGGCTGCATGCCTTGGCGCTGGCACGGCCGACGGCGTCGTGGTCGGCGTTGCCGTCGTTGCGCCAGGTGCTGAAGACCACATCGCCGGGCTGCAGATATCGGGCGATGAGTTGGCTCATGGGGTGTTCGCTGGCGGCCAGCGCGTCATCGCGAAAGCCGCCGCGAATCCACTTCAGGCTGTGCAGCGGCATGCCCAGCCGGCGCAGCGCTTCGACGCTTTCCTGGGGCCGCACCACGCTCAAGCGCCTCGCCGGCCAGACATTCGAGCCGGGGTGGCTGGCGCTGCCGTCGGTGATGGAAATCAACAGCATCGGGTGTTCGAGGGTGCTCAGCCGTTGCAGCAAACCGCCACAGGCCAACACTTCATCGCCGGGGTGGGGCGCGACGATGACCACTCGCGCACCCGCAGGCACCAGCGAGTGAGGATGAATGGCGGGGATTTGCGCCAACTGCGGGGCACTGTTCCAGATCTGCGCTGGACCGCGGCGGCTTTCGCTGAGGGAGGCGGGTTTCATGGCGGGCACGTCCTTGTCAATTGATGCTGGGTCGTAGCCCGTGGACGGGACGACGCTCTTTTTAGTCGCCGCAGGCTCCGCTGCAGCGATTGCTCGGCATTTCAATCCTGGATTGCCAGCAAGGCGTCCTCAGCATAGACAAGGATTCGCTGCTTTCACATCTTGTAACTTCGATTTTTTTTAACGGGCCCGTTTCAGGCCGCTCAACGCAGGCCCTCATGGGTGGCGACCGACGTACCGTCGCGGCTCCAGAGGTCGAGCAGGAAGTCACTGTCGTGGTGCCGCGCAACACACGGCATGGCCAGCCGTTGCTCGAGCAGCGCATGCACTTGGACGGCGGTTTGCGGGCAGCCGTCGATTGGCGCGCGCCAGTGACAGGCCAGCAGTTGACCGTCGTCGCTCAGCGCGGCGAGGGCGCAGTCGATCAGGCGGGTGAGGTCATCGGCGTCGAGGTAGTAACACAGCTCGCTCAGCACGATCAGGTCGAAGCGGCCGTCAGGCCACTGTGCGGGCAGGCGACTCTGCTGCACCTGGGCATGGGGAAATCCCATCAGACGTGTCTTGGCCAGGGCCACTGCTGCGGCCGCGGTATCGCAGCACACCAGGCGGTCACAACGCGGCGCCAGTTCGACGCTCAGTTCACCATTGGCGCAGCCGGGCTCAAAAATCGCGGCGTAACGCGGGCGGGTCAACAGCGCCAAGGTCAGCGCGCGCTTGCGCCGCTCGTACCAGCGTTGACGGAAGGCCCAGGGGTCATCGTTGTCGGCGAACAGCCGATCAAAATACGGTGTCGCCACGCTCATACAAACACCACTTCAAAAGGCTGCAGCAAACGCTCGACGACATAGGGTGCCAGCACCGGCGGCAAGCCGATCTGCGGATCGCCCTCCAATTGGCTGGCGAACGCGTGGATGGCATGGCGCTTGCGCGCGACGACTTGGCAACTCAGCGGGAGTTTGCGCGCGCGATGCCACGGTACCTGGCTGTCTTCCGGGGTTGCCCAGTGCCAGGTCCACACGGGCAACTCGTACAGGGTCGCGCCGACCGCCAGTGCGGCACTGGCACTGGCGCGGCCGACGGCTTCATGGTCGCAGTGGCCGTCTTCGCGCCAGGTGGTGAACACCACGTCCCTGGGTTTGAGGTGGCGCTCAATGAACGCGGCCAACTGCGCTTCGCGGGCGGCGACCTGGCTGTCGGTAAACCCGGCGCGCAGCCACTTCAACCGGTGCAGCGGCAAGCCGAGGCGGTGCAAGGCCTGGGCCGACTCCTGCGGGCGCACCACGCTGAGGCGCTCCACCGACCAGCGCCGCGAACCGGGGTGACTGGCGCTGCCATCGGTGACAGAGATCAACTGGATCGCCCGACCCAGCGCGGCCAAGCCTTGCAACAGGCCGCCGCAGCCCAGCACTTCATCGTCCGGGTGCGGTGCGATGATCACTGCGCGATGCCCTTCGGGTACCAACTGTTCGACGCTGATCGGCGCCAGTTCGGCCATGTGGGACGAGGTCTGCCACTGATGCAGCGACGTGCCCTGGCCCACGATCGGATTGGCTTTCATAACTGCCACCTCCCAGGTGGCTCGGCGGCAACCTGTTCACCGAGGGCGGCCAGGTCACGCTCGGCATGGCTTTGACGTACATACACCGGCAGGTCCGCCATCAGTTGGGCAAAGTGCGGATCTTTGCAAAAAGGCCCCGCACCGGCGGCGCGACCGACGTGGCGCATGACCTGTTCAACCGTGTCTTCGAGAGACGCGCGTACCTGTTGGGCCAGTTGCCTGGCATCGGCCAGCGGGGCGCGGTCGATCTGCCGCGCACTGGCGCGCAGCACGCAGGCGGCACTGTTCAAGGCGCTGTCGACCGCGCCGAGGTGGGCCAGGGCATGCGGTTCCGCACGCCTGTTGCACTGCTCGCGCAGCACTTCAGCCAGGCGTTGCGCCGCGCCATACCAGCACGCGGCGATACCGACGGCGCCTTGCCAGAAGCCGGGGCGGGCGAGGTAGTCGCCGGGCCTGCCGATGCCAATCCCGCTGGCCGCCTCGAACAGGACATCGACACTGCCGGTGGCCGCCATGCCTACCGCCTGCCACCCCTCATCGGTCACGCAGATGCCGGGCTGGCCCATCTCCACTGCGACCAATTGCTGGCGATCCTCCTCGTCCCAGGCCGTCAACAACCCATGGCTGACCACCGTCGCTCCCGAACACCAGGCTTTACGCCCCTGCAGCACCAGACGATGGCCGTTGCGCCGCGCCCGCACCCTGGCCGTCGGCGGTTCTGCCGCCCACATGCCCCAGAGGCTGCCCTCCGGCGGCAAGGGGCTGCGCAGCTCGGCAATGATCGCCAAGGCATCGGTGTGACCTTCGAACAACTTGCACAAGCGCAGGTCGTGTCCGGCGACCTGGGCCAAGCGGCTGAACCGTTCGAGGGTCTGGCCGCTGCCGGGGAGCGGCAGGCGGTCCAGCCCCTCGGCCTGCAGCGCCTTCAAGGCCGCGCCCAGGGCCTGCGTGTCCGCATAGCCTTGGTAGCCTTGAAGGAATCCATGCAGGCCCATGTCACACCTCTTCGTCGTGCTGCAGTTCAAACAGCAGCAGCGAGCGCCCGGTGACCGCGTACTCATGGTGGAAATCAAAGCGTTCCTGCCCGCGTATCGTCGTGTCATGGGTGTCGAGCATGCAGGTCCAGAACTGGCCTTCCGGCACGGGGGGCAGGCGGAAATTGACCAAGTCGTGATGGGCGTTGACCACCAGCAACAACGTGGCATCGCCACCCGGACGGCGAATCCCGGTCTCCTGGGCGCGGCCATCCATCAGCATGCCCAGGCAACGGCCGTGACTGTCTTCCCACTGCTCGGTGCTCATCTCGTTGCCATCCGGCGCGAGCCAGGTGACGTCCTTCACGCCGATGTCTTCGTTGTAGTCGCCCACCAGGAAGCGGCCACGGCGCAGGATCGGGTACGTCATGCGCAGTTTGATCACGCGCTTGACGAACTTGAGCAGCGCCTTGCCGTCATCGTCCAGCTCCCAGTTGACCCAGCCGATCTCGCTGTCCTGGCAGTAAGCGTTGTTGTTGCCGTGCTGGGTGCGCGCGAACTCATCCCCGGCCACCAGCATCGGCGTACCTTGGGCGAGCAGCAGGGTGGCGAAGAAGTTGCGCATCTGGCGCAGGCGCAGGGCGTTGATTTCCGGGTCGTCGGTGGGGCCTTCGACGCCATGGTTCCAGGACAGGTTGTTGTTGCTGCCATCCTGATTGTTTTCGTCGTTGGCTTCGTTGTGCTTGTCGTTGTACGACACCAGGTCATGCAGGGTGAAACCGTCGTGGGCGGTGATGAAGTTCACTGAGCTGTAAGGCCGGCGGCCACGGTGGTTGAACATCTCGCCGGATGCGGTCATGCGCCCGGCGAAGTCCGCCAGCTGGCCGTCATCGCCTTTCCAGAAGGCGCGCACGGTGTCGCGGAAGCGGTCGTTCCATTCCACCCAGCCCGGCGGGAAGTTGCCCACCTGATAGCCGCCGGGGCCGCAGTCCCAGGGTTCGGCGATGAGTTTCAACTGGCGCAGCACCGGGTCTTGACGGCAGGCGACGAGGAAACTGTGGCGCTCGTCGAACCCGTCACGATAACGGCCGAGGATGGTCGCCAGGTCGAAGCGGAAACCGTCGACGTGCATCTCGGTGGCCCAGTAACGCAGGGAGTCGGTGACCATCTGCAGCACGCACGGGTGGCTCAGGTCGAGGGTGTTGCCGGTGCCGGAGTCGTTGATATAGAAGCGCTTGTCGTCCGGCATCAGGCGGTAGTAGGAAGCGTTGTCGATGCCGCGCATGGACAGGGTCGGGCCGCGCTCGTTGCCTTCGGCGGTGTGGTTGTAGACCACGTCGAGAATCACTTCCAGCTTGGCTTCGTGCAGGTGCGCGACCATCTCCTTGAACTCGGCGATCTTGCCGCTGGCCAGGTAGCGCGGGTCCGGGGCGAAGAAGGCGATGCTGTTGTAGCCCCAGTAGTTGGTCATGCCTTTTTCCAGCAAATGCTGGTCGTTGACAAAGGCGTGTACCGGCAACAGTTCCACGGAAGAAATACCCAACTGGCGGATGTGCTTGAGCAGATCGTCTTCCATCAGCCCGGCGCAGGTGCCGCGCACGGCCTCGCCGACCGAGGGGTGACGCATGCTGATGCCGCGCAGGTGGGTTTCATAAATGATCGTGCGGTCCCATGGCACGCGCACCGGTTGGTCGTCGCCCCAGGTGTGCGCCGGGTCGATGACCTTGCACTTGGGCACGAAGGGCGCACTGTCGCGTTTGTCGAAACTGAGGTCGTCGTCGGGGTGGCCGATGGTGTAGCCAAACAGCGCCTCGGACCATTTGAGTTCGCCCACCAGCTGTTTGGCGTAGGGGTCGATCAGCAATTTGTGGTGGTTGAAACGGTGGCCGTTGGCCGGGTCATACGCGCCGTACACACGGTAGCCGTAAATCAGCCCGGGGTGGGCGTCGGGCAAGTAGCCGTGGAAGATTTCATCGGTGTATTCGGGAAGTTCAATACGTTCCAGCTCGACCACGCCGGCGTCGTCGAACAGGCACAACTCGACTTTGGTGGCGTTGGCCGAGAACAGGGCAAAGTTGACACCCAGGCCGTCCCAGGTCGCCCCCAGGGGGAAGGGCAAACCTTCGCGAATCCGCGATGGTTCGTGGGCCGGGGGGGCCTGTTTTTTATCGGCTTTGCTCATTGTGTTGCTCCTGCATGGGTCTTTTTTCGGGCCGAACGTAGCCCTGCTGACGAGGGGTCAGCTAATAATCGGGCAAGTGGCTGACCTCCGGCCGGGGTTGCCGGCCGGAGGTTCATGACGGCACAGGGCTTACGGCTTGGGCTTTTTTGTGGCCGCCGGCTTTTTAGCCGCCGGCGCGGCCGGTTTGCCTGCGGCCGCTGCCGGCGGCTTGGCTTTTGCTGCCGGCTTGGGCGCGGTTTTCGGTTTGGCGGCGGGTTTGGGCTTGCTGGGCGTCAGCGCTTCGGCTTCCGCCAACTTGCGGGCCATTTCCCAATGGCGCGCATCCTGACCTTGCGGCTTGCCCTCCGACTCCCAGATCTGATACGCGAATTCGCGAACACGTTTGTCTTCAGTACTCATCACAATGTTCCTCGCAGAAAATTTCAGCTTGATTGATCATCAGGATCGATAAAGACGTTGACCGGGAAATCCCCCAGCGCAGTGCTGATCAACAGCTCCTTGTCTGGTGTGACTGCGCGTGTATGAAAAAGTCCCTTCCAGTTTTCGGTTGGCGCGGCGAACGGTAATTTCACTCGGGTATCGCCCCAAACCCGCGCATTGACCTGGGGATGCACACCGTTTTCCAGCAGGCGATAGGGCCAGCGCGGCACCACCACCAGTGCGCGTTTGCCCTGGTATTCGCGGCAGAACGCGACCACGTGCTCGGCATGTCGACCGACCACGTCCAGGGGCGTGTAACTGCCCCGATGGAACAGTTTAGGATGGGCCTTGCGCAAGGCCAGCACCTGGGCGATCAAGGCTTGTTTGATACGCCCGTCCCGCCAGTTGAACAACAGCTTGCCGATGTCCGGTGGGGTATCCAGCGCGTGCTGCCGTGCGTTGAAATCCACCGGGCGGCGGTTGTCCGGGTCGACCAGGCTGAAGTCCCAGAACTCATTGCCCTGGTACAGGTCCGGCACACCCGGCACTGTGACTCGAAGCAAGGATTGCGCCAGCCCATTGAGCGCGCCAGCGGGGGCAATCGCTTGGGCGGCGGCGCCGATGGCGGTGCGCAGTGCGCGGCCTGCGTCGCTGAGCAGCAGGCGCGTGAGAAACGTTTCCACACCCTGTTCGTAAGCCTCGTTGGGCGCGCTCCAACTGCTCTGCAACTTGGCTTCGCGCAGGGCCTTTTGTTGCCATTGCCAGAGGCGTTGTTGATAGGCTTCGAGTGCCGGCCGGTCGTCCAGGTGCAGGTCCAGCGGCCAACTGCCGAGCAGTACCTGATAGAGGATCAACTCATCGCCTGCCGATGGGCTGCTGGCGTCGTTGCGCAACGGCGCGGCGAGGCGGCGCCAATGCGTCACCTGTTCGGCATACCACCCTGCGCACTCACTCAACACGGCGAGGCGGGCGCGGCTGTCTTCACCGCGTTTGTGGTCGTGGGTGGCGGTGGCCAGCAGGTTATCGGGGAACGCCTGCAAGCGCTGCTGATTGGCCGCGTGAAAATCGGCCAGCGGTGCGCTGAACTGTTCGGTACTGAAGCCCACGTCGTTGCGCGACAGCAACACCGCCGAGCGATAGAACGCGGTGTCTTCCACGGCTTTGGCGGCGGCCGGCGAGGTCAATTGCTGGAAGCGCACGCAGGCATGCTTGAGCAGCTTGCGCTCGCGGCCGAGCGGGCGATTGCGCCACGGTTGGCCGCCCAACCATTTTTCCAGGTTGTCCAGCACCGGCCAGTCGCCTTCGCTCAAGGTGCTGCGCGCGCCCGCCAGGGCTTGCAGGAAAAACGTGTCGTCGCGTTCGCTGCGGCCACAGGCGCTGATGTAGGTGCGGTACACCGGGAAATGCACGATCAGTTCCTGCAGGGCGCGGCGGATCGCGCCGAGGGTCAGGTCGCGGCTCATCACGTCGTCGCGGGCCACTTGCAGCAGGGCCTGGGCCACGCTTTCGAAGTCGCCGGCAAGAGAACCGTTGAGGATCTGCCGGCGCGCCAGCCAGGCTTCTTCGATAAAGGCCGACGGCCGTTCGCTGTGCCGGGTCCACAGCTCGGCCAGCGTTGCGAAGCCTTGCGGGCGGTGTTGCAGCAGCGACAGCTGGTTCATGAATTCGTAGCCGGTGGTACCGTCCACCTGCCAGTCCTCGCGCAGGGTTTCGCCTTCGCCGAGGATTTTTTCGACGAAAATCGGCAGGTGACGCTCGGGCGACAGCGTATCGACCCGCCGCCGCAGCTTGCGGCAATACCCGCGTGGGTCGGCCAGCCCGTCGATATGGTCGATGCGCAGGCCATCGACCAGCCCCTGGCTGATCAACTCGAAGATCTTGCCGTGGGTGGCCTCGAACACGGCGCTGCGTTCTACACGCAGGCCGCCCAGATCGTTGACATCGAAGAAGCGCCGCCAGTTGATATCGTCCGCCGCAGTGCGCCAACTGGCCAGGCGATAGGCCTGTTGCTCCAACAGCCCGTGCAGGCGCTGGAAACCTTCTGGCTGACGTGCGTCGAAGGTGCCCAGCCGCTGTTCGATGGCCTGCCGCACGGCGTTGTCGGTGGCGCGTTCGGCCAGGGCTTGTTTGAGCCAGGCCGCTTCGGCGTAGGCATCGCTCTGGTAGGCGAGGGTGCTGAAGCGGTCGGCGAGGGGCTTGAGCAGTTCATCGGCGCCCAGAATCGTCGCGTAATCTTGTGGGCAGATCGGGAAGCGGTGTTCGTAGTGCTCGACGGAAAAACTGCCGTGCGCGGCGTCGAAGTGCAGGGTCAACGTGCCGGTTTGCAGGGCTTCGCCGTAGTCGCTGGCGAGGAACGGCATGAGCAATTGGCCCTTGAGCAGCGGGTCGGGCGAGTGCCATTGAATGTCGAAGAATTCGCAGTAGGGACTCAACCGGCCCCATTCCAGCAGGTCGAGCCACCAGGGGTTGTCGGCGCCGCCCACGGCCATGTGGTTGGACACGATATCGAGGATCAGCCCCATGTCGTGTTGGCGTAGGGCGGCCACCAGGCGGCGCAACGCCGCTTCGCCGCCCAGCTCCGGGTTGACGGTGGTGGGGTCGACCACGTCATAGCCATGCATGGAACCTGCGCGGGCACTGAGCAGCGGTGAGGCATACAAATGGCTGATGCCCAGCCGGGCAAAGTACGGCACCAGAGCCACCGCGTCATCGAGGGTGAACCCTTTATGAAACTGCAGGCGCTGGCTGGCGCGCAGGGGCAGAGCCTTCATCGGTCACGCTCATGGGCTTGATTGCGTGCCACCGCCAGCAGTTCCAGGCGGCGCGCGGCACCCGCATTGTCGAGCAGGCTCGCCGCCTCGCCTGGCAGGCGGCGGCGCCAATTGGGGTGGGTGTCGATGGTGCCGGGCAGGTTGGCTTGTTCTTCGAGGCCCAAGGCATCTTCCAGCGGCAGCAGCACCAGCGGCGCGCGGGTGTGGCCGAGGTAGCGCACGCTGGCATCGATCATGTGGTCGGTTTCATTGCGCACTTCATCGACGAAGTTCTGCGGGTCCTGGCTCAAGGCCTGGCGCAGTGCCTGGCGTTCGCGCAGGCGGTGCTCGCGCCATTGCTCCGTGGTGGGCGCATCGATCAGGCCGAGCTGGACGTTCCAGTCGATGTCGCGGCTGTGCCACCAGCCATTGAGGGTTGGCAGGTCGTGGGTGCTGGTGGTGGCCAGGGCGTTGTCCGGCCAGTCGAGGATCGGCTTGAATTGGCCATCATGACCCTGTTCGAACAGCAGCACGCGCATGCCCAGAATCGAGCGGCCGATGAGTTTGTCGCGCAGGCCGTCGGGCACGGTGCCGAGGTCTTCGCCGAGGACGATGGCCTGGTGGCGGTGCGATTCCAGCGCCAGCAGACGCAACAGATCGTCCACCGGGTAATACAGGTAGGCGCCGTCCTGGGGCGAGGCATCCATGGGCATCACCCACAGGCGTTGCAGGCCCATCACATGGTCGATACGCAAGCCGCCGGCATGGGCGAAATTGGCCCGCAGCATCTCGATAAACGCACGGAAGCCGTGGCGCTTGAGGCCTTCCGGGGCGAAGGCGGAGATGCCCCAGCCCTGGCCGGCGCGGTTGAGAATGTCCGGCGGCGCGCCGACGGTCAGGCCGGCGAGCAATTCATCCTGGCGGCTCCAGGCCTGGCTGCCGCCACCGTCGGCGCCGACGGCCAGGTCGGCGATCAGGCCGATGCTCATGCCACTGCCACGGGCGGCTTGTTGGGCGCGTTCCAGGCAGCGCGCGATCAGCCATTGGCCGAAGGCGTAGAAGCCGATGTCGTCGCGGTTTTCCTCGGCGAAGCGCAGGAGCGCCGGGCTTTGCGGGCTGCGCCATTGCTCTGGCCAATGGCGCCAGTCGAGGTCTTCGCCAGCGGCGGCGCGCGCGGCCTGGACCGCTTCGAAACGGCAGTGGTTCTCCAGGGCTTCACCGCCCGCTTGGCGGAAACTGAGGAAGTCGGCGTGTTGCGGGTGTTGACCGTGGCGGAAGTCGTCGTACAGGGCACGCAACAGGCGGTGTTTGGCCTTGGCTGCGGTGGGCCAGTCGATCAGGGTGTGTTGTTCGAGGGTGTGCAGCTCGTCGGCCAGACCGCAGGCCTCGATGGCATTGCGCACCTGGCGCTCACCCAGGATGCAGCCGGGCGATGCGTACAGGCTATTGAGAAACAGGCGGCTCGACGGCGAGTACGGGCTGTAGCGCTCGGGGTCGGCGCTGAACATCGCGTGCATCGGGCTGATCGCCAGGGCGTCGGCACCGCGTTCGGCGGCCGAGCGGGCCAGGTGTTCCAGCGCCAGGGTGTCGCCGAACCCGCCGTCGCCGAGGCGGCGCAGGGCGTACAACTGGGCGCTCAGGCCCCAGGCACGTGGGGTTTGACTGTCGACGGCATCGGCGACGCTGTAGCAGTGACGAGGGGCCACGGCCAGGGTGAAGGCCTGGTCGGCGATATGCACTTGGTGGTAGCCGAGGGCGATCACGCCGGGCAGTACCGCGTTGCCGTCGAGGCGTAATTCGAGGACTTCGCCCTCCTCGAGGCTGACCCGGCAGACGGTGTCGGGCGCGAAGTAGCGCGCCAGGTCCAGGCCTTCGCCACTGTCGACGGTGAGCAAGGGCGGCAGGTGTTTGTCCTGTTGCACTTGCTCCAGGTCTCGCAGGCTGGCGTCAATCTCGGCATCGCTGTCGGCCGGGTGGCCCAGGCCTTTGAGGACGGCGCGCAGGGCGTCCGGTTTGACACGTTGCGGGCGGCCGTTTGCGTCGATCCAATCGACCGCCAGGCCCGCTCGGCCGGCGAGGATTTCCAGGTTCGCTTCGCTCAAGGGTGCTCTCCAACAGGGGATAGGGTAACGCGTGCGCTGAAGGGCGCCAGGTGCGCGTGGTCATGCGCCGGCGTTTGGAACAGCACATGCTGCGCAGCGGGGTGATCCAGGGCCGTGGCACTCAGGTTCAGGTCGATCTGTAACAGGCTGCCGTTGCCCAGGCGCCAACGCGCACTGACGGCGCGGTCTGCCAGCACCTGCGCACCGAGGGCCACGCTGCCGGGCAGGTGCGGCACGATATGCTGGTGGCGCAGGCGCAGCAGGTGGCGATAGAACTCGGTGTGTTCGTTGGCGGCGAACGACGGCGCCGATTGTTCGAAGGTCGGCAGCGCGTTGGGATCGGGAATCCGCTCGCGCCGCTCGGGGTCGTGGAACGCGGCGAAATCGGCGAATTCATTGCGACGTCCTTCGCGTACCGCTTCAGCCAGTTCGCCATGGTGGTCAGTGAAAAACAGAAACGGCTCGCTGGCGTTGACTTCATCGCCCATGAACAGCAACGGGATCATCGGCGACATCAGTAGCAAGGTGGTCGCCGCCTTCAGCGCCTGGGGCGAACACAGTTGGTGCAGGCGTTCGCCGAGGGCGCGGTTGCCGATCTGGTCGTGGTTCTGCAAGAACGCGACGAAGGCGGTGGGCGGCAAGCCGCTGCTGGGTTCGCCGCGTGCATGCCCGTAGCGCGTGGTGTGGCCCTGGTAGACAAAGCCGTCGCTGAGGCAACGTGCGAGTTTTGCGGTAGGCGCTTGGGCAAAGTCGCTGTAGTAGGCATCGGTTTCGCCGGTCAGCAGCACATGCAATACGTTGTGGAAGTCGTCGTTCCATTGCGCATCGAAATCGTGTTTCAGCAGGCTGGCCTGGTTCAGTTCGTTTTCCAGCACCAGCCAAACATGACGGCCGATGTCGACCTGCTGGCGCACCCGGTGCGCCAGTTCCCGCAGGAAACCGGGGTTGTCGATGGCGTGTACCGCGTCCAGGCGCAGGCCGTCGAAGCGGTAGTCGAGCAGCCACATCAGGGCGTTGTCCAGAAAGAAGTCCCGCACTTCACGCCGCTCGAAGTCGATGCCGGCGCCCCATGGCGTATGCACATCTTGCTGGAAGAAGTCTTTGGCGTACTGGCCCAGGTAGTTGCCATCGGGGCCGAAGTGGTTGTAGACCACGTCGAGCAAGACCGCGAGCCCGTGTTCATGGGCGCTGTCGATCAGATGCTTGAGCTGTTCGGGGCTGCCGTAGGCGGCGTGCGGCGCGTAGGGCAGCACGCCGTCGTAGCCCCAATTGCGCTCGCCGGGGAATTGCGCCAGGGGCATCAACTCAATCGCGGTAACGCCCAGTTCGGCCAGGCGTGGCAGGTGCTGCTCGACGGCTGCGAAGCCGCCCAGCGCGCCGACATGCAGCTCGTAGATCACCGCTTCATGCCAGGGGCGGCCCTGCCATGGGTGGTGTCGCCATTCATAGGCGAGCGGGTCGACCACCAGGCTCCAGCCATGCACGTCCGAGGCCTGGGCCCTGGACGCGGGATCGGGGACATCCGTTTCCCCATCGATGTTGTAGCGGTAGCGCGTGCCTGCGGGGCACTTTATCTCCGTTTCGAACCAGCCATTTGCCTGGGGCAGCATGGCGACCGAGCGGCCATCTTGCAATTCAACGCTGACATAAAACGCGTCTGGCGCCCACAAGGCGAAACGCGTGTGTTGCGCGTCCAGCATGATTGCGCCGTGGGGCCAGGTTTCCAGAGTCCGTAACGGCATCTATGAAGACCTCCCTTGATTATTTAGTCGATTTCCCCAGCGCCTTGGCCACCAGTTGTTCATACAGTTCGGCATAGGGTTCGACCGCCTGGCACCAGTTGAACGGTTGGGTCATCGCCCGGCAGCGCATGGCGTTGAGCAGGCCTGGGTAGGCGAACACTTTGAATGCACGGTTCAGGGCTTCGCGGTAGCTGTCCACGGTGGACTCGTTGAACAGGAACCCGGTGACGCCGTCTTCGATGGTGTCCGCCAGGCCGCCGGTGTTGCGCGCCACCGGCAGCGAGCCGAAACGCTGCGCGTACATCTGGCTCAAGCCGCACGGTTCATAGCGCGACGGCATCAGCAGGAAGTCGCTGCCGGCAAACATGCGACGGGCGTCGGTTTCGTTGAAGCCGATGCGTACACCGACCTGGCCCGGGAAGCGCAGCGCCAGTTCGCGCATGGCCTGTTCTTCTTCCGGCTCGCCACGACCGATGATCGCGATCTGGCCGCCGTTCTCGACGATAAAGCTGGCGACCGCTTCGGTCAGGTCCAGGCCTTTTTGATAGACCAGCCGCGAGACCACGGCGAACAGCGGGCCGGTGGAGTCATGCAGGCCAAACAGGTTGCGCACGTGGGCGGCGTTGACTGCCTTGCCTTCCCAATCGCCGATATTGAAGTTGTGGGTCAGGTGCGTGTCGGTGGAGGCTTCCCAGCTTTCATCGATGCCGTTGGGAATGCCGCTGAGCAAGCCTTGCTGGGTCTTGCTGGCGAGGAAACCGTCCAGGCCGCAGCCGAATTCCGGGGTGGTGATTTCCTGGGCGTAGGTGGCGCTCACGGTGGTGATGTGGCTGGAGTAGGCCATCCCCGCCTTGAGGAACGACATCTTGCCGTAGAACTCCATGCCTTCCTGTTGCAGCGCATGGGGCGGAATGCCCAGCTCCGGCGTGGAGGCCAGGCTGACCACGCCCTGGTATGCCAGGTTGTGGATGGTGAACAGGGTCGGTGTGCGTGACCCACGCCAGTGCATATAGGCAGGGGCCAGGCCGGCGGGCCAGTCGTGGGCATGCACCAGGTCCGGGCACCAGTGGATCTGGGCGAGGTTGGCGGCCATGTCGGCAGCGGCCAGGCCCAGGCGCGCGAAGCGGATGTGGTTATCCGGCCAGTCGCGGCCGTTGTTGGCGCCATAGGGCGTGCCTTCGCGCTCGTACAGTTCGGGGCAGATCAGTACGTAGATAACCAGGCCATCCTTGAGGTCCATGCGCCCGATCTTGCATGGCGGCAGCGCGGCGTGGCCACCCAGTTCGCCGATGATATGGATCGGGTTGTCGCTTTCCATCACCTGCGGGTAACCGGGGATCAGCACGCGCACATCGTGCAAGTGCCCCATGGCGCGGGGCAGGGCGGCGGAAACATCGCCTAGGCCGCCGGTCTTGACCAGGTCGGCAAATTCGGATGTAACGAACAAGACTTTCTTTCGATTGGGGTTATGACTCACGACCGGCCGCACAGCATTGGGCAGATCGACCAACGATGTTGGCCCCCCTGCCGATTTACTAAAACGCTCTCCCTGAGTTTCTACTGCGGCACTGATCATAGTTCTCTCCCACATGTTGGTTGGCTGGTGGCCCGCTGCCACTAGCTCCGAAGACCGCTTCCTGCGGCCAGACGCACAAGCGCTATACAAACTGGCAAGGCTTGTGCCAGTTGCACGGTTAGCTGAAATAGATTGGATGGACGGGCATTCGGTCTGAACCGCTTATGCACGCCTTACCCTAAACCTGACCTACGGCAGAGTTTGAAAGTTTCGATTTTTTGCGGGGCTTTTGTTTTTGAACGGACCCATCGAGCTTGAGTCTAGGACAAATCCTAAAGACTGTAGGGTTTATGTGGAAATTTTGTAGGACAAAAAAACTTGTAACGATATGCGACGTTAGAAAACGGTGTGGGCGCGTGGCGATCGGTGGATAGCGCGTGGCGAGGGCGCGCGGTCCGGTTGGTGGGCTGGCGCCCCGCTTCAGGGGCGTTTCGGGAGCAGGCGCCTCGTCATCGCAGTGCGCGTGCGCTGAATTGGTGCGTCAGCCGAGCACGCGAATGGGCGTGCCCGCGGCCCAAGCCTGGATATCGGCAATCATCTGCTGATAGAACTGCCGGTAATTCTGCTCGCTGACATACCCGACGTGGGGAGTGGCCAGTACGTTTGGCAAGCGGCGCAACGGATGATCGACCGGCAGTGGCTCCTCGGCATACACATCCAGCGCGGCTCCCGCCAGGCGGCCGTTGCTCAAGGCCTCCAGCAGCGCCGGTTCGTCCACGATCGGCCCGCGTGCCGTATTGACCAGGCGTGCCGTCGGCTTCATCCAGCCGAGCGCCTCGGCATCCACCAGCCCACGGCTACGCTCGCTGAGGACCAGGTGGATGGTGAGAATATCAGCCTGTGCGAACAAGTCGCGCTTGCTGACCCACGTCACCCCGGATTCCGCCGCGCGTTGCGGTGTAAGGTTTTCACTCCAGGCAATCACCCGCATCCCGAACACCTGGGCAAATTGCGCGACCTTCTGGCCAATGCTGCCCAGCCCCAGGATCCCCAGGGTCTGGCCATGCAGGTCGCCGCCCAGGCCCACCTGCCAGTGGCCGGCGCGCAGGGAATTGGCTTCGGCCAGCAGGTTGCGCGTGGACGCCATGATCAACGCCCACGTCAGCTCCGGTGCCGCGTGTTTATAGCTGTCGGTGCCGCACACCTGGATACCCAGGGCTTTGGCGGCGGCAAGGTCGATGGCGGCGTTGCGCATGCCACCGGTCACCAGCAGCTTGAGGTTGGGCAGGCCTTGCAGCAACGGGCTATCGAAGGTCGAACGTTCGCGCATCACGCAGATCACGTCGAAGCCTTTCAGGCGCTCGACCATTGTGGCGGTGTCCGCCGGGTAATCATGCAGAAAATGCACCTGGCCGAGCGCCGCCAGGGCTGACCAGTCCACCACATCACGGGCGACGTCTTGCCAATCATCAATGACTGCGATCTGTAGCGACATACGCGGGCGCCTCTTATAACGTTGGATTAAAGGTGGTCGAGCCCCTGCAGCAAGGCCTTGTGGAACTGCGCCGGTTCTTCCATCTGCGGTGCGTGGCCCAGGCCGGGGAATTCCACCAGGGTGGCGCGGGGGATCAACTTGGCTACCTGTTTGCCCAGCACCGCGTAGTGCCCGATCTTTGCCTTTACCGCCGGCGGCGCGAGGTCTTTGCCGATGGCGGTGGTGTCGCTGGTACCGATCAGCAACAGCGTGGGCACCTGCAGGTCCTTGAACTCGTAGTACACCGGCTGGGTGAAGATCATGTCGTAAATCAGCGCCGAGTTCCATGCCACCTGGGTGTGGCCGGGGCCTTTGTTCATGCCGGCGAGCATCTGTACCCAGCGCTCGTATTCGGGCTTCCAGTGGCCGGCGTAGTAGGTGTCGCGCTCGTAGCTGCGGATGCCGTCGGCGCTCACCTGCAATTCGCGTTCGTACCATTGGTCGACGCTGCGATAAGGCACGCCGAGGGCTTTCCAGTCTTCCAGGCCGATCGGGTTGACCAGCGCCAGTTGCTCGGTTTGCTCTGGGTACAGCAGCGCGTAGCGGGTGGCGAGCATGCCGCCGGTGGAGTGGCCGAGCAGGGTGGCCTTCTGAATGCCGAGTTTTTCCAGCAGTTGGTGGGTATTGATCGCCAGTTGCTGGAAGCTGTACTGGTAGCTGTCGGGCTTGCTCGAGGTGCAGAAGCCGATCTGGTCGGGTGCGATCACGCGGTAACCGGCGTCGCTCAACGCCTTGATCGAACCCTCCCATGTGGCGCCGCAGAAGTTCTTGCCGTGCAGCAGCACCACGCTGCGACCGTTGGCTGTGCCGCTGGCCGGGATGTCCATGTAGCCCATGTGCAGGGATTTGCCCTGGGACTGGAAGTTGAAATGCTCAACCGGGTAGGGGTATTGGAAACCCTGCAACTCGGGGCCGTAGGCCGGGCTTTCGTCGAAAGCAAGGGCGAGAGGGGGGCCGCTCACCAACAAGCTGGCCATGCAAAGGGTGCGGATTGACGGCATAAGTAAGACTCCGGAGACGTCGCCGGATGCTGGCGCAAATGGATTAAACGCAGGTTAACGCTGTGTTAAACGTAGGCGCACAAAAAAGGCGAACTTATTGGTTAATAAATTCGCCTTTCGTTTTTTCAACGGACTCCGTTTTGGGGGTCAGATAATCGCGTAACCCGGAAATTGGCCGGTACCCCAATTAAGATACGGAGGAAGGCCACCGCCAGTGGCGACATTGACCGTGTAATGACTTGATGGAGATATTGGAGGAATACCTTCGTTAACCCAAACCTCCTCACTGCGAGGGAATCGGTTGCTGAATCGCCCCCTCAGGCTAGAGGCCGTATCGTATCTGAGCATTATGCCACCGGTACTGGCGATGACACTGTTCATATAGTTCCAGTCTCCAACCCCAACATAACGACATCTCCTGCCGGAGCCGGTGACCTGGATGTTGTAGCTTTTTGACTGGTTCGCCTGATCTCTAACGGTAATGGTTGTGATCCCAGGCCCCGTGAACGTCAGTCGTCCGCGATTGGCATTATCAACGATGGCCACTGATGTGTTACTGGAGCTAAACGTCAGGGCTCCCACGCCCCCGCTGGCGCCACGACCGATATTGCCGGTATACGCGACATCGGTGAACCCGAAGCCTTCCAGTATCCATCCCCCGAGATCCACAAACATCGTAGAGGTATCGAGACCTATTGCAGGTAGTGTCCTGACGACGTAGTTCGTCTCCGGGAAGTTGACAATCTGCGATTCCTTGTTTGCCCCGCTGAAGGCTACCCTGAAGACCACCCTGATCCGGGTGTTATCCGCCAGCGCCGCGAACCAGCTCCGCAATACCGCTATTCCAACCAGGCCATTCGCTGCTTGCGTTGTGTCGATAAGGTCACCATCGATCACAGTCAGCGAATTTTCACCGGCTATGCAGTACATCCAGACTTGTTGATCCTTGGCACTCAAGGCCCATTTCGCCACGCTTGCCAGTGGATTGCCGGTGATGTTTTGCAGATTGATCACACCGCCTTCCTCGATGTTGTTGATCCGCGGTGCAGGCAAGTCTGCGATGGGAATAGTGTCGACCCTCACCGTCTGCACCTCGGACGGAATGGGGTCGGGGAAGTCCGGGTTCTCCACCCAATACATCAGTTGAATGGTCGTGTTCACGCTGTAATTCAAAAATCCAGCGCTGGTCAGGTTGAACACCACTTCTCCGCCGTCCAGGCCGTTCAGGCTTCTTTCTCCTTCGCTAGAATCGGCGAAGATCCACTTCAGCGTAATACGGTGACGGCTTGTCATACCGTCATATTTAACGCTAACGGTGACGTTGTGTTCATTGCGCAATGGGTCATACGTTACGTCAGGCCCGACGCCTGATGCGCCATTGATCACCGGATGTGGCAGGGTGCCGGGAACTGCTTGAACTATATATTCGCGCACGCGGAACAGGGTAGCCTGGCTCCTGTCGGCGCTGCGATCAAAGCTGACCCAGAAACTGATCGTCAGGTGCGAGCCGTCCTCGAGTTTGCGCAACTCGTCCACTGGCGTCGGCGGCATAATGCCCAGTCTCGCGCCCTCTTCGGTGACCAGGTTCGCGGAGTAGGTGGCTTCAAAGTAAGACGCACCATCGGTATAGGTGCCGCTATATTCCAGCCACATCTGCTGGAATTGGTGAATAAATGCCCACAGATTGATCAGCGTGCGCTCCTCGCCGTTGAGCTGGGAGATATTCAGTACCGGCCGGTCCTGACCTTCGATAGTAGGGACCGGTAACGTAGTCAAGGGCAACAACTGCAGAAACAGAGTTGGTGACGGTATTCTTCGTGTGCCTCGCAGCACAAAGTACTGCACTTCAATCAGGCGGCCTTCGGGGAGAATATTGGCCCCAACGGTATCGCTCGGCACGTCGAAATGCACTGTTTTCGACGTGTTGCCGTTCTTGATTTCTTCGTGGGTGCCGATACCGGGCACGCCACTCCACACGGCCATGATTCTGTCATTGGGCGACATCGTCAGGAACGATATTGCAATGGTTGCCCCCGTTGTTGCGGACTCCGGCCGCAGTTCGTCGGGGTGCCTCGACGCTTCGATGACTTCCGGCCTTGGCAATTCGCCGATCGCCTTGCCAACAGTCACTTCAAGGATTTCGGAGCGTAGCGTGGTCGAACCGCGTATGAGCGTATAGCTAAACCGAATCGTGCCATCGTTGTTCAGGTCGATAAATTCGCGGTCCACCGGGAACGAAATTTGTCCCGCCACCACCACGTCAATTTCGCCTCCAGTGCTGCCGCCCACACCCGAGCCTACCCAGCGCCAAACGACTTTGTCGCCCGGTGCAAAGCGAGTGAAGGGCAGCGTGGTATCGACCTGAAAGATCACATCGTTCGGGTCGATGTTGCCATTCGCGTCGACTCCGTCAATCAGCGGTGCCGGCAGGTCGGCGATACGTTCGCCAATCTCAACCACCCGGTGCTCGGACTCACGGACTGTCAGCACGCCGGCGTCCAGCACTGTGTTGACGCCGTCGTTGACGCGATAAAACACGGCAACAGGACCGAGGCCGATGAACCGCGCAAAATTGGCCGCAGTGACAATCCTGAAGCGCGTAGGCGGCGGCGGTGCGCCGGCTTGCTGGGTTTGCTCATAAAACACTACGCCGCCACCCGCTTGCTGCGCCTCCATGCGTAACGTAACGGGGAAGTTCGGGTTATAGGGGGTGTAGACCGGGAAGTTGATTTTGAGGTAAGGCACGGTCGGATCGATCAATCCCCCCTCATCTTCCTCGATATCAACGGGCGGCATGGTGGAAACGGTACCAAAAATCGTGACAGTCGAACGGCGGGACTCACCAATGACGGTGCCCAGTGGGAATTGCAACTGGTAGGTGATTTGCATCGAGCCGTTGATCAGGTCTTTGAGAATACTGTTACTGACGTCGGTTGTTGCCGACCGACCGGGTCGTGCAGCAAATGGCGGTAACTGAACCGTGATCTCCGTACCGTCGAAGCGCGTGCCGGGCAGGGTCACCAGGATCTGAGCGCCTGTGGGGATCGCGGAGCCATTGGGAAGCCGGGTGGGCACAACCACTTCGATCTGGAAATGGCTTTCTGCTTGTGTGTCGAAGTTGACATCGGAAATGTCCTCGCCATCCACCAAGAAGTAAGGTTGTTCGAGCAAGTCCGGGTTCAAGTCACTTTCCAGGCGCACCGCTTGGGACCACTGCTGCAGTTCCCCGGAGAAGTTCAGTACGACGTCATACACCCTGAACCTGATGATGACTAGGCCGCTGCCACCTGGCAGTAGAATGATCTCCGGTGGGACAAATACCTCAATAGGCGCGAGCCCGTCCGCCTGGGCCTCGCTCAGCACATGTGTCACCAAATGCCCGTTCCAGTAGAGCTCGATGGTGTCGCCCTTGAATGCCTCAGGGTAATGCTCGATGGTAATGAGCACGCCTTCATTTGCACGGTCAGGGTGCAGTACGGCACCCGGGCCACTCAAGTCGGCGGGCAGATGAAGAATCAACGCTGAGTGGTAAAACTCTCCTGGGTCCTGATCGACCCCTCCAGGGCGCGTTGCTTTGATAAACCAGGTTTGCTCGTCTGATGTACTGACCGTGTTGCTCCCTATTCGCCTGACCAATCCAAAGCAAGGGAACACAATACCCAGCGGCACAAGTTCGCGTGGTACCGAGAGCTGGAAGCGGTTCTGGCCAACCTGGTTATCGCCCACTTCGCCCCACGCGACAGGGAATCGCCTATCCGCCATGTAATATTCGAAGACGTCGTGGGCACTCAGCGACGTCCAGCGTTCAAAGGTAATCAGCAAACGGTTTTCGATACTGCGGATGCCAGCTCCTACATCAGCAGGAGGATCTATCAGGGGGCGCACAGTGTTGTCGTTGTAGGGCGGGGGTTCGAGGTCCGCGATGCGCGTGGCGTAAAGAACCGGGAGGCTGTCGCTAGTTTCGTCGGACATGGAAGTGCTCCTTGTAGGCTCATTTTTAAAGTGCCGTGCAAGGTCAGCAGACATCAGGTGCGGGCCTGGGTCTAGCTGTGAGAAATGACAGTGGCGACCAGCGGTTATGTCGCTAAAGGTCTACCCATTGTGTGTCGATCAGTAGTGTCAGCGCACCATACCGGGCGGCTTTCGCCAAGGTCACCAGGAGCAGGAATCGCCACAGTGGCTCGCGCATCACCCCGGCGATCAAGGTCAGCGGGTCGCCGATGATCGGCACCCAACTGAGCAATAACGTCCAATGCCCCCAGCGTTCGTAGTGGCGGCGCGCCTTGTCCAGTTGCCTGGCGTTGACCGGAAACCAGCGCCGCGCCTTGAAGTGCTCGATCGAGCGCCCCAGCAGCCAATTGACCAGCGAGCCGAGCACGTTGCCCAGCGTCGCAATGCCCAGCAGCCACCACAGGTTGTAATGCCCGCTGAGCAGCAGGCCCACCAGCACCGCTTCCGATTGCAAGGGCAGGAGGGTGGCGGCGCCGAATGCCGCGAAAAACAGCCCCAGGTAACCCGTCAGCATCGATCAGTGTGCCGGGTAGTCGGCTACCACCACATCTTTACCGTCGCGGGTCAGGCCGATGACTTGGTAGGCGTCGCCGTGGCCGTCCATTTCCATGCCGGGCGAACCCATAGGCATGCCTGGCGCGGCGATACCGAGCAGATCATCGCGCTTGCGCAGCGCCAACACGTGCTCGGCGGGTACGTGACCTTCGACGAACTTGCCGTCGATCACGGCGGTATGGCACGAGCCCAGGCGCGGCGCAACGCCGAGGCGTTGTTTGACCGCGCTCATATCGGCTTCAACGTGATCATTGACCTTGAAACCGTGGCTTTCCAGATGGCGGATCCATTGCTTGCAGCAACCGCAGTTGGCGTCGCGGTGTACGTCGATGGGGATCAGCTCGGCCGCCTGGGCCAGGCCGGTGGTCAACAGGGCTGAAAGCAGGGCCAGTCGCAATGGGGTTTTCATGGGGCGTCTCGCAAGTCAGAGAAGGTTGTGGGATGGGCGCTATCATGCCAGTTTACGTCCACCGCCAAACCCCCTTCAGGTGCTGGGTTGACCTGCGTCCCGTGGTTTCAGCGAAACTCGAACCGTTCGCTGTGCAGGTTGGCCGGTGGAATCCGGTGGGCGTTCATCAGCTCGCGAACCTTGACCAGCAAGCCTTTGGGGCCGCAGAAGCTGATATGCACTTTGTCGGGGGCGGTCTCGACCACGGCTTGGCGCAGGGTGTCGGCCAAGCGCTCGAGGCCGCCGGCATTACTGACGAATTGCGCACCCCGTAAGCGGGCCATGGTCTGCACCTGTTCGGCCGGCGGGAAGGCGCGCGCGGGCGTGAAGCAATAGACCAGCGTGGCTTTGTCGAAGTCTTTGGCGGCAGGGTCTTGCAGCCAGGAAATAAAGGGCGAAATGCCCACGCCGGCGCCGATCCAGATTTCCCGCTCGGCCTGCACAGCACGCTTGAAGCGCCCGTAAGGCGCATACAGATCGGCGCGCATGCCGACCTTGGCGCAGTCTGCCAGGGCGTTGGTGTAATCCCCCAACCCTCTGATCATGAACGCAATCTGCCCGTTTTCACGGTTGGCGCTGGCGATCGTGAAGGGGTGCGGCTCGCGCAACCCTTTGACCTGCATGGCCAGGAACGCGAATTGCCCGGCCTTGAAGTCAAACCCTTTGTGAATTGGTGCCAGTGTCAAATGCAACGCGCCGTTGGCGCGGTTGACGGCCGTCACCCGGTATTCGCCGGCACGCCCAACCCAGGGGTAAAGCACCAATTTATAGAGGGCTCCGATGACGCCCAGGCTGCAGCACAAGGTCAACCAGACGCCCGATGGCGCGGTCAGGGTGATCGGCGATTTGAAACTCAGCCCGTGCAGGATCACGATCAGGAACAGCGGGCCAGACAACTTGTGCCACCAGCGCCAGACGTTGTAAGGAATGTTGCGGTTCAACGCCAACAGCACGATCAGGCCCAGCGCCACGTAGCTCAGTTGACGGACGAGGCGCGTCCAGTATTTGGGCAGCTCCAGGATGGGCACGCTGTTCCACACATCCAGGTTAGCTTTGAACACAAAGTGATACGTGGCGAACACCAGCGCCCAGATGCCCAACCACTTGTGTACTTCATAGACGCGATCCAGGCCGCCAAACACGTTCTCCACCACCGACCAGCGACTGGCCAGTACGCAGGACGCCGCCATGTACACCAGCGCGCAAGTGCCAAGCAGCAAACTGAGGGTCGCTGAGGTCAGCCACGTCTTGACCGGTATATCCATGAGTAACGTCAACGTCGTGATCAGGAAGAGGACGACGAGGCAGTGACGGGTTTTCAACGGGTGCTCCTAGGGTTTCTTCGGGGGAGTGAATACTCATCTCACATTTTTAGGTTACCCGGTTACGTGAAGAGCGGCCTTGACGTCGGTCATGCGCAAGGGCACAGGCCATGGCCTGGCCCCCGCGCTGAAGTCGACCGAGGTTTTTCGCTCAGTTCTTGAAGGTCGAGTGTTTACGGCCCTGGTCGCACAGGGCGAACACCACCACCAGCAGTGCCGCGATCGCGAGGATAATCACCACCCCGCCTGTGGCGTGGGTCGGTGACGCGGCCACCAGGGACAAGGCTCCCAGCGGTGCCAGGCCGCCGGCGATAGCGGTACCGATTTCGCGGCCGGTGCCGAAGCCCGAGGAGCGCGTTTGGGTCGGGAATTGACGGCTTAAGAACGAGCCCTGGGGCGCGAACATCATGGGAGCGAGCAGGCCGGTGCCGACGCCGATGGCAATGTAGATCATCAGGCTGTCGCCAGTGTCGAGCAGGGCCAGGAACGGGTAGGCAAACAACAGCGAGCAGACGCCGCCGAGTACCAGCACTTTTTTGCTGCTCCATTTGTCGCACAGCCAGCCGAAGCACGGCACCGCGACGATGGCGATCAGGCTGGCAATGGTCACCGACAGCGACGTGACGTGCACATCGACGCCTTTGAATTGAGTCAGGTAGGCCAGGGAAAACGTCTTGAAGATATAGCTCAGGGCGTTGTAGCCAATGGCTACGAAGAACACCACCGCCAACCCCTTGAGATCGTTCTTGAACAGCGCTTTGAGCGGCGAAGGCTTGGCGACCTTGGGTGCCTGGCTCAGCTCCTTGAACTCCGGGGTTTCCGGAATGCTGTTGCGCACCCACAGGCCGACGCCCACCAACGCGATACTGCAGATGAACGGGATACGCCAGCCGCCTGCCAGCATGAAGTCGTTGCCATTGATGGTCAGCAGGTACACGGTCAATGACGACAGGAGCAGACCCAGGTTCAGGCCCAACGCCGGCCAGGCGCCCTGGCTACCGCGCTTGCCTTCCGACGCGTGCTCGTAGGAAGTGACCGCCGCGCCCGACAACTCGGCCCCGGCGCCCAGGCCCTGGATGATCCGGATGAACACCAGGATGATCGGCGCCCAGATGCCGATGGAGGCATAGCTGGGGATCAGGCCGATCAGCGTGGTACACACGCCCATCATGCAGAAGGTCAATACCAGCACCTGCTTACGGCCGAACTTGTCCCCCAGGTAGCCGAACAGAATGCCGCCGAACGGTCGGGCGATAAAGCCGATGGCGAAGGTGGAAAAGGCCATGAGCGAGGCGGTTTTCGGGTCACTGTTGTCGAAGAAGATCTTCGAGAACACGATGGCCGCCATGGTGGCGTACAGGTAAAAGTCGTACCACTCCAGCATCGATCCGAAGATCGTGGCGGCGGCGACTTTGCGCAGGCGTTTTTTGCTTTGTGCCGGCGTTTCCGGGGCAGCGGTATGCGGTGTTGCCGTCATTCTGTACTTCCTTCTGAGTCATTATATTTATTGTCAAAGTGACGCTTGTGGCGATGGCCCGGGAAGGGCCGGGGATGCGGTGTCAGCCGGGTGTGAACATGCGATCGGCGATCATTTCGCCGATGGGAATCGCCGAGGTGGCGGCGGGTGAGGGCGCGTTGCAGACATGGAGCATGCGGGGCGTCTGGGCGAACAGAAAGTCGTGGACCAGGCTGCCGTCGCGCATCACGGCCTGGGCGCGGATGCCTGCTTCGTAGGGCAGCAGATCTTCGCGGTTCAACGACGGGCAGTACTTGCGGCATTGCTCCAGGTAGCCGGACTTGAACAGTGAGTTTTTCATCTCGACGCTGCCCGAACCCAGGTTCTGCCAGAGGGTTTTCCAGAAACCGGGGAAGCTGGCGTACTGCGCCACGTCGCGCCAGTTGATCGAGAACTTGCGGTAGTTCTCCCGGCCCAGGCCCAGCACGGCGTTGGGGCCGACCGTGATGCTGCCGTCGATCATCCGCGTCAGGTGCACGCCGAGGAACGGCAGTTCCGGGTCCGGAATCGGGTAGATCAGGTGGTTGACGAGGTTGTTCTTCGAGGCCGGCAGGCGGAAGTATTCGCCGCGAAAGGGAATGATCTGGTGGTCGATCTTGACCCCGGCCATCGTCGCCAGCCGATCCGACTGCAGGCCGGCGCAGACCACCAGGTGCCTGGCTTGCCAGGCTTCGCCGCGGGTGTTGACGGTGACCTTGTCGGTGTCTTCCGAAATGGCGGTGACGGTGCGCTCCAGGCAGATCTCACCGCCTTGTCGGCGAATTACCTGGGCCATGGTTTCGCAGACTTCGCGGTAATCGACAATGCCGGTCGCATCGAGAAACAAGCCGCCCAGACCGATGATGTTGGGCTCGCGCTGGCGCAGTTGGTCGGCGTCCAGGCGTTCGACCTTCAGCTCATTCAACTGCGAGCGCGCATAAAGTGCCTCCATCCGCTGCATTTCCAGGGGCGTGGAGGCCACCAGCAACTTGCCGCACACCTCGAACTTGATCCCGTGTTCGCGGCAAAACCGTTTGGTGGCCTCGGCGCCGCGTTTACACAGATCGGCCTTGAGGCTGCCGGGGGCGTAGTAGATGCCGGCGTGAATCACCCCGCTGTTATGCCCGGTCTGGTGCTTGGCCAGCGAGGCTTCTTTTTCCAGGATCACCAGTGAGGCGTTGGGCTGGCGTTTGAGCAGCTCCATCGCAGTGGCCAGGCCGACGATGCCACCGCCGATGATGCAGAAGTCGTAAATCATGGTTTGGAGTACCTAAGGGTTGCACATTTCAGTCTGCTTATCAGGTTGTCAGACTAATGTTTTTGTTAAAAAAATGGCGTGCCTGAGGCACGCTGCACAAAGCTTGGATCATTCAATTCGTGGCAGGCAGCTCAAGTTGCAGGCGTTTGGCCGCTGCGCGCAGGTGCGCTTCGGCATTGGCTGCGGCCGCTTGGGCATCACCGTCGGCGATGGCCTGGTAAAGCGCCTGGTGTTCCTGGGTGGCGTCGGCCGAGCCACTGGCAAAACGCGACGCCGAGTTTTCCCAGGCGGTTTTGCGCGCACTGGCCAACTGGCTGCGCAGAAAGTCGTGGAAGGCGACAAAGTAGTCATTCTTGCTGGCTTCGGCGATGGCGCGATGAAACTCGACATCGGCGAGGGCGGCGGCCTCGAAGTCGGCGCGCTGGTCGTGCATTTCCTGCAGCGCCTTCTGCATGCGCTGCAGGTCGTCGGCATCACGGCGTTGGGCGGCGATCGAGGCGGCCTGGGTTTCGATCCACAGGCGCACTTCGAACATCTGCGCCAGGTCCGGACGACGACCGTTTTTTTCCGGGAAGCGAAACACCGTACCCGCAGGGGTTTGCGAGATAAATGAGCCCAGGCCACGCTTGGCTGTCAGCACACCATCGGCCTTGAGTTGGGCAATGGCTTCGCGCACCACCGAGCGGCTGACGTTCAGTTGTTCAGCCAGTTGCTGTTCAGTGGGCAAACGCGACTCGGGCGCCAATTGGCCAGAATCGATTTCGGCGCGGATGGCGCTGACAACCCGTACAACGAGCGAGTCAGGGCGCTGGAGCTCAAGCATGGAAAAAACCTTGGTAGTCAGGTTGTCAGACAATAGAGGTTACGCTTTTGCCTTGTCAAGATGTTGCCGGAGATGTTTGCAGGCTGCCCGGTCGTTGGGTCGATAGGCTCGCCGTCGAGACTAAGGCGCATCGCGGCCGTGCGGAAGCTCGACGGTATGTTGGCTCATTCGACGAAGGCGGGGTTTTCCAAGCGTTGCTTGAGCTGGTCCAGCGCAACCGTGGACAGCTCCACCATGCGCTCGTGCAAGCCGGCCAGTTGCAGTTCGGTTTCGTAGGTCAACACGCGCTTGAACAGCGTGCCGTCACGACAGGCGTGCAGGCTGTAGTGAATCGAGCCGTCGACGGCCAGGGAGGTGAATACCGCCTTGAATTCTTCCGGCGGCCGGGCGATCTGCACGCGGTAACTCATCGGCACCCGCACGCCCAGCAGGTCGATCACCTCGGTAAAGCGCGTGCCGGCGGAGAGTGAACCGGTGGTGCCGGTGTCGGCACTGAGGGAGGTCGGGTGCCATTCGTGCCAGCGATCGGGCTGGGTTACATAGTTGTAGACAGCCTCAATAGGCGCTTGGATAAAGCGTTCCTGACTGATCCGCTCCAGGCGGACCGACTGCTCGACAGCGCGCATGGAACACCTCCTGTGTGGTGAAACTCTGCACCCGGAGCTGTCAGGATAGACCCACTCCCATGCATTGCACGGGAGTGTCTCATTAATTTATCACTGCACCTTGAAGCGGCTCATCAGCGCGATCACCCAGGCATTGGCGTTGAGCAGGCTTTGCGTATTGGTTTCAGTGGCATGGCCGCTTTGCACCCGCTCTTCGACCATATGTCGGATATGGACCATGCTGCGGTTGATCCACTCGGTCACAGCGCTTTGCTGCTCGGCAGCCGTGGCGTTCTGGGTGCTGAGGTTGTTGATATGGCTTGTACTAGAGACCGTCCCCCTGAGCACTGAGATCAAATCGGTAACTTTTCCTAAGCGGTTTACCCATTTCTTCGAGCAGACCGTTCTCAGTGAAGGGTTTTGGATTAATGGTGCTTGGTGGCGTGGCGGGGTCGTTATCGAGGTCAAAAGGTTCTGCATCGCTGGGCAGGCCAACGACTTGGTGTTCTAAATGCGGGACGACGTCCGTTCTGCCTGATTCCCGACGTTGGGTACTCTCACCCGCCAGGAACGTGCCGGTGGCGCCATTGTAGGCATGCCCAATCTCGTGAAAGAGGCCGGTTACGGGAAACCCTGTAAAGGTACCGTCAGCTCGCTCCCGGGTAGACTGGGGGTCATAAAAAATGTGGGCACTATTGGCGCCCAAACCGGCCACACCATTTTGGATGATTCCCTGCTCCGATGGGGTGAGAGCTTCGTATGCCTCAGGTGTCAGCTCGTCCTGATCAGTTCTCCCGAAAACGTATGACGTGTTGCCCGAGTCACCTCGTTCGATGGTGACTTTGCCGCCGTTCAGCACGGCGAGTTCATCCATTTTGGCAAGGGTCTGTTGGCCTAGCGGCGAACTGCGCAGGAATTCGAGGTCGTCGGTTACCCGTTGTTTGAACTCCAGGTGCCCGTCTTTCACGATGAACGCCTGCTCGCCGGCGTTGCTGGGTTTCACCTCGGTGAAAGCCGAGCCTTGGGTACGGTCGAAATGATCACTGGCGTTGGCGTAGATACGGTCTTTGCGCTGATTATTCAAAATGGTGTCGTGGCCTTTCCCTGTATAGAAGGTGGTACGGTCGCGCCCTATAAGAAGATCATCGTCATTGCCGCCATGTGAAACCGTATGCCCGCTGCCTGAGACGAGTACATCTTCGTTGTCGCCACCGTCCAGATAACTCTGCTTGGTGGTGGGACCGTCGCCGGCAATGAGCAGGTCCATGCCCTTATTGCCATACATCACGGCATGGCCGCTTCCCCCAAGGATGGTGTCGTCGCCGTCATTGCCCTCGGCATAGCCGAGACCACTGCCCAGTTGCAGGAAGTCCTTGCCGTTCCCGCCATAGAGTCTGCTCCGGCCGCCGCCTGCCCGGATGTAGTCGTTGCCATCGCCCCCTTCAACGTCAACACGAAGCTTGACGTCATCGTCGATTATTACCGTGTCATCGCCCCCTTGGGTTTCGATCCAGAGGTGCTGCTCCGGGCCCTGTTTTTCTTTGATGTCGAAAAAATAGGGCTTGTCGTTGATCAGGATTTGCAGCTTGTCGCCGGGCCAACTGCGTACATGGATACGGTCCGAATGGTTACCGCTTTCCACTAAAAGCCAATTGTTCATAATCTCCGGCTTTTCAGGGGTCGATGTATCCCAGTCAATGAGTCGACTGATTGTCACGTCGCCGTCAGTGTGCAGCGGGTGTTTTCTGCGGTTACTGCCGTCTGGCGTCAGATCGGATGGGGGATCGTAAGGCGAGGGTTTATCGCGAGGGGCAGGTTGTGGCGTGTGGGTATGAGTGGCTGCGAAATAAACGAGAGGAAATAGCATCGGCGGGGCCTTCACATTCAATGAGGTGAGCATCTGATTGCGCATCAGGGCTGCCCATTCCGTGGTGGGTTGGCTGAAAGTGTTCCGCAGGATGGCGAGAAGCTTGGTGCAAAATGTTTCGGGCCGGCGGTGATCGGCGGGCCAAACGCGCCCTTTGAAGGCAGGTGGATAAGCGACGGCTTGAGCGGTCTCGCTCTGCGCAGGGAGAGCGAGACGCACGTGTGATCAGCGGTGGTAGTAACCCGGGCCGCCACCGTAGTAACGGTGGTCATGCCAGCCACCACCGTGTGGGAAAATGATGCAGCCGCTCATGCTCAGGATGATCAACAAGGGAATCAGCAGTGTGATTCGACGGAACATTTCAAAATCCTCTAGGGTACTCATAGATTGAATTAGGCGACGGGCAAGCCAAAGTTTTTCATCGCCTGTAACATGAGACCCTGCCGACCCGATTCCATCCCCGCCAGCGGGTATGTATTTGGCATGTTCGGCGATACAAAGTGGATACATTCTCAAGGTTCAGGAACCCGTCATGACGCAAAAGCAACGTTTGAAATACTCGATTCTGATTTCCCTGGTCGTACTGGGGACGATGTTTGGCCTGTCCTACTTGCAGAACACCGGGGTTATCAGCGAAAAAACGTTCCAGTACATCGCCATTGCGGTGGCGGTCACCGTGGTCGTGATCAACGGTGTGATGCGGCGCAAGGTCAAGCCCAACTTCTGATTCAACTGCGTGGGTCAGGCGCGGCCTTCGAGCACTTTGGCAGCCTCTTCATGGAGGCTGTAGCTTTTGTCGGCATTGAGGGTGATCACGCCCTCGCTGCACAGGCGCTTGAGTACCTCGCGCACGCTGAGAAACGACAACGGGATGCCCAGCTCCAGCAAATGGCTGTGTACCCCGCGTACCCCAAGGGTGCGCTGGTTGTCGGCGGCGGTGAGGAGGGCGTCGATGACCTTCAGCCGGATCAGGCTGGTGCGCAAACCAAAACACTTGAGCAAATGGCGGATGCGCTGATTGCCGTGCTGTTCAGGTGCGTTGCCGAACGCTTGGGCGCCTCTGCCATGAGCGGCCTCGGCGGTCGGTGAATGTCCGTCCGTGGGCAGTTGCGAGTTGTACATGCAAAAAACTCCTTATCAGAGCCTGATCAGGAAAATGATGGCGCTGTTACCTAATAAGACGAACGAGCGATGCAAATCATGAAGTGCCGGATGTAGAAAATTTGTCGGTATCCGCTTTGTCACATTGCAATCGCTCTGGATAGACGTCTTCTGGCTGCTGTTCCCGTCACACCGGCCACACTTCGCCGGCGAAAATCTGCAGGTCGCCGGTCAAGTCATCCGCAGGGGTGAGGGTGCCCGAGGGGCCGGGGCGTGGGTCCGCCGAGCGAACGCCGTAGTTAACGCGTCCGGCTCTTCCGTACACGGCGATGCCGGTGGCGCCGGTCAATTCGGAGAGGCCCAGAACATTCTGGGTGGTATTGAGATGATGGCGCCCTACCAGGGCAACCCACTTGTCCTCGCCTGCGTGTTGCTCGATGGTGCGGGTGGCGTAGTAGTTGAACTCTTCGAGTCGTCGTTTGGCCTGCGCAGGCGTCTTGATGGGGCCGCCGAACAGGTGGCGTTCGTCGTTGTGCCGCGTCAGGTAAAAATGGTCAAGCGGTACGATTTCGATCCCGTTGTCTTCGAATTTCTTCAACAGTTCGCCCAGGGTCGGGCGTTGGTTGGGAGGGCGGTATATGAGCCCGATCCGGCCCATGCCATCGTCTTTCCAGCGCATGATTTTGTCGTACACCAGGCCTTCGACGAATAGCTTTTTTACCTTGTTTTGAACAAATACATCGACGTTGTCATACAAAGTTCGGAAAGCCGCCAAGCTGCTGTGGGATTCGCCGAATACCAGGCCAGGCGCCGTGCGAAAAGCATCGGCAATCACATCGCTCGTTTTCTTTGGCGCGGGAATGTTTGGAAACTCGGGGCGAGGGGGCAGCCCGTTTGCGGCCATGTGCGTATAAAAATCGCGCATTTCCTGGGCGAATTTCTCATGGGTTGCCTGCTTTCTGCTGGGGGTGAAATGGCCCTCGATAGGGCGGCCACGAATGCTGCTCACGTACTCGGCGTCGGGCAAATGGTCGATTTTACGCACCGGCTCGACTGGCAGCCCAGCCGGCGGTTGACTGAGTGGCGGACGTGACGGTCGGCTCAGCGGGTTGAAGCGATGATCGCGAGCCGATCGCCCCGGGTGTTGGGCAGTGGGTGAGGGCGGCATCAGCGTATGGGTAGGGGTGAATGCGTCGAGTGCGGGCCCATAAGGCTGCATGGCGTCTGAATCGAAGGCATACCATTTACCGTGTTGGCGTATGGCCGAGCCTTCCACTTGCTGCGTACCCACCTGTAAAACGCCTGTTGCGGCGGCCTCGTAACGTTGGCTGGCGATGACCAGCGACTGGCCGTTGGCCGTGCCGCGCAGCTTGCGGATGCCTTGCGCGCTGGCGCTGATGCCATCCGTGACAAGTCTGCCCGCACCCACCGCCAGGTCAACGCTGCCACTCAACGGGTTGAAGGCGTTGAGTGCGGTGACCCCGAGGATTTTGCCGCCGCGCGCCAAGGCACCCAGGGTTGAACCCGCGTTTGTCACTGCCTTGCCGAGTTTTGCGGTAGCGCCCAACCCGGCCGTCACAAAGCCAAATATATCCAGCGCCAGGTCAATCGCGCCGTCCTTGTAGTGACCGTTGCGCAAGTGGGTGATGGCCGAGCGGAGGGGGATCAGGTTCAATAATGCGTCCGTTGTTGAACTGACCCATTCGCGTCGCGCCTCGTCCGGGGTTTCGCCTGCGGCGTATCGCTTGACGGCAGGCTCATCAAACCCCAACGCCTTGATCAGTGCGTCGGCGATGTAGTGGGTTCGCGGACTTTGGAACGTGTTGAAGGTGGGGTATTGCGGTTCCTTTTCTTCGGCGTCGTAGTTGTGGGTTGAGCGATTGGGATGAAACGCTTCGATTTTGTTGACTTCGTCCGACACGTATTGGTGGGGCCGGCTGATCCTGCCCTGGTCAACCTTGGAGATGCTGCCGGTTGTGGTATCGAATTCGTATGTCTGATGGCTGTTTTGATATTCGCTGTGTACGAGGATCTTTGGGCTGGTGTGGAAGAGCTTGTCTTGGGCGAAAGGAATCAAGCTGGTGCGGTAGTCGTTTTCCTTGAAAAAACTGATTTTTCCATAATTGAGGCGCGTTCGATCGGCCAACGGCAGGCGGTCAATGGCACTGATGAGTGAGTATTTTTTTACCTGTTTGATAGTGTCCAGCGCGTTGGTAAATGCCGTGTCGAACGCCTGCGGGATATTGAAAGACGGGCTTCGGGTGAACTGCGCAAACGCCTCAAGATCGATGTCGGCGCGCGCGCCTCTGACCAGCCAGCTCTGCGCGTCGATTTCCAGCCCCTGCTGAGTGATGTCGAGCATCGAATAGGCTTGGCTGAAGCGCGGGGCCTTGGGGTCGTTGGATTTATAGTTGATGTGCAACACGCGGTCCTCAAAGTCACCGCGTTCGCCGAAGGTGGCTTTCAGCAGATCCAGCGCCATCTGTTTGCGGCTGGGCAGTGTCGCGCCGACTTCTTTGGACGCGGCGCTCAATTCGCTGTGTTGGGTATTGAAGGCTTCGCGGGTGTACTCGATTTCTGCGTTGTTGTACGCCGCATCATCTTTGGCGTAGAGAAAACCGTTCACCACGCCCCAATCGATCAAGGCGGCCTTCTGCGCCGCTTCACCCGCCGGTGCTATTGAGTCGGCATGGCGCATGACTTCGGCAAAATCCATGTGCATTGCCTTGCCGGGTGCCTGGGCTTCAATCGCAGCCACGGCGATGCACAAGTTGGCCCATGCCTGGCTGCCGTACACCACCGTGGCGGGAATATCCTTGACCAGATATTGCGGCGCCACCCGTGCCAGCAGCAACCTGGCGCCGAGATCCGCGCTAGCGAGGGAAGTCTTGCCGCTGTCGCTCAGGTGTTTGGCCAGTGCGCTGATCACACTGGCTGGCGACATGCCCCAGTGACTGTCGGCAGCGAGGTTGAAGCCCGCGACGGTATTTCTGCCAGGCTGTTCGATGGATTCGGGGTCCAGCCCCAAGTGGATCGCGCTCAGTACATAGTCGTTTGCGCTGGTATCGGTCGCGATGCCGCCGACCTTGGCCTGTATCGCCTGGCCCAGCTCCTGCGCCTTGGGGGTATCGAGGAGTTTCTCCAACGCCTTGGCCGGGTCCTGTAGCTCGGTACCGGATAGCGGATTACCTTCCAGCAGATACCCCAATGCTCCGCGCCGAGGGTCGAAAAGGGGCAGGCCCGGCAGTTTCTCGGTGTTGTCGGCAACGACGTCGCGCACCACGCGCTGGTGTTCCACGCTCAGCGGCAATGCCCAACTGAGCCCGCCGCCCAAGTTGCCCAATGGGTGCGACAACGAATGATTGATCAGTGCGTCGGCCATGTCGAAAAGGTCTTCACGCGTGGCCGGAATGTACGTGCCGTGGTGTGTGATGAAACGCTCAAGGCTGATTTTCTGCGGCGATTGATGTTGAAGCGCCGAGTCTGGATCGACGTCCATCAGGGTTTCTTGCAGTGCGCGCAGCACTGCTTCGGCGCTGGCTTGCGGTGCCAGTGACTGGGCGGCCTGTTTGAGTTGGCGGGCGAGCGTTTGCAGGTTGCGCCTGTGCGCCAATGCGGTTTTGAGGGCCTGGCGGTTGTCATTGCTGTCGACTTTTTGCTCTGTAGGCGGGTCTGCGACCGGAGCCATGTCGTCGGTCGCTAAAGCCGTGGGCAGCAGCGGGTAAACAGGTTGCTGGGACGAGCCGGAGGTTAGGGTGACGGATGTCATGCTGAGTACCTTCTTTCACACGGTGAGGCAGTCCTTGCCGACGAACGCCTTTGTATGAAGGCGCTCGTTTGGGTGTTGAAAGCAGGTGCTTGTGTTCCGCTTGCGGGCGGTGCGGGTTGTCAGTATGTGTAACGGAGGCCATCGGCACTTGGACTGGTCACCCTCGTAGCGCAGAAAATGACGCGGCCGCATTCGTACCTAAATTATTCGCGGGCTGTTGCGTTCTTACGTTGGGGTGATTGCCCTGTGAGGCGGTTTAATCTGACGGTGGGGTCTGCGTGATTATTTGTAACGGGTTGTCCAGGGTGTGTGTGACGGCGCTATTGCTGGGCGTGAGCCTGGCCGCATCCGCGCGCGAGGCGGTGGTGCAGGCGGCGGACATCCGACGCACCAGTTTCGGTGTGCCCCATATCCGCGCCAGTGATGAGCGCGGCCTGGGCTTCGGCATCGGTTACGCCTATGCCCAGGACAATCTGTGTCTGCTGGCCAACGAGGTGGTTACGGTGAGCGGAGAGCGCGCCAGGTTCTTTGGCCCTGAACAATCGACCCTGGAGGAGCGCAACAACGTTACCAGCGATGTGTTCTTTGCCTGGCTGAATACGCCAGAGGCGGTGGCCTCGTTCTGGGCGGCGCAAAGCCCACCGATCCAGCAGCGTATCGAAGGGTACGTCGCCGGCTACAACCGTTATCTGACAGAGCAGGGCGCTCCGGCCCAGTGCCAGGCGGCGTGGGTACGGCCGATCACGCCGCAGGATGTGATCAAGCTGACGCGCAGGCTGCTGGTGGAAGGCGGCGTCGGCCAATTCGCCGAAGCCCTTGTCGGCGCCACGCCGCCCACCACCACCGCCCATCGGCAGGGCGACACCAAGGCCTTTGAGCTGGCCGCTGCGCATCAACAGCGTTTCACTCTGGACCGAGGCAGCAACGCCGTCGCCGTGGGCCGTGACCGCTCATTCAACGGGCGTGGCATGCTGCTGGCCAATCCGCATTTCCCCTGGATCGGCGGCATGCGCTTTTATGAGATGCACCTGACCATCCCTGGCCAACTGGATGTGATGGGCGCTGCACTGCCGGGCTTGCCGCTGGTGAATATCGGCTTTAACCAGCATGTGGCCTGGACCCATACCGTCGACACGTCCAAGCATTTCACTGTGTATCGCCTGACCCTCGATCCCAAGGATGCCACGCGCTACCTGCTGGACGGTAAATCCATCCCGCTGGATAAAACCACGCTGACGGTGCAGGTCAAACAAGCCGATGGCAGCCTCAAAGGGCAGGCGCATACCGTCTACCGTTCGCAATTCGGCCCGGTGGTGCAATGGCCTGGCAAGCTCGATTGGGACAACCGTTACGCCTTCAGCCTGCGCGATGCCAACCTGGGCAACGACCGCGTGCTGCAACAGTGGTACGCGATGAATCGCGCCGGTAGCGTCAAGGAGCTGCAAACCGCGGTACACACCCTGCAAGGCATCCCGTGGGTCAATACCCTGGCTGCGGATGACCAGGGGCAGAGCCTGTTCATGAACCTGTCGGTGGTACCCAACGTCAACGCGGCCAAACTCGCGCAATGCAGTGACCCACGGGCCGGCCTGCAATTGATCGTGCTCGACGGTGCCCGCAGCGCCTGCGCCTGGGACGTCGACCCGCGCGCTGCCCAAGCCGGGATCTTCGCGGCCGACCAGTTGCCGCAACTGGAACGTACCGACTACGTGCAGCATTCCAACGATTCGGCCTGGATGGTCAACCCCAAGGCGCCCCTCACCGGTTTTTCCCCGGTCATCAGCCAGGACAGCACCGGCCTCGGCCCCCGCGCGCGTTTCGCCGTGCAACGCCTGCAGTCGCTGGACAACCGGCCGATCAGCGTTGCCGACCTGCAAAACATGGTGATGGACAACCAGGTCTACCTCGCCAGCCAGGTGATGCCCGATTTGCTCGAATTCTGCGCCAAGCACCTCGGCGCCGACACCGCCACGCTGCAACCGCTGTGCGCCAGCCTGCAAACCTGGGACCAGCGCGCCAACCTCGACAGCGGCCTGGGCCTGGTGCATTTCATCAACCTGATGCAACACCTGCAGCACAGCCCTGACGCCTGGCGTGTCGCCTTCGACCCGGCTCAACCCCTCACCACCCCACGTGGCCTGGCCATCGAGCGAGCGCCCGTCGCCAAGGCCCTGCGCGAAGCCATGCTGGCCTCGACCGTCGAGGCCGGCCAACTCGGGCTCACCGCCAACAGCCGCTGGGGCGACCTACAAGTCTCCGGCCAGACCCCAATCCACGGCGGCCCGCAACAGCTTGGCATCTACAACGCCATGCAAACCGTGCCCCGCGCCGATGGCAAACGCGAAGTGGTCAGCGGCAGCAGCTACCTGCAAATCGTCACCTTCGACGCCAACGGCCCCCGCGCCCAAGGCTTACTGACATTCTCCCTGTCCAGCAACCCTGCATCGAAATACGCAAAGGACCAGACACACGCATTCTCCGAAAAAAACCTCCGCCCGCTGCCCTTCAGCGAAGCGCAGATCAAGGCCGATCCGCAGTACCAATCGCAGGTCATCAAAGAGTAGGGCGCGCACGCAACCCCTTGATGCCAGGGCAGAATATTTTTTGAAATCAAGGGGTTGCAGGCAAAAGCAAATGAGTACATAATGGCGCCCATCGAACGCAATGAAGCATTAAAAACTTCAATGTATTCAATGAGTTAGAGTAGAGGCACGCTTCACATAGCCCACTCAAGTTTGTATGCGGTGAGTGCCAGCAACCAGGGTACTGATCGTTTGAGGCCGAGTAGCAAAATGGTTATGCAGCGGATTGCAAATCCGCCTACGCCGGTTCGATTCCGACCTCGGCCTCCACTCTTAAAGCCCCGTAGATCAATGGTCTACGGGGTTTTTTAATGCCTGCGATTTAAGAACCGTTCCGCAACTTTTGGCATGCGTTCCGCAACCCCCTGCGGTTTTGGTCGCATTCGGGGAGCGGATCGGCACCTGGTGGCGTGGTTATGCGGCGGGTTATTTCGTGGGTTTTACGATCTCACCCACACGTCGATAGACCTTCTTGGTCATCTCTTCGGTGGTGTGTCCAAGCAGGCGGCTGGCGTGTGTCAGCTCGATCTCGCTCGCAGCTTTCGGGCGGATATCCTTGAACTGGAATTGGCGGATCAGCACTGCCAGGTCAGAGTCACCGGCGGCGCCGGCTTTGATGGCAGCTTTTTCGCGTGCTTCGTCCCAGCGATTGCGGAGCATCTGCTGGCTCATCCGAAGGCCGGATGTGTTGGTGATCAGCCTCGATGTTTTTATACCGTTGAGGGCTCGGCGTTCCTGCAGGTCATTGATAAAGGCGCTCAGCCCAGACTGAACACCTTCATCCTCCAGTCGTAGGCGTAGCTTCTTCGCGGTCTTGCCTTGTTTGACCATCAGGAACTCGGCGTCCAAATCAGTGGTCGCCACTTTCAGCACGTCGGCGGGGCGCTGGCCAGTCAAGTAGGCAAGGTCCATAGCGTCCTTGAGTTCCTGTACGGCTGCGTCGTACACGGCATTCCATACGATATCGCCCGCGTAATAGTCCCGTGGGGTCTCTTTGTTGCGTCGTACACCGAAGCAAGGGTTGGCGTTGTTGGTCAGGCCCCACTCGCGTGCGATCGTGAACACGTGTGACAGCAGCGCGATTTCCCGATTGGCCCTGACCTTTGCCGTCCTGGCGTCCCTATACTGCGCGACCACCTGGGGGGTTATCGAATCAATGGGGGCTTTCTCAAAGGCTTTCCTAAGTTGTTTGAGTTCCTTCATGTTGTCGGACTGGGTGCGTAGCCCCTTGGTCGGGATGATCTCTTTCACGTACCTATCGAACAAAGAGCCCAGTAAATGGCTGGGCTTCGGTGGTGCTCGGCGTTCAAGCCTAGCCCATTCCACTTTTGCCTGGTCGAGGTCAGCACCCAGGGGGATTTCTTTGCGTTTGCCCTGGGCGTCCCTGCCGTTGTAGTAATAACTGATCCACGTTTTTCCGCTCTTGCGCTTGTGGCATCGTCGGATCATCCGTGGGGGTAGGTCCCGGTTGGCTGCTGATTTCTGGCGCATTGATCAGCTCACGTTCGCCAGGTCGAGCGTCCAGGTTTCAGCCGCAGGATTGACAGCGGATGGTGTGACGCCCGCCAACTTCATTCGAGCATACACTCGGCCAACGATTGGGCGGCGGGCGGCGGTCAGAACATGCTCCCAATGGTTGTCGGTCAACCATTGGATCTGCTTGGACGGGATCTGGTAGCCGGTGATAGTGGCCAGCTCTTCATCGGCTAGTGTTTCGCTTTGGAATTCCATCATGCAGCTCTCCCTGTAGGACTTTTCGCCCCATTACCTTTGCTTGTTTTGTCCTCTGGAGTGGATCCGATAGTGTCTGAAACACGCGTATATCCCACGACAGGCTGCGCGAGCGGGCGTTCCTGAGCGTTTAGCGTTGCATCAGCGAGCGCTGCCCCGCGCAGCTTTTCGTGGGGTATACGTGCCTCGGCAGTGGCGCTGGAAGGGTCAATAATGCCTGCTGCTGCGCAGCAGGGACTGTTTGTTTCTAGCATGTCGACACCATTTGCAGTACGGAGCAAAGCGGACAGGGCACTGGTGTTGTTCTGTTGGTTCTTCATGCCGCTTTCCTCCGGTGTTCGATAGCAAGTTGGTCCATCAGCCGCTGGTGGTAGGTGAGTCGTGCTTCTGCGGCAGGCCATGGGCGGATGGTTTCAGCCATGGGTTCGATGCCGACCAAGCAATCCCAGATAGCCGGATCGGTTGGCATGAGGTCGCGTCGCTCTGTCGCCAGCGCAATCAGGTCGGCCTTGTAGATGCAGGCGGGGAGTTCTGGGGCGATGTCGAAGCGCTCGCAAACGCGCCACCAGATACAGTCCTCGAAATGTTGGTAGGCGTTAATCCACTGCTTGAGTGGTCGCGTCATGTCGCCCAGGTACGCTTCGGGTGCGTCATGAAGTAAGGCCGCGAGTTTGTGTTCTTCCGGCACCAGCTCGGCGACGATGCAGCTGTGTTGGGCGACGCTGTAGAACTCGCGGGTGTGGCCGTTGAATCGGCACAAGTGGGCCAGCGAGTGCGAGATGTCCCGTGGATCGATCATGTCGGCGTCAGGCTCGAACAGGTCAAAGCGCTTGCCGGTGGAGGTGAGGATCCAGTTCATGCGGCCTCCTTCACGAGATCGGCCAGCAGCAGGGCGTTGTTGGTTGATTTGTGCAACTGGCGCAGAGCCAAGTAGCCGATCAGGGCCTTCAACTGCCGGTCAAATTCCTTGTTGTAGCGCGTCAGTGTGCGCAGATCCTTGATTGCCTTGGTGTGCTGCTGTTGCAGGGTTCCGGCGGCTTGAGGTGTCAGTCGCAGCATTGGGATGGCGAGGCTCATGCTGCGTTCCCCTCTACGGCTGGTTCCAGCTGGGCTGCCATGTCCAAGGCTTTATTGCGCAGGGCAAGGGCTTGCGCGGCCTGGGTCTTGGAGTTCACGGCGCGGAAGGTATCGGCGGCGAGTTTGAGTTTTTCGGCGATGGCCAGAAGGTTTTGGTGGTTGTCAGGGTTCAGTTTTTGGTTGTCGATGAGCTTCCTGTGCCGCAGGGCCAGGTGTTTGTGGTCGGCACGGATGAAGTCCAGAGAGGCTTCCAATGCCTTGATGACCTTGGCGCTGTCGGCCCGCTCGGTGTTTTTGCCTTCCTCTATCCCTGCTGCCAAGCCATCGGTTAAGCCGCCTTTGTACCCGACCCAATAAAGGATGGTCAGCGCGGTAACGATGCTGATCAGTGCGCAGATTTGCATTGCCGTCATGTGGTGTGCTCCAGGTGTGTTGTTGGCTGGTGGTGGCAGCCATTGGGGTTACTGGTCCTGCTCGGTTGAATCGTTTGGTGGTCGCGGCATCTCTTCGTCCGCCTTGTAAGCGCGAATGTCGATCAGTGCTGCTACGTGTTTTATGTGGGCGTACCGCAATGCCTTGACGCTGTGATCCAGGGTGGTCACTGGCAGCTGAATACGGCCGCTGTTGATCGCCTCAGTGAAGGTCTTTTCGTTAAGGTTTTTGAAGTAATGCACGCGCAGCTTTTCCAGGGGGATAAGCACGTCGCCGAAGAGTTGGTGCAGCATCTCGATGGTGGCGCTATCCGGTGCGGGTTGCAGTCGTAGCGGTGTTTGACTGATGTTGCTCATGGGCAGCGGCCTCCTTGCGTTTGAGTCGTGAAGGGTGGTTCCAAGCATTCAGGCAATGGCGTTTGGTCAGCTCCCGCAGATGCTCCGGCACTTCGAGGAGCGCAGCGTTGCGCTCCTCGCGTGTACGCATGGCGACGATCTGGCGGGCGTACTCCCTAGGCCACGTCACGGTTGTCTGCCGGGATGGCTGGCAGTTCGAGGCCCAACTGGTCGGCGAGCCAGCGGATGCCGGCTTGTCGGACCTTGGTCGACTGGCTGTACTGCATGCCGGCGGTCGCGTGGTACCAGTTGCTGTCTTTGACGCGTAGGTACTCGCGATCCCGCACCGGGAAAGCTGGCAGGTTGCGGTCGTTGAGCAGGCCCTTTTGACGCATGAGTAGGATCAGCTTGGGGCGGGTGAGGCCAAAGTACTTGGCGGCTTTTTCGAGGCTACGTTCCATCTCGACCTCCTAGGCTGCATGCGCGGCGTGAGTCGCCACGGCAGCCAGGTGGGTGATGGATTCCGCGACCATGGAATAGATCTCCAAGTCGCTGCCGTACACCGTGAAGCACTTGGAGCGCGGCGTCCGGACGCCAATACTCATGATGGTGGTGATGCCGGCGCGGGTTTTGTTGCGGTGTATTGCAAGGCTGATCGGTTGCTCAAAACCCATATCGAGGCTGAGCGCGCCGCCGGTTCGCACCAGATCGAACACCTGTTGCTTATGTTCGGTGTCAAACACGCCATAGCGTCGATCTGCATGCGGCGTGGCAGGTGTCTCGGCAGGATTAGATGGCCCGTTGACGATCTCCTCGATGAAGTCCGCAAGCTTAAGGTGCATCTTCTTGCTGTTGGTCAGGGTCAGCGTGTGGCGTTCGCTGTCCAGCTCAACAGTGAAGTGCGTGTCGACTTTGCGGCGTTCGACTTTCAGGCGGAAGGCCAGGGCTTCACGCTGCGTCTCGGCGCGCAGGAGGTGGTTGAAGGTTTCGGTCAAGTTGACCTGGGCCTTGAGCAGGGTCAGGGAGCGATTGTCGAGTTTGAACTTGCTCATGCTGCAAACCCTCCGCCATTTGGATCGAACGGAGCGCGTGTGGCGCGGGCTTTCTGCTTTGGCTTGGTGGTGACAAACGTGCAGCCGCATTCGCGAGCTAGGCGACGAATCTCGAAGATGCGGGAGGGAGCGGCAGCGGCCGGGTGGACGTGTAGGGTGGCTGTGGTGTGCATGGTGAGCTTCGCTCTGTGGTGGAGAGAGAAGCTCAAATATCAACCATTGGTTGATTTTAGTCAACTGATGGTGACACCCTGCGCTAGAAATATTGTGTTTTTACAGATTGCTATGACGGCCTTTCCTCCAGAAACACAGAGTATTGACCGCCAGAGTAATTCAATCGGCGCCAGTCATTTAAAGATCTTCCTGAGCTGATCTCATATGCAAATTGAGTTATGTGATCTAGATCTTGGTGGATTTCGCTTACGACAGGCAGATGGTGCCGGACCCACTTTAGATAACCATAAATCCAAAAACTGGCTTTCAGATGATTGTCCCATTCCGTCCAGTTAGTAGTGGATGCTAAAGGTTTCTGTATCTTTCGCTTGAGTGTACCCAGTTTTGTGGTAAGCATCGCAAACACCTCTTTTTGGAAAGTAGTGTTGCTATTTGCTAATAGAAAGGCGCCGACATCCGTTGTTTTTGCTTGATGGTCAGTTTGAAATATACTTGTTCCATTTTTTGTTAGTTTTTCTATCAGAAACAGGATTTCATCTAGCCAAACTTCAGCTAAGAAGCTAATGTTTATAATTTCTTTTTCAAGTAACGGGTTTACAATCTCGGTTATCAACCACGGATAGCAGTAACTAAGCTCGTTCATGTGGTTGCGTAAATTCTTGAATAGCTCTTTTGTGTTTTCTTTAGAAGTTGGGAATTGAAATAGGGTTAAATAGTGCTTTATTGATTTTTTGTAAATTGTGTTATCGCTGTCGCGGCGATAACTGTTGTTTACTATCCATCCCGTGACCAATTTTTGTTCGGTATTCGTTATTGACTTTATAAGATTGAAGTTTCGAGGGTTTTTATTGATGAGCGTTTCCAAGCCAGAATAACCAAGCCAGCGGAGTAGCGGTTTTTTTTGCGACATTAAGAGTTTTGAATATTCGGGCGTCAATCCGATGATCGCACTCATAGATATCTCGCATATGATCTGTGCGGCAACTGCACATGCAATAGTTTGGTTGGCGTTTTTTAGATTGATTTCTTTGTCGATAGAACTAAGTGTGTGAAATAGCACGCTTGGTTGCTTGATCCATAAGAACTTTATTGCGTAGAAATCTCCCCAGCTTAATGATTTGAATTTTGTGGGGTGGACAAAATCTGACCCTCGTGCGTGTAGTAGAAGTTCTTCTATTGAACTTCTTAGGGATGAGGCGATATATACTTCTTGTGCTGGCTCTAATTCTTCTGGCGGCTTAGATTTTGATTTTTTGATAAGAAGCAGGCTTAGTTTGTTTGCAATGCTTTCTGTAATGATAAAAGTTTTAAGTGTTCTTGTAGGAGAGTGGGCTAAAATATTTGCCCCTATCTCCCAGTAGTCACTAAGTTCTTGCTCGGTAACTTTGTGAAGAGATATTAAGAAGTTTTCAGGAGATCCTAGTTTTTTGCTGTTGAGGATGTTGTCTTTTGTATATCCATCTTGTTCAAGTTTTGTTTTTAGATTTTGAGCGCTTAGATTGGCGAGTTCAGCGTTATTTGTCCAAGCAGCTATAGCTTTTGCTGCTAGCGGTGCATCGAGGAATGACAATGGTTCATAGGTCGCGGTTACGAGTCGTTGCTTGATAAAGGTCGTTGAGTCGATCAGAAGTTCCAAGGTGTTTATTGGTAGCGTGGATTTTGTCAGTAAGTTGTGGGTGTATTCCGCTACTTTAGGAAGTATGTCGCCAGGGATGATGGTTATTAGTAGGGGGTAATTGTCTGTGGCGCTTTGTAGAGAGTTCGAAAGATGAAAGCCTTTGATGGGTTTTCCTGTGTGGTCGGATACAATGATGTATCGATCATGTAGGAAGTCTTTTGGGATTCCGTATAGTTTGAAATTTATATTATCTGTGATTGTGGATACTTGTTGATATGCTTGAGTGCAGTTCGCGATTCTAGGGTTTGGCTGTCCACTTTCATAAGTTGTTATTACGATGTATTCACTTCCTGTGCTGGCCTTAGGAAGAAGTAACGAGATGCCAACATCTTCAAAGTAAGGATCAAAGATAACTAACTGATGCTCTTGGTAAGAACCAATGACTCTATGGATCCATTCAACGAACTCTACTCTTCCTAAGCCACCGCTATCTCTAAAACGTTGGAAGAAGCCGCCTTCAGATACTTCGGGGAATGCTTCTTTTATAAGGCTTTTCATCTGATGATTAGAGCGAACCCAAGGGTCGTCTATCTCATTTTTAAATTTGGAGGTTGTCGCTTTCGATCCATGGTTAATCGTTTGAAGCGCTTTAATTCGATCTGTTTTTGGTGACGAGTTAATAACGTTGGTCAGCCAATCAAAGTTAATTGATTTTCCAGATATAGTGCCGATGCGAGTAGAAATTGCATTTGCTCGCATATAGCTGACATCATATGAGCAATGTAATTTTCCGACAGAACTGTTACTTGTGGATGTGAATATTTCAAATTTCACACTGTCAATTATATTGATGTATTCTGCCTGGGCCTCGACCAAAAAGATGACAGTGCCTTCAACGGGCTGTTGTGTTAAAACTAAAGAATGTATTTTTTGATTGTCATTTATAAAGTGTATGACTAGTGAGGCGCTTGTGATTTTTTGTATTTCTTCTTCGGTGGTTAGATCTAGTTCTACTGTGAATATATTATTATGTCTGTCCCAGCTTGCATGAAGGTTGTCTTTTTCTTTTTCGTTTAATGTTGGAAATACTAATAACTCAACACTTCCTAGTCTAGGGCTATCTTCGTTGTGGAACTGCATTCCTGTATCTTTGTTTAGTTGGGAGATGGCAAACTCCACTAGCTTGGTGTTGTATGTGTTCTCAATGTTGAAAGTGGTGCTTCTATTTGGGAGTATTATTGAGGCGCTAAATGCAGAAGCGGTTCCATGTGGGCTTCTTATGGTTCCAGATCGAGGCCCATTTCTCATTGTTATTAAAGTGGTTGGTTTGTAAATTACATCTGTTTGTATAGTGAAATCCTTTATTCTCTCTGCCAGGTCGCTGCTAATGGTGATGTCAAGCTCACGACTTATTTGCTCTATGGTCTTTCCTAGTAGTAGATTTTCTAATGTGTTGCTGGCTTTTGATGGGGCGCAGTAAAGGTTTAGTGGCAGTATTTGGCTTTTTGTATTGGAAACTATTTTAAAATGATCCTCCTTCGGTGCATGCCATTCATTGCCTTGGTAACTTGAAGGAAGGAATCGTGCGTAAAGAAGATTGGTGATCTTTGATTCGTCTTGAATTGTTTGGAGTAACCATATCTGAATTGCGCAGTTATCGCCGGCAGTATCATCGAATAGACGTTGAAGGTTGGTATCGTTAATTATCGATTGTATGTCTGTCATGGCTGTCCTTGTCTGACGGTGTACGGGTGTTTAGTTAGTGAGTGTAGCGATAATTAAAGTTCTTATTATTCGGGGATAAAAGAGCCAACAACTTTTCCGCAGATATGGGTTTCTTCTGTAATGTCGATGATAGGATATTGGGGGTTTATAGGCCTCAAAAACTGACGCCCGGCGTCTTCTACCAAGACTTTGAATGTGGCTTCATTGGTTCGTGGGACTCTGGCTATTACTCGATCCCCAGTTTTAGTTTCGGCCTCTGGATCAACAAAGATAATGCAGCCTGTGGGATAGCTACGGCCTGGACCTGGATTGGTCATTGAGTCGCCAAGGACCTTGAGTGCGTATCCGTGGTTGCTTATTGGTACAGGGCAAGATAACCATGAGTCGGAATCATATGATTCGAAATTGGAAATCGCCTCGCACCAGGCGCCTGCTTGAACCCAAGAGATTAGCGGAACCTTTCCAAAACGCTGATAGATTTCGCTGACGTTACTCCCGTCTCCGACAACCATGTGTCGAACGTTGGTTTCACCAGTCTGTTCCTTCGGCAGCACACCGTATTCAAGCCATTCACGGCGCACCTTTAACCAAGAGCAAAGCGCAACCATGCTATCCGCTTCCGCCATGGCCTCGCCATTCAACCATTTGCTAACAGCTTGAGTGGTCTTGTTGACTCCCAGTCCTTTTAACTGACGATGGATGTCCACACCACGACCCCGGGCGCGTACGCCAGCATCGTCGAGAGCTTCGTGTAAGCGGGCGCTAAAAGCGACCCTCAATTCATTTTTATCAACCATGGGTTGAGGGTGCCACGGAGCTTGCACAATAGTCAGTTGATGTTTAATATCAACTTCGAGTTGATAAATGGAGGTTGCCATGTTGGACCCCGCAGGTTTTCCGAATGCCATTGCGTTCGCATTTGAAGCTGTAGGCGGCATCGGGGCCGCCGCCAAGGTTTGCGATAGAAGCTATCAAGCGCTGAATAAGTGGCGTCAGGCAGCCTGTCTGCCACGGACCGATTACACCGGTGAAACCCAATACGCTGTGCTTTTGGCGAGAGCCGCAAAGCAGAAGGGCAACGACTTTGAGTCGGCCTGGCTTCTGAGCGCTTCTGCACCGCAGAAAGTTGCTGCATAGCATAGTCAGAAAAAAGGCGACCCAAGGGCCGCCTAGTTCCTCCCGGCACACACCACCACAGTGCTGTCGGGTCGCGACGAAGGTAGGAGGGCACACCACATGCAAACCACCTCCCTTTATCGCGCTGCCAAGACACGGATGCCTTGGGTTGCTGCCTTCTCCACCACAGATTAGGCAGCTGTTGCGCCAGAGGTGAGCAACGGATTGTTCGCCTCGGCACGGTGCCGGTTTCGATCCCTAAGATCTGGCCGGCGTTTGGGCCCTTTCAAGCCACGCGGCAAATGTAACACCACTGCATGTCGCGGGGCACTGGCAACTTAGTAGGATTAATGCCATGAGCCGAGTAGCTTTAAGCTGTGTTGATCGAGCGCAAAGGGAAGTCCTGACGCTCGAATTAGCCCTGTACCACGCCGCACGGGACTATCCCGGCGGTGCCGCTGCAATCGCGGCCACCACCGGCCGCAATGCCACCACGCTGCAGCACAAGTTGTCTCCCACCCATCCCTCGCACGCGGTCAACATTCAAGAGTTCGGCGAGATCCTCGAATTGACCAAGGACCGCCGCATCCTCGATGCGGTGCATGCATTGGTCGGCGACACAACGTGGCAAGAGCTGGCTGAAACCTATACCAGTGACATGCCTGAGACCCTGACCACCGGTATTGCCTCGTACTTCAGGCAGGTGGCTGACCTGGCCGACACCTGGGCCAAGAGCATTGGCGATGGCGTTGTGAGTGATCAGGAACTGGCCGAGATTCGCCTGCAGGTATTTCGCGGAATCCAAGGGCTGTTGGGGATGCTCAATCGCGCCCAATACGTCAACCAGACAACTCGGGGGGCGGACCGTGGCTGACGACATCGACTTTGCAAATGACCTGGTGCAGGAGCGTATGGACCGTGCGCTTGCCGCACGAAACGCGAAAAAAACCGCCATGCCCGCGCATTCCTTCATGTTCTGTGAAGAGTGCGACACGCCGATCCCAACAGCGCGCCGCGTTGCGATTCCCGGCTGCACGCATTGCGTGACTTGCCAATCCATCGACGAAGCCAGGAATGCCCGCCATGCTCGATGAGGTATTGAATCAGTTCGCGGACTACGGCCTTGAACCCGTTCAGCCCCTGGTCTTCGGCAAACTCACCCGCTGCAAAACCACCCAGGACAAGGGCAAGGAAAAAAACGGCTGGTACGTCATCCACGAACACCGTACTGAAAAAAACGAAACGCTGATCTTCGGCAGCTTCGGTGACTGGCGCTCCGGTGACACCCAAAAGATCAAGGTCAAGGCCGGGCGCATGAGCACCGAAGAGCGTGAGGTCATGCGCGCTCGGCAGGAAGAGGCAAAGCGTAAGGCTGCCGAGGTTGCGGCCAACGCCTCGCGCCGAGCGGCCAGCCGTGCTGCCGGCCTGTTCAAGCGCATGCCGGAGAAGGGCAAGAGCGCCTATCTGGATCGAAAGCAGATTGTCGGCTTCAAGGTTCGCTATGCGCCACGTACTGGCGCATTTTTGGTGCCTATGTGCAATGTGCGCGATCAGATCGTCGGCCTGCAGGTGATTTTCCCCGCGAAGCAAGAGGACACCGGCCGCGACAAGGCGTACTGGCCCTACGGCATGTCGAAGGAAGGCGCCTTCCACCTGATCGGCCCGCATCCTGAGCCCGGCGAACCGGTGTTGGTGTGTGAGGGCTACGCCACGGGCGCCAGCCTGTACATGGCGACGTCGCTTACTGTTGCCATCGCCTTCGACGCGGGCAACCTGCTGCCGGTCTCCAAGGCCATGCGCGAGCGTTTCCCCGGCTGCCCATTGATCATCTGCCGCGACGACGACTGGAAGACCAAACGCCCCAACGGTGACGCCTGGAACCCAGGCGAAGAGAAGGCCGCCAACGCCGCGTTGGTCGTCGGCGGTCAAGTGGTTGCCCCGGTGTTCTCCGGCGAGCGCGAGATCAAGTGGACCGACTTCAACGACCTGCACGTCGCCGAAGGTTTGGAGGCCGTCCGCCGCCAGGTGCTGGCGGTGGTCAAGCCTCCTGCAGCGGGTGGTTGGAAAGACCAACTCGCCCGCACAGAAAACGGCTCCCTGATCGCACACATGCAAAACGTGGAGTTGATCCTGGGCAACGACGAACGCTGGGCCGGCGTCATCGGTTACAGCGTGTTCAGCTCCAAGATCGTCAAACTGCGGTCTGCGCCTTTCGGCGGCGGTGCCGGGGATTGGGCCGACATCGACGACATGCGCGTGATGAAGTGGCTCGCGCAGCAATACAACCTGCGCGTCAAAGCCTCCCACGTGATCGAGGCGGTCAGCGTTGTCGCCCACGACCACGCCTTCCATCCCGTGCGTGAGTACCTGGAGAAGCTGGAGTGGGACCGCGTGCCCCGTATAGAAACCTGGCTGACTGACGTGCTGGGCGTCAATGCCAGCGAGTACTCGGCCAAGGTCGGCAAGCGCTGGCTGATCTCCGCAGTCGCACGGGTGATGCGTCCAGGCTGCAAAGCTGACTCGGTGATGATCCTCGAAGGCGGGCAGGGCGCCGGCAAGTCCACGGCCATGGGCGTACTCGGCGGCGAGTGGTTCATGGACACGCCTTTTGCCCTCGGCGACAAGGACAGCTTCCAGGCGATTCGCGGCAAGTGGATCGTCGAGCTGGGAGAGCTGGACAGCTTCAACAAAGCCGAAAGCACCAAGGCCAAGCAGTTCTTCTCCGCGTCCACCGACACCTACCGCGAAAGCTACGGCCGCAGAACGAATGACGTGCCACGCCAGTGTGTTTTCGTGGGCACCACCAACCAAGAGGAATACCTCAAGGACGCCACGGGCAACCGTCGCTACTGGCCGGTGTTCTGCAACAAGGTCGATCTGGAGCAACTGCGCGAGATCCGCGATCAGCTGTGGGCCGAGGCTTTGTTCTGCTTCGAGGCGGGCGACATCTGGTGGGTGAACAAAGACGAATCCAAGATGTTCGCCGAGGCCCAGGACGAACGCTTCGTGGTCGACGAATGGGAAGGGCCAATCCTGGCGTGGATGGAAGAGTCGCAGATCGGCGAGACGGCCACCGGCAACGAGATCCTGACCCAGGCGCTGAAACTGGACTTCGGGCACTGGGGCAAACCCGAGCAGATGCGGGTCGGGGCAATCATGCACCGGCTGGGTTGGCGAAAGCGGCGCATGCCGGCGTTGCCGAAAAGTGGAGTGCGGCCATGGGCCTATGAAAAGCCTGCGGGCTGGGGGCGTGCGTCTGTGTTGCAGCAGTCGGTGATCGAGGAGCCTTGCTTTGATTAAGCGAATCGACGAGATGCTCAAGCTATGGGCGCAGGATCTGCATTCGCCTTTACCAGAAAACGTTGGAGGGCCGAGTGGCGGCAACATGATCGCCATGCTGATGGAATGCAAAGGGGAGCTGATACGCGGCACGCGTGGTAGTCGGGTGCTGCTGGATGAGTCGGTCGACATCGAGCTGATCGTCAACAAGCACTTGCCGCCGCAGCTGTCGGTCGTCGTGCGCGAGCACTACTGCAACCACGAGAGCTTCCTGTCCCAGAAGTACACCCACTGCGGATGCAGTCGGGATACCTACTACCAGCGTCTGCACGAAGCCCACCTGCACATCGCCGGCATGCTGATGGGGAAGGCTGCATGACCCTCGGCGTCAATCCACGTGCCGCTGTCCTACTGTCCTGCCTTGTCCGACTGCTATTTAGCGCAGTTGGACAGGCGCAGGCCGCGCCGTTGTTGGTCTGTCCTACCGTCCAACCTTTACCCGCCCCACGCACACATGAGCATAGCGGGCACGTAATCGCGCCCATGGCGCGCACGCGTGATTTTAGCTTTCTCTCTATACACAAGAGAAAGGAAGAAAAGGTAGGACAGTAGGGCAGAGCCCCGAATTCAGGCGCCTGTAGCTGTCCTACTTCGATCAGGAATAGTAGGACAGGTCAGACAGGGCACCAGAAGCGATAGCCGATTGAATGCGTTGTCCCTGTGTTGCACCTGCGTCATACCTGTATTGCACCCGTATTGCGCCATGGCATTAAAACTCCCTTGCTGCCACCGGAATCCACCTGTAAAAAGTACCCATCTTCGATAGGTGCGACCGCAAGCAGCGGGACTCACCACCACACTGAACCCGGCCATTGCGCCGGGTTTTTGCGTTTATGGGCTATGGCGTTACCAGCTGCTGGGCTTTCTTCTTGTCTTCAAGTTGAAACATGACGATCACGGCCAGCGAAATCACGGAAAAGACGCCCAGGCTCATGAAATTCATCAGCAGCAGAAAAACATCGAATCGAGTCATCGGCTCGCTGCTGGTGATGAACTCCACCATTTTCCCGACGCCGGTCGCGACAAGGACAAAGCAGGAGAAATACACCCAGCCTCTGTAGATCTTGCGTCGTATCCAAGCCCATGTGTTTCGAAATTTATCTTTTGCTTCATCAGATGCCTGCGCCCATGCCAATACGAAGCCGGGCACGCCAATGACAGTAATCAGCAAACTCGCAACGCCGATGACAAGGCTTAGTAGGTCAAACGCGCTCATGTGCACTCTCCAAAAAACCAGTAATTCCATGTGATGAACGTTTGATAAATACGAGGGGGCGAAAACAATTTTTGCCCCATAACACCGATACCAAACAGGAAAATGGTATGACAAACGAGCAGCAAGCGCTTATTGAGATGCCGATCTGGATGGTGATCGTACTGTCCCTGGTCGGCGGGATTTCCGGCGAGGCGTGGCGGGCCGACAAAGCGGGGGTGAGCGGCTGGTCATTGGTCCGCCGTTTGCTGCTTCGGTCCGGGGCCTGCGTGGTCTGCGGGCTTTCCACCATGATGTTGCTGCACGCTTCGGGGATGTCGGTTCTGGCGGCGGGGAGCATCGGCTGCCTCACCGCGATGGCCGGTGCCGATCTCGCCATCGGTCTGTACGAACGCTGGGCCGCCAAGCGGTTGGGCGTGTGCGATGTTCCTCCCTCGGGTGGTGGTCAGGCATGACGTACTGGGGGCCACGGAATACGTGGCCTGTAGGGGCTTGCATCAAAATGGTGCGCCGAAAAGTCGCCGGGGACCCTGGCGGCATTCGAGGGACACGGGGCATGAAACCCGCGGGAAAGCGTTAGCGGGAGAGCTGCCAACTTACTGAAATTCAATCCATTGAAATTGAAAGGCTTGCATTGAAAAGCCGTTGAAAAAGGATAGCTCATGACAGAACCAACCTACCTGTCAAAGAGCGCTTTCGCGGCTCGCATCGGCAGGACGCCTAGTTACATCACCTGGCTAAAAGGCAACAACCGCCTAGTGCTTTCGCCGGATGGCAAGATGGTGGATGTGCTGGCAACCGAAGCACTGATCCTCGAAACCGCCGACCCTAGCAAAGCCGCCGTCGCGGCTCGACACCAACAGGACCGGATCCAGCGTGACGTTTACAGTCAACTTTCCTCCCAGGTCGAGCCGACTAACGCGGCTGCGCCGCCGCAGCCAATTGCTGTCGGCGCCAAGGGCCATGACTTCCAAAAGGCTCGCGCCATGCGCGAACACAATCTGGCGCAACTGGCCGAGATCGAGCTGCACAAGGCGCAGGGCTCGCTGGTTGCCAGGGATGCTGTCGAGCTGGGGGCCTACAACGCTGGGCGGCACTTGCGTGACCAACTCTTCGGCCTGCTACCCCAGCTGTCCCACAAAGTTGCAGCCATGACCGATCCCTGGGATATCGAAAAACACCTGACGGCAACACTCCGCAAATCACTGGAAGAGGCGGAGCGTATGTCTTCGTCCGACCTCGAACGAGCGATAACTGTGAGCTGACCTATGACCACGGAATTTCCTGACGGTGACCGTGCGTACCGTGAAGCGTATTTCCGTGGGTTGCGACCCGACCCAGACCTCTGGATCGACGAGTGGGCAGACGAGTTTATGCGTATCCCGCGAGACACTGGTGCACCTGAGCCCGGGAAATACCGCACCGAGCGGACGCCATACGCTCGCGAACCTATGCGCTGCCTGTCGCCGGCTCACCCGTGCCGGCGCGTGGTCACGATGGTAGCTTCGCAGCTGATGAAAACGCAGATCGCCTTGAACTGGATGGGCGGCCTGATCCACATGGCACCGTCCAACATCCTGGCGCTGTTGCCTAGCCTGAGCCTGTCCAAGCGAGTTTCCGGGCGGATCAGCAAGACGATCAAGGCAACACCAGAGCTGGCAAAGCGGGTAGCGGCCAGCCGCTCACGGGATGCCCGCAACACCATGGATACCAAGGAGTTCGAGGGCGGCGCCCTGTACGTCACCACGGCGGGCTCTGCGGCCAACCTGTCGGAGCTGTCGGCGCGCTACATCTACGGCGATGAGGTCGACCGTTGGGAGAACGATGTCGGCCAGGAAGGCGATCCCATCGTGCTGGCGGAAACGCGGGCGACCAACTTCGGGCGCAACGCCAAGATCTACTTCTCCAGCTCGCCGACGATCAAGGGCGCCTCGCGGATCTCGGACCTGTTCGAGTCCAGCGACCAGCGTTACTACTATGTGCCATGCCCCACCTGCGGGCACATGCAGGTGCTGGAATGGGAGCGGCTGCTCTACAGCAAGGACTACAGCACGGTTCACTACCAGTGCGCTGCGTCTGAATGTGACGTCCTGATCGAGGAGCATCACAAGACCGACATGCTCGCCCGTGGGGAATGGCGCGCCCATGGCAACGGCGATGGCAAGACGGTGGGTTTCCACCTCAACGCGCTGTACTCGCCGATTGGTTGGAAGGACTGGGCCTCGCTGGCCGAAGAGTTCGAAGATGCCAAGAAGGCCCAGGCCAAGGGCGACATGGGCCTGATGCAGGTGTTCTACAACACCCGTCTCGCCAAGGTTTGGGACAGCGCGCAAGAGCAGACCAAGGCCGAAGTGCTGGTCGCTCGGGCACGGCTGGAGACCTACACCCTCGGCAGCATGCCGGTGGGCGTATTGATGCTGACGGGCGCCGTCGACGTCCAGGCCAATCGCCTGGAGTTGATGGTGATGGGATTCGGCGTCGGTATGGAGCGTTGGGTGGTCGACCACCAGGTGATTTGGGGCGATCCTGCGGATGAGCGCACCTGGGCGGTGTTGGACGAAAAACTCAAGGTTCGATACCGACACCCTTGCGGCGTTGCGTTGGCGATCCTGGCGACGGGCGTTGACTCCGGCGGTCACCACACCGACGAGGTGTACCAGTTCTGCCGTGTGAGGCGCTGGCGCAACATCTTCGCCATCAAGGGCGCGAGCAAGCCCGGCAAACCGGTGATTGCTCAGCGGCCGTCCATGGTCGACGTGACATGGAAGGGCCAGACCGAACGCGGCGGCGCCGAGCTGTGGTTTGTCGGTACCGACACCGCGAAGGACTGGATCTACAACCGTTACGCCTTCGAGGACGGCCCTGGTTCGCTGCACTTTGCCAACGACCTGCCGGACGAATTCTTCGCCCAGTGCGTTGCCGAGCGCAAGGTCGCCCGATACGTCAAAGGCTACAAGCGTATCGAGTGGGTCAAGGGCAAGGCTGAGCGCAACGAAGCGCTCGACCTGATGGTGTACTGCCTGGCGATGGCGCATTACCTCGGCATCAACCGGTACCAGGAACACGACTGGGAGCGAGTACGCCAAGCGCTGGCGCAGTCCGGATTGTTCGACGATGTGTCGGGCGTCAAGCCCGTGCAAGACGAACGCGCCGACGTTGACGAAGCACCGGCACCGGTTGCTGCGCGTCAGTCGCTTCCAGCACCGCCGCCTGCTGCCTCAGTCGCCCAACCGCGACCCGCTGCACCCCCACAACGCCGCAGTTCCACCAGCGGTTACCTGAAGAGACGCTGATATGTCGTTTACCCCGAAGCACCTCGAAGCCATCGAGCGCGCCATCGCACGCGGTGAAAAGACCGTGCGCTACAGCGACCGCACGGTGGAGTACCGCTCCATCGATGAACTGCTCAAGGCCCGCGACGAGATCCGCACGTCGCTGACCAACGCTGCCGGGCCGCGCTCTCGCGTGGTTCGGCTAACCCACGGAGGCAAAGGACTCTAATGGCCCGACATTATCCGACGCTGACCCGTAACGGATTCTTGCTGCCGTCGAACATCAAGGCCAGTTACGAAGGCGCCGGGGAGGGCCGGCGTTCGGCCAGTTGGGAAGCCTCCGATAACGGCATCAACAGCATCAACACCCCGGCGCTTCGCAACCTGCGGGCTCGTTCGCGGGCGGCAGTGCGCAATGACCCGTATGCCTTCAACGTCATCGACAAGCGCGTCAGCAACCTGATCGGCACCGGCATCACACCCAGGCCGACCACGGACGATGCTGAGCTGCGCAAGTTGAAACAGCAGCTGTGGGACGACTGGGTGGATGAGGCCGACGCCGATGAACTGACGGACTTCTACGGCATGCAGGCGCTGGTGGCGCGCACCGTAGAAACTGCAGGGGAATGCTTCGTCCGATTACGGCCGCGCAGCCCGAGCGAAGGGTTGGCGGTGCCGCTGCAACTGCAGGCGCTGGCCCCTGAATTTGTCCCACACGACAAGTTCGAGACGGCTAAAAACGGCAACGTCATCCGTGCCGGGATCGAGTTCAATCCGGCTGGCAAGCGTGTGGCGTATTGGATGTACCTCTCGCATCCACGCGATTCGTCGTCGTTGAACGCGGGCTACAACCAGTTGGTACGTGTGCCGGCGGCTCAGGTGCTGCATATCTTCGAACCGATGGAGCCAGGGCAACTGCGCGGCGTGCCGCGTCTGGCGCCGGTATTGAAGCGCCTGCGCAGCCTGGACAACTACGACGATGCGGTGTTGTTTCGCCAGGAAGTGGCAAACCTGTTCGCCGGTTTCATCAAGCGGCCGTCACCGGAGATGGGGCAGCAACCACGCGACCCTGTCACGGGGCAACTGCTGACGACCGACCGTGATGGCTTCACGCCGATGGTCGCCCTGGAGCCCGGCACCATGCAGGAGCTGGGGCCTGGTGAAGAGGTGGAGTTTTCCAAACCACCGGATGCCGGCAACAACTACCCAGACTTTATGCGGCAGCAGTTGATGGCTGCGGCGGCGGGGTCGGGCACGCCTTACGAGATCCTCACCGGCGATATGCGGGAGGTCAACGACCGGGCGCTACGGGTAGTGCTCAACGAGTTCCGGCGGCGCCTGGAGCAACTGCAATTTGGCGTGTATGTGCATCAATTGTGTCGCCCGGTGCGGGCAGCCTGGATGGACATGGCGGTGCTGTCCGGCGCCCTGGTGCTGGAGGACTACGCGCAACGCCGTCGCGAATACCTGCGCACACGTTGGGTGCCGCAAGGCTGGGCTTACATCCAGCCGGTACAGGACGTACAGGCGCGGCGGATGGAAGTGCAGGCGGGCTTTGCCTCGCGCAGCGAGATGGTGCTGCGTACTGGCTATGACGCGGAAACGGTCGATACCGAAAACGCTGCAGATCTCGTCAGGGCCACGGGCCTTGGCCTCAATTACACGACTCTTGAAGCCATCGAGGTGATCGATGACAAGGAACAACCATGAGCAAAAAAACCAAACCCCGCGTTTATGACAAGGCCGGCAAGCAGGTAAAGGTCGCTGACAAAAGCTGGTACACCTTCCAGGCCAGCGGCGAAGCTGAGCAACGCAGCATCGAGATCTTCGTGTACGGCGAGATCGGCGCCTGGGGCGTCACTGCCAACCAGTTCGTGCAGGATCTTCGCGCCATGGATGACGGTATGTCGCCTGTGATTGTTGCGTTCAACAGCATCGGCGGCGACCTGTTCGACGGCCTGGCGATCCACAACGCACTGTCGCGCCTGGGAGCGCGCTGCACCGGTCGCATTGATGCCTTGGCGGCCAGCGCGGCCAGTGTCGCGGTGTGCGGCGCTCACCGGGTGGTAATCGCGGCCAATGCCATGCTGATGATCCACAACCCCTACACCTTTACCAGTGGTGATGCCGAAGACTTCCGCCGCGTCGCCGATGTGCTGGACCAGACCCTGGAAGCCATCATCGCGGCGTACAAATCCAAGGCGCCGGACATCGACGAAGCCGAGCTGCGGCGCATGGTTAACGCTGAAACCTGGCTCACGGCCAATGAAGCGGTGGCGCTGGGCTTGGCCGATGAAGTGGGCGATGGCCTCAAGGTCAGCGCCTGTCTCGGTCAGGGCAGCGTGTTGCAGCGTTTCCAGCATGCCCCACCGGAGTTGCTCGCCCAACTGGATGAAGAGCCGGAAGTCGAGCCGCCGGAGCCTGATCCAGCGCCGGTGGTGGACTCGTCCAAACTGGCGCTGATGGTCACCCAGGGTTGTGCTGCGGCGGGCATCAATAACCTGGTGGATTCGTTACTTGCCACCACAAAGCTGGAAAGCGAAGCCGTAGTCCAGGCTGCGCTGACAAAGGCCAAAGCCTTGCACGGCCTTTGCGTCGCAGCACGACTCCCGGAACTGACTGCCGAGTTCATCTCGGCGGGCCTGGACGAAGCCGCAGTCCGCGCGCGTCTGTTCGACAAGCTGGTGGGCAGTGGCGGTGGCTTTGAAATCAACAACAGCCTGCCGCTGGACGATGACCCAGTCCCAACGATAAAGGCCAAACAGGTCGACACCCACGCAGTCTGGGCCGCCCGCCAGGCAGCACAGAACGGAACCTCGAAAGGAGTAAGAGCATGACCATCAAACTGGAATCGATGCACGCGGGCGAGTTTCTGCTGTCCGAAGGCGCCGGCAATATTTCCCGTGAAGCGATCAACGTCGCCGCCGGGGCTGCCCTGGAGCCGGGCCAGATCCTCGGCCTGATTACGGTCAGCGGCGAGTTTGCGCCCTATCAGCCAACGGCCGAGGACGGCACTGAAAATGCCACCGCGATTCTTTACGGGCCGCTGGGACAATCGGACGTCGTCCGGCGCGGTCGTGCGGTAGTGCGGCTGGCCGAGGTCAGCGAAGCGCATCTGACGGGGCTTGATCCCGCCGCCGAAAAGGCTCTGGCCGCCCATTTCCTGATCGTCCGCTAAGACGCTCCCCCTATTTATCCATCCCGCCGAGTGCGGGATTTTTCGTTTCTGGAGAGTACCCCCATGGCCGATATCGCCATTTTTGAAGACGATGCGTTCAGCGTCTCCTCGCTGACCGCTGCAATCAATGAACAGGAATACCTGCCGGGCCGCATCAGTAGCTTGGGCCTGTTTCGCGAAGAGGGCATCAGCACGATCACCGTGCAGATCGAGAAGGACGGTGACACGCTGGCCCTGGTGCCAGCGGGGGAGCGTGGCACCTCGGGCCTGGTGGTCGGCGGGACCAAGCGTCAGTTGATCCCATTCAATACCGTGCACCTGCCTGAACGCTTCACCATCAAGGCCGATGAGATCCAGGGTATCCGAGCCTTCGGCACTCGCACCGAGTTGCAGTCGGTGCAAGATGTGGTCAACAAACGCCTGGCGAAGGCTCGCCGCCAGTTGGATGCCACGCACGAATTCCAGCGCATGGGTGCCCTGAACGGGCAGATCCTGGACGCGGACGGCAAGACCTCGCTCCTGGATATCTACAAGACGTTTGGCGTCAATCGCAAAAAGCTGCCGATGGGCCTGGGCAATCCGGACACTGAGTTGCGTGTTCGTGCCGGTGAAGCTCTCGATATGCAAGAGGAAGCCCTGGGCAGTATCACCAGCACCGGCTCCCGGGCCTTCTGCGGCAAGAACTTCTGGAACAAGCTGATCGTTCACCGGTCGGTCAAAGAGACCTACCTCAACACTATGCAAGCCGCGTCCCTGCGTGGCGATGCCCGTGAAAGCTTCGAGTTCGGCGGGATCGTCTGGGAGCGTTATCGTGGCAAGGTGGCCGGTGTTTCGTTCGTCCACGACGACAAGGCCCTGTTGATCCCCGAAGGCGTCCCGGATCTGTACATCTCGTCCTTCGCACCGGCCGACTACATGGAAACGGTCAACACCCAGGGCATCCCGTACTACAGCAAGATCGAGCCGCTGCCGTTCAACAAGGGCGTGGCCGGTGAAGCCCAGTCCAACCCGTTGCACCTGTGCACGCGGCCCCTGGCGCAGATCCTGCTGGAACTCTAACCATGGCCTTCCGCGATCTGATCGACGACATCGACGACGTGGTATTCGAGATCCTGGGGGACAGCGCCCAGATCGAAGGCCGCGCTGAGCCCGTGCTGGGTATGTTCGCGGCGCCGTGGAAGCAACCGCAGTTCGGCAAGGTCCACACCGGCTTACGCGAACCTCGCTTTGAGATCCGCGTGAAGGATTCGGACGGACTGAGCAAGGGGCTGCGGGTCACCATCGACCTGCCGACCCTGGATGGCGGCGGCGACTACGACCTGCTGCAACTGGAGCCCGGCGGCGATGGCTTGGTTGCCCTGATCTTGAGGAAGCGACCATGAGCGTCGGCAGCCATGTGCAGCAAAACCGCGACAGCGGGATGATCAATATCCTGCCGTCGGCGGAGCATTCCCGGGCCTTGCGCGAGTTTGGCCAACTGGTGCCCAAGGCTGCGGCGGCGGCTCAGCGTCGAGCAATCAACAAGACGTTGGGCTGGCTGCGTACCCACATTGCACGGGCGGTAGGCAAGCAGGAGCGGATCGCCATCGGCACCGTCCGGCAACGCTTGCGAGCTTACCCGGTGAGTGGTGGGGCAATGCGCGGCAAGTTGTGGTTTGGGGTCAACGCCATCGAGGCCAGCCGCATCGGACGGCCTCGGCAATCCCGCACCGGTGTCTCGGTGGCGGGGCGGCGGTACCAGGGGGCGTTCTTCAAACAGGTGTATGGCAGCAGCCCTGACATCTGGATACGCACGTCGAGCAAGCATTTCAACGCCACGGACTACCCCGGTAGCACGCAAGGCCGGCGCAGCTCGGGTTTCGTTGCGGAAAGCGACAACCGCTTCCCGCTAGCGAAAGCCAAAGTCTCGTTGGACCAGGTGCGACCTCACTTCGAAAGCTGGGTGAAACGTGCCGATGAACGCTTGCTGGAGATCCTCAAGCAAGAACTCAACTTTGAACTGCAGAAGTACCTCAAGGGGACCGCCCGTGTCTGATCAGCCTTTCAGCCTCGACCGTCTGTATGACGCCATCGAGCAGCACCTGCAGGAGCAATTGCCGGGCATTCGGGGCGCGTCGTTCTGGCCGGATCTGTCGGCAGACACCAGCATTCCTACGCCGGTGGTGTTACTGGAAATGGCCGAGATGGAACCGGCGCCGGATATCGGTACCGGTGAAACCTCGCTGACCTGCAAGTTCGAGGCGCGGATCATTGTCGATTCGATCAGCGCGGATCCGCAACGTCAGGCCGTGCAACTTGCCTCACAACTGGCAGTGCTTCTGCGAGGGCAGAACTGGGGCTTGGGTGTCGCCTGCGCACAGTTCGTGCGCTCCACTCAGGACTGGACCAAACCCGAACTGGATGGCTACTTTGTCTGGCTGGTTGAGTGGGATCAGACGGTTTACCTGGGCGCTGAGGAATGGCCTTGGCCGGATGAGCCTCCGGGTTCGTTGGTCATCAGCATTGAGCCGGGTGACGGGCCGGTGAGCCCCGAGGACATTCAGTGAGTTACGCCAGTGCGGAACATGACCGCATGATTGCCGCCATGCTGATGCCCTGCGTGGTGGTAGGTGTGGATCTGGCGGCGCCATCTGTGCGTGTCAGCAACGGCGAATGGACGAGCGCCTGGGTGCGCTGGCACAGTCTGGCGGCCGGCAAGGCGCGGCACTGGCGGGCGCCCAGCCTGGGCGAGCAGGGGGTATTGTTCAATCCCAGCGGCCAGGCGGGCATGGGCACGTTTATCCCTGGGCTGTACGGCAATGCCGGCGGCCCACCCGATAACCGCGATCATGTCGAGGTCTGGCGTTTTGACGATGGTGGCTCGCTGGTCTACGACTGGGCGGCCAAGACCTACGCCATCACCCTGCCGACCGGTACCGTCACTATCAAAGTGGGCAGCACCGTTGTGACCGTTACGGATAACGCGGTGAATGCCACGGTGGGCGGTACCGAGTTTGATTTGGCGCCTGGCTGGGCGGCTATTAAGTCGCCGCAGATAGCGTTGATCGGCGCGGTGGAAATAGACGGCCCGTTACACGTAACGCAAAGCATCACCGGCGCCGCCGACATCCTGGCGGCCGGTAACAGCGACAACCACCACAAGCACTAACCCAATTCAACTACAGCCCGCCGCGTGCGGGCTTTTTCATGCCCGGAGAAATCATGGCCAAAACCATCGAGAAGCCCGCACCCGAAGAACAGGCCCCGGCCGCGCAAGCGTCGCTGACGTTCCGCGATCTGGTCTACACGTCGCGCACGCTGGTTGTGCCTGACACCGATCGTACTTACCCGGTGGCCAAGGGCCTGGTGGTGGTGCCGGAGTCCGACAAAGAGGCTGTGGCCTTCCTGAAGGCTAACAGCGAATACGCCGCCCAGGAGGGCTAAGCCAGATGATCGGAATGGATCGCCACACCGGGCAGCCCATATCCGGCATCGAGCATTTTCGACAGTCCATTGCCGACATATTGAGTACGCCTCTGGGCAGTCGCCGGCAGCGGCCCGAGTACGGCAGCAAGCTACGCCTGTTCGTTGACTTACCAATCAATGCTGGCTGGAAAAGTGCGGTTCAGGCCGAAGCGGCCCGTGCCCTCGGCCTTCATGAGCCGCGCCTGAAACTTGAGCGCGTGACGGCGCTGTCGCTGCTGGATGGGAAAATAAACATGCTCGTTGCGGGCGAGTACCTGGGCGACAGCTTTGTCTTGGAGGTAAGCGTATGAGCATCGTGGATTTGTCGGCCTTGCCGGCGCCGGAGGTGCTTGAGCCGCTGGACTTTGAAGAGGTCTACGACGAAGGACTGTCAGCGTTTCGCGACTACATGGGCGACAACTGGAACGCCGCACTCGAAAGCGATCCTGTTACCAAAGTGCTGGAGGTGGGGGCTTACAACAAGGTTGGTAACCGTGCCCGGGTTAACGATGCCTGCAAGGCGCTGCTGTTGGCTCACGCCATCAAGGGCGACCTCGATCAGTTGGGCGCAAACGTCAACCTTCAGCGCCTGGTGATTCGTCCCGAGGATCTGCTGGCGGTTCCGCCGATGGCTGAAGTCCTTGAGGATGATGACCCGTTTCGTGAGCGCATCCAGTTGGCCTATGAGGGGCTGACCACAGCGGGACCGCGTAACAGCTACATCTTGCACGCGCGTAACGCGTCCGGCTTTGTGCTGGACGCCTCGGCGGAAAGTCCGTCGCCGGCAAGCGTTACCGTAACGGTGCTGAGTACCGAGGGGGATGGTACGCCCACGCCGGAACTGTTGGCCACGGTGGCTACTGCTTTGAATGATGAGGACGTGCGGCCATTGGGTGACCGGGTAAAGGTCCAGGGTGCCCAAATTCTGAAGTACCGAATTGACGCCATCCTGCACATGAACAGCGCCGGGCCTGAAGGTGACGCCGCCTTGGCCGAAGCCAAAACCCGGCTGTCGAAATGGATCAACCCCCGTAAGCGCCTTGGCGTTGAGGTGGCCCGCTCCGCCGTGGACGCCCAGGCGCATGTTGCTGGCGTTTCGCGCGTCGAGCTGCCCGGATGGGTCGACCTGGCCCCTACTGAAGCCCAGGCCGCGTACTGCACTGGTTACAACGTGAGGTTGGCGGATGAAAAGCCTACTGCCCAGCAATAGCACACGGCTAGAGCGGGCCATGGAGGCAGCGTTCTACGAGAAAACCATTGTTCCGTTACGCACGCTCTACAACGCCGATACGTGTCCGGCCCATTTGCTGCTGCATCTAGCGTGGGCTTGGTCGGTCGACCGCTGGGATTACCGGTGGAGCGAGGCGAGCAAGCGGGCCGCTATCAAGGCTTCGTATTACATCCACAAGCACAAAGGCACGATTGGCGCATTGCGCCGCGTGGTCGAGCCGCTGGGCTACCTGATCGAGGTCGTGGAGTGGTGGCAGACGGTGCCCGAGGGTGTTCCGGGGACGTTCGCGCTAAAGGTCGGCGTTCTTGACACCGGCATTACCGAGGAAATGTACGAAGAGCTGACCCGGCTCATAGATGACGCCAAGCCTGTCAGCCGGCATATGACCGGTCTGGCAATCAGCCTGGAAACCACCGGGTACATCGGCATTGGCGCCTGTGTAAGCGAGGGTGAAGTGATCGACGTTTACCCACCAACCCCCCGCGATATCGAGGTGACCGGCACCTATGGCCTGGTCATATGTATTGATGAAATTGACACCCTGGACGTGTATCCATGATTGATCAGAACAGTCAGTTTTTCGCCATCCTCACGGCAGTGGGTGAGGCGAAACAGGCAAACGCAACTGCCCTGGGCCAGCCCTGGACCTTCTCGCAAATGGGCGTAGGTGATGCCAACAACGCAGACCCTATTCCCGATCGCACCCAAACGCGCCTGATCAACGAGTGGCGCCGGGCTTCGGTCAATCAGGTGCGAACCGATCCAGCGAACCCGAACATCATCATCACCGAGCAGGTGATCCCGGCCGACGTGGGTGGTAAGTGGATTCGGGAAATCGCCCTGTATGACGCCGATGGCGACATGGTGGCGGTGGCCAACTGTGCGCCGAGCTTCAAGCCGTTGCTTGTGCAGGGGACTGGCAAGACCCAAATCATTCGTATGAACTTCATCGTCGCGAATACCGCGAGCGTCGTCCTGAAGATTGACCCGGCGATTGTCCTGGCAACTCGTGAATACGTTGACTCTCAGATTGTTGAAGCCATGGCAAAAATGGACTTCAAGCATTCGGTGTTGGTGGCCACCACGGCCAGCATCGCTTTGAGCGGTGTGCAGACCATCGACGGCGTGCTGTTGCCGGCGGATGCGCGCGTGCTGGTGAAGAATCAGGCGGCAGCCAAGGAAAACGGCCTGTACGTGGTTTCTTCTGCCGGCGTGTGGAAGAGAACCCAGGACGCAGACACCAGCGTCGAGGTGACGCCGGGCCTTTTCGTCAGTGTCGAAACCGGCACCTTAAACGGCGACAGTGTTTGGCAACTGGTGACGGATGCGCCGATTGTCCTGGACACTACCGCGCTTTCCTTCGAAATGGCCGTTGGCCGCACAGGCGTTAGCGCTGGCTCTTACGCCAATGTGACGGTCGACAAATGCGGTCGGGTTATCGCTGGCACCAACCCTTCGACATTGGCGGGTCATGGCATTACAGATGGCCTGCAAAAAGGTTATGTCGGTTTGGGCGGGAAGACTGCGCCAGTTGGTGAGATTGAAACGATCGCCTTAGATGGTGGGTTTCATTCGTTTGCGGGAGGGGATACAAATTTTGGTAATTACGTATCTGTCTTGAGCTTCCCTTATATCACTGCCGATTACAGCGCCCAGCTAGGGTTCAGGTACGCCGGCGACGAGCCTACGATACTTGCTCGTTCGACCAAAGCTTCCGGGCAGTGGGGCAACACGCGCACGTTGTGGCACAGCGGTAACTTTAATCCGGCAAGCTATATGACGCTGGCAAATGGGTATACCCGAACGCAAGTCGACGGTTTGCTCGCTCCCAAGGCCAATTGGGCGATCACTCTGGCGGGTTACGGGATCGGCGACGCGTATACAAAAACGCAGGTTGATAGCCTTGTAGCTAGTAAGGCCGCAAGCCAGGAAGAGGTCGATACCGGAAGTGCGGATAACAAATTTGTGCCGCCCGCCAAGATGCGTTTTGGCTTCGCTTTCATCAAGGGTGGCGGCGGGGCCAATAACGCAATCGTGTTCCCGACGTGGCTGGGGGGGGTGATGATTCAGTGGGGCGTGCACCTTGCACAAGTGGCTGACGCTGAAACAGTCGTTACATTCCCGCTGGGTTTTAACGTTACTCCCGCGTGCGTCAGTACCTTCGGCCATGATGGGGTGCTAAGTCAGTCGACGGTAACCTCGCAGGTTCGAACGTTAACAGCGACGGGTTTTCAGTCCCGTCGCGAGGACATTACCAGCACTTCATCTTTCAGTGGCACGGCGTTCATTCGCTGGATTGCTATCGGTTATTGAGGACTAGCTATGAGCATTTGGGCCAAGTGGGTCGAAGTTGACCAGCGCTTTACTTTCGGGCTTACGGACAATGGCGGTGTCGAAATCAGTCGCGAAAATCATGCGCAGTTACTGGCGGAGAGCGCGACAGGTAAGGTTTTACGGCCCGGTAAAAAAGGTGAGCCGGTGGCTTCTAATCCTGCCCCGCCTTCTTCCGGGGATCAGCAAGAACGTGAACGGATTTGGCGCACCGGTGAGCTTGCTCGTTACGAGTGGGTGGTTACCCGTCACCGCGATGAGCAGGACATGGGCGGCGGCACGACGCTGATCGTTCAGCAATTCGCCGAGCTATTGAAATACCGCCAGGCGCTACGGGAGTGGCCATCGGCAGATGTTTTTCCTGATGCGGATAGCCGTCCGGCGCCACCTAGCTGGCTGCTTGATCAAACCCAATAACGCCCCGCACAACGGGGCGTTTTCCTTTCTGCGTTACGCGTAACAACAAAAACGGCCTCGCTTATGCGGGGCTTTTTCGTTTCTGGAGATTGAGCCTTATGAGTTTCTTTCACGGCATCACTACCTCGTTGATCGACACCGGCGCGCGCACCATCACGCTCCCGTCGTCCTCGATCATCGGCCTGTGCGACACCTTCACCCCGGGCATTCTTGGTGGCGGTAATGCCAAGGCCGGCGAGCTGAAACTGATCACGTCCGAGCGTGAAGCCATTGCAGCGTTCGGAGCGGACTCGGCGATTACCCGCGCTTGCCAGGCGATCTATGTACGAGCGAAGGCTGTAATCGTCGCCATTGGCGTTCCTAAGCTCGCTGACGCCGCGCTGCAAACGTCCGCCATTATTGGTGGTGTTCTGGCGGATGGGCAGCGCACCGGCCTTCAGGCGCTGCTGGACGGCAAGAGCCGACACAACGCCCAGCCCAAGCTGTTGATCGCTCCGGGGCACTCGGCCACGCAGGCGGTGGCCACCGCTATGGATGCGCTGGCCGGCAAGCTGCGCGCGCTTGCAATCATTGATGGTCCGAACACCACCGACGAGGCCGCCATGGCCTACGCGCTGAACTTCGGCAGCAAGCGCATCTATCTGGTGGATCCGGGCGTGCAGTTCTGGAGCACCGTCGAAAGCGCGACCTTGGATGCACCGGCCTCGGCCTGGGTGGCAGGCCTGTTTGCCTGGACTGATGCCGAGTACGGCTACTGGGCGTCGCCATCGAACAAAGAGTTTGTTGGCATCACCGGTACCACCCGGCCGGTGGAGTACTTGGACGGCGACGAGACGTGCCGGGCCAACCTGCTCAATAACGCGAACATCACCACGATCATTCGTGATGGCGGTTACCGCCTGTGGGGCAACCGTACTTGCTCCGCTGATGCCAAGTGGTCGTTTGTTACCCGTGTGCGTACCTGCGACATCCTCATGGATGCGATCCAGGCCGGGCACAAGTGGGCAGTAGACCGCTCGATCACGAAGACCTATGTGTCTGACGTGACTGAAGGGCTCCAATCCTTCATGCGCGATCAGAAGAACGCCGGCGCGGTGATCAACTTTGAAGTCTACGCGGACACCGAGCGCAACACGGCCAGCCAAATCGAGCAGGGCAAAATCTACTGGCGCATCCGCTTCACCGACGTGCCGCCGGCCGAGAACCCGAATTTCCTGATCGAGGTCACCAACGAGTGGCTGACCGAAGTACTTGAAGCAGCCTAAGGGGGCCGAGCAATGATTCCTGAAATGTTGACCAACTGCGTCATGTTTGCTGATGGCGTGAGTTTTTCCGGTGATGTGCCGTCTATGACACTGCCCAAGCTCTCGGTCAAAACCGAGGAATACCGGGGCGGTGGTATGAGCGGCCCGGTCGACCTGCCCACCGGCTTGGAAAAGCTGGAAGCGGCATTCACCACCAACGGCGTGCGTAAAGAGGCGCTGAAGTTCTTCGCCCTGGCGGATCAGACCGCGTGCAACCTCGTTTTCCGTGGGTCGTTCAAGGGCCAGAAAGGCACCGTCAAGTCGGTAACTGTGACCCTGCGTGGCTCGCTCAAAGAAGTCGATATGGGCGATTGGAAGCCAGGCGACAAAGCCGAAATCAAGCACGCCGTGGCCGTCACGTACTACAAGCTCGAAATCGACGGGCGTGTGATGTACGAAATCGACTTTGCCAACATGGTGCAGGTGATCAACGGTGTTGATCAGTTGGCCGCTGAGCGTTCGGCCCTGGGCCTTTAAGGATTGATGATATGACCGACTCTCTTACTGCACCGCTCCCGTCCTGGCTTGTCCTGAGCGACGACGGCGTTACCGTAACGCTCAAGCACAAGGCCAATCTCAATGGCGTTTTGACCGACAAACTGATGATGCGCGCACCCAGCGTAAAGGATGTTATGGCCGCCAAAATCGCCGGCAATGGTGACCATGAAAAGGTGGAGTTGAACCTGTTTTGCAGTCTGCTCACGGCTACCGAGGCAGAACTCACGAACCTCAAATACAAGGACTACATGCGCCTTCAGGCGGGCTATTTTCGCCTGGTTGAGGAAGGCGACGTGTAACGAGGGCACGCTTAAGGTGCTGGCGAAACGCTTGGCAAAAGAGACGGGTTTCTCGTCTGCCGAGATCCTGGCCATGCCCTTTAACGTGATGGTGTGGTGGCTCACGGATTGAGCCGCTGTTGATCTTCCCGACGTATAGGGCGCGCACATGGCAAACAAACTTGCTCTCGGCCTGGTCATTGGCGGGGCTGTCAGCTCGACGGTAGGGGCGGCGTTCAAGGACGTCAGCAACAAAATCAAGAAGCTGGAGGAACAAGGTTCCCGGGCGCGGGTACTGGAAAAAACCATCGGCGAGACCATGCGCCTGCGCGATGAATGGCGCAAAGCGCACATGGCCGGCGACAAGGGCGCCACGGCGTTACAGCGAAAGCTGGAGAACAATCTGGACGGCCTGCGCAAGCAGGGCGTGGAAGTGCGAAACCTGACCAAGGCTTACGCGGCCATGGGGCAGGCCGCTACTAAGGCCGAGCTTAAAGCCAAGGGGCACATGCAGCTCGATGCTGGCAAACAGCAGATGAAAAGTAGCATTGGCCAGGCGGCGGCCGCCACGGCAGCGATGGCTATTCCCACGAAAGTGAGCGCGGATTACGGCGCGATCATTCGTGACATTGCGATCAAGGCGAACATTGCCAACAAGCCCGAAGAAGCGCAGATGTCGAAAACGATCATCGGCACTTCGCGTGATACCGGCATGGCGCGCAATCAGGTGGCCGAGGTGGTCAACGCCCTGGTGGGTGCCGGCATGGAGCTGGATAAGGCCCTGTCATATGCGCCAGTGGCGGCCAAGTTCGCGATTGGCCAGGGTTCGGACGGCGGCGAAACGGCCCGAATGATCAACGCCCTGGGACAGAACGCCAAAATCTCCGACCCGGCCGTGATGCAAAAGGCACTGGAGGCCATCGCCTATCAGGGGCAGGCGGGTAGCTTCGAAGCGGCCGACATGGCGCGTTGGTTCCCCGAGTTGTTGGCGGGTATGGGCAAGATCGGCATTACCGGCATGGATGCCGTGACGCAACTTGGCTCAATGCTTCAGGTGCAAATGAAGACCGCCGGCGGTGCTGATGAGGCGGCCAACAACCTCAAGAACTGGATGGAGAAAATTGGTTCTGGCGATACGGTCAAGGCCTACAAGGATGCCGGGATTGACTACCAAGGGTCGATGAATACCGGCCTGCAGAATGGTAAATCCACCCTGGAATCCAGCTTTGAGCTGGCACAGAAGTACATTGCGGCAACGGATCCGAAGAAGGCCGCCGCCATGGCGGCCGCTACGGCGAAGATCAGTAAGGAGACTGATCCGGAGAAAGCCAAAGCCATGATTGCGTCCCTGGAGCAGGCTTTGCGTACCGGGGATCTGTTCGCGGACATGCAGGTTAAGGGCGCTTTGACGGCCTACATGCAGAACAAAGAGCTGTATGCCCAGCTCAAGAAAGACTCGGCCAGTGCCACCGGGATCCTTGATAAGAACCTTGAGGAGCGCCGGCAGGCGTCAGCGCAGAAATGGTCGGAAATGGCCCAGGGCATGGATGAAGCCATGCGCGCCATTGGTGACGCATTCCGGCCGGTCACTGACAAAGTGGCGGATGGGTTGGCCTATGTCACCCAGGGGCTGGCTAAGCTTTCGGACGAGTCGCCCCGGGTTGTGACGGGGATCGGCGCCGCTGTGGCGGCGGTGATCGCGTTTCAGACCGCTATGAGCGGATTCAAGATTGCCAAGGGCCTGTTCAACATTGGGCGCGGCTCGCTGATGGGCAATCCAAACATCCCGCAAAAAGTCATTGTCACCAACATGCCCGTTGGCGGATCTGGTGGCATGGATTTGGGGGGCGTCGATGACGCTGGTGGCAAGGATGGAAAAGGTAAGGGCAAGGGCGGCGGCCGTGGTGGCCGAGGCCCCGGGCGCGACATTGGGGCAGGCCTGAAGGGTCCGGCAGTATTGGCCGTGATAGAAGCCGGTTTTAAGGTCAAAGACACTTACGACAACGCTGAAACCCAGGACGAAAAAGCCGAAGGATATGGCGCTGCGGCTGGCGGACTTGCTGGCACGCTCGCCGGTGCGGCGGCCGGTGCGTTCATCGGTTCGGCGGTACCGGTAATCGGCACCGTCCTGGGCGGCTTGATTGGGGGCTGGCTGGGCAGCATGGGCGGTGACGCCCTGGGCGGTACCATCGGCAAGTCGATGTTTGGCTCTGACGAAAGTACGAAGGCCATGCCAGTGGCGGGGCCGTTGATGATGCGGGATGCCGGCAAGGACATTCCCCCAGTGCTGGGGGATATCGCCAAGTCGTTTGCGCCTTCGCGCACCGGGCCGCTAATGCTGACCAACCCAGGTCAAGGTGCTTTGTCAGCAGCACCTGGCGCTGTTAATCCGGGTGATGTCGCGCGGTCCATGATGATGCCTCAGGCCAACGCAGAAGCGACGGCCGGGCCACTTGCGGCGGCCGTGGTTGCGAAGGTGCAGCCGGCGAAGTTCGAGACCAAGGTGGATATTCACGCGCCTATCACGCTGACGGTGCAAGGCGATGTGAAGGATCCAAACGAGATCATTGCCCAGTTGCGGCCGCTGATGGAGCAGCAGCAACGGGAAATCGCCCAGCAGCTCGAAAACCGCAAGCTCTACGACGCGCCGCATGTCTAAGGGGAAAATATGGAATCACTGGCACAGCTACAGTCCGGCCTGAAGTATCTGGCTTCGGCCGGTGAAGCGGGCCGGCGCAGTATCGATGGCATGATGGGACCGGTAAATGGTGCCATCAGCGAAATCACCGGCGCCGCCAATGAACTGGAGGATCTGCCGTTTATTGGTCCTGCGGTGGGGGCGAAGCTACAGCGTGTTATGCGCGGGATTTCTACGGCCCAGGCCAAGGTGGGAAAGGTTATCGCAACCTACAATCGTGCTTCCCGCGCCTTGTCGCAGATTGATGAGCGCATGGGCACGCTAAAAGAGCAGGCAGGGAGGGCGGCAACCGCTATCAACAAGATCGCCGGAATGATTGACCCGTCACTGGCCAACATCATTCCCACTGGTGCATTCGCCACGGATGCAACGCCGGCGAAAGAAGCTGTGAAGCCTTTCCCCCATCTGCTGATCATTCAGCCGCTGGACCCGAAGGCGCAGCCGTATTACTTCAACCTTGATACGGCGGCCTTTGACTCATTGCGCCGCTCTACGGCATACCGCTGGGCCTCACAAGAGCGCCTGACGCGCCGGTCGGCCCAGCAGGCCGTGGGCATGGGTGACGAGAAAATCACACTCAAGGGCGACATTTTTCCGGGCTATCGGGGCGGCCTGGGACAGCTAAACACGCTGCGCTCGATAGGCTCCCAGCTCAAGCCGGTAACCCTGACCACGGGCCATGGTGTTGTGCTGGGCACCTGGTGCCTCACGAACGTTGACGAAGACCAAAGCGCGCTGATGCAGGGTGGTATCCCTCGCAAGCAGGCCTTTACCTTGGAGTTTGTGCGCTATGGCGACGACATGCAGAACATCTGACGGGGATCTGCTCGATACCGTTTGCCATAACTTCTATGGCCATCTGGTGGGCAGTGTCGAGGCAGTGTTGGCGGCCAATCAGGGCTTGGCGGATGAGGATCAGCCTTACCGTGCTGGCGTGGTGATTTTCTTGCCGGATCTGCCAGGCCCTGTGGATGAGCAAGTAGCCCTGTGGGATTGATTCAGTTCTATCGGCTGCGTCCTTGTTCCGTTATGCGTAACGCCCCCTTTCCCTAAAGCCCGCTCAGTGCGGGCTTTTTATTGGCCAATGCCCTATGACTCCCCAATTTAGAATCGTCGCGAACGGTTCCGATATCACGTCGCTGATTAACGATCGGCTTTTGCTGTTGCGCACCACAGACAAGCCCGGCATGGAGTCGGACGAGTTTGAGTTGCGCATTGATGACCGCGACGGCCTGGTAACGCTGCCCAAGCGTGGCGCCGGGATTGAGGTCTACCTGGGCTATGCCGAAACCTCCCTGGTGCGCTTGGGGCGCTATGTGGTCGACGAGATCGAGGTATCCGGTCCGCCGGACACCATCGTTATTCGGGGTAAGGCCAGCGACATGCGCGGTACCGGCAAGTCGATCCGCAGCGGTAGCTGGGAAGACGTGCCGCTGTCGAAAATCGTTTCCGACATCGCAGCACGCAATGGCTGGACGTCGGCCTGCACCATCGCCACGAAGGTCGCCCGGGCTGATCAGCTCCACGAATCGGACTTCAGCTTTGTCACGCGCCTGGCCAAGCAATACGACTGCACCGCCAAGGTGGGCGACGGCAAGTTGATGGTTATGCAGCGCCAAGCGGGCCTGAGTGCCAGCGGCAAGGTAATTGGCGCGATCACCCTCACGCGCAGCGACGTAAGCCGCTGGCAATTCCGCCTTGGCGACCGTAACGCGCACAAGACCGTGGCGGCCAAGCATCAGGACAAGAAGACGGGCAAGTTGTCGGTGGTCTCCCTGGAGAATGACGACGTGCCGGACGGCCTGCCGGCAGTACACACAGATCGCCATATCCACCCGAACAAGACCGCTGCCGAATCCGCGGCCAAGGCGCGCTTGGCTGCGTTCAACCGATCTACGGCTGGCGTGCGTCTGGAAATGCCCGGGCGCACGGACCTATTCGCGGAGCGCTCTATCAATGCCCAGGGCTTCAAGGTGGGGCTCGATGGCGAGTACTTGGTGGATTCGGTGGAGCAGACATTCACCCAAGCGGGCTGGTCCACCACCGTTGAGTGCAACGGCGGCAAAAAGGGCAAGGCCAAAGCCAAGGGCAAGAAAACGAAGAAAGCCGCCAAGCCAGTCAAAGTCGTCAGCTTGGCTTAGCGGTCGCGCACCACAACCCCCGCCAAGTGCGGGCTACTCATGTTAGGAGCTTGTATGCCCATGACCCAGCAGCAGTTGCTGCAGATCCTCCCGAACGCCGGCCCTCGAGCCGGTATTTTTTTGCCTGGAGAAATGTAATGGCACGACTTTCCGAATCGCTCGCCGGCGGCCGTAACGCGTTGGCATTCCTGGACATGCTCGCCTGGGGCGAGGGCACCAGCACATCTCCGGCCACTGCCATGGAAGGTTACGACGTGATCGTCACCGGGGCCGATCGTAAGCCCGAGGTCTTCAACGACTTCACAGATCACCCGTTCGCCAAGGGGCGCGCGTCGAAGGTCATCAACAGCAAGGGGCTGACCTCCAATGCGTCTGGCCGCTACCAGCAGATGCTGAAGGACTGGCCGCACTACAAGGCGCTGCTCAAGCTGCCGGACTTCAGCCCGATCAGCCAAGACCTTCTGGCGCTGCAGCACATCCGCGAGTGCCGGGCTTTGCCCGATGTGGTGGCCGGGCGGATCGAAACGGCTATCGCGAAGTGCCGGAACATCTGGGCCAGCCTGCCCGGCGCGGGATATGGGCAGCGCGAACACCGCCTGGAGGATCTGCTGAAGCAGTACCGGCTGGCGGGCGGAGTGATGTCGTGACGCCCGGGCAGATCCTGGCCGCGATCCTGCTGGCGATGGCCGTCAGCGCCGCCGGTACCTGGCGGGTGCAAGACTGGCGCTACGACGGAAAGCTTGCGGATCAGGCCGGCCAATTCCAGACGGACCTCGGCCTGGTCAGTGCTGCAGCAGCCAAACAGGCGCGCGACGAGACCGACAAGCGCCTGGCCCTGGAGCAGCAGCTCGCCGGCCAGGACCAACAACACACCAGGGAATTATCCGATGCCCAACGCAACCAGGCTGTTCTACGCGATCGCCTTGCCACTTCTGATGTCCGGCTGTCAGTCCTTCTCGACGCGGCCGATTCAGCCGGTGGCTGCAACGTGCCTGCCGCCCCCGGTGCCGTCGGCGTGGTTCATGGAGCCGCGCGAGCCCAACTTGAGCCAGCGCATGCTCAACGAATTCTCGCCATCACCGGTGACGGCGATCAAGGACTGATCGCGCTGCGGGCATGCCAGGCTTATGTGAGAGCTATTGCCCGCTGACCTACATTAGAGTTTCGTGTAAGCGAAGTGGCATTATTTCTATGCCTGTCTGGCGGTAATAATTTGGTCTCGGCACGGCGAACTGCTGGCCTAGTGTGCGGTTTTATTATTGCATCGCTTGCATGGAAATGTTTGTGTGGGTCTGAGTCGTTAGCTCAATGAGGGTTAACGCTCCGTCGTCAAAGGAGCAGCCTGTGTCTATGTAGATCGTGTTTCCCAAATACATAACGGAAGGTACAGTTGAATGGCCGACATAAACTTGATCGATACCTTGAATTAAGACTTCATCGAGACTTTCGATTTTTCTTCTGGCGTACAGTGCTTTTTCTAACGCTAAACGTTGATGGGGTTCGCCAAATTGACCCGTAATAGCGTCTTTTGCACTCTGCCAGGTGTCATTGTTATGTGTCAGCGGGGTCTCTGCGTGCACAATCCCAATTTTTCGTCCATCCGTTAACTCAACCTCTATTATTAGAGGAAGATTTTGTAAGGCGTCAGACATGGTCTGTTGAAATATGGGTGATAGTTTGTAGAACCATGCCCCTCCGTTGCGTGAATGCCTGGCAATGTCTCCATTACCAGAAACACAGTCGATAACCATCTGTTCATGGTTGCCTCTCACGGCGTGAAACCAGGGCTTCTGTAGCCAGACCATGACGTCAATGGAGTCGGGTCCTCTGTCAATGAGGTCACCCACAGAGAAAATTCGATCTACGCTTCCATCAAAGCTTGATTTTTTTAAAAGAAGCTCTAACAGCTTGAAGTGCCCGTGGATGTCACCGACTATAAAGTCTCGACCAATTTTGTTTGGTGAAAATGACTGGGTTTTGTGCATTGTCAGTGATTGAGGTAGTTGATATTTAAATTTAAGGATACTACGTCGTGGGAGCCTCGGTAAGGCACGCATGGGAATTGCGGTTTACGGTGCTGCCGCCCCGCGTTGCAGTTGCTTGAAAATTGCTAAATCGGCAGATGTTTTCGTCTTCAAGATCAAGAGAAAACGGGCGTTAGCGTTAGAGCGGTCCAATCTATAATCGAGTGGAGGGGGGGATGAACTCTGAGACCATGTATGGGGCAAAAATTGGGCAAACCATACGCAAATCTATGCCATCCAATGCCAATTATGCATTTAAGCAACCCTCTGTGAACGGACTTCACAGCCCGCAACCAAGGGCCTTTCCCTCAAAATCCCCCACATACCCCTACACAATCGGGGTGTGATTGTTAGATATATTTGGCTCGTAGCTTCGCCAGGCCTTGCTTAATGTGACCTGCGTTTTCATCGATTACGAACAGAGCGCCACGTACATTATCACCCATCTCACTCAAGCCTTGCTTCTCGTTTTGGAGGGTCAACTCCATCACAGCCGCTTCCAACGCAAGCTGATTCTCGTACATTCTTTCAAGCAAATCCGGTAATGAGTACTCCGCTGACATGTGCACTGCTCCAACGAAAATAGGAAAGCATAGCATTGGTCCACCAGATTGCATCTTACTTGGAAATTGCGAGGAGAGTGGCCGCTCAACGCTTATCGAAAGCGGCGCATTCAGGGAAGCTGCGTCCAATTCACTCTGTACCGCGTTGTGCAGAACCACCTGGAAGAATTCGTGCGCCAGTTCAAATGGGCGCTTAGTTCGCGCCAGGTGTTCGAGTGGCAGAAGATGACCCGCCCCGAAACCCTCACCGACATCCAGCGCGCCGCTCGATTCTTCTACCTGCAGCACCATGCCTTTGCCGTCAAGGTGACGGGGCAGACGTTTGGTACCGCGACCACTGGTCCGGCTATCAACCTGCTGCGGATCGAGGAGAACCTCTCTGCAGCTTGGCAGCGGGTGTCCGGCACCTACGTTGAAAACTCGCCCTGGTTGGATTGCGCCGTGCGTTACGACCGTGCTCACACCTTTCACTACATGGATCCGCCTTACTGGCAGACGACAGGCTATGGCGTGGACTTTCCCTTCGAGAACTACGAGCGTATGGCTCACTTCATGCGTCGCTGTGAGGGAAAGGTAATGGTAAGCATCAATGACCATCCCGATATCCGACGTGTGTTTGAAGGCTTTCACTTCGAGATAGTGGACATTCGATAAAGCACGGTTAATCAGCGCCAGGGGAAGGCCGAGGTCAGCGGAGAGTTGGTAATCCTGAATTGGGAGCCAGCAGAATTGGGAGGGCTGTTCCGATAGGAGCTACCTAGAACCCCCGCAAAGTGAGTTATGCGCGAGCTGACGGTATGTCGATTTCGTCTGACGCGTTCCGCCGTCTTGAGCGGTGGCGCGTTGGCCTCACTCAACTAAAATTGCCCGCGCTGCTGGTATTGCTGTCTTTTAATCTCACGCTGGGTAGGTGAAAGACAAGCAACTCGCAGGTCTTTCATTTCTACCTAGGAAACTCGCATTAAGGATTTGATTCGGCCAATACCCCCGCAGGGAGATCCTCGATCCTTAAACTCCGGGTAATCACGAACCCATATTTATCCTCGTTGGCCAGATAGTCCGTGTTCGCCAGCGACCCGCGCAGTGCCGGGTAGTTGAAGGAATCTGGTCCCATCAGGACACGGCTGCCCGGGTTCTGTTTGATGGTGGCGATGACGCAAGTGATATCCGGGCAGATGCGATGGCGCTTTTCCAGGTCCGGCAGTAAGGCGACGAACTGATAATTGGTAATGATTAAGCCGTCGCCAAGGTTGTCGATATCGGTGTAGGCCAGGTGGTTGACGGTGGGCCATACAATTTCACGACGGGCCTGCTTTGCCGCTTCAAGGTAGCGCGATTCGCCAATTATAATTTGCAGCAGGCCGGCGATTGCAACGGCGAGGACCAGGCCTATGAGCTGCATCGTCGCGCTGCCATAGGCGTGCTCACGCTGCAGGGCGCTCTGCGCCGAACCTAAGAGAGTCCGAAACGGCGCCAGTTCACGCATCAGCGGGCCTTCGAGGATCGAGGCGCCGCAGATCGCTGACATACCAAGTAGGGCCATCAGGAACCAGCCGTTACGTTCGTCATAGGCGCAGCAGTTTGAGTATGCGACGAAAGCCACCCCCGAGCACATTAGGTAGATCAGTCCGATCTGGCTGACTAGGCGCTTTGGGGTGAAAAGGTTGAATGTGGCTAGGGTCAGCATGAGTAGCAGCGGGAAGCGCCCGAACATGCTCACGACCAAGCTCCAGCCATGCTCGTAGATGCCCGCCCCGTCGGACGCCCGCGAGGTAAGGCTCATGAGGAAGCTAAGGTTGCCCAGCGCAGTTGGCATTGATGGTGCGGAGGAGAAGATTATCATGAACGTTGTGGGCGGCCCAAATATCACCACTAGGCGAGCGAGGTACCAGCCAAGCCCTTTGGACGTGCGCAGACCGATCAGGATCAGGCCCAGCGTAACTGCGACCGCGCCGAGGATGCCCGGCTGCTTGGTGATCGCAGAGATCCCGGCAAACAGTGCAGCGCATAGTGTGTAATGGTCGATCCGTTCGTCTCGGTGGTCGCAGCATGTTGCCAGGTACAATGCCACGCTGGCGATCAGGGAAAGCATCATCACGATCGGGTCGGTGATACCTGCCAGCAGAAATGGGTTGAGCAGGTATATGCCCCATACCGAGAGAAATACCAATAGTGCCGCCAGTGGCCGGCGCGCAATGGTCAGCGATCCGATCTGCACGACCAGCAGCATAGGGAAGACGCACAATAGCAGACGGGTCATGACCCAGACCATCGGATTAGCCTGGGCCTTGTACACCAGCGACCACAGTCCCGGCAGGAAGAGCGGATAGGCGGCAATGTAAGGGGAATAGTTGTTCTCGAACAACTGCATCGCCCAGTTGTTCCAGGAGGCGTTAACGTCCCAACCGGAGAGGACGATTTCTCCACCGAAGATCGGCTTGAGTGCTCCCAGCGGGCTCAGTAGCAAACCGAGCATCATGAGCGCGACCATCAGTAGTAGGTCGCAGAAACTGAATGTGACGCTGGCGTCGTTCCCCTTGAGAAAGCGGCGTACGGTGACTGTTGCCACCATAAGAAGGATCAGTAACGACATGTCGCCCAGATTCAGCCAGTAGGATATGAACACCACTAGCCAGCTCAGCCACAGCGACTTGGCCACCGTCAGCGTGGTAAGGGATAGAGCGTCGATGCGGCCCCTGACCGGCCAGATGAAGCCGATCAGCACCATGAACAGCGCGACAGCTAAAAATCCGAAAAACAGCGTCACTTGTTGTCTCCAGCAGCGACATAAGGTACAAAATTGACGCCCGAGAGCACCACTGCGGCCTTCGAATCACCATAGTTGAGGTTGATAGCGATCTTCATGTAGCGGGCATTGGGCGGAATACGGTTCGGCCCGCTCCCGATGGGCGAGAATACGCCGTTGAGATGGAGGCGCCCGGTGGCACGGGTGATCACCTCGTTCGCGGCTACGCCAAACATATGTGATTGTGGGTCGATGATGATGTTCTTGTCTTTGTCGAAGAACACCACACCGGCGTAGGTGGCCGAGCCCTTGTCGTCGGTACCGTCGGTGACGGCCATCAGTTCGAAACTCATCTGGTAGCTCTTGTTACTGTCGATGGGCAGCAACTGACGGCTGTAAAGGTTGTTAGGTCCGACGAATAGAGCACCGCTATGGTGGCCCTGGCGCACTAGGAACAATTGGTCCTGGAAAACCTGCTGGGAGTCACGAGAATCGACATAGCGGGAGTAGTTAACCGCACTCATGTCGTAGTCGTCCCACAGTCCGAGTTGCATGGACAGCTCTTGCCGGTAGAGGTAGCTCGTGCCTGCTAAAAGCCACAGTACCAGTAATACCGCAACCCAGCGGAAAGTACGCTTGGGTAGTTGCAGATCGTTACCCAGCGAGGAGGGACGCGTTTGATTGATCTGATTCATGTATGGCTCGCAAAGGCAGGGTAGCGGTAGCTCCCTGTGTGGAAACCGACAGCCAGGACGCACGAAAGCACAAGGACCAGTCACCGCTGACCAGCCCCGGGCCGATAGGGAGTTAACGAGGCGTTTCCGCGCTATGAGGAGCAGCTACCACGACTGGCGATGCAGTCGACACTGCGGCGGCTTCCTTGAAGATAAAAGTCTTTTGTAAGATGAAGTTAAAGAAGAACAGACCGAGGGTGCCGAGCATATAGGTCAGCACTTTAGGCATTTCGAGCTGTTCCTTGGCCAAGTCGATCAGCGGAACCAGAATCGAGATGTTCAGGAGCACCAGGAGTAGATACTTTATGAAGGTGCTGACGGTGTTGCCGCCGACCTTGTAGATGAAGCTGCGGGCTAAATAGAAATAGCCCAAGGTACCTACGCTACGGGCCACTACCACGGACAGCGTAGTGGAACCTGTGATCGAATCGACTAGGTGGAAGGTCAGGAAATCCATCAGGGCGAGGAACAACGAGACCATGACGCCGCGCAACAGTACGGCATAGATCTTTGCCGAGTCCTGCAACTTGCGGAAATGCGAAGACGGGTTACCCGGCTCGTAGACGGTTTGTATTACTACTTCCTGCAGTCTGTCCCTGCGCGCGAAGATAATCAGCGCCGCCAGTTCGAAGTCGTATTTGTCCTTGGGGATGGCCAGCAAGTCCTCATAAAATTCCGCCGGAATAAAGCGCAGTCCGGTTTGGGTGTCGTTCACGCGCTTGCCATGCACGACGTGGAATACCCGAATAGTTAGTTCGTTGCCGAACTTGGATCGCAGTGGCGTCGACTGGTCAAATACTCGACGACCGAGGATCACCGAATCGTTTGTTTCGATACCGGCCGCCATGACACGTAAAATGTCTACCGGCAAGTGTTGGCCGTCGGCGTCCGCAGTCAGAACAAAAGGCATTCCCCGATCACGCGCGATAGCTATGCCCGTTTTCAATGCGCCACCCTTACCCTTGTTCACCGGATGTGTAACAACTTCGATGCCCCGTGTTTCTAGATCCGCAAACACCTGAAGTGCGACTTCACGACGGGAACCGTCGTTGATGATGAGCAACGGCACGTGCTTATTGGAGCTACGCATCGTCTCTTGGAGTTCATCCACTAGCTTGACTAAGGTTTCATCCGGTTCGTAAGCGGGGATCAAGATCACGACAAAAATCCGTTTTTTAAGGTCCGTGTGGGGCGCGGATATTATGACTAAATATAATGACCGTCAATCGGAAACGTTGATTTTAAATTGAACTTGTGCACGCTGAAACTGTCTGCTCGTCTTTTTAGTCGGTATGTGACGAAGCTGAAGAGTAAGTCAGAAAGCTGAGATTTGGCGCGATCATGAGGGGGTATCCAATTAAGCGTAAGCGATACTAATGCTGAAGCGCACCTGGCGACCTGGGTCTTAGACCCTATGGAGCATACGAGCTTTACGGTACCCAATGGCTTGATGAACAGAACGCTAGCGACGGCTTAGGGCAAAATTAGGGCAGATACTAGGCCGTTTTAGGCCACCAGACGCCTACGGGAAAAGGTGAAAGTACTGAATTTTCTGGCCTAAAGCGGTCTGCGGGAGCGTTAGAGGGGGGTCGAATCCCTATCCATGTAATTGGGTTTCCCAATGACCGCATTCGGCCCAGGCTGTGTAAAAACGCTTTGCCAAAATTGAAGTGCGCGCTTTTACGTTAAATCTGAAATTTATCGGCAAGTGAGCAGATACAGATTTTGCATAGGGACGCGATTTTCAGGTCGTTTTTAGATGCCTATCTCGCCGAAAATCGTTTTTACACACTCTGGGCCGTTTGCTGCCCTTCGAGATAGGCAGCAACCGGCCAAGAGCTGCCCATCAGTTGCGTCGACTGCTACTCTCTGCGGTCTCTGGACTCAGTGCTACTTATAACGTGAGACTTTATGAATAACCAACTCGCCATTTTGATCAGCGACTACCAAGCAAGTGTTGGCACCGCTGTGGACATGATGCATCGGTCTGGTATTCCGCGGCCCTTGACCAATATGGATTGGGTGGGCACTGACATTCCTCAGCGCGGAGAGTTAGAAGGCGGAGTTCGTTACTTCAAGCACGGCTATGGCTGCGCGGTTAGTCTCCCCATAGGTACAGTAGACTTTGACTTTGGGGCTCATGGTGAGATCGGTGGCTTCGACGCGTGGCGACTTGCTAGTTTCGCAGGTGACAAGTTGTCGGAATACGGTTTTGCTGATGAGGATGCACTCACAGAGTGCTTCAAAGCGGAAGTTGCTGCCGGTTCTCTAGTGTATTCCGGGTACATTCTCTACTACGTAGCGGACGACACCTCACAATTTCTGTCGAAATAGTCCGTTCTATCCGTGCATTAAGTTCTCACTACAGGGCGCCTGCCTGGATCTGCCATTTTCGGCCACCTACCACCGCCAGGTTTGGCCGATTAATCCCGTTCCGACAGGCAAAAATCGACCCAATACAGCCAGTTAAAATTGGCGGTGACCGACCTGAATCGGTCGATCGTGAGGTGGAGCCGAGCCCGTTCGGCTACCCCCTAGACGCAACGCTTAAAGCGAATAAACACTTCACCTGTTTACTCGTATATTTTTCCGCAGTACAAAAAATTAGCGAATTGCCGCCAAGGATTGGAGCCTTGAATCCCCTGATCGACGCCAAAATTACTGGCCTCGGCCCATGCAATAGCTCCGTCTAGGAAGGCTTCTATCGTCCCGTTTTCCCAGTCACCATTCGATTTGTCTTCCGCCAGGGCGTGGGCAAAAGCCAGAAAGGTATTGGCGTCCTTGACCTGATCCAATTGCTCATGAAGCTCCATGGGTTTCTCCGCTCAAAGTCATAAGTAGCTCGTCGGATTATCCATAGAGCGAATAATGTCCGCTACTGGCCGATGGCTGACTGCTGTGCCCGTTGTGTGGAGGGTCTGCTCAGGGCGTGTGTGAAGCAACGGCGACGATGCTGGTCAGCCAAAATTGGAGCAAAATCAGTTCCGCAATGAAAGATCTACGTCGCGGAAACAAAGGTCTCTGGCCGTTCTGATACATCACAAATGCGGAAAGGTATTTAATTTAACTGATTGATTTTTAACATATTATTTGTGGATTGCAAATCCGCCTACGCCGGTTCGATTCCGACCTCGGCCTCCACTCTTAAAAACCCCGTAGATTACCGTCTACGGGGTTTTTTATACCTGCGATTTACGATCCCTTCCGCAACGCTTCAGATGTGTTCCGCAACTTCACCGTTTTAACCGGATTACATACTGGATCACCTCTTCAAGGGTGCCTATGTCTGGAGCGTTGCTCGCTAATGCTTCTGGTTGGCACCATGGATAGTGCAGGCGGGATACCCACTCCATGATGGTGTGAAGATCGGTAGGTGGCAGGGTTTTCATATGCTCGATGGTGATAGTGAGCTGCTCGACAAGTCCCGACTCGGGATTGAACTGCCATCCATATTGACCACAACCGACTCGGACCTCGCCGGAGTTTTTGTCGGACATAGCGACCAGCCATTGGCATTGGAACGTTTTGCTATCCGGCTCCGGTGGGTGTCCCAGACAAAAGGTATAGACGTTTTCGAATGTCTGGCCGAAGCGCCTGACCAGCACGTCGCCGATGGACTCAAGGCCTTCAACGTGGGGTGGAAACGAGATAGACCCCGTGTGTACCACCATCTCCAGTTGTGCATCCGGCATAAAAGCCTGGCGCAGCAGATGCGGGCGGTTACTGTCCTTGGCGTTTATGTACTGCTGAATCGACCGTTGAGCTGTGTTCATTGTTTGTCCATTGCATCCATTCGTTGTTGTTGAGGGCAGTGCCGGCATCCAGGAGCGGTTGTTCGAAGGAAAACGAGCAGCCGATGGTGAAGGCAACCAGGTCATCCTGCCACAGGGGCTCTATGTCTGGCAGTTCTTCGCTCATGCGCTAGGGCGGCAAAAATTTCTGAAGGAGCCCCGCTTGGTTAACTGTATCGACCAGTCGACCGGCTGTGTGGGGCAGATGTTGCGTGGACGTCGGAGCTCTCACCCTTCTTGGGAAGGGCGCCTCGCATAGACGGCCAAAACAATGCGTTCGGAATGAATGAGGTATTCAAGCATTGCGTCGCGAGCTTTGGCCATCTCGTTGCGTTCAACGAGTTCAAGAATCTGAAAGTTCATATCGACGTAGGGCTCATGCAAGAACTCGGCGTCCTGCAACAGCCCAAAAGTCAGCCGTAGCTCTGCAAGTATGCGCCGGAACATGGCGTTCAAGCGTTCACTGTCCGCAAGTTCAACGACTGCCGTATGGAAGTCCATGTTAGCTGTGCCCACTGCCAGCCAGTCCCCCGCGTCCCGTGCTCGTTGGGCCTGTTCTGCCGCTGCGCGCATGTTCTTCTTCGCCGGGTGGCGCGGGTAAGCCTCTGCCAGCGCCTGGCATTCGATGAGGCGTCGCACGCGGTAGATGTCGATGACGGCCGCGATGCTGGGAACCACCACGAATACCCCACGGTTGGGCTCGTGTCGTAACAAGCCGTCTTTAGCCAGCGTCCGGAACACTTCGCGCAGAGTGTTTCGCGAGATGCCGAGGTTTTCGCTGAGCACCTGCTCGGACAGCCGTTGCCCAGGTGTGAATTCGCCTTGGGTGACTTGCTGACGCAACTGTTCGGCGATCCGCTCGTTTAGCGTCTGGGCTACGAATGAAGGGGAGGCGGGAAGGGGCATCGAGCGGACTTCTGAGTGGCAGGGGCGATTGGATTCTAGCAGGTTTTGCCCTACTCGCAGTGTCGCTTTTTCCTGTAGGGCTGAAACGGATCCATATTTTGGCATGCATATTGCTTTTTATTATCCGTGTTGGATTGTTGAACAATTCTGTTGAAATGATCATTCAATCGGATGAAGATAGTTGAGTGATCTAAGAAAATAACTCAAACAACTTGGAGAAACGCCCGTGCCCACTGACATCAACTTGTGGCCCTTGCTGGGGGTCGTCGTCATCATCGTGGGCTTCGTCCTGCGCTTTAATCCCATGTTGGTCGTGATTGTCACGGCCGTCGTCACCGCCTTCGCGGCGCACTTTCCGGTCGACAGGATTCTTGCCGCCATCGGCACAGGCTTCATCAAGACACGTAACCTGCCGTTGATCATCCTGCTACCGCTGGCGGTGATTGGCTTGCTCGAGCGTTATGGTTTGCGCCAGCACGCCCAGCGATGGATCAGCAGCATCAAGTCCGCGACTGCGGGCCGCTTGCTGATTGTTTACCTTGGCGCACGCCAGATGACCGCAGCCATCGGTCTTACCAGCCTGGGCGGCCATCCACAAATGGTGCGACCGCTGCTCGCGCCAATGGCAGAAGGTGCTGCCGAAGCCCGTTTTGGGGCACTGCCGGAGAAGGTTCGCCACAAGCTGCGAGCGTATGCCGCAGCGACCGATAACGTCGGCCTGTTCTTCGGCGAAGATATCTTCGTGGCTTTCGGCGCGATCGTGCTGATGACCACGTTCTTGCGTGAGGCGGGCATCGAAGTCGAGCCGATCCGCGTCGCGCTCTGGGGGATTCCGACAGCTATTTGCGCATTCACCATCCATGCTTGGCGCCTGCGCCGGCTTGACACTTGGTTGATGCGCGAAATGGCCGGCAGCGCCGCGGCCGCGGCCGCAACCGTCACAGTCGAAGGCAAGGAGTCCCGACCATGACGCTCACGATCACGCACCTGTACTACCTCGTCGGTGCCATCCTCGCCATCACCGCGGTGATGACGCTCATGGATCGCCAGCACTCAAAGCGCTATTCCAGTGCCTTTTTCTGGGGCCTTTATTCGCTCGTCTTCTTGCTCGGTGACCAGTTGCCACCGGTCTGGGTCGGCGTCGGTGTTGTGGTGATGGCGCTGATTGCAGCCTTCGGCGGTGTCGGCATTGGCCGTCACGTGGCCCGCTCGGCGGCGGAGTACTCGGCCAGCGCCAATCTGCTGGGCAACAAACTTTTCATCCCCGCCCTGGCGATCCCGGTCGTGACCATGATCGGCACGCTGTCGGCGAAGTACCTCGTGGTTGGCGGCATACCGCTGCTCGACCCGAAGAACACCACGATGGTAAGCCTAGGGCTGGGCTGTATGGTCGCGCTTGCGTTGGTCTGCAAGATGACGAACGAAACGCCGATGCAAGGCATCCGCGAATCGCGTCGGCTGACCGATGCGCTCGGTTGGGCGCTGGTACTGCCGCAGATGCTCGGCATGCTGGGCCTCGTATTCTCCGACGCCGGTGTGGGCAAGGCCGTGGCGCATATCACCACCAGCTACATCAACATGGATGTACGTTTCTTCGCGGTGATGGTGTACGTGGTTGGCATGGCGCTTTTCACCATCATCATGGGCAACGGTTTCGCCGCCTTCCCCGTGATGACAGGGGGAGTCGGGGTGCCAGTCCTGGTCGGCATGTACGACGGTAACCCGGCCCTTATGGCAGCCATCGGCATGCTCTCGGGTTATTGCGGCACCTTGCTTACGCCGATGGCCGCCAACTTCAATATCGTACCGGCGGCCCTACTCGAACTGCCCGACAAAAACGCGGTGATCCGCGCGCAGGTGCCCACGGCGCTGGCCTTGCTGACTTGCAATGTTTTCATCCTGTATTTCCTGATGTTTCGCTAAAGAAAAGAAAACAACATGAAGATAGACCTCAATAGTGACTTGGGTGAAAGCCTGGGCGCCTGGCGCATGGGTGACGACCACGCGATGCTCAGCATCGTGAGCAGTGCCAACGTGGCCTGCGGTTTCCACGCTGGCGACGCCGCCGGCATCCTGCGGACGCTACGTCAAGCGGCGGAGCGCGGCGTGGCAGTAGGCGCGCACGTCGCCTATCCCGACCTCGTCGGTTTCGGCCGCCGCCAAATGGACGTGGCAAGCGCCGACCTGCAGGCTGACGTGATCTACCAGATCGGCGCGCTGAAGGGGTTGGCTGCGGTGGCCGGCACGTCGGTACGATACGTCAAGCCACACGGAGCGCTCTACAACACCATCGCGCACGATAAGCGCCAGGCACACGACGTGATTGCCGCCATCCGCGCAATCGACCCGTCGCTGGTGCTGGTCGGTTTGGCCGGCTCGCCGCTACTCGGCTGGGCGCAGGCAAGCGGGCTGAGCACTGTGGCCGAAGCCTTTGCCGATCGCGCCTACATGCCGGACGGTTCGCTGGTCTCCCGTCGCGAGAAGGGCTCCGTGCTGCACGATGCACAGGATGTTGCCGAGCGCATGCTACGCCTGGCGACCGAGGGTGCGGTCACGGCCATTGACGGCAGCATCGTGTGCCTTAAGGCCGATTCGGTCTGCGTGCATGGTGACAGCCCCGGCGCGGTGGAGATGGCGCGGCAAGTGCGTGCGCTGCTTGAGCGTTCGGGCGTCAAGGTCACTCCTTTCGTCGACATGGGAGTCGTACCGTGATGCGATTTCTGCCCGCTAATCTCGACGCCCTGTTGGTCGAGCTGGATGACTTGTCGCAGACGCTGGCGCTGCTTGCATCACTACAGGCCGAGCCCATCGATGGCATCGTCGAACTCGTACCGGCCGCGCGCACGGTCATGGTTCACTTCCGGCCTAACACGGTGACGCATGATGAACTCGTCACGCGCATCAGCCGCCGCGACCTCACGGCGCAGATCGAGCGTGCGACCACTCGCGTGGAGATTCCGGTCTCCTACGAAGGAGAGGACCTTGACGAGGTCGCGCAGATGCTTGATCTCTCGCGCGAAGAGGTGATTCGCCGCCATACCGGCTGCGACTACACCGTTGCCTTCACTGGCTTCGCACCTGGGTTCGCCTATCTGAGCGGCGGCCACCCAAGCCTCAACGTGCCGCGTCGCACTACGCCACGCACGCGCATCCCCGCGGGCGCCGTGGGGTTGGCCGGCGCTTTCAGCGGCGTCTATCCGCGGGCCAGTCCGGGGGGGTGGCAGATCATCGGCGTGACTGCCACGCCGATGTGGGACCTAAGCCGTGACGTGCCGGCGCTGCTGCAACCGGGCTTCAAGGTACGTTTCGTCGATGTTTCAGGGCGGCAGGTTTCAGCTTTGCCAGCGCCGTCGCCTGGCCCCGTCGAGGTTCCGCTCCACAATGGTCCGGCGCTTGTTGTCCGTAGCACCGGCCTGCAGGCGCTGTTCCAGGATCTCGGGCGCGAGGGTCTGGCCGGGCAGGGCGTATCCGCCTCAGGGGCGATGGATAAGGGCGCACTGCGCGCGGCCAATCGTCTAGTCGGCAATGCGAGCGACATGGCCTGCGTCGAGATCGTCTACGGTGGTTTCCAAATCACGAGCCGCGCAGACACGGTGGTGGCCTTCACCGGTGCCGATGCGCCGATCGAACTCACGCGTGCGAACGGCGTTCGATATCGTGTGCCAGGCCATGAAGCCATCGCACTTTCTGATGGCGACAGTCTGTCGCTTGGCGACCCGCGTGCCGGCATCCGCAGCTACCTGGCGGTGCGCGGTGGTTTCGCGATCGCGCCCGTGCTCGGGAGTCGATCGACAGACACGCTCGCGCAGGTCGGTCCGCCGCCCATCAAAGCCGGTGACATTTTGCCGGTACCTGTGGTCACGCATGGCTCCATCGTCGGCGCGCCCGAAACGCCTCGTGCCGATCTCCCGACGACGACGCAGACCGTGGTGCTCGATGTCGTGATGGGGCCGCGCACCGACTGGTTCACACTGCAGGCCATTGCATTGTTGGCGAGCCAATTGTGGACTGTGACGCCGCAATCGAACCGCGTCGGCCTGCGTCTGGCCGGTGAAACGCCGTTGATGCGCGCACAGATCGCCGAACTGCCCAGCGAAGGCACCGTGTTGGGCGCGATTCAGGTGCCGCCAAGCGGCCAGCCCGTGCTCTTCCTTGCCGACCACCCGCTGACCGGTGGCTACCCAGTGATCGGCGCTGTCGCCCCTTACCACCTCGACCGTGCGGGGCAGATCCCCATCGGTGCGCAGGTGCGCTTCAACCCCATACGCGCGTTCACCGCGGCCCTCTCTTCCGACCTGCGAGAAACCCCATGAAGAAAGTTCTTATCGCCAACCGCGGCGAGATCGCTGTACGCATCGTGCGCGCCTGTGCCGATTATGGTGTGAAATCCGTCGCGGTGTATGCCGACGCCGACATCGACGCGATGCACGCTCGCATGGCCGATGAGGCCTACGGCCTTGACGGCCAGCGCCCGGCCGACACCTACTTGAACATCGAAAAGCTGCTCGCCGTGGCCGACCGCTGTGGCGCCGACGCGGTACACCCCGGATACGGCTTCCTTTCGGAAAGCGCAACTTTTGCCAGGGCCGTGATTGGCGCGGGCCTGAAGTGGATCGGCCCTTCGCCGGCAGCCATCGAGGCATTGGGTGACAAGGTGCAGGCGCGCAAGATCGCCCTGGCTGTCGGTGCGCCGTTGGTGGCTGGCACGTCGGAGCCCGCGCGCGATGCGCAGGAGGTCGTGGCCTTTGCCGAGAAGAACGGCCTGCCGATCGCCATCAAGGCGGCCTTTGGCGGTGGCGGCCGCGGCATGAAGGTCGCATGGCGGCTCGACGAAGTAGCCGAATTGTACGAGTCGGCGGTGCGTGAAGCGGTCACTGCTTTCGGCCGTGGCGAGTGTTTCGTTGAACAGTTCCTCGATCGGCCTCGTCATGTCGAGGCGCAGGTGATCGCCGATACGCACGGCCATGTCGTCGTGCTCGGCACGCGCGATTGCTCGTTGCAGCGGCGCAACCAGAAGCTGGTGGAAGAAGCCCCCGCGCCCTTCCTCAGTGATGAGCAGCGTGAGCGCATCCATCAATCGGCGCGCGATGTGTGCGCGAAGGCAGGCTACGTCGGTGCGGGGACTGTCGAGTTTCTTTTGAGTCCCTCCGGAACAATCTCGTTTCTGGAAGTCAACACGCGCCTGCAGGTCGAGCATCCAGTGACCGAAGAGACAACGGGCATCGACCTCGTCGTCGAGCAACTGCGCATCGCCGATGGCTTGCCGCTGTCGGTCACCGAGACGCCGAAGCCGCGCGGTCATTCTTTCGAGTTTCGCATCAACGCCGAGGATGTGGGGCGCGGCTTTCTACCCGCGCCGGGGTTGGTGCATCTGTTCGAGGCACCGTCGGGGCCCGGCGTGCGCGTCGATACCGGCGTGCAGTCGGGTTCTACCGTCCCAGGTACATTCGATTCGCTGATGGCCAAGTTGATCATTACTGGCGCCACCCGTGCCCAGGCTATAGCCCGCGCGCGCCGGGCGCTGAAGGAGTTCCGAATCGAAGGGGTGCCGTCGGTGCTCCCGTTTCACCGGGCGGTGATGGCGCACGCCGATTTCACATCAGCCGATGCTTTCAGCGTGCATACGCGCTGGATCGAGACAGATTTTGCCGACACGCTGGCGGCCGCTGTACGGCCTGAACCGCTGGCCGATATCGCGCTGGTACGCACGGCCGTGGAGATCGATGGCCGAAGGATTGCGCTCGGGTTGCCGGCTGAACTGCTGCGCGGGCTACATTCCACTGCGCCGTCTGCTGAGCGCGAGGGGGCTGATGTGTCTTCCATTTCGACGGATGCCGCCGCCGTTGTAGCCCCGATCTCGGGCACCCTGCAGTCCTGGAACGTCGCCGACGGCGACAACGTGGCTGTGGGCGACACCCTCGCATCCATGGAGGCGATGAAGATGGAAATGCAAGTCACGGCACACCGCGCAGGACGCATCACCCTAACGGTGTCCGTGGGCTCGACCGTCGCCGCAGGCATTGCAATCGCAAAAATTGTGAGTTGATGAGAGTCGACTCGCTCGCCCTGGGCTCGGCTCAAGACGACTGAATTATTCGCTGTTGTAAATGGACGTTAACCGGCAAGAAAACAGATACGGCTTATAACGAGCTTTCAATTTTGGTTGAAGGTTGTGATTTTTTAGACGGGGTGAATAAATGATTGATGTTGCAACTCAAATGAAACGGACAGCTTTGGTTGCTTTTATGGCAGTAGCATCGGGGTGTTCGTCACCGCCAGAGCGCAGCGCTGATTTCACCAAACCTACTGAGCCACTCGCGGATTCTCACTTTCATATTTCCAACTATGCCTTCCAAGGCACAACGCTGCGCAATCTGGTAGACAACTACATGTCGACGGGTATCACGCGCTCGGTCGTGATGCCACTGCCACTGCAACAACGATGGGACAGTTTTGAGGGGTACCAAGCAAATTCCGGAGGGGATGCGTTCGGGCCGAACTACTATATTGGGCCGAAGTCAGATCTTTATTACTATGCATTCGCCGATGCCATGTACGCCAAGGAATATCTTGAACTGCCCCGGGAGTACCAAGAACGATTAGATCTCATGATCACGGGATTTAATCCCATGGATCGCTATGCCGTTCAGCATCTGAAACGGGCGATACTCACGTACCCCGGGGCATTTGTTGGGATCGGTGAGTTTACAATTCATAAAGAAGTCGTCTCCAAGAAAATCGCGGGTGAGCCAATCAGCCACACTGCCGCAGGCGATATTCCATCGGACGTTCACAGCGCTGACGAGACGATGTCCCTGACTTCAGAATCACTCTCCAGCCTTCTCCAGGAAGCTGGCGAAATAGGGCTCGTGGCGACGCTTCACAACGATGTCTATGATTCGGATGTTACACACACCGGTGAAGTAAAAGCTCTCCACCCTGAACGGAATTATGAGGCAGAACTGAAATCGCTGTGCTCAACGGCCCCCAAAACGGTCACTATTTGGGCTCATACCGGTTTGGGGCGATTCGTCAAACCTACAAAAAACCACTTGGCAATCGTTGGTCGAGTCTTGGATAGTTGCAATAATTGGCTGGTCGATATTTCTTGGGATATCGTACAGGAAACGATTCTTCATCCTGGCTCAGCAATGCCATCGACTGAAGAATGGACTGCATTTCTAGATAAATATCAGGACCGGATTCTTTGGGGCTCTGATACCGTTATTTTCGGGCGCAACAAGTTCGAGGCTCTTCCAGGTGCCGGAATGACCGTTGCCCCCGGAAAATTAATGGCCGCCCAAGACTATAAGAGTGTTTCTAACATCCTGGATCCGGTGTTTGCGACATTGTCGCCTCAGGCTGCGGCGAAGATAAAGTATGAAAACTATGTGCGCGTTTTTAACGGGGCTCGTCTAAAAGTTCGTGCGTGGGAACAGCTTCATCGAGACGCTAACGTCTGGGACATCACAACGCCCAAGACTCCCGATCTTCGCCCTCAGTGAGTCGCACCGCTATCAGCCTATAGCGACCAGGTATTTGTAGCCTTTCCAATACATTCAATACCATCAAGTTACACGATAGGCGTGACGCACTTAATTTTGAGCGGTCTTATCCATCGAGCATTAAAGCTTGTGACTAGAGAGTGTTGTGATGAAGTTGAACAATCTAACTAAGGCGGCACTGATTGTCGCGTTGTTATCGTCCCTGTCGGGCTGCTGGATATTCATGCCGCCGGGTGGTGGTGGTGGTGGTGGTGGTGGTGGTGGTGGTGGTGGTGGTGGCCACGGTCAGGGCGGTGGCCATGGCGGTCCGGGCGGTCCCGGTCTGCGTTAAGTAACGGCTTATTGGGGCAAGCCACGCTATTCATCTTGATGAGGCGTGGCTTGCCTTTTTTTGCCTGGCTTAAATCACAGGCAAAGAAAAGCCCGCGATGGGGAGAGCGGGCTAAAAGGTGTTTCTCTAGGAGCTGAAACAACACTAGGCGTTCACCTGTGAAAGCTTTGTGAAAGGCTTGAGCCAATGTGTCGATGGCCAGTTTGCTGGTGCTGTCGCTGTACCCGAGGCTGTTTTCGCGTTGAGTGCCGGGGCTGCGCTGACGTCAAACGGGCGAGATGGTCGCCAGCAGACCGATGCCAATGGTCAGCACCAAAAAGCCAAACAGGAAAATTGCCATCTTGGTCATAAGGCCTCCGAAGGGAAGGGGGCGGCAGGAACATTCCTGTCGCGCTCGACAAGGGTGTCGGGAGTGGCCCTATTGTCCGCCTCGATGACATTTCGATACAGGCGCAGATAGTAAAGAAAAAACCGTATCAGATGCGCGCGCAACGCTTTGGCCCGGGGGGTTGGAGAGGGCTGGGTTTATCAAGATCAGCAGGTGAACCATGTCTTGAGGGTACGGCGCGCCACCTGAGACAGCCGCAGCATTTCCCCCTAAGATGGCGCCCACAGCCTCAACAAGAAGAGAGGGCCGACCCTCGATGGAAAGACGTCAATTCAGCGGTGGCATGAAAGGCAAGAACCTGCGCTACCTCAATGAAATACCCGGCCAGCCGGCGTCAGCCACCCGCGTTGGCTTCCTGCTGCTCGAACACTTCTCCCTGCCGGCCTTCACCCAGACCCTCGACACCTTCGTCACCGCCAACCTGTTGCGCCCCGAGTTGTTCGCATCGCGCACGTTCGGCTGGGGCGACGGCGAAGTCATCAGCGACCTGGGCCTGGTGATCCGCCCGGATGCACGCCTCGACGTGGCGGCCCTGCAAACGCTGGAGTTGTTGGTGATCTGCGGCGGCTTTCGCACCGAACTCAAGGCCAGCGACGACGTCATCCACCTGCTGCGCAATGCCGCCGAGCAGGGCGTCAGCCTGGCCGGCTTGTGGAACGGCGCCTGGTTCCTCGGCCGCGCCGGCCTGTTGCAGGGCTACCGCTGCGCCATCCACCCCGAACATCGCCCGGCACTGGCGGAAGTGTCGAAGGCGGCCCACGTCACCAGCGAACCGTATGTCATCGACCGCGACCGCCTGACCGCCTCGAGTCCGTCCGGCGCTTTCCACATGGCGCTGGATTGGATCAAGGGCCTGCACGACAAGGCCTTGGTCGAAGGTATCGAAGATATCCTGGCCTTTGAGGAGTCCCGCTACCGGCGCATCAAACCGACGGAAAACATCTGCGTCAGCGCGCCGTTACGCGAGGTGGTGAAACTGATGGACGCCAACCTCGAAGAACCCTTGGAGCTCGACCAGCTCGCCGTCTACGCCGGCCGCTCCCGCCGCCAGCTCGAACGGCTGTTCAAGGAACAACTGGGCACCACGCCGCAGCGCTATTACATGGAACTGCGGGTGACCGAGGCGCGCCGGCTGTTGCAACACACTGAGTTGTCGCAGGTGGAGGTGCTGGTGGCGTGCGGGTTTGTTTCGCCGAGTCATTTCAGCAAGTGTTATAGCTCGTATTTCGGCTACAGGCCGTCGAAGGAAAAGAGGTTGGTCAAGTAGCGTGGAGGTTGTTGGATTTTTCGTGTGACGAGTCATGATCACGGAGTGCTGATTCTCATCATACGTTTCAGAACCGCGCCAACCGATACCCCTCCAACTCCGGCAAACCCGACAGCCGCGGCCGCGTCGAAGCCAGTTGCGCGATGAGCTCCGCAGTCACCGCCGCCTGCGTCAACCCCAGATGCTGATGCCCGAACGCAAGCAACACCTTGCCGTCGGCGACCCGATCGATGATCGGCAGCGAGTCCGGCAGGGAGGGCCGGAAGCCCATCCATGGCGTGGCGTCCTGCGCATTGAGGTCTTGCCGGAACAGCCCTTTGCTCAGGCGATGCAGCTGCCAGGCGCGTTGCATATTCGCCGGGCGCTCCAGGCCGGCGAATTCCACGGTACCGGCCAGGCGCAGGCCGCCGCGCATGGGCGTCATGATGAACTTGCGCTCCAGGGAGGTGACGGCGAAGGGCAGGCGTTCATGTTCGTGGGGCAGCATCAGGTGGTAGCCGCGTTCGGTGTCGAGGGGGACGTGCTTGCCGGTCAAGGCGGCGGTGAGTTTCGCCGAGTGGGCTCCGCACGCGATCAGCACCTGGCGTGCGGCCAATGGGCCTTGATCGGTGGTCAGCGTGACGCCCTGGGCGTCGACTTGCCCGCCCAGCACCTGGCGGGTGAGGAATTGCACGCCGTTGGCTGTGGCGGCGTTCACCAGTTCGCACACCACTTGATAGGGGTCGAGAAAGTGCCCGGTGCCCGCAAAGAACAGCCCGCCCTGGATGTGCTCGCTCAACTGCGGCGCGGCCTTGCGAATGGTGTCAGCCGACCAGAACGCCACCGGCACGCCTTGCTGCGCCATCCGTTGCTGCAGCGCGTCGATGGCCCCTCGCGAATCCGCACGCTCGAACACCAGCAACGAGCCGTCTTCGCGCAGCAGCTCCAGCCGGTCGATGCCTTGCAGCAGGCGCTGCCATGCGCCCAGGCTGCCTTCGTTCAGTGCGCGAATGCCGGCGACCGTGCGCCGGTAGCTGGCCGGGCGCAGGTTGAGCAGCAAACGCGCAAACCAGGGCAGGGCGCGGGGCAGGTATTTCCAGTCCAGGCGCAGCGGGCCCATGGGGTCCATCAGCATCGTGGGCAAGCGCTTGAGGATCGACAGGTCGGCGATGGGGAACACTTGTTCGCTCGCCAGATGGCCGGCGTTGCCATAGGAGGCGCCCATGCCGGGGGGCTGCGCGTCGATGACGACGACCCGGCGCCCTTGACGTGCCAACTGCAAGGCGCAGGCGACGCCGATGATGCCCGCGCCGACCACGGCGATGTCGGCGCTTGTGGGTTCAAGCGACATTCTGTTCCGCCGACCAGTTTGCGTACCACTGGCGGAACAGCGCGTACTGGCTTTCGGCATAACGACGCTGGGCCGCGCTGAGCTGGTCGCTTTCGTTGAAGTGCAGGGCGTAGCCATGGTCACCGTTGAGCACCATCAGGTGCTTGTAATACAGCACCAGATCGCAGCCTTCGTCGAAGGACGACAGCACCGCCAGCGCGGCCTCCAGCTCAAGGGCCTGGCGACGTGCCTTGGCATCGCCCTTGGCGGCTTGCTTGCTCAGCGCAACCAGTTGCAGCACTTCCCGAGGTAGGGCGTTGCCGACGCCGGTGATAGCGCCGGTCGCGTTGCAGTTGACGAAGCCGTGTACCACCTGGGTATCGACGCCGACCATCAAACTCACGTTATCGTCCTGGGAGGTGATGTGTTCGGCGGCGTAGCGCAGGTCGGCGGCGCCGCCGAACTCTTTGAAGCCGATCAGGTTCGGGTGCTCGCGGCGCAGCTCGAAGAACAGCTCGGCGCGGGTGGCGAAGCCATAGTAGGGGCTGTTGTAGATCACCGCCGGCAGGTGGGGCGCAGCGTCGAGGATCGCGGCGAAGTGGGCCTTTTGCGCGGTGGCCGAAGCACCACGGGACAGCACGCGGGGAATCACCATCAACCCCTGGGCGCCGACCTTGGCCGCATGCGCCGCGTGGGACACCGCTTCACGGCTGTTGACCGCGCCGGTGCCGACGATGGTCGGCACGCCGGCGGCGGCCAGGCGCGCCACGCCCTCCTGGCGCTGAGCTTCGGTGAGCAACGGCCAATCGCCCATGGAGCCGCAATAGACCACGGCGCTCATGCCGATATCGATCAATTCGCGGCCCTTGGCGACGAGGGCGTCGAAATCCGGCTTGCGCGCGGCGGTACACGGGGTCATCAGTGCGGGAATGCAGCCGGTGAAGATGGTGTCGCTCATTGGGCTAACTCCTTGGAATATTCAGTCAAACCATGCAGGGCTCAGATGCCCCAGGCGAAAGGGTCCTGCGCATCGATCAGCAGGGTGCTGTCGGCGGTCATGTAGGCGCGACCGGTGATGTACGGGCGCACGCGTTCGCCGTCCCATTCATAGCGGCCTTCGAACTGGCTGCCGGTGATGCTGGCTTGTACCCAGGTTTCACCCGGCGCGAGTTTGTCATCGGCGGCCAGGCAGGCGAGCTTGGCGCTGGTGCCGGTGCCGCAGGGCGAGCGGTCGTAGGCTTTGCCCGGGCACATGACAAAGTTGCGGCTGTCGGCGTGGGCGTCATCGGCGAACAACTCGATATGGTCGATCGGTGCGCCGTCTTCGCCATAGATGCCTTGGCGTTCGAGGGCCTTGAGCATCGCCCAGGTGTAGTCGGTCAGGGCGTCGACGTTATCCATCTGCAGCGCCTGGCCGTGCTCCGACACCAGGAAGAACCAGTTGCCGCCCCAGGCGATATCGCCATGGACCACGCCGTGGCCGGGCACCTCCACCGCTACCCGTTGGCGAAAACGGTAGGCGGGCACGTTGCGCAGGGTCACGGCGCCGTCTGCATGCAGTGTGGCCGCCACCGGCCCGACGGGCGTGTCGACGGTGTGTACGCCTGGCTCGATGCGCCCCAGATAGTGCAGCGAGGCAACCAGGCCGATCGTGCCGTGGCCGCACATGCCGAGGTAGCCGGCGTTGTTGAAGAAGATCACGCCGCAGGTGGCGCCCGGTGTGACCGGCGCGCAATACAAGGCGCCCACCAGCACATCGTTGCCCCGCGGTTCCAGCAGGCAGGCGCGGCGCCATGCGTCGTGGTGGGTGCGCAGGTTGTCGAGTTGCGCGGCGATGCTGTTGCCGGCCAGTGCGGGGAATCCGTCCATCACCAGGCGCGTGGGTTCGCCGCCGGTGTGAGAGTCGATGACGTGCAGTCGTTTCATGACACGCTCCGTTCAGGGGTGAGCCTGGCCGATGGGATAGGCATGCAGTGGCCATATCGTGAACGCGTCAGCGCTGCGACGATTGATGTTTTGCGCCGGGTTGGATGACGAATTCAACACAGTTTTCTACGCTCGACAGCATCCCGTGCATGGGGCAATCTGCTGGACGTCGAAGCGCAAAGAGGGGGGGGCGGAGTGATGTTGCAGAGTGCGTTTGCAGCCCTGTGCCAAGGGCGCGAGGCGAATCGCCCGCAGAGCATCGAACAGTTATTGGCCGGCGTCATGCAACTGCTGCCGATGCTCGACGTGATCCCCAATGCCGCGATTTTCATCAAGGATCTCGACGCCCGCTATGTGCTCGCCAACCGCACCCTGGTGCAGCGTTGCGGGCTCAAGCAACTGCAACCGTTGCTCGGCAAAACCAGCGCCGAGGTGTTCCCCGCGCAATTGGGGCCGGGTTATACCGAGCAGGACCGGCGCGTGCTGGAGCAGGGGTTTGTATTGGCGGATCAGCTCGAGTTGCATCTCTATGGCAGCCGCGAACCGGGCTGGTGCCTGACCCACAAGTGGCCGCTGTACAACCACGTCGGGCAGATCATCGGCCTGGCCGGCATTTCCGTCGACCTGCAATCGGCCAGCGAAACCCACCCCGCCTACCAACGCCTGGCCGCCGTGGACGCGCACATTCGCACGCACTTCAATCGGCGTGTGACCTTGGGCGAACTGACGCGTATCGCCGGGATCTCGGTGGCGCAGCTGGAGCGCTACTGCAAGCGCGTGTTCCACCTGACGCCGCGGCAGATGATCCAGAAAGTGCGCCTGGAGCACGCCCATCGCTTGCTGCACAGCGACCTGCCGATCACCGACGTCGCGCTGCAGTGCGGTTACACCGACCACAGTGCGTTCAGCCGCCAGTTCAAGGCATCGACGGGATTTACCCCGAGGCAGTACCGCCAGTTGGGCTAACCGCCGGCATTGCGATGCAACGAATAGCCCCGCTCGCCGCTCCTATGCTTACGAGTAACCTTTTCACGACGACAGGTAATGGGCTTATGACGGCGGCTGACAACGATCATGTGAACTGGCTGGTGCAACAGTCGATGCTGCACGCGGCGCGCCAGCGCGCCAAGCTCTATTCGGGGCAAGGGCGCCTGTGGCAACAGCCGTATGCACATACCCGGCCGCGTGATGCTTCGGCCTTGTCGTCGGTGTGGTTCACCGCGTACCCGGCGTCGATTGTCACCCGTGAAAACGGCACGGTGCTCGAAGCGCTGGGCGATGAGGCGCTGTGGCATGCCTTGTCGAAGATCGGTATCCAGGGTATTCACAACGGTCCGCTGAAAAAGTCCGGCGGCTTGGCCGGGACGGAACACACACCGACCATCGATGGCAATTTCGACCGCATCAGCTTCGACATCGACCCGCAGTTGGGCACCGAGGCGCAGTTGCAGGCGCTGACACGCATGGCGGCGGCTCACAATGCGGTGATCATCGACGATGTGATCCCCTCGCACACCGGCAAGGGCGCGGATTTCCGCCTGGCCGAGATGGCCTACGAGGACTACCCGGGGCTCTACCACATGGTGGAAATCCGCGAGGAAGACTGGCCGTTGCTGCCGGAGGTCGCCGACGGGCGCGATGCCCAGAACCTCAGCCCGCTGCAGGTGGACGCGCTGCGCGATAAACACTACATTGTCGGCCAGTTGCAGCGGGTGATTTTCTTCGAGCCTGGCGTGAAGGAAACCGACTGGAGCACCACGCCGGTGGTCATCGGCGTCGATGGCAAGCCGCGGCGCTGGGTCTACCTGCATTACTTCAAGGAGGGCCAGCCGTCGCTTAACTGGCTCGATCCATCCTTCGCCGCGCAGCAGATGATCATTGGCGATGCGCTGCACGCGATCGATGTGATGGGCGCCAAGATCCTGCGCCTGGATGCCAACGGTTTCCTCGGTGTGGAGCGCAAGCTCGACGGCACGGCCTGGTCGGAAAGCCATCCGCTGTCGATCACCGGTAATCAATTGCTTGGCGGCGCGATTCGCAAGGCTGGCGGTTTCAGCTTCCAGGAACTGAACCTGACGCTGGACGACATCGCGTCGATGTCCCACGGCGGTGCTGATCTCTCCTACGACTTCATCACGCGTCCGGCCTATCAGCATGCGTTGCTGATGGGCGACACCGAGTTCCTGCGCCTGATGCTGCGCCAGATGCACAACCTCGGCATCGACCCCGGCTCGCTGATCCATGCCTTGCAAAACCATGACGAACTGACCCTGGAACTCGTGCATTTCTGGACCCTGCATGCCCATGACAGTTTCCTCTACCAGGGTCAGACATTTCCCGGCAACATCCTGCGCGAGCATATCCGCGAGCAGATGTACGAGCGCCTGGCCGGCGAACATGCGCCGTACAACCTCAAGTTCGTCACCAATGGCGTGTCCTGCACCACCGCCAGCATCATCACGGCGGCCCTCGGCATTCGTGACCTTGCGGCGATCACGCCGGCCGATGTCGAGCAGATTCGCCAGATCCATTTGCTCCTGGTGATGTACAACGCCATGCAGCCCGGCGTGTTCGCCTTGTCCGGCTGGGACCTGGTCGGGGCATTGCCGTTGGCGGCGGATGACGTCGCGCACCTGATGACTGATGGCGATACCCGCTGGATACACCGCGGCGCCTACGACCTGGTGGACCTGAACCCGCAGGCCGAGCTTTCGGCGGGGCAGATGCCGCGTTCGAAAACCCTGTACGGCAGCCTCAACCGCCAATTGCAGGATCCGGACTCGTTCGCCTCCCAGTTGCAGAAAATCCTCGCCGTGCGCCGTGCCTATGACATCGCGGCCAGTCGCCAGATCCTGGTGCCGGACGTCGAACATCCTGGCTTGTTGGTCATGGTCCACGAACTGCCGGCCGGTAAAGGCACACAAATCACCGCGTTGAACTTCGGTAGCACGCCGATCACCGAAACCCTGCACCTGCCCAATATCGCGCCGGGGCCGGTGGTGGACATCATCAATGAACGGGTCGAGGGCGATCTGACGGCCGAAGGGGCGTTCACCATTACCCTGGACGCGTATGAAGGGTTGGCGTTGCGGGTGGTCAGCAGTTCGCCGATGCTTTAGCGCAGATCAAGTGATGACCGGCACCGAGCCGCCAAACTGGTTGGGTGCAGGTTGGCACCCGGGTTGAGGGCAACCCGACACGACGCTCATCCAGCCATAAAGGAAACCCGACCATGTTGTTTGATGCATATGCTGAAGAGTCGCTGAACGGTATCGGACCTGTCGTCCAGGATATCGAGCAAGTCGCCAAGTACACTGAAGGCCTGCGAACGCGTCTTTCTGAACTCTTCACATCTACGCACAGCCGTTTTGGCGTGAGCTTTACCGTTCCGCCAGAGGGTTACTTCCAGCTTGAAGGCCATTTCGGCCTGATCAGAGCGAATCTGCTCTATGCCAATGAGGGCAGCGGCACCTTTGGTCGCGTGGTGCTTCGCAAGCACACGCTGGACGAGCAGGGGAGAGAGGCGTGGCCAGAAATCTGGGCGTTCCGCATTCTGAAAGATGGCGATGTCTGGGTGAGTGACAAAGGCCCGGTGCTCTACAACGAGTGGAATACGCCAAGCGAACACAAGTTCCTCGCTGCTCGGCGTCTCGTTGAATCAATCGTGCTGTCTGCGATGAAGCCACGCTAGACCGCGCAGGTAGTCAGCAAGCAACCCCTGCGGGAGGCGATTGAACGCGTTTACCGCTGCGGGTTGCGTCTCGCAAGCGCCACGGCCGCAGTGATGGCAGCGCGCGCTTGTGGGCTGTTCTTCCAGCACGTCGAGCCCAATGCCGCAGAGGCTTGGGCGAGGATGTCCCCCACGTTGGATTGGCTGAGTGTGTCCAGCGATTCAATGCCCATCTGTTCAAGCCGGGTAATCACCGTGGGGCCTACCCCCTTGAGTGCGAGCAACGCTGTTCTTTCTTCCAATGAGAATGGCATCGGTGAATTCCTTTTTCCAAGAGTCGCGGGAGTGTGCCGGATACTGGAGAGTGCCTCAATAGGTCGTTGTTGATTGGGTATATCGAACTTCCCGGCTATCGACCACAGCGCCACGCGGGACTCCTGTTTTTGTGCGCTGAAGAGCCATATAAAGAACGTTACATTTTTGACTGTTAAATCACTCACCATTAAAAAATAAAATAGCTGACTTTGGAGTTAATCCGAAAAAACAGGATCATATTTGAAGTAGGGAAATAAATTCCCTCTTAAAAAGGTGAGCCAATTGGAATATACGTATAAAAACCAGTTTCACGAAAAAGCCAATGTAAAAGCGGTTCTCGTGGGCGACAATAAAGTCATTAGTCCATCCGAGTATATTGAGATCTTCTTAATAACCAGAGGCTATGACACGAGCCCGGAAAATAGACTCCGAGTCGCGGAAAGCCTGGCCCACGTGCCCGCGCGCGAACGCCATTCCGCTTCTGAGCTGGACCACTGGCTTGATTGTCACTTCAAAAGCTGAGGGGCTCCGTCGCGGCACATTCAACGCAAGAGTGATAATCAAAGACAATGCCAGGTACTTATGCAGGCAGATTACGAGATACATTATATAAAGAGCGACCACAAGAAGGTCCGACGCGTCAGAGTCCAACACATGATGGATCTTGATGCGTGGAAATTCGCAATTATTGCCGAAGGCGGCAGCCGTGAAGAGACTTCGCCGTTAGTTTGTTTGGCGCAGGTCAAAACACTTGCCGCTAAATACGATGTAAGTTCAGTCAGGTGGAACAAGGCGATCCATGTCAACAACTTGGATACCGTCGTATCGAATAGGCGGATGGCGTTGGAGGATACCGGAGACCGTAACTTAGAGCAGGCTCAACCTCGGGATGACGTGACACCCGATCAATCTGGCTGACAGCACGCAATCGAGTGTTGTTCGACTCGAAAAAGGCCTGGACGTGTTCCAGGCCTTTTCATCGAGCAGCGCCGCTTCAGCAGTTGGCGCTCCTTGGGCTTGGCTTGGTTTTGTCGGCGCATAAAAAACCCCGCACTGGGCGGGGTTAGTCTGCATCACCGATGCAGAGGGCGGGAAATAGTGCTGGGAACTTCCCCCAGCTTGCTCCAGTGGGGCGTTTTAACAAGCCTGCCATCAGGCAGGCTTTGTCGGGACTCTGTTAGCCGTTGGAGCAACCGTTAGCCATGACACTGTATTGCATGACATGTTCGTGACCTTGGTGGTCCAGGTAGGTCATCTGGACAGGGACTACGGCACAGACATTGTCAGGGATGGAGTCCATGTGAACCACTTTGGCGATGTCGAGGTGCGAGCTGTAGCTGTATTGCTCAACGGCAGGCTCATCGGCAAACGCCATCTGGCTACCCAGCATTACAAAAGAAGCAGCAATCAACATTTTAAACAGTTTCATTTTTTCAGTGTCCCAACGATGCAAACGATTTACGTCTTCAGTCGGATTGGCTATGGCCGAAGGCTCTACGAGGCGCGGGTGGGTGGTTTGCTTGGACCCTATGGATTCGCGCTTCGTCGCTTTGTTTGGAAGCTGGGTCTAGTTTATGCCTATGGCGATTTTGATAAATCCCAAAGACTGGAAAGCATTGTTGTTGAAAAAGTAATAATTCACTCCGGCGCCTGGTAGCCACCCCAGCCAATACACTCGGTTCTGCTCCTGTCGATGACGCGAACTTGCGCTTGTTTAGTGCCGTGAGAAAGCATGGGGTTGGGGGTAGTACGAATCTCAAAACCGAGCGTCTCAGCATTAAGTGACGGTGGTTTGAATTAATACTATTGGCATGCTATTTCAATATTTAAGCGTTCTGGTTAAAGCACTCATGAATAAAAATAATTGAGAGTATTTCGCAGACTTAAGTTTGTTTCGGTACTTGGGTATTCAAGTGTTATGTGAAAATTTCGTGATATGTCTGTGATGCTTGGCGAGTTGCTTTTGCACTATCCCTGTCGGCGGATCATGTTGCCGGCGTCGCGCCAGGTTAATGATCAAGGTCGGGGCGGTGCCAGGGATCTACATGCGTCATAAGATTCAAAACACGATGAATCTGCATCACATTTTCCCTTGCGCAAACTGCAATGGCATGACCTTCCTCAACGGTAATTGAGGCATCCACTTCGATATGAGCGTCGACAATGATCATGTCCCCCATTTTTCGAGTGCGTAGATCATGTACACCTTTAATGCCGGGGGTATTTTTAAGCGTATTGCGGATAGTTTCGACTTCCTGCTCATCAGCCGATCGGTCCATCAGGTCGTGCAATGAATCCCAAGTGAAACTCCAACCCATCTTGGCGATCATGCCTCCAACAACCAGCGCAGCAATCGGGTCAAGAATCGGGTAGCCCGCCAGATTGCCCACAATACCTATGCCGACAACCAAGGAGGAGGCGGCGTCGGACCTTGCGTGCCAGGCATTGGCAACCAACAGACTAGACTTAACTTTTTTGGCCACCCGCAGCATAAAGCGAAACAACAGCTCCTTGGCCACCAGCGCTGCGATAGCAACCCATAAGGCCGCAATGTGTACCGTTGGAATCGATTCAGGGGTTTCAAGCTTGAACACTGCAGAACCGATCATGCCCACGCCCACGATCAACAACAGTATGCCCAATACCATGGATGCGGCGGTCTCGAAACGCAGATGCCCATAGGGGTGACCTTCGTCGGCGTCCTCCTTGCTTTTGTGGCTGGCGAACAGCACTACGAAATCGGCGATCAAGTCTGATAGCGAGTGAATACCATCGGCTACAAGCCCCTGGGATTTTGACATCACGCCTACGACAATCTGTGTGCACGACAGCGCGATATTGACGATGACGCTCATCCAAGTGCATCGCGAGGCTGCCGCCGCGCGGGCGACTTGACTATATTCCTCGTCTTCAGATTGTTCAGAGATCTGTTGATGATTCATGTGTATTTCTCTAATTGAAATTGATACTCGTCTCGCGCGGCAAGACGCGCCACTACTTAGTACTGGTTGCGCTTTTTATCGGGGTTGGAGGGTAAGGCGTCTGCCTTAATTAAAGCAAGGTGCGATGAGTTATAAAAGTGCCTATTTATCGGTATTTAGGTCTGATTGTAATGATGTAAATGCTAATACTTCGCGTAACTAAGTTTTCCACCTTGCTGCAGGGTTTGTAAGTCAAATAGGGATGACTCTCAACTTCACTAAAGAACAGGTGGGCCGGTGCGGCGGGGTGGGTTTTATCTCTCGAGCCGAAGCGGTCAGGCGCAAGAAAAATGCACAGAAGAATAATGTGATTGTCGTGGGGTGTTTGTTTGTAATAGATGTATTGGGCGGTAAGTTCAGAACCTTGCGCTACAAAGTCCCAGGACGAACTGGTTAGCGGCGATTTTTTAGGGGGAGGAGGATCGCGGGTCTGAGTTTTGCCTCGGTGTGCCTGCGTAGAGTAAGCAGCATGGTAGTAGATTCGGCAGGAAGCCGGGGGAGAGGGGGAGTTGCGGGGAGCAAAGCGCCTCGGTCATCCTCCGGTGATTGGTGACGGTAAGATTTGCATCGTCATTTCGTAACGAGACGATGGGCAAAATATGTCACGCACCTCAATCGAGTACTAAGCCTGCGCTTGCTTTACCGGTTAGAGCTGACAGCGTTTTTGATATCAAGGATGGATATGCTGACGCGGTGGATATATCTGCTGGCTGTTTCTGTACTGTCACTGTTGTCGATGGTATGCAACGGTCAGGTTCGAGACGTCGTGATGGATCTCGGCGCACCAGATGCAGCGCGGCCAATACGCGTGGCTATCTGGTATCCCGAAGGCGTATGTTCCCCAGAAACGTCGGGGCTGTGCCTTGATGAGTCAGCGGTTACTCACAAGGTCATCGTCGTTTCACATGGCAGTATGGGGGCGTCAGACGATTACGCCTGGATCGGTGACGGCTTGGCAGCCAAGGGATATATCGTCATAGGTCTCAATCATTTCGGTGAGTCCCGGGTCTACGGGGAGCAGACACAGACCTTCCGAGCGACCGGTATGGTGTGGGAGCGGGCCCTGGATGTGTCGCGCGTATTGGATGCGCTGAAAAAGCTGAGCCCCTTTCAAAAACAAGTCTCCTGGGACGATGCCATCGTCATTGGCCACTCCGCCGGTGGCCAGACGGCTGCATTGCTGGTGGGAGCACGCTTTGACCTTCAGGCGTTCGCGCAGTATTGCGGTACCGGGCAAGCAGAGGGCGACCGTTCGTGTTCTTACGCCCACGACATCAAGCGCGCGCCAAGTTCATTTATCTCATTGTTCAACGGTAACTATCGCGACTCCAGGGTCAGGAAAATCGTTCTGCTGGACCCTGCCCTAGGGCCAGCATTACTTGAGCAATCCATGGCGGGCTCGCGAGTTCCAGCGCTGGTGGTGGGGGCTCTCCACGATGATTTTTTGCCTTGGAACAGTCAGGGTGCCCGTTATGCGGCCGCGATTCCTTACGTAAAAACATTGTTGTTGGAAGGCGGAGAGGGGCACTTTGTTTTTCTCTCCATTTGCCATCATGACGCCAAGGTCAATGACGTTCCGCTCTGTGTGGACAAGGCTGGTGTGGATCGCCAAGCGGTGCATGAGCGCTTGTTGTCCACGCTCGTTGCGTTCATTGCGCCTGATGACGAAATCCCGCTATCCGGACAACCGACAACGCCCGCGACTGCCAATGCCAAGGTTGCGCAACTGACTGTGATGGAAATCCTCAGCTACACGCCGCGATGGGTCTTCGGTTTGTTTTTTGTGCTCTGCGCGTTGGGGCTGATGCAAACACGCACACGACGGGTGCGATTCAGCCTCGCCTTGCTGTTGCCCATTGGCATGCTCATGTTGTCCCTGTTGGGAGTTTTTCAGTACACCCGGTATTGGATCGCCGCAATTGGGTGTTGGCTCGTGGGGCTTGTCGCCGTCTGCATGATCGCTTCGCGGATAATGGATGGCGGTTTCGTGAAGTGGGATGACAGTTCGGCTCGACTGATAGTGCGTGGGAGCTGGGTGCCGCTGTTGGTAATCCTGGGGATTTTCATCACGCGCTATCTGTTAGGCGTGGCCCGTGCGCTGCAGTTCCAACCGCTCGATCAATGGCCGCTGCAGATGTTGGTGGCCGGCGGGTTGGGAGCTTGGAGTGGCTATTTCGCGTGCCGGGCCCGACGGTGCTGGCAAGCATCTCGTTCGTAGCCTTGCGCGTGAGGGTTGAGAGCATTCTGCTCGGCGACTTCTTGTTTTAAATTGAAATCATCGGCGTCAACATCAAGATACTTTTCAGCCGCTCAGGAGTCGCTTCTAACTTGTTCGCAGGGAGCTCTTGGCCCAGTACAATTGTCAATGCGTTGAGCCAGTCTCTTGAGTTTTGAGAGGCGCATTGGTCTGTTGGTAAATGCTCATCAGCTACATCCCATTTCTGTACAGGCCAATCCACCAGGGACGCTAGGAGACCATCTCTCAGAAGCTGAAACTGCTCGTAAGAGTCGTTTGGTGTCTGATTGAGTGCAGCTTTCAACTTCGCGAGGCGATGTGGCATTACCGTTCCTTGGCATTTCAGATAGGCACAACGCTACTACGCTGAGAGCATTGTCGGTTACTGGCATTCCGTCCACGCTGGATGCCTGGCCAGGCGCGGGGTACAGTCGACACTTTCCTGGGGAGGACCACAATGAAAGCTTGGCTGACGGTTTTGTCTGCGCTAATTCTCGCGGGCTGTGCGGACAGTGGGCCGATGAAGGTCGGGCCTGATACGTACACGATTTCAACCCGGGTACCTTTTGGCGGACCTGCGTCCGCGAAGGGGCAGGCGCTCAAAGAGGCGAACACATTCTGCGAGTCCCAAGGCCGAGAAATCCTGCTTGATCACATGCAGGCCAGTGAATGTGCATTACACGGCGGTTGCGGTGAGGCCGAGATTTACTTCTTCTGTCTGGCCAAGGGTGATCCGCAGTTGACGCGCCAAAAATACAGCCCCGATCCCACGCAGAAGATTGAAATCAATCAGCGCTGATCAGCCACGGCTTTTTGGTCCGGCAGCATACTTCGGGCTACAGTCTCGCCAAACCAACGAGGGAACGACATACGGATATTGATAACGGTGTGTCGGGCATCGTTCATGTGCTGTGTGGAAGATTGCGCTGGATGCTCAGCCCCTAGGCCTGCGGCCTCAAGAACACCACTGCATCTGGTAACCCGGTACCGCTCTGCTACAGCAAGCGGTGGGTAGGCGGGGCATTACGCCTTCGCCAGCGTGATCAAGCGTCTAGGTCATCAATGCGCTCAAGCGCGCCGACCGGAGAGCGGAGTTGCGAGTCGATGCGTCAATGAGGGGGTTGTGTTTGGTCGGCAGGACGCAGGGAGAGGGGAGTTGCGGAGCAAGGCCTAAAATTGCGGAGCGCAAACATTAAGGGCCTGCACGAAGTTCATCATGCACGCCCTTGATATTCATGGTACCCGAAGCCGGAATCGAACCGTCACGCCCTTACGGGCGGGGGATTTTAAGTTCGCATGAGGGCACGCGTCGGACGTGAACCTTTAAGCCCGGCGCCATCCGTAATTAACGGCGGAAGCGGAATTTTTGCCAGCCATACTTGAACCTGAAAGTTCCGGTATCTCCTCGTAGAACGTAGAGGCTGACCCTGTAAAAAGCAGTAAAACGAGAGAATCCAAGGTGTCTGATTTTTCTGTAGACCCAAACCCATCCGTGGCGATTGGTAGTTTTGGCGGGTCTCAACACAATTAACACGCTCCTTCTGCTATGCGTAATTTGGCGCAGATGATAGCGATGTGCCCCATCTAGAGGCTGTCAAATAATAACGGTGCGGGAACTCGTTGTCGCAATAGCTGTATTGCCAATATTCATCTTGGTACTGCACCGCGTGCCCACGTAAACCAAACTGCTTTTCACCTCTAATCTCCGCCGTTGTGCGGGTTTTTTCGTAGGGAGAAAAGTATGACTGCAACCGGAACAGACCGGGATATCTTGGCGCGCCCCCCTTTGGCGTGAGGCCCGTGGTGCAGGTCTGGACGGACAGATCGCCGTGGCCTGGACCATCCGTCACCGAGTGCTCAACGAATTCTCGCCATCACCGGTGACGGCGCTCAAGGATTGATCGCGCTGCGGGCGAGCCAGGCGTATGTGAGGAGTGTTTCAAAATAGGCGTTGGTGTTCGGTCGGCAGGACGCCGGGGAATGGAGAGTTGCGGAACAGGTCTGAAAATTGCGGAGCAAAAAAGATAAGGGCTCGCATGAAGTTCATCATGCAAGCCCTTGATATCTATGGTGCCCGAAGCCGGAATCGAACCGGCACGCCCTTACGAGCGGGGGATTTTAAGTCCCATGCGTCTACCAGTTTCGCCATTCGGGCGGCAGCGCGGTGCAGCAGGGTTGGGAATATATAGATCCGGGCGTCAGGGCGCAAGGTCGGAGGTTGCCTTTCTTGCACAAACACCGGGATGAAAAAGCTCGATAGATCAGTGATCTACATCGGCTTTTGAGCACAAGCCGAAGATTCCCAGGGCCGGCGAATACGCCTCATAAATGACAGGTGCGGCAATACGCCGTCACGCTGCTTCAGAGTGGACGACTCAGCAGTGGCGGCCTTGGGCATAAGCCGTTGCGACATGTGGTTCGCAACGGCGCTGGATGCAGGTGTAAGGTAGGCCGTGCAACGCTTGGAAATCTCAGGAAAAGCGAGGTGACTATGAGCGCTCCAACACTCAAGAAGCTGCATCTGAATGGGTATGACATCGTGCAGGTCAATTTCGGGCCGTGGCGGGTGTGTACGGCTCAGGACCGGTTGGCGTCCTTCGATTCCCGCGAGCAGGCGCTGGCCTATGCGGCCACGCTGTCGGTGCGCAAGGCGCGTGGCAGGCCGGGGTCCAATGATGACTGAGTGATTAATTCAGCAGAACCAAGCCCCGGCGCAACCGGGGCTTCTGCTGTTTGGGACTACACGAAGGGCTGACCACTGAAGCCGCGTGGCAGGCGCTGCAACCCTGGCAGGTCGGTCAAGTGTTGCGCCCAGGCGCTGCGCCAGTCGCTGGAGGTGTGGGTCTTGGCTGCGCGCGAAGCTCGGCGGGCGGCGTTGCGCTGGGTGCGGCGCGCTTCCTTGTAGGCCTCGGTGTTGCGGCAGGTTCGGCATTTGACGCGGTTCAGCTCGGTGCTGGAGGGGAGGCTGCCGCCGTGATGGCCGCAGGCTAAGTGCCCGGCGACCTTGAAGTGAATGACCATGTAAGCGTCTCCTTCTTGGGGGTACGCGCATCTGCAGATCCACAATGCACGCGGGGAGGGCGGGCTACGATTGATCCCGACACCTACAATTACGACCCCGCGCTGGTCGCAGCGTTCGGTTTACGGGCCTGGCCCTTCTCAACAGCAAGGCTCGACGTTACTCTGCCTCAAGTCCAGTCATAAAAAGGAGTGAGTGATGAGCGTCGAAAACCTGCCACGTGAAGGCAGTTGCCGTTGTAACCGCGTGCGCTTCAGTGTGAGCCAGCCCCCCGTGATCACCATGGCTTGCCATTGCACCGGTTGTCAGAAGATGACCGCCAGCGCGTTCTCCCTCAGTGCGCTGATTCCCGCCAGCGCGTTCACCGTGACCCAGGGTTGCCCGGTGATCGGCGGCATGCATGGCGTGGACCGCCATTACTTTTGCCCCCATTGCATGAGCTGGCTGTTTACACGGCCCCATGGCATCGATGAGTTCGTCAATGTGCGTGCGACGATGCTGGAGAATGCCGAGGATTATCCGCCGTTCATGGAAACCTGGACCAGCGAGAAATTGCCTTGGGCCACGACGCCGGCGGTCGAGCATTTTGCACAATTGCCCGGGCCGGAGGATTTTCCGCGTTTGTTGCAGGCTTACGCCGAGTTCAGCGCCCGCTGAGTTCAGTCGATCAGCGCGAGCAGGTCGGTATCGCCCACATCGTGTCCGGCCTGGGTCAGCAGTGTCGTCAGCTGGCCCCGGTGGTGGGTCTGATGATTGAAAAAATGCACCAGCAGGCCGAAGAACGGCTTGTCTGCCGCGACCCCGCGCATGTTGTGGTAATGCAGGCGCAGGTCGAGGTCAGGCTCGCGCAGGCTTTGCGCCCAGTCGATGATCAGTCGATCCAGCCAGGTGCGGTGGGTGGCCAGTTCGTGCAGGTCGGCGAAGGCCAGTTGCTTGAGATCGGTGGGGGCGGCAATGCCGCTTAACGGTGCCAGCGCCGCATGGCTGGCGGGGTGCTGGGCAAAGCGTTTGAGCCACACGGTGTCGCCCAGTGTCAGGTGGTTCAGCGTGCCGAGGATCGAGCCGAAAAATGCGCGGCGGTCCATCCGTAGTTCGGCGTCCGTCAGCTTCGCGGCCGCGTCGTAGACTTTACGGTTCATCCACTGGTTGTAGGTCGCCATCAAGGCGATCTGTTCGATACGGTTCACGGGCTTTCTCTCTGTCTGGGCGGCGCGATGGCGCCATCATAAGGCGTGCCCACCCCGCGGTCATCGGGTTCCGCCAGAGGACACCACCCCTGCGAAGGCGTGACGCCTAGAAACGCAACGTGGCGCCGGTGGTCAACCATTGCGCGCGTTCAGCGACCAGGCTGCGCCCAACCACCACATCGACGTCGATCAACGGCCCAAGGTGGAACCGCGGCCCCGCTTGCCAGGCCTGCTCAGCGCCTTTTTGGCCGTAGCGCTCGACAATCAGCGTCAACGAGTGCGCTACCCGATATTCGGCGCCGGCGCCCCATGTGAGACGCTGGTTTTGCTCGCCGTCGTCATACGCGTGGGTCCAGCCGGCATTCAGATTCAGTCGCAGGGGCTCCAGCGGTTGCCACGTCAACGGCACGTTGAAGTCCGCGCCATCAAACGCATGTCGCCGGTCCGGGGCAACGTGGGCGCTGGCGGACACGGCTATCTCCAGGCGCAGGTCCTGACGTGACATTACCTGCGCCTTCACTTGCGGGCTCACTTGCGTCTCGCGGTTGGCCCGTGACAATGCCGCGCCCCATTGCACGGCGGGCAGGGCCTCGAAGGTGCAGGCAGGCGACAGTGTCTCATTGTGCGTGCCGCCGTCGTGTCGGTGAGCGCTGTACCAGGCGTCGACGTTGCATTCGCCGGGCGCATTGATCGCGCCGTCGTCGACTGCATAAGCGCCCCCTGCCGCGAAGGCCTTCGAGAATAGGCTGATGAGCAGGATGACGCTGAGTGTGAGCCCGATAAACATCAGGTTGCGCCGTAACGCCCGCCGTTTGGCTGGCGGTAACAACAAGAGGGTATGGCGAGCGCCTCGATAGCGGGTAACCCTGTCCGAGGGTTGGCGGTGTTTTTTGTACATGTTGTGCCTCGCTTGAATTCAGCTTTCTACGGTCAGCACCGAAATGCCGCTGGCTTTGGCCTGACAGACCAGCTCTGACGTGTCATCGCCACCGGGCAGGGCGATGACCACATCAGGGCGGCTGTCGGTCAGCATGAAATGGTTGCGCTGGCGTTCCGCCTGCTTGCCATGGCGTTGCCAATTGGGCGGATAACGCACCACGTCGATGCCGATTTCCCGCGCCCACTCCTCAATCTCGCTGCCGAGGAACTGGTTGCCGCCGTGGATCAATACCTGCACCGGGCGCAGGCGGTGGTAAGCGTCCAGCACGTGGCGGGAACGTTGGGTGTCGGCGTAATGACGACCTGCACAGATCAACACGCGCATGCTTGAAATCCTTGTAATGCACGGTGGCAGCCGAGCGACCGCCACCGTCTGAACGGCGGGAGTGATCAGTACCACTGCTTGAAGCGGCGGATGTAGATCGTCTTCATCAGTTGAGCCACGCAGCAGTAGCTGAGCAAGGTGCCTGCCAGCCATGGGAAGTACGCCAGCGGCAGCGGTTGCAGGCCCACCAGGGTGCCGAGCGGCGAGAACGGCACATAGATCCCCAGGGCGATCACCACACCGGTCATCAGCAACACCGGCCATGCCGCGGTGCTCTGGAAGAACGGGATCTTGCGGGTGCGCAGCATATGCACCACCAGGGTTTGCGAGAGCAGGCCCTCGATGAACCAGCCGGACTGGAACAGGGTCTGCATCTCCACGCTGTTGGCGGCGAACACGTACCACATCAGCGCAAAGGTGGTGATGTCGAAGATCGACGAGGTTGGCCCGATCCACAGCATGAAGCGGCCGATGTTCTTCGCGTCCCACTTGCGTGGCTTGGCCAGGTATTCCTTGTCCATCTTGTCCCACGGCAAGGCCAGTTGGGAGATGTCGTACATCAGGTTCTGCAGCAGCAGGTGGATCGCCAGCATCGGCATGAACGGAATGAACGCACTGGCCACCAGCACCGAGAACACGTTGCCGAAGTTGGAGCTGGCGGTCATGTTCAGGTACTTCATGATATTGCCGAAGGTTTCGCGGCCCTTGAGCACGCCTTCTTCCAGCACCATCAGGCTCTTTTCCAGCAGGATGATGTCGGCCGATTCCTTGGCGATGTCGGTGCCGCTGTCCACCGAGATCCCCACGTCGGCATCGCGCAGCGCCGGCGCATCGTTGATGCCGTCACCGAGGAAACCGACAGTGTGGCCGTTGGCTTGCAGGGCCTTGAGCACCCGCGACTTCTGCAGCGGTGTCAGCTTGGCAAACACCGTGCGCTCTTCCACGCGGCGCTGCAGGGTTGCATCGTCCATTGCTTCGATGTCCACGCCGAGCAGCGGCTGGCCTGGGTCGAGGCCGACCTGGCGGCAGATCTTGCTGGTGACCACGGCGTTGTCGCCGGTCAGCACTTTTACCGCTACGCCGATCTGTTGCAGCGCCGCAATCGCCGGGCCTGCGGTTTCCTTCGGTGGATCAAGGAAGGTCAGGAACCCCTGGATCACCAGGTTGCGCTCATCGGCGGTGGTGTACTGCCGGCGCGCCAACGCGTTCGGGATATTGCGGGTGGCCACCACCAACACGCGAAAGCCGTCTTCGTTGTAGTCATTGGCAATCGCCAGCAACGCCTCGCGACGCCGCTGATCCAGCGGCACCGCGGCGCCGGCTTCGATCACGTGGGTGGCAATGCTCAGCATCTCTTCCACGGCACCCTTGCACACCAGCAGATGGTCGCCGGCGGCGTCCTTGACCACAATCGACAGGCGACGGCGTACAAAGTCGAACGGCAATTCATCGACCTTGCTGTAGGCAAACGGCGCCTGGAACTTGGGGTTTTGTGCCGAGAACTGCACCACGGCCTGGTCCATCAGATTCTTCATGCCGCTTTGGTGATAGCTGTTGAGCCAGGCCAGCGACAGCACCGCGTCGTCACGCTGGCCAAAGGCGTTGACGTGGTGCTCGAGGATGATCTTGTCCTGGGTCAGGGTGCCGGTCTTGTCGGTACACAGCACGTCCATCGAGCCGAAGTTCTGGATCGCGTTGAGGCGCTTGACCACCACTTTGCGCTTGGCCATGGCGGTGGCGCCCTTGGCCAGGTTGGCGCTGACAATCATCGGCAGCATTTCCGGGGTCAGGCCGACGGCGACCGCCAGGGCAAACAGGAAGGCATCGCCCCAGTCACCCTTGGAGAAGCCGTTGAGGAAGAACACGATCGGCACCATCACCAGCATGAAGCGGATCAGCAGCCAGCTGACGCTGTTCACGCCGCGATCAAACGCGGTCTGCGCCCGGGAGCCGACAATCGCCTTGGCCAGCGAGCCGAAGTAGGTGCGCGGTCCGGTGGCCACCACCACGGCTTTGGCGCGGCCGCTGACCACGTTGGTGCCCATGAAGCAGATGTTCGGCAGGTCGAGCAAGTTGCCCTGGTCGGCGGCAAGGGTACTGGCGGACTTTTGCGTCACGTCCCCCAGCGTGTCGTATTTTTCCACGGGCAAGGCTTCGCCGGTCAGCACCGCCTGGCTGATGAACAGGTCACGCGATTCGATCAGGCGGATGTCGGCCGGGATCATGTCGCCGGCCGATAGCTGCACGATATCGCCGGCCACCAGTTCGCGCATCGGCACTTCGCGCAGGGTTGGCTGGGCGCCGACCTGTTCGCGGCGTAGTACGGTGGCGGTGGTGCGGACCATGGCTTTGAGCGTTTCGGCGGATTTGGCCGAACGGTGCTCCTGCCAGAACCGCAGCAGGCTGCTGAGCAGGACCATGGTCATGATGATGATGACTTTGGTCAGGTCGACTTCTTCACCGGCCTGCAACGGCAACCAGTAATCGGTGACGAAGCTGATCGCGCCCAGCGTCAGCAGCACATAGATAAACGGATTGTTCAGCGCCTGCAGGAACTGGATGAATGCGTGAGGCGGCTTGTCATGGGCGACTTCGTTATGGCCTTGCTGTTGCAGGCGTGCAGTGGCATCCAACTCGGTCAGGCCATCCAGAGTGGCTCGCACATTGGCCAGGGGGGCCGACAGGCCGTTATGGGCTTCGCGGGCGGCCCGCATTGATAGCCGAGCGTCGGCGTCGGTGCGGTTTTTGTTGGGCTGTGGCGGTTTTTTTACGGCGCTCATGGTGTGTACTCCTGTCGCCAGTTCTCGACAAAACATACCCGGTACTGACCTGATGACAGGCGAGCGAAAGCATGCCGAGCCGCGGACTTCGCGATCGGTTCAAATAAGGTGTTGAATAACTTTCAATGGGCCCGCTAAGTGCGCGTTAGTTACTGCGCGCGCAGCGGGCTACTACTGGAAAGGTTCATAAAAGAACTCCAGGGTATTGATCAGGAAGTTGCTGTTTCCAAGCGGTCAAGCGGCGCGAGTGCCCAGGTAAAGAGCGGGCATCAGGCGGGCTTCAGCCAGGTTGGAAACGTTACGTCTCTGTGGGTCTTGAGGGGCGGCGTGAGCCCAATGCTGCTGCAGTCGGCCAGTCGTCGGGCAGGCACGCCAGCGCGCCAGCGGATGGGCCGGGCGCATTCGAGGGGAGGGTACGGCAAAGGCCGGGCGGGCAACACAAACGCCTGCGGGCGCTCGGCACAGCTTGGCCCGCAGGGTCGCGGCCAGCGTTCGTACATCTTTTACAACAAAGGTTTGGAAGGTCATAACACACCTCGGGACCGGACGGGCGACCGGCGAGGCAGTTACGGTGGAGCACAAGCTCTAGCGCAGCTTACCGGACCGGAGAGGCAAGTCCTGTCATCTTCTGGGTTGGGCGCCCGATGCCCGCCAACGCGGTGCTCGGACAGCGACTAGATACTGTGTCCATTGGCTTCTTTTGTGAGGTTTAAAAAAGGCCCCAGTTGCGGGCAGGGGCAATCTACTCAGCCGGTTGCGGAATGTCAACGCATGATTAATTAAATTGCCAAGTGTTCAGAGTCTATTCAGATAAAACATATTCACAAGTTACCGGGCATATATAACTTCATATGCCTTGCGCGGCGAGAACGGCGAGATAGATCAAGACTACACCGCATGCCGCGTAACTGATGCGTTGCCAGGTCGGCGAGGCGTTCTTGCGCAGCAGATTGACCAGTGCGGCCGTCAGAAAACACGACAGCACCGAGGCCAGCATGAAACCGCCGAAAAACATCAGCGTCTGCGTGTGGCTGGGCGTAGCCCCGACGATGCCCGACAACGCACTGCCCAGCGCCCCCCAGTACACAATGTTCTTCGGGTTGGCCAGCGAAATGGCTGCGCCCACCGCCAGCGCATTCGTGCCGGAGCCGGCCGGTGCGCTGGCGGCTGCGGGCAAACGCCAGGCGTCGAGCAGGCTGCGCACGCCGAGCCAGGCGAGGTAGAGCGCGCAGAGGAGGGTCAGCGGCACGCGCACGGCGTCATGCTGGATCAACAGCGCGATGCCGGTCAGGCCGATCACGGCCCACACCGCATCGCCGACCAGCGAACCGACCTGCACCAGCAACGCCGGGGTGAAACCGTGTTGCAAACCACGGCGCAAGGTCTCCGCCAGCACAGCGCCGGGGGACAGGCAAAACACAAAACCGAATACCAGTGCGTAAAAGAAGATCGCCAGCATCCCTATGCTCCATCAAGTGATGGCGGGCAGTGTGCTGGCGCACGCACGCGTTGTCTTGGACCAGATTGTGCTGTTCAGCGTTTCGCCACACTCTGATAGCGGCCAGGCGTGAGGCCATAGGCGGCGCGGAAGTGCCGGTTGAGGTGGCTCTGGTCGGCAAAACCGAGCTGATGGGCGACCTCGCCGGCCGCCATCCCATTGCGCAACAGGCCTTTGGCGCGGCGCGTGCGCAATTGCATGGCCCACTGGCGAGGGCTGAGCCCGGTCTCTTTTTGAAAGGTGCGCAGCAGGTGGAACTTGGACAACCCCAGCGCCTCGCCGAGGTGGTCCAGGGGCAGCGATTGATGCAACTGTGCGGCGAGCAATTCCTGGGCGCGGCCGATCAGGCTTTTGCCGGCTGCCGCGTTGCCGGGCAAGCGCACGCCGCTGAGGCCGACCACTTCTCCCAGCAGCACAACCAGGGCGTCTTCGTTCAGCTCGCGGACCAGAACGTCGCCGCTCGATGCGCCTTTTGCCACAACCGCCAGGCGCCGCGCCAGATCCGGCTGGAAACACAACGATCGATCGAATTCGACATGCGCCAACCCCAGGTCGGCGGCCAATTGCTCGGCGCTGACGTACAGGCTGACAAACTGCCACGGCGTGCCTTCCGCTGCACCGCCGCCCTGAATCTGCCCGGGGTTGTACAAGGTGATGGCGCCTGGCCCAGCCACGAATTCGCGGCGGTCCAGCCACACGTTTTCTTCGCCCACCAGGTTCACGCCGATCACGCATTCGTCGTGGCTGTGGCGGGCAAAGGTCAGGCCGGAGCAGTGGACGCTGTTGATTTCGTAGTCGCCCAGCCAGGCGTGTTGCAGGGTGCTCATGGGGTCGGCTCAGTCATGGGATGGACGTGAGCATACGCCGTCAGCCAGGCTCAGATCGACCGTTGATTGACCCGTTGCGACAGTTCTTCGGCGCTTTCCCTGCGCTCCGAGTAGCGGTCGACCAAATCCGGACGATCACGCAGCAGCACGGTGAACTTCACCAGTTCCTCCATCACGTCGACAACGCGATCATAGAGCGCCGAGGGTTTCATGCGGTCCTGATCATCGAACTCCATGAACGCCTTGGGCACCGAGGATTGATTGGGGATGGTGAACATACGCATCCAACGCCCGAGTACGCGCAGTTGGTTGACCGTGTTGAAGGACTGGGAACCGCCGCACACTTGCATCACCGCCAGGGTTTTGCCCTGGGTCGGGCGGACCGCGCCCAAGGACAACGGCACCCAGTCGATTTGCGCTTTGAACACCGCCGACATCGAACCGTGTCGTTCAGGGGAACACCAGACCTGGCCTTCCGACCATTGCATCAGTTCCAACAGCTCCTGCACCTTCGGATGCTCACGCGGGGCATCATCGGGTAATGGCAAGCCGCTCGGGTCGAAAATGCGCGTTTGTGCGCCCAAGTGCTGCAAGAGGCGCGCGGCCTCTTCCACCAGCAGGCGGCTGAACGAGCGTTCGCGGGTTGAGCCGTAGAGCAGCAGAATGCGCGGCGGCCGACTCGAATCGAGCGGGCCGGAGGTGATTAACGACGCGTCCAGATTGGGCAGGGTACTCATGGTTACTCCGCCTGCAACAGCGCAATGCGCTCGAGTTCGGCTTTCAGTTCGCCAGGGTTGAGGTCGGCGAAGGGCAGCGCGAAAAACGCCCGGCAGCGTGTGGCGATGGTGCGCAGCGTGGCGTCGAATGCGGCTTGGATGCTCGCCTCGTCGCCGTCGACATCCGAAGGGTCTGCCAACCCCCAGTGCGCCTTCAGCGCCGGGCCGAAATACACTGGGCAGGCTTCACCGGCGGCCTTGTCGCACACCGTGATCACCACATCCGGCGGGCTGCCTTCAAAGGCGTCGTTGCCCTTGCTGTACAAGCCCTGTGTGCGGATGCCCGCCGCCTGCAAGGTGCTCAGGCTGCGGGGCAGCACCTGGCCCTTGGGGAAGCTGCCGGAGCTGACCGCCTCAAACCCTTCTGGCGCCAGGTGGTTGAACATCGCTTCGGACAAAATGCTCCGGCAGCTGTTGGCGGTACACATGAACAAGACTTTCATTGGCGTATGTCCTTCAGAGGCTAAGACGCAAGGCGAGGGCGGCGAGAGTGATCAGCAACACCGGCAAGGTCAGGACGATGCCGACCTTGAAGTAGTAACCCCAGGTGATGGTGATGCCTTTGCGCGCCAGGATATGCAGCCACAGCAGGGTGGCCAGGCTGCCGATGGGGGTGATTTTCGGGCCGAGGTCGCTGCCGATCACGTTGGCGTAGATCATCGCGTCCTTGACCACGCCCGCGGCATGGCTGGATTCGATGGACAGCGCACCGATCAACACGGTCGGCAGGTTGTTCATTGCCGAGGACAACAATGCCGTCAGCACCCCGGTGCCCATCGCCGCGCCCCATACGCCATAGGTGGCGAAGGTGTCGAGCCAGGTCGCCAGGTAAGTGGTCAGCCCGGCGTTGCGCAGCCCGTAGACCACCAGGTACATGCCCAGGGAAAAGATCACGATCTGCCAGGGCGCTTCCTTGAGCACTTTGCGCGTGGAGATCTTGTGGCCTTTGGCGGCGATCACCAGCAGCAACACCGCGCACACCGCAGAGATCGCGCTGATGGGAATCCCCAACGGTTCCAGGGCAAAGCAGCCGATCAGCAGGATACCCAGCACCCACCAGCCGGCGCGAAAAGTGGCGCGGTCGTGAATGGCGCTGGCCGGGTCCGCCAGGTCCGCCGGGTCGTAGGTCTGCGGAATATCGCGGCGGAAAAACCACAACAGCACCGCCAGGGTGGCGGCGACGCTGACCAGGTTCACCGGCACCATCACCGCTGCGTATTCATTGAAGCCGATCTTGAAATAGTCCGCCGAGACAATGTTCACCAGGTTCGACACCACCAGCGGCAGGCTCGCCGTGTCGGCGATAAACCCCGCGCCCATGACGAACGCCAGGGTCGCCGCCGGAGAAAAGCGCAACGCCAGCAGCATCGACATCACAATCGGCGTGAGGATCAGTGCCGCGCCGTCATTGGCAAACAGCGCCGACACCAACGCGCCCAGCAGCACCATGTAGGCAAACAACCGCCGGCCGCGACCACGGCCCCAACGGGCCACATGCAGCGCAGCCCAGGCAAAGAACCCGGCCTCGTCCAGCAACAGGCTGATGACGATCAGCGCGACAAAGGTGCCGGTGGCATTCCAGATGATGTGCCACACCACCGGGATGTCCGCCAGGCTGATCACGCCGCAGGCCAGTGCGAGGATCGCGCCCATGGTCGCGCTCCAGCCGACACCCAGGCCTTTGGGCTGCCAGATGACCAGGATGATGGTGAAGATAAAAATCGCAATTGCGACAAGCATGAATAAACGCTCCGGTGGCTCAACAGCAGGTGCTGGCTCGTTGTGGTCTGTCGCCCATTGCATCAAGACGCAGCGCGTCGTTTTGCAACCATGGCTGGTTGGCTTGCAGGGTGGTGTCCAGCACGTGAGTCACCCAGTCGGGCAGTGCCGGATTGATGCGGTAGTAGATCCATTGCCCTTGGCGACGATCCAGCAGCAACCCGCTGTTGCGCAGTTGCGCGAGGTGGCGGGAGATTTTCGGCTGGCTGTCGTCAAGTGCATGGATCAGTTCGCACACGCAAAGTTCGCCTTCGCGCAGGATCAGCAAGGTCATTCGCACGCGAGTGGCATCGGCCAGGCATTTGAATAGGGTTGGAGGTGAGAAAGGGACTGACACGGTCAAGGCCTGCTCGTATAGGTATATCCGAATATACGTATTTCCATATGTTTCAGTCAAATCCTGTTTCAATTGATATGGATCAAATGTCTGGAAACACGCCACAAGTGATTGAAATTAAAATGAAACACAAATGTCCTAAAGTGCCTGCCCATAGCTGATGAAGGAATACCACGCGTGACCCGTGCCACTCGCAATCTGCGCAAGACCCTCGATTCCGTCGCGGAAAATAACGAAACCGCGGCGTTCGATCTGATGCGTGCCGTCGAAAAACTCGGCGATGAAGTGCTGCGCCAGCGCTTGCTCAATACCATCCACCGTCTCAACCAGGACGCCTATGAACTGCGCGAAGCGCGGGACTCGGTTGAACTGGTGTCGGTAAGGCTCGCCTGAGCAAGATCGTTCAAGACAACCTGCATATTGCGCTGGCATGCTTGTCGACTGTCTGTCGATGAGCGGTTCCCATGCCTACTGCTTTACCTCACTACGCCTTCGCCCGTGGCGCGATTGCTGTCATTCCGTTGTCCCTGGCGTGCGCGCCCTGGGGCTTGCTGGCTGGTTCAATGGCCATCGAAGCGCACTTTTCCCCGCTCGAAGCCCAGGGGCTTTCCGCCATCGTGTTTGCCGGTGCCGCGCAACTGGTGGCCATCGGCATGGTCAAGAGCGGCGCCAGCCTGATCTCCATCTTGCTCACGACTTTGCTGCTGACCTCACAACATCTGCTGTACGGCATGCATCTGCGCCCGACATTGTCCGTGCTCAAACCGCGCTGGCGCATGAGCCTGGGTTTCCTGATGACCGATGAGTTCTTCGCCCTGGTCAGCCAGTACGACCGCGAAACCTTCAACCGCTGGTACGCGCTGGGTGTTGGCCTGACGTTCTATATCGTCTGGAACCTGTTCACCCTCGCTGGCATTGTCCTGGGCAAGAGCATTCCAGGGCTCGAACACCTGGGCCTGGAATTTTCGATTGTCGCGACGTTTATCGCGTTGATCACGCCCGTGGTGCGCGATGTGCCCACCGTGGTGTGCGTGGCGGTGGCGCTGTTGTGCTCGGTCGGCTTGAGCTTCCTGCAGTGGGAGTCGGCCGTGGTGGTATCGGGTGTGTTGGGCATGAGTGCAGGGTATGCCTGCAAACGACTGGGAGTCGGGCAGGCATGATTTTTGTGATGATTGTTGCAATGGGCTTGATCGTATTTTTTAACCGCTACCTGTTTATCGAACCGCGCCTGCCCGTGCGGCTCACCCGCGGTGCGCGGGAGTTTCTCGGGTTCGCGGTACCGGGCATGCTCACGGCGATTTGCGGGCCGATCATTTTCTTTGCCGACCACCGGCTCAACCTGAGCCCGGCCAACCCCTACCTGCTGGCCGGGATCTGCGCGGTGGCGCTGATGGTCTGGACGCGCAATGTGCTGCTCACCGTGCTGTTGAGCATGGCGTTGTTCTACCTGTTTCGCTGGTGGTTCTAAACACACCGGCGAAAAAAAGCCCGCGGGAGGGCGGGCTGAAGGAGACTTCTAAAAATGAGCCCGGCCATTATCGGTGGCGCGTTCTGCTGTCACAGTGAAACTAAATTCATTCGGTGGGCGGCGTCGCCTTCTTTTTCGCCTTGGCCTCGGCCGCCAGGCACTCCAGCGCGAACTGCTCGGTGTAGGTCATCTGGATCGGCGTACTTTCGCCTTTCACCGTGCGCTCGCCGTCGAGAATGTAGCGAATGCGCTTGTCCGTCACGCCAATGCGCTTGGCGATCCACGTGGGCGTCTGGCCGATGCGGCTGATCAGCTTGTCGGCATAGTCGGTGGATGGGTTGTAGCGTTCGGCATTGGGTGTCATCGGTTTTCCAGGTAGAAGCGAACTCGCAAGTAGGCGACAGGGTGACGTAATAATCCGTGAGTGTCGCCTGCTAATGGTAGAGTCGCGTTTTTTTCCAAGGAGCGATGGCATGCGGAAACTGGTAATTGGCGCATTGGTACTGGCAGCACTGGCCGGCTGCGCGGGCTCGAAAATGAACGCGGCACGCACCGGCACGCCCTACAAGACCTTGGCGTCGGACAAGGCTGCGCTGGTGGTTGCCCAATGTATCCAGTTCGGCTGGCAGGACGAGGCGGTGTTTGGTGTCGACGCCGGCGGCTTCAAGGAGCCGATCGGGGCGGGCGGTTTCACGGTGTACACCACCGGCGGCGATTACTTTGCCGACGTGCGCAGCGCAGGGGCCGGTTCCTCTGTCGATTACTACACCGCCGAAGACTCCATGGTCGCCAAGCGCCGTTTGGCCGCACTTGCGACTTGTCTGTAATCTGTTGCCGTAGTGCTTTTAGGAAATGCCCTGCGGGACAGTCGCGGGGCATTATCCTATGATTCCCCCGCTCGCTCGACGTAATAGCTCTTTACCAGTACACGGATGTCGAGGCCGTCACGTCGGGCGAGCCTCCCAGGTCATCAGCGCGGCATATAACCCAAGTGCCAGCGCCGGGGGATCTTCAGTGACACCAGACCCAAAACCGCAGCCAGCGCCCCGCTGACCAGCAGCGCACCCAAGCCCATGCGGTGCTCGAGCAACGCCCCGATCACCGCCCCGATGAACATCCCCGTCCAGGGGACCAACTGCACGCGCCACCCGTTGCGACGCTCCCCCAGCAGCCAGCGTCCCAACCCGCGACCAAAGCGTGACAGCGCGCCGGTGACATAGGTAAGCCCCACCGGCAAGCCGTTGACCTCTTCGACGGCGGCATTGAGCATGCCCATCGCCACAATCGCCGCGAGCAAGGCGGGCAGCATATCGGCGAACGGCCACAGCGCACCGCCGCAGAGCAGCGCCGCGATGCACAGCAGCAGGGGTAGGGCGTGACGGCCGCTCATGCGGCTGACCACGATACCCAAGGCGTTGCCGACCACGAAGGTCGCGACCAGCAACAGCAGGCGCCCGGTCAGGCCCAGGTCACCTTCGCTGATCGCCACCGCCAGGCGCGTGGTGTTGCCGCTCATGAATGAGACAAAGTCGCCACTGGCCATGAAACCAATGGCATCGGTCATGCCCGCCAGCACAGACAGGCTGGCCACCAGCATCATGCCGACACGACCCCGCCATTGCTGTTGACGGGCGAGTACGACGTTGGCGTAGGGCTTTTGGGACGAAGGCAGCATCGGGCTGGGTTCCTCGGTGAGATTATGCGGCCACTACCGTAAGGCGCTTTGATGTCTGGCGCAATGACCTCAGGCCGCTTCCAGCCTCCAGCCAGCGTCATGCCAGACCAAAGTATGAGAGGACTCGATCGCCTGTAAAAAACTCGAGGTGTGACACTCCCATTGCGTAGGTAATGTCCTTGCAGGTCGCGGGGCAGGTCGGCGGACGGCAGGTTACAAACAGATCAGGCCGGTCTGTCTGATTGACTGCAACGCAAGACGCTGCGGCCACAAGATTTCGCGGCTACGCCAGCACCGCCACCGCCTTGATCTGCGCCCATAGCGTCTGGCCGGGGTGCAGTTGCAACTGGTCGCGGGAGAAGCGTGTGATCCGTGCCAGCAACGGCGTGCCGCCGGCATCCAGGCGCACCAGCACATGGGCGCTGTTGTCCGCCGCAATCTCCTGGGTGACCGTCACCGGCAGGCGGTTGAGGATGCTGCTGTGGGCTTCGGCCTGCAAATTGAGGCTTACGTCCCGCGCCTGCACTTTGACCCGCAGGGCTTTGCCCAAGGCCAGCGGCGTATGGGCGACGCGCATCTGCAAGGCACTGCCGGGCAGTTGCAGGGTCAGCAATTGATAGTGCGCGTCGTAAGCGCTTACCGTGCCGTTGATCACCACACCGGCGTCGTCGCCCAAGGCCAAGGGCAAATCCAGCCGCGCCAGGGTTTCACCGATGGGGCCGCTGGCCAGGGCCTGGCCGTCGCGCAGCAACACGATGTGATCGGCCAGGCGCGCCACCTCGTCCTGGGCGTGACTGACGTAGAGCACCGGAATGTCCAGTTCGTCGTGCAGGCGTTCCAGGTAAGGCAGGATTTCACCTTTGCGTTGGCTGTCGAGTGCCGCCAGCGGTTCGTCCATCAATAACAGGCGCGGGCTGGTCAGTAGCGCGCGGGCGATACCGATGCGCTGGCGCTCGCCGCCGGACAAGTGCTGCGGATGCCGCTCAAGCAAGTGGCCGATGCCCAACAGTTCGGTGGCCTGGGCCATGTCGACGCGACGTTGCGCACGCGGGATGCGCTTGAGGCCGAATTCCAGATTGGCGCGCACCGACAGATGGGGGAACAGGCTCGCTTCCTGGAACACATAGCCCAGCGCACGTTTATGCGGCGGTACGAACAGCCCGTTGCGGCTGTCTTGCCAGACTTCGTCGTTGACCTGGACAAAACCGTCCTCGGCACGTTCCAGCCCGGCAATGCAGCGCAGGCAGGTGGTCTTGCCGGAGCCGGAATGCCCATACAGCGCGGTGACGCCGCGACCGGGCAGTTGCAGGTCCACTTTCAGGGCAAAGGCGGAATACGTGAGGTGCAGGCGTACATTGATCATCGGCATCAGCTCCAGCCCATCTTGGTTTTACGGCTGGAGTAGAGCGCCAGCAACACCAGGAACGCGAACACCACCATGGCGCCGGCCAGCCAGTGCGCCTGGGCGTATTCCATGGCTTCGACGTGGTCGTAGATCTGCACCGAGACGACCCGGGTCTTGTCCGGGATATTGCCGCCGATCATCAGCACCACCCCGAACTCGCCGACGGTATGCGCAAAGCCGAGAATCGACGCGGTGATAAACCCCGGGCGGGCCAGGGGCAGGATCACGCTGAAGAACGTGTCCCAGGGGTTGGCGCGCAAGGTCGCGGCCACTTCCAAGGGGCGTGTGCCGATGGCGGAGAAGGCGTTTTGCAACGGCTGCACCACGAACGGCATGGAATAGATCACCGAGCCGATCACCAGCCCGGCGAAACTGAAGGTCAGGGTGCCCAGGCCCAGCCATTGGGTGAACTGGCCGAAGTAACCGTGCGGCCCCATCGTCAGCAGCAGGTAGAAGCCGATGACCGTGGGCGGCAGCACCAGCGGCAGGGCGACCACCGCGCCGATAGGCCCGCGCCACCAGGAGCGCGTGCGCGACAGCCACAGGGCAATCGGAGTGCCGATGACCAGCAGGATCACCGTGGTCAGTGACGCCAGTTTGATGGTCAACCAGATTGCGGAAAAATCGGCACTCGATAGCGGCATTTAGAGCTCGTAACCGTAGGACTTGATAACGGCAGCGGCTTTCGGCCCTTTCAGGTACTCGACCAGCGCCTTGGCTGCGGCGCTGTCTTTGCCCTTGTTGAGGATCACCGCATCCTGTTTGATCGGGTCATGCATGGACGCCGGGACGATCCACGCCGAACCGCTGGTGACTTTGCCGTCTTTGTAGATCTGCGACAAGGCCACAAACCCCAACTCGGCATTGCCGGTGGAGACAAACTGATAGGCCTGGGTGATGTTCTGGCCCTCGACGAGCTTGTCCTTGAGCTTCTCGGTCAAGCCTTCCTTGGCCAGCACTTGGGTGGCGGCCAGCCCGTAGGGCGCGGCTTTCGGGTTGGCGATGGACAGGTGCTTGAACGCGTTCTGCTTGAGCACATCGCCCTTGGCATCGACATAACCTTCCTTCGCCGACCACAGCGCCAGGGTGCCGACCGCGTAGGTAAAGCGCGAACCCTTGACGGTATCGCCTTCGGTTTCGAGTTTTTGCGGGGTGGTGTCGTCGGCGCTGAGGAACACTTCGAACGGCGCGCCGTTCTTGATCTGGGTATAGAACTGCCCGGTGGCACCGTAGGCGGCGATCAGCTTGTGACCGGTGTCCTTCTCGAAATCGGCGGCAATCGCCTGGATCGGTGCGGTGAAGTTGGCGGCGACGGCCACCTGGACTTCATCGGCGTGGACCGCAGCGGCGGTGACAAGCGCAATGACGGCCGCCAGGCCGGGGCGAATCAAGCGTGGGAGGCTGAAGGTCATGGATAGCTCCGTAAGAGAAGGAAAAAAGCCAATATTGAGCGCTGCCGGACCAGGGGGGCGGTCAAGCGGTGTATGTATAGGTATATAGCGAAAAAATGGCAAGGGGAATCCGCCGGCCCCGCGCTGACATTTCCCGGCGGCAACGGCCCGCCTCCTGACAGCCAATGCACGGGAACCCGTTGATAGTGCAGCTCCTTTAGCCGGCAAAGGAGCAAGTGCCATGCAAAGGGAATATGCCTATATCAACGTCGGTGCACCGAACAACCTTACCAGCGAGGCCGCCGTGAAAGCCTGGCTGGACCGCGTACTCAGCGCTTCGGCACTGGAACCGCAGGCCAAGGCGCTGATCACCACGCAATCGTTGATACCGGTGGAGTTTTCGATCCTGGAGGAGGGGGCCGAGCCGGGAAGTCCTGCGTTGATTGTCGAGCGCCAGGAAATGCCCCTGTGGAAAATCCTCGACAAGCGCTTCACCTGGCGCGCCAGTGTCGGAAAAAACCAATCGACTGACAGCGTGCAGGTCAATGTTCTGTTTCCCAAGTTTTACGGGGCATTGGCCCAACGCTTGACGGCCCATCGATACTTTCTCGACAGCCTGCGAGTGTCAGGCCAGGCCCAGAGTGTCGAGTGGGAAGAGCGTGGCCTGGCGATCGCGACACGGCCTTTGCTCAAGACCGAGGTGGTGCTGTTCTCCGTGTGGGGGGCCAGTAAGCGCCTGCTTGCGGATATCTGGTTCGATCTCCCGCTGATTTCCCTGGGGGCCGGGCAATGGCCCAGGGCGATTGGCACCGGTTGGCCGGGGATGCGTATTGGCGCACGCAGCGGCGATCACATTCGTTATTCCGATGAGCCCGGCAAAAACACGCTGTGGGTCAAGCCGTTCGGCGAGGCGGTACTCGACGCCGATTTCAGCATTTTCCCGCGCTGGACGCCCCGTGCCGTCCTCCTCGCCGACCAAGCGCTGAAGGCCGACGAAGTGATCGAGGTGACTCTGAGCGCAATGCCTTATCAGGCCGATGAGGAGCGCTACATCATCGAGGTTCCGGCCTCGCGCCGCGCCGCTGCGGATTGGCACTACTATCTCAGCGTCTACATGAGTTACCGCTGCCCCTGGGTCAACTGCGGCGTCTTGCAGGAAGACGGCGGCATCCGGCTGCAGAGCGAGCGGCCCAATCAATGGTTCGTGCGCTGCGATGCCGCGCGGCTGTTTATAGCGGTCAGCATTCAGCCCCGCGAACGTACCGGCTGGAAGGCCCCCACCGCGCCCCCGACGCCCGAGGCAACCACGACCCAGGCCTGGCAAAAATGGGATGGGCTGAGGGAGAGCGTGGGCAATAACAAGATCGCCAAAGACTATATCGAATCGTTGATCGATCGCTGCCTGAAGAAGTCCGGTTTGTCTCAAGACACCCAGCAATTGTTCAAAAAAGAACGCCAATTCAAGTTCAAATACCTGATAGGCCACCCCACATATTCTCCTGGCGTGAGTGCATTCGTGCCGCCACGCTACAAGTACTTTTCCTTTGAACAAGTGCTGTTGGGTGAGCCGCAACGGCGTGCGTACTTCCAGGAAAAACTCAGTGCCGTGCATGTGCAGGGGCAAGCCTTGCCAGCGTCGCAAGTCGCGACATTGACCGGGATGCGCGACGTGTTGCTGGCTGACGTCCTGGCGGATATCGATGCGCTGGCCGCCAGCGACGACTACCAGAAACTGTTCGGCGAAACCTGTGACGCCCTCGCCAGGGTGCGGGTCGCACGCTACCTCGCGCAAGTCGATGCAGCCGACGAAGACTTGCGAGGGTGTGCGTTCCGCTACTTGAAAGGCGAGTTGAAACCGCGACTGCTGCTATTCAACGAAGCGGTGGTGCCCAATGCGATTGTGCTCAAATTCAACTCACAGAAGGCATTGCTGATATCCCTCAACTTCACCGAGCTCAAGTGGGCGGTCTGGGCACCAAGCACCACCGCCGGGCAACCCTCGGAGGTGTTGATGCGATTTGTCGCGGAACATTCCCCTTTCCCGCAGAAAATGAACCTGGTACCTCAGGATTTTTTTCCGCAAAAAAAACGCTATGGCTACCATTACCGGCGTTTCGCCCCGGAGCCGGTGTCCTTTCGTGATACCCAGCACATCAACGCGCAATTGCAATTGGCGGCCATCGCGGATATCAAGGGGCAGGTCGACTACGCAGTGTTTTCGTCCGACGAAGAGCGGCGCCGGGTAAAACTGGCGATGTTCAAAAGTGTCGCCCGTGCGGTGTCCGGCCTGGTGACGGCGGCCGTCGGGCCCTTGAGCGGGTTGGGCGCGCTGCTGCTTTCCGGCATGGCGCGCTTCATCGCCAATGTCGGTGATGTCGGCCTTACGTATGCGTTGGCGCAAAATACCGATCGGCCCGAGGACTACGCCCACTACATCCATGAGTGCAAGCTGGGGGTGCTATTGGCGATGGTCGACCTGGGGGCCGACCTGCCCAGCGCCAATGCCAAGTTGCGCATATTGCTCAAGCAGTCGACGCTCGGCGGTCGGACTGTCGCGCCGATTCTGAATGCGCCCATAGACTACGACGTCCCGATAAAGTTGAAACAGACCAGTGAGTCCGAGACTTTTGTCTCCACGCCATTCTGGTTGATCGACCTGCGCCAGCGCATGGAAAAAGCCTTCGACGACCGGGGCAAAAGCGCCGAACTCAAAGGTTACCTCCAGGCAACCGCCACCTGCGGTTATGCCGAGGCGAAAAGCTGTTCCGACTTTTTGCGCAGTCAGCGCTGGGAGACACAGGCCGTCGGCGTGCTGATTTTCTCCGAACTCGGCGATCAGCGCCCGCAAACGCATTTTGCGTTGTCGATTCGGGATGCGACGGACACCGCGATGGTCGATTTCAGCCTGGGCGACCTCGATGCCTCAATGAACGGTCGCGGCTATTTCGGTACGTTGAAAGGCTGGGAGGACTGCGTGCGCGGGTTGCCGGCCTTGGAGGGCGCGTTGGTGATTTACAAGTTTTATCCGGATTTTGCCAACGCAAGCCTGGAGGTTGACGGGGCGTTTGCGCTGGGCATCAGTTGGAGCCCCTTCGTCAATGGCGGCGATTACAGCGTGCTGTCGTTTCCCCTGGATTTCGTCTGCGGGGTTCGCGAGCAGTTGGAGCGTGTCTGGGCCCAGGTCTTTCACCAGTTGCCGATCAATGCATCGCTATCGCTCAATGAACCGGCGACCTTCAATCAGTCTGAACTGCTGGCGCAAGTCAGCAACCTCAGCGGCCTGGTCGACGAGGCGGAAGGGCTATTGCGGCGCACCATTGGCGTGCAGGCGATCGGTGAGTTGCGGGCCTTGATGCTGGGCTTCCTTCAGGCATGGCGTAACGAACCGCGGGGCGGCTATCGAGAACTGATGGAGGGCGTGATGGCTGAGGAGGCAGACTTGGTCAACCAGGCATTGATCCACCTCGAAGCCCTGCAGGCCGGTTTGCCAAGCACGCTCGCGAGCGCGCAAAACGCGCTGGTCGATTGTGTCGACTGGGTCGCGGTGCGGGCCGGAATCGACGACGATGCGTGGCGACTGTTATTTAAACAACAACTGGAACTTCATGTGTCAGGCGAGCAGGCGACGGTGGATTTATACACCGCCGCTGAACTGGACGCGCTGTATGAACAGCTCGCCCGGGGCCAGCAGCGTGAGTGTCATCACCAGCGCAGCTCCGGTTATGAGCGACTGACCATGACCAGTAGCCGGGCGTTGCTGGGGATAGGGTTGGGATTGATCCGCAAGATGGCCCAGGAGCGCCAGGCCGAATGCTGTTTCGCGCTGATCATGGCGAGCCAGCCCTACGACGACAGCAACGAACACTTTGCCCGAGTCGTATATGGCATCTGTGCGTTGCGTCAACAGCGGTTTACTGTGTTGACGCCGCTGCACGAACGTCGGCTCAGCGGCCTTCCACCCGCAGAGCCGATACTGATCTGACGTGCGTTACCGAGACAGCCGGCTCAAGGCTTGTTCTGCCAGCCAGGTGGTCAGCTCGCGGGTTGCGAACGGATGCCGCAGGCCCACCGCCTGGCCCGCCCACAGGTTGCTGAAGCCGGCTTCATCCTTGGCCTTGAGTGGCAGCAACGCACCGCCGGCCCTGGGGAAGGCCGGGGCCAGCGGGTTGATCGCGCCGAGTTCTCGCATCACCCGGTTGACGATGCCGCGTGCCGGTCGGCCGGTGAACAGGTTGGTCAGCGCGGTTTCGCTGGCCTGGGCGTGGCGCAATGCATGGTGGTGCGAGGGGCTGACCGTGGCTTCGGGGGTCAACAGGTAGGCGGTACCGATCTGCACCGCCGAAGCACCCAAGGCAAAGGCGGCCGCGATGCCGCGCGCGTCAGCGATACCGCCGGCGGCGATCACTGGCACGCTCACGGCGTCGACGATCTGCGGCACCAGCGCCATCAAGCCGATCTGGCTGTTGAGGTCGTCGCTGAGAAACATACCGCGGTGGCCGCCGGCTTCAAGGCCCATGGCGATGATCGCATCGCAGCCATGCTGTTCCAGCCAAATCGCTTCTTCGACGGTTGTGGCCGATGAAAGTACCTTGGCGCCGGTCGCTTTGACACGGTCGAGCAAGGACTTTTCCGGCAAGCCGAAATGGAAACTGACCACCTCGGGACGGAACGCTTCCACCACTTCACAAGCCGCTTCGTTGAACGGCGCACGGTTGGTCACCGGCGTCGGAGCATCAAAGTCGGCGCCCAGTTCGCGGTAGTAGGGTTGCAGCAGGTCTTTCCAGCGCCGATCACGGGCGTCGTCCGCCTCGGGCGGTTGATGGCAAAAGAAGTTCACGTTGATCGGCCGCGTACTGGCCTGACGGATAGTGCTCAACGCATCGCGCAATTGCTCGATACTCAGCGCCGCCGCCGGCATCGAACCGAGCGCGCCGGCCTCGCTGGCGGCGATGACCATTTGCGCGGTGGTCGCACCGGCCATGGGCGCCTGGATAATTGGTACCTCAATGCCCAGCAGATCGAGAATGCGCGTGTCTGGCCAGGTGCTCATGGGATGCGTCTCCAGCGTTGGTAAGAGTTTTCGCTGTTTTAGCAGGGCCCTTGGCATCCGGCCAGTCTGTTTTATTCACTGGACGCAGCCTGGGTTTCGTGTAGTGGCGCGGGCTGTTTTAGCGGTCGCGCTCGCGTTCCAGCAACTGGCGCTTGCGCTCCACACCCCATCGGTAGCCCGACAACTCGCCATTACTGCGCACCACGCGGTGGCAGGGAATCGCCACTGCGAGGCGATTGGCGCCACAGGCCTGGGCCACAGCGCGAAAGGCGGTGGGTGCGCCAATCCGTTCGGCGATCTGCGCGTAGCTGGCGGTGCTGCCCACCGGGATGTCGCGCAAGGCCTGCCATACCCGTTCCTGAAAGGCCGTGCCGCGCAGGTCCAAGGGTAAGTCCAGGCCCAGGGCCGGGGCTTCTATAAACCCCACCACCTGGGCGACCAACTGTTCGAAGGCCGGGTCGGCGCCCAGCAGTTCGGCGTTGGGGAATTGGTCCTGCAGGTCGCGCACCAGCGTGTCCGGCTCGTCGCCCAGCAGAATCGCGCACACGCCGCGATGACTTTGCGCCACCAGAATCGCGCCGAGGGAACATTGGCCGACGGCAAAATGGATGTGAGTATTCGTGCCGCCGGCTTTGTAATCGCTTGGCTTCATGCCAAGCAGTTGGTCCGCCGATTCATAGAAGCGGCTGTTGGAATTGAAGCCGGCGTCATACAGCGCGTCGGTGACGGTGTTGCGACCTTTGAGCCCCTTGCGCACTTTGCGTGAGCGCTGGGCGCTGGCATAGCCCTTGGGGGTGAGGCCGGTGACAGACTTGAACACGCGGTGGAAATGGAACGCACTCAGGCCGGCTTGCTGTGCCAGTTGGTCGAGGCTGGGCGGGGTTTCGGCGTGTTCGATCTGCCGACAAGCGTTGGCCACCAGTTCGGCGTGGCGTGCCGCGCGTTGCGTCTGGTCACCGGTCGCGCGTTTGCTTGGGCGATAGCCTGCGGCTTCGGCCTGTTGAGGTGTCTCAAAGAATTCGACGTTTTCCGGGCGCGGCAAGCGCGAGGCACTGCTGGGACGGCAATACACACCGGTGGTTTTTACCCCATAGACAAACAGCGCGTCGGCCTGAGGATCACGGGCGAGGATCGCTGCCCAGCGCGGGTCATGTTCGTTATTCATTGCCTGCTCTCATGACGGATCACGGCCAGATTAGTCGTGTCGCGGCGGCCTGGCACTCTGAAGCTTGCGGTCAAATCAGCCGGCGGTGCGAAAGGTCAGGTTGATGCGTTGCGGGCCCATGACCGGATGCGTGCCGTCCTTGACCGGCATGACTCCGTGGAAGCGCAGACGATCGACCCCGCCCCACACCACCACATCGCCATGGAACAACGAAATTTTTTGCGGCTTGTCGCTGCGTGCATGGCCGCCGAACAGGAAGATCGCCGGCAGCCCCAGCGACACGGAAACCACCGGCGCGGTATAGCAGCGTTCGTTCTTGTCCTGGTGCAACGACATCTTCGCCCCCGGCACATAACGGTTGATCAGGCAGGCATCGGGCACAAAATCGCTGAACCCGGCGTCGGCCGCCGCGTGTGCCGCCAGTTGGCGCAACGTTTCGGGCATGGCTGGCCAGGGGTGGCCACTGCGCGGGTCAAGCGCGGTGTAGCGGTAGCCGCTGGGATCGGTGGTCCAACCCAGTTCTCCGCAACTGCTCAGCGCGGCAGACATGGTGAAACCACCAGGCGTGACCATTTGCCGAAACGGCGACTGAGCCAGCACGCAGCGCAACGCTGGCAGAAGATGCTCAATCCAGGGCAGGGCATAGCCCCTCAGAACGTGGGACTGTTCGCCAATCTGCTCACGCCCTGCGGGTTGTTGCAGGGCGTCGTCGGCGAACAGGTCGACGGTCGGGCCGGGCATGGGCTTACAGCGCCTTGCTCACGTTGATGTCAGTGATTTCATCGCTGGCGTCGTGAATCTTCGCCAGTACTAGCTTGGCTTCTTCGACGCTGTTGCTGTGCAGTTGGGCAAACTCAAAGCGGCGTTCGCCGTTGAGTTTGTACTTGATGACGTATTTGGTCGTGGTCACAGCTTTTTTCCTGTCGAGTGTTCGGGTCAGCTCAATTTGCTGTTGGTGCGACGAACGATGCGGATCTTGTGGGACAGCGCAGGTTTGCGGGTAACGCTGATGGCGCGGCGCGTCACAACGTCCAGGGTGATGTTCCAGAAACCGGTGCTCGGCGCGGTGATTTTCGCCGGGAACTTGTCGAACGCGCCGCCGTGGTAGGTGTGACGACCGCCATTCTTGAAGCTGCGAAAATTCGCATCGCTCATCAGACGGATATTACAAGTCTGTGAGCATTCGATGACGACAATATCTCCCTCGTTGAGGTGCTCACGCTGGTGGATGAATTTCATGGGCGGGTGTCTCCAGAAGGGCTTTTTCTGAAAAATCAGAACGATACGTAGGTTAAGATAGAGTTTATCAGCCCCAGCGCGTTTATTATCGGGCCGTCGTCGACGACTTCGACAATTTAAAACAGTTATTTACCGAGTTATCAGGGATAAATCCTACGTGGGCGGGAGAAAATTACCATCCCCGCTGTCCTAGGGTCTTTATCGGAGGTTTTATATGAAGTGGAGTGTGTTGGTTCTGGCCTTGGCGATTGGTGGGTGTGCTTCGGTTGCAGATATCAAGCAGACCCCCCCGACCTTGGCGGTCATTTCAGGGAAAAAACCGCAGGAATATGCCGCCTGTGTGGTACGCAAATTGTCGACTACCCGCCGGCCGCCGCAGATCGAGCCGCATAAAGACGGCGTGCAGGTGATTGTGCCGCAGAAATTCTCCGCTGACCCGTCAGCTATTTTCGAGATTGACGAGCGCTCCAGTGGCAGCAGCATCAAGCTCTACGAGAGCATGTCCAATGTGCCGATCCGCCCGGGCGATGTGAAGAAGGCCGGGGAGGACTGCATTTCCGGCTGAGGCCGCGCGTTTACACGGTCCGTTTGAATCCGATAAAAAAGCCTGACCTGCCATTGCGGTGTCAGGCTTTTTTTTGCGCGCGTTTTCGCAGTTGTCGTGACGGGAAGGTTCTCCTACCATTTGTAGGCTTATGACATAAACGCCTAAATATATAACTATAAAAAATGGAGCCGTGATGATGTCTCTGGAACGAGTGCTGATAGGCAGTGCGCTGATGTTGCTGCTGGGCAATGCCCACGCGCTGGATGGGAAGAAGATATTCACCGAGGGCGGCTCGCAGCCGGGCGCCATGCCCTGCGTAGCCTGCCATGGCGCCGATGGCGCGGGGCTCGCCGCCGCGGGCTTCCCCAGGTTGGCGGGGTTGCCGGCCCTGTATGTGCGTAAACAGTTGGAAGACTTCAAGCGCGGCACGCGTGCCAACCCGGTGATGCAACCCTTGGCGAATGCCCTCACTGACGCTGAGATCGACGCTGTCAGCCAGGCGCTGGCGGCGATGCCAGCCGCCGTCCCTCAACCGATCCATCGCAGCGAGATGCCTATCGGTGCTGCGCAAAAGCTCGCCCAGCAGGGCGCGTGGGAACGGCAGATTCCGGCATGTGCAAGTTGCCATGGTCCTGCCGGTACGGGTGTCGGCGACACGTTCCCGCCTCTTGCCGGTCAGCCTGCCACCTACCTGGCAGCACAGTTGACGGCCTGGCAAAACGGCACCCGTCACAACGACCCGAATGATCTGATGGGCCACATCGCAAAATCCCTGACGCCGGATGAAGTACAGGGCGTGGCCCAGTATTTCGCCTCACTGAAACTGGAGGCCAAGCCATGAGCCCGTTTGTTTTAGTTCTAGGACTGTTGGGTCTGCCGTCCGCCCACGCCGCTACGATCGCCATGGAAGACCAGTCGCAGTTGCAGCCTTCTGCCGGCCATGCGGCTGTCAGTCAATTCCAGCCGCCCCAAGAGAGCGAGCTGCCTGACAATGCCTACGGCAAGCTGGTCAAGGAGGGCTACGCGTTGTTCGTGGATACCAAACGCCTGGCGCCGACATTCGTCGGTAACGGGCTCAACTGCAGCAATTGCCACCTGGATCAGGGCCGCCTGGCCAACTCGGCGCCGCTGTGGGGCGCCTACCCGATGTATCCGGCCTATCGAAAGAAGAACGACAAGGTCAACACCTTTGCCGAGCGGTTGCAGGGGTGTTTCCAATTCAGCATGAACGGCGGTACGCCGCCGACCGCTGATAGTCGCGAAATTACCGCGCTCTCGGTGTACGCCTACTGGCTGGCCAGCAAAGCACCGTTGGGCGTGGAGTTACCAGGCCGTGGGTATCCCGACGTGGCCCAACCGGCCAAGGGTTATGACCTGTCCGGGGGCGCGCAGGTTTACAAAGGGCAATGCGCCGTCTGCCATGGCCCCGAAGGGCAGGGCCAGAAGGTCGGTGACAGTTACGTGATGCCACCGTTGTGGGGGAAGGACTCCTACAATTGGGGCGCCGGCATGCACCGCATCAATACTGCGGCGTCCTTCATCAAGCACAACATGCCGCTGGGCAAGGGTGGCAGCCTGAGCGACCAGCAAGCCTGGGACGTAGCGGCCTACGTCAACAGCCACGAGCGACCGCAGGACCCGCGCCTGGTTGACGGTTCCGTGGAGAAAACCCGGGTCAAATTCCACGCCAATGACGGGGTCAATCTCTACGGCCAAACCGTAGAAGGCGTGTTGATTGGGCAGGGCATCCGTTAGACTCTCGCCCAATCAACGCAAAAATGCCGCGCAAACCCTCGGTTTGTGCGGCATGTGTCTTTTTTGGGAAGTCTTTCATGAAGCGTGAACACGTCAGGGCTCGCCAGGCCGAAGGTCAGATATCGGCCACTCACATCATCCAGAACCCGGCAGACCTCGGGGAATGGATCGTATTCTTCAAGAAAAGCGGCGGTCGCAGTTTTTTCCTGGTGGACGATCAGGATGAAGTCGAATCTTTCTCGCGCCTGGATGAGCTGGTGGAGACCGTCCGTGGCCTGGGTATCAAGTTTGCCGATATCCAGCTGTAGACGTAACGCTTACTTGCAGACCACCACCACACTGCGGCTTTTGAAGTTGCCCACGTCCTGGCCCAGGGTCTTTTCACTTTCCTTGAGCGAAGGCGTGCCTTCGGTACCGACGATACGGTAGCCGGTGCCCGCACAAGAGGCGTCGGCCTTTTCGTAGCAACTGGCCCAGGAATTGGCTTCGCCCGAGCAGTCGATGGTCAGGCCTTGTTCGCCGTTTTTCAGGTAGACATCAGACGTGGTCGTGCAGCCGGCGAGCGCCAATACTGCAGTGAGTGCCAGAATCTTGTTCATGTGTGTTCATCATCGAGGGTGTTGGAGGGCGCGCTGACACTGTCGTGGGGCGTTTCGACGAGACTATAGCGAACTGCCATCTACGTATAGACATGTCTCGTTCTGAAAGTCAGGTGTAAGCCTATTTCAGGGTTATACAAAAGATACAAAAAAGCCCCGCTCACCGGGGCTTTTTTACGCAGCTTCCAAGGCTTACTTGCCCTTCGGTCGCTTGCTCGATGCGTGGCCCGCTTCATCCACAAACACTTCTGCAACCGCAGTTGCCTGGCTCTCGGTCGCGAATGCGCCAGCGACGCTGTCGCCGTGGAAGTTGATCAGGTGCCAACCGTCCGCTCGCTTAGTGATCAGGTAGCCGTTCACGCCTTTGGGTTCTGACATCTATTAACAATCTCGTGGTCTGGTTCAAGGGCGTAATGATAGCGCCAATTGTCGCGCCACCGCCCAAGTTATTCCAGGTCAATGTTTGCGGCGCCAAAGCGTGCTAAAAGGGTTGCAGCCCTTTTCAAGCCACAGGGCTACGCTGTTTTTGTCGGGGTATTGGTGAAGCTCTTTGTAGGATTAGCGGAACTTACGCCGACATTTTTTCTCTATGATGACATCGCAACGCCAGCAGGACCCATTGTAAGGTGACTGCGGCCTGATTAGACTGCGCCGAATTCCGTACGCACAGCCCTTTGTAAGGACCCATATGATCAAGAAATGCTTGTTCCCAGCAGCCGGTTACGGCACTCGCTTCTTGCCAGCGACCAAGGCCATGCCCAAAGAGATGCTGCCGGTGGTGAACAAGCCACTGATCCAGTACGGCGTCGAAGAGGCACTGGATGCCGGTTTGAATGAAATCTCTATCGTTACCGGCCGTGGTAAGCGCGCGCTGGAAGACCACTTCGACATCAGCTACGAGCTGGAAAACCAGATCAAAGGCACCGACAAGGAAAAATACCTGGTTGGTATCCGCAAGCTGCTCGACGAGTGCTCGTTCTCCTACACCCGTCAGACCCAGATGAAAGGCCTCGGCCACGCCATCCTGACCGGCCGTCCGCTGATCGGTGACGAACCGTTCGCCGTGGTACTGGCCGACGACCTGTGTGTGAACCTGGAAGGCGACGGCGTACTGACCCAGATGGTCAAGCTGTACCAGAAGTACCGTTGCACCATCGTCGCGGTTCAAGAGGTCGATCCTCAAGAAACCAACAAGTACGGCGTGATCGCCGGCGACGACATCGGCGATGGCCTGATCCGCGTGCGCGACATGGTCGAGAAGCCAGCGCCTGAAGATGCTCCGTCGAACCTGGCGATCATCGGTCGTTACATCCTGACCCCGGATATCTTCAAGCTGATCGAAGAAACCGAGCCGGGCAAGGGTGGCGAGATCCAGATTACCGACGCCCTGTTGAAGCAGGCCAAAGACGGTTGCGTGATCGCGTACAAGTTCAAGGGTCGTCGTTTTGACTGCGGTGGCGCCGAAGGCTACATCGAAGCGACCAACTTCTGCTACGAGCACTTCTACAAGACTGGCAAGGCTTACTGATTCACGGTTGCCCGCCTGTTGTAAGAGAAAGCCACCTTCGGGTGGCTTTTTCGTTTTTCACCCCCAACTAAGTCGGTATGCTGATTGCCTGCCGAGGAGAGTGAAATGGCCTACGATTTTGACCTGTATGTGATTGGCGCCGGTTCCGGCGGTGTTCGTGCTGCGCGCTTTGCCGCCGGTTTTGGCGCCAAGGTGGCCGTGGCGGAAAGCCGCTACCTGGGCGGCACGTGTGTGAACGTCGGCTGCGTGCCGAAGAAACTGCTGGTCTACGGCGCGCATTTTGCCGAAGACTTCGAGCAGGCCAGCGGTTTCGGCTGGTCCCTGGGGGAGGCGAACTTTGACTGGGCGACCCTGATCGCCAACAAGGACCGCGAGATCAACCGCCTCAACGGCATCTATCGCAACCTGCTGGTCAACAGCGGTGTGACCCTGCATGAAGGGCATGCGCGACTGGTCGACCCGCATCAGGTGGAAATCAATGGCGAGCGCTTCACGGCCAGGCACATCCTGATCGCGACCGGCGGCTGGCCGCAGATCCCGCAGATACCGGGGCATGAGCACGCGATCGGTTCCAATGAAGCGTTCTTCCTCAAAACGCTGCCCAAGCGCGTGCTGGTGGTTGGCGGTGGCTATATCGCCGTTGAGTTCGCCGGAATTTTCCATGGTTTGGGTGCGCAGACGTCTTTGCTGTATCGCGGCGACCTGTTCCTGCGCGGTTTTGACGGTGCGGTGCGCAAGCATCTGCAGGAAGAGTTGACCAAGCGTGGCCTGGATCTGCAGTTCAATGCCGATATCGAACGGATCGACAAGCAAACTGACGGCAGCCTCAAGGCCACCCTCAAAGACGGGCGCGTGCTGGAAACAGACTGCGTGTTCTACGCCACCGGCCGTCGGCCGATGCTGGATAACCTGGGCCTGGAAAACACCGGGGTCAAACTGGATAAGCGCGGTTTTGTCGAAGTGGATGACCTGTACCAGACCGCCGAATCGTCGATCCTGGCGATTGGCGATGTGATCGGTCGCGTGCAGTTGACCCCAGTGGCCCTGGCCGAAGGCATGGCCGTGGCGCGTCGCTTGTTCAAGCCGGAGCAGTATCGCCCGGTGGACTACGCGATGATCCCGACAGCCGTGTTCAGCCTGCCGAACATCGGTACGGTCGGTCTGAGCGAGGAAGATGCGAAGGGCAAAGGCTATAAGGTGAAGGTTTTCGAAAGCCGTTTCCGGCCGATGAAGCTGACATTGACCGGCTGCCAGGAAAAAACCCTGATGAAACTGGTGGTCGACGCCGACACCGACAGGGTCCTGGGTTGCCATATGGTCGGCCCGGACGCCGGGGAAATCGTGCAGGGCTTGGCGATCGCGCTCAAGGCGGGCGCGACCAAGCAGCATTTTGATGAAACCATTGGCGTACACCCGACGGCGGCCGAAGAGTTCGTCACCATGCGAACGCCCGTGGCCGACTGATCAGGTGCTGGGCGTTGCCTCGGCGGTCGCTGCAACGGCGGCTGTCAGACGCAACGCCTCGATGCTGGCCTGAGCCTTGATCAGGTCCAGCTCCAGCGCCTTGTTGGCCTGCTGGAATTCGCTCAGCGCGGCTTGGCGTGACTGACTGTCTTGCACCGCGACCCGCAGGCGTTCCTGGAGCAGGGTGCGTTCGCTGTCGATCTGCTTCAACTGTTCGCTCAGGTTGAGTTGCTGCGCCTGGTCCTTGCGCACTTGCTCCTGCAGTGCCGCCAACTCCTTCACCGTCACCCGATGTTCGATCAGCAGGCGCTCGTTGTCGCGGTGCAACTGGGTGATCTCGTCCTGGCGCACCATGGCGCTCTGCTGGGCCTGGCGCAGTTCCGCTTGGACCTGTTGCACCTGGCCTTCGTGGCGTCGCTGCTCCTGTTCGCGCTGCTCTTTGATGGCGTTGCGGTAATGCTCCAGGGCATCCCGAGCGTGCAAGTGTTTGTCTTCCAGCGAGCGAATCTGTTCGTCCTTGTCGCTGATGCGCAGCTCGTAGTCACTGCACGCCTGGCTCAACCCGGCGTTACGGGTTTGTTCGGTCTGCAGGCTGGTGCTGGCGGTTTGCAGGGCTGCGCTTTCTTCGGCAAGGGCCGCGGCCTGGATATCGAATTGCTGTTGCAGTTGGTTGTGGGCTGCTTGCAGCGTTTCGAGCTGGGCGAGCAGGGCGGTTTTCTGTTGTTCGAATTGCGCCAGGGCCAGGTCGATGGGCTCTTGGGCTTTCTCTTTCAGGCGCAGGGCAAGCCGTGCCACCAGTTCGCCGAGTTCATCGTCGATGGGCGCTTCGGTGATGGTCTGCCGCGTTTCGCTCTCGTCCAGTTCCTTCAAGTAGCGATGAATCGTGGTTTTCGAGCCGGTATTGCCCATTTCGATGCGTACCGCATCGATGCTGGGGTTTTCGCCGCGGGCGAGGATCGCCAGGCGTGCCGTTTGAACGACTGCTTTGTTTATGCCGCCACGAGCCATGGGGTCTCCGTCGATTTAGTACTGTGGTACATGGTATGTATTTACATATCATATCATGAATAAAAACGAGTTAAAAATCATGATCTAACAGATGGGATATTGGCGTATTATCCCGTGTCAGCGCGGTTTTCACCGTGAGTGCGCCCTATCAGCAGTACGAAAAGGCTTTCATGAGCGATCTGGATCGTTACCTCAACGCCGCTACCCGCGATAACACGCGCCGCAGCTATCGCGCAGCCATCGAGCACTTCGAGGTGAGTTGGGGCGGATTCCTGCCCGCCACCAGTGACAGCGTGGCGCGTTACCTCGTGGCCCATGCCGGGGTGTTGGCGGTGAATACCTTGAAGTTGCGCCTTTCGGCATTGGCGCAATGGCATACGAGCCAGGGTTTTCCCGACCCGACCAAGGCGCCGGTCGTGCGCCAGGTGCTCAAGGGAATTCGCGCCGTACACCCGGCGCGGGAGAAGCAGGCGCAGCCGTTGCAGCTCAAGCATCTGGAACAGGTGGTTGCGTGCCTGGAAGGGGAGGCGCGCGCAGCGAGCGAAGCCCAGGACCCCGCCCGGCTGTTGCGCGCCAAACGCGACAGTGCATTGATCCTGCTCGGCTTCTGGCGCGGCTTTCGCAGTGATGAGTTGTGCCGATTGAGCATCGAGCACGTCCAGGCCGTGCCCGGGGCCGGCATCAGCCTGTACCTGCCACGCAGCAAAAGCGACCGCGATAACCTCGGCAAGACCTACCAAACCCCGGCATTGCTGCGGCTGTGCCCGGTGCAGGCTTACAGTGAATGGCTCAGCGCTTCGGCGCTGGTCCGCGGCCCGGTGTTTCGCGGGATTGACCGCTGGGGCAACCTGGGCGAGGCGGGGTTGCACCCCAACAGCGTGATCCCGCTGTTGCGCCAGGCTCTGGAGCGTGCGGGCATTCCGGCCGAGCACTACACCAGCCACTCCCTGCGTCGGGGCTTTGCCACGTGGGCCCATCGCAGTGGTTGGGATTTGAAGTCGTTGATGAGTTACGTCGGCTGGAACGACATGAAATCCGCCATGCGCTATGTTGAAGCGACACCCTTTCTAGGCATGACCCTGGCAACTGCGCCGCTGATTTGAGGTTTCTTCTATTAATACTGTCGGCTGATAGAGAAAGCCAATCGTGAGCATCAGGTTTGCCAATGAGCCATCGGCCAAGAGAGTGGGTAGGATTCACTTCATCAACTTACCAACCCCTGACGGAGAGTCAACGATGCCTATCATCAACAGCCAAGTAAAACCGTTCAAAGCGACCGCCTACAAAAACGGCAACTTCGTAGACGTGTCTGACGCTGACCTGAAAGGCAAATGGTCCGTAGTGTTCTTCTACCCGGCCGACTTCACCTTCGTTTGCCCGACCGAGCTGGAAGACCTGGCTGACAACTACGCCGAATTCCAGAAGCTGGGCGTCGAAATCTACAGCGTTTCCACCGACACCCACTTTGCCCACGCTGCCTGGCACAACACCTCGCCAGCCATCGGCAAGATCCAGTACACCATGATCGGCGACCCAACCCTGACCATCTCCCGCAACTTCGACGTGCTGATCGAAGAAGCCGGCCTGGCAGACCGCGGTACTTTCGTGATCAACCCAGAAGGTCAGATCAAGATCGTTGAACTGAACGACGGCGGTGTTGGTCGTGACGCTTCCGAGCTGCTGCGCAAAATCAAAGCCGCTCAGTACGTCGCTGCCCACCCAGGCGAAGTGTGCCCAGCCAAGTGGAAAGAAGGCGAAGCCACCTTGGCTCCGTCCCTGGACCTGGTCGGCAAGATCTAAGTCTGTGACACATCAAGGGCGGGATTCCGCACCTAAGTAAGCTGCAACCGCCCTCAAAAACGCCCGGGCGAGATTCGCTCGGGCGTTTTTTTTTACCAAATTCAAAGGAATCGCCCGTATGTTGGACGCCAATCTTAAAGCTCAGTTGAAGTCATACCTGGAACGGGTCACCCAGCCGATTGAGATCGTCGCCTCCCTCGATGACGGCGCGAAATCCCAGGAAATGCTTGCACTTTTGCAGGACGTAACCAGCCTCACCACGCTGATTACCCTGAAAACCGAGGGTGACGATGCACGCAAGCCCTCGTTCTCCATCAACCGCCCGGGTGCCGAGATCAGCCTGCGTTTTGCCGGCATCCCCATGGGGCATGAATTCACTTCGCTGGTGTTGGCCCTGCTGCAAGTCGGTGGCCACCCGTCGAAGGCCAGTGTCGAAGTGATTGAACAGATTCGCGCGCTCAAAGGCGAGTTCAGCTTCGAGACTTACTTCTCGCTGTCGTGCCAGAACTGCCCGGACGTGGTCCAGGCGCTGAACCTGATGGCCGTGCTGAACCCGAACATCAAGCATGTGGCCATCGACGGCGCGCTGTTCCAGGCCGAAGTCGATGAGCGCCAGGTCATGGCCGTGCCAAGTGTCTACCTCAACGGTGTGAACTTCGGCCAGGGCCGCATGGGCCTGGAAGAAATCCTCGCCAAGCTCGACACCAGCGGTATCGAAAAAGCCGCCGAGAAGATCAGTGCCAAAGCGGCATTCGATGTGCTGGTGGTCGGCGGTGGCCCGGCCGGTTCGGCGGCGGCTATCTACGCTGCGCGCAAAGGTATCCGTACCGGTGTGGCGGCCGAGCGTTTTGGCGGCCAGGTGCTGGACACCATGTCCATCGAGAACTTTATCTCGGTACAGGAAACCGAAGGGCCGAAACTGGCCAGCGCGCTTGAAGCTCATGTGCGTCAGTACGACGTGGACATCATGAACCTGCAGCGTGCCAGCAGCCTGGTGCCGGCGAAAAATGCCGGTGACTTGCACGAAATCCGTTTTGAAAGCGGTGCGACGCTCAAGTCGAAGACGGTGATCCTGGCTACCGGCGCCCGCTGGCGTGAAATGGGCGTTCCGGGCGAGCAGGAATACAAGGCCAAGGGCGTGTGCTTCTGCCCGCACTGTGATGGTCCGCTGTTCAAGGGCAAGCGCGTAGCGGTGATTGGTGGCGGTAACTCCGGCGTCGAAGCGGCCATCGACCTGGCCGGCATCGTCAGCCACGTTACCTTGCTCGAGTTCGACAGCAAGCTGCGGGCTGATGCTGTGTTGCAACGCAAGCTGTTCAGCCTGCCGAATGTCGACGTGATCACCAGCGCACTGACCAGTGAAGTTAAAGGCGATGGCCAGAAAGTCACCGGCCTGGTGTACAAGAATCGCGACAATGGCGAGTTCACAACCATTGGCCTGGAAGGCATCTTTGTGCAGATCGGTTTGTTGCCCAACACCGATTGGCTCAAAGGCACCGTCGAACTGTCGCCCCGGGGCGAGATCATTGTCGATGCGCGTGGCGAAACGTCACTGCCGGGTGTATTTGCTGCCGGTGACGTGACCACTGTGCCGTACAAGCAGATCGTGATTGCGGTGGGCGAGGGCGCCAAGGCTTCGCTGAGCGCGTTCGATCACCTGATCCGGACCTCGGCGCCGGCCTGAAGTCCGCGCCGTAAATAAAAAACCCCGTGTGTAAACATGGGGTTTTTTATTTCAGGATGGTTTCGGTAGCGTATTTTGCTGGGCTACGCCACTGCCCGATACACAAGGTCTGCACCTTCAGTGCGGGTTTTATTTCTGAGACATCACCTCAAACGCTGCCGGGTATCGGTCGCCCGAGATGTTTTCGGGCGAGAACGTCGCTTCGAGCCAGGTGCATTCCTCTTCGGTCAATTTCAGGCGGGTCGCGGCGACGTTCTGCTCCAGATGTTCGAGGCGTTTCGCACCGGGGATCGGAATGATGTCGTTGCCCTGGGCCAGCACCCAAGCCAGGGCGACTTGCGCAGCGCTCACTCCTTTTGCGGCGGCGATTTCTTCGATCACGCTCACCAACCTGCGGTTTGCCTCGACGTGCCCAGGCTGGAAGCGCGGCAGATTGTGTCGGAAATCTCCCGCTTCCAGCGTGGCGGTAACGGGCGCCTTGCCGGTCAGGAAGCCGCGGCCGAGCGGGCTGAACGGCACGAAGGAAATGCCCAGCTCGCGGCAGGTGTCGAGAACGCCATTGGTTTCGACATCACGCGTCCACAGAGAATATTCGCTCTGTAACGCGGTGATCGGGTGGATGGCGTGGGCTCGGCGCAATGTCTCGGCAGAGACTTCGGAAAGGCCGATCGCGCGAACCTTGCCCTCGGTGACCAGTTCGGCCATTGCTCCGACACTTTCTTCGATGGGCACCGCTGGGTCGACACGGTGCAGATAGTAGAGATCGATGACGTCGGTATCGAGGCGCTTCAGCGAAGCGTGCGCGACGGCCCGGGCATTTTCGGGACGGCCATCCGTTCCGGTGATTTCACCGAAATCGTTCCGATCCCGGTTGTAGATGAAGCCAAACTTCGTCGCGATGACCACGCGTTCCCGATACGGCTTGAGCGCCTTGCCCAGAAGTATCTCGTTGCGATAGGGGCCATAAACCTCGGCAGTATCGAAGAAGGTTACGCCAAGTTCGACTGCACGATGCAGTGTCTGGATTGAACTGGCTTCATCTTGGACGCCATAGGCCTGGCTCAGTCCCATGCAGCCCAAACCGATGGCCGAGACGTCGATTTTGCCTAATTTGCGATGTTCCATAACGTGTTCCTCTGTGAAGTTAGCCGGAATACGAACAGGGTAGAGCGAGCGACTAGCACTGATAACCCGTGCAAGCGAGATTGTGTTGATCTAAAATTTAGAACAATGGACAGAACACAGCTCTCCCAACTCGTCGTTTTCGTCGCCGTCGCCAAGACAGGCAGCTTTCGCGCGGCGGCCGATCAACTCGGCATCGCGCCTTCTGCGGTCAGCCATGCGGTCTCCACGTTAGAGGGCGCCTTGGGGCTGCGCCTATTGGCAAGGACCACACGCTCGACACGCCCGACAGAGGAGGGCGAACGCCTTCTGGCACGGGTCACAGGCCCCCTCGCCGAAATCGAAACCGGGTTCGCGGAAGTTACGGAGGATGCTGTTGCGCCTTCTGGTCCCTTACGGATCACGATGCCGCTCCTCGCTGTCCAGGAAGTCATCATGCGTCGACTGCCGGCATTCGTGGCGCTCTATCCTGCGATTGAGCTCGACATTCGCGTTTCGGATACGTTTGAGAACATAGTCGAGGAAGGGTGTGACGCCGGGATCAGGCTCGGGGAGAGCCTGGAGATCGACATGATCGCGGTACGTGCTGGTGGGGCACGGCGCGGCATGATCGTTGGGGCCCCGGCTTACTTCGCCGGGCATCCCAAACCTCTGCACCCCCGCGACCTGGCCGCACACAACTGCATCCGCCGCAGGTTCCAGAGTGGCCGTATCTACCGCTGGGAATTGGAGCGCGACGGGCATGCCGTCAGTGTCGGGGTGAACGGCAATCTGATCCTGCCACAGCAGGAACTGATGAGGCAGGCCGCCCTCGATGGCATTGGGCTGGCTTTTTTGTTTGAGGAAAGCGTTTTGGCCGATGTCCGCGCAGGCAGGCTGATTTCCGTCATGGAAGAATGGTGTCCACCCTTCGATGGCTTTTATATCTACTATCCTTCCCGGCGACTGATGCGTCCTGCATTGCGGGCCTTCATAGAATTCTTTCGTTATGGAGAGTCTGCGTAACACGCCATTCGTGGCACGCTTGGGGATTGCGCGATGACGTCCGCCGGCCTGGGTCGTGTCATTGCGATTGCCGGGGCCTGGTTCTGACATGCCCACGCGTGCAACCGCTGCACACCCATATGGCCCCCAGCCCACCAAAGCGCCAGTGCTTCAGTGAGCGGAGGGCTGCGCCGTGTAGGTTTTCTTGGCGTCTCATGTCCTCACGCTAGGCGTGGCATCGGACATTTTGATGGCGTCGGATTTTTACAGCGGCGTGGGCTGAATGATCTCAACCCAGTAAGCGTCCGGGTCCTTGATGAACGCCAGGCTTTTCATGCGGCCATCGCTCAGGCGCTTCTGGAAGTCGCAGCCCAGGGCTTCGAAGCGCTCGCATGCGGCCACGATATCTGGCACCGAAATGCAGATATGGCCAAAGCCGCGTGGGTCGGTGTTGCCGTTATGGTAGGCGAAGTCGGCGTCGTTTTCGGTGCCGTGGTTGTGGGTCAGTTCCAGGATGCCTGGGATCGAGTTCATCCACTGGGTCCGCTCGGCGGCGTCTGCGGGGATCCGGGCCTTGTCCACCAGTGCGAGGAAGTACAGGCTGAATTCGGCTTCCGGGAAGTCGCGCTTTTCGAGCAGCGAGAACCCGAGGACGCGGGTGTAGAAATCCAGGGATTTGGTGATGTCCTTGACCCGCAGCATGGTGTGGTTGAACACGAAGTTCGACGTGGCGGTGTCAGGCTGGGCGGTGACGCCCGGGAAAGTGTTCAGATCATGCAGGCTCATGGGCCCTCCAGAAAAAAATGGGGCAAACGCGGCGTGAGATGAGCGGTGCGTTCCCTTGGCTTGCGGCAAGCATTCGTGCGGCTGGGCCATGATACGCAAGGCCCGCCCGCCGCGCCAAATGAAAAAGCCCACGCAGGCCTTGCGAGCCGCAGGGGCTGGGCCGCAAACTTCGGCGCTTGAACCTGGGATGTTTTTGTAATGAGCGAATGTCGTACAGCGTTGTTGAGCACGTTGTGTTTGTTCTTGGGTAGCCCTATGGCGCTGGCGGCCGAACCGGAAATTCACTGGCCCAGCGGCTGGCAGATCGAGGAAGTGGAGCCTGCCGGGGAGACGCCCGCCAACACTCAACCGGTGTCTCGGCAACGGGCAATCAAGAATGATGAAAATGGCGCGACAGTGATGGTCATGGAGTTGACGGGCACGCCGATCGAGGCCGGGCATGCCGTCAATCTTGAGGGCGTGTTACTGGAAATGCGCAAGTCCATCCAGAAAGACTTTGCCCAGGGCGGCTATCAAAGTGTGTGCAGCAAGATGCATCCTACAACATTGAGTCGTCTTGAGGCGCTGGAAACTACTTGTGTGATTACCGAGAACGGCCGCCACGTACTCTCGCAAACATTGGTGGGCGCTGTTGATACCGATAAAGCCTTTGTTTTTTCATACGCAGGCCAGGCGCAAGCATACGAAGCGAGCAAGGATGAAGTCCGTTCGGTGCGTGACAGCCTGAAACTTTGAAAAGGCCCCACGGTAAGCGTTTTTGAACAAAGTGAAATGTTATTTAAGTTCGCATTCGAACGTTTAAACCAAAAAAGCCCCGCTGTTGCGGGGCTCTTTGCAAGTGCGTTGTCGATCAGCCGCGAAGCCAGGAATCTACAGTGGCAGCGCCGTACTGTTCTTTCCAGGCTTTCAGGCCGCGGTGGTTGCCGCCTTTGGTCTCGATCAGTTCGCCGGTGTGCGGGTTCTGGTAAACCTTGACCACGCGTGCGCGACGCTGTTTTGGTGCGGTGGCGACCGCTGCGGCCTTGCCTGGGTTAGGGTCAAGGATGGAAATGATATCGCGCAGGCCCTTGCCATAGCTCTTCATCAACGCTTGCAGCTTTTCTTCGAATTCGATTTCTTTCTTCAGGCCAGCGTCGTTCTTCAGGGATTCCAGCTGGGCAAGCTGCTCTTGAAGGGCTTTTTCTGCTGCGCGAAATTCGGCGAGTCTGGACAAAATCTTTACTCCAATAGTGTATTTGGCTGATATCAACTGCAGATAACGCTATAAGCCAAGAGCTGTAAGGCGACTCAAGAAAGAAGCCTTCCTGCGAGTTCTGCACAGGTATGAAAAATTGTAGTAGTTAATCCGTCACGAGTAAATCATGTCTTTAGCTAATTAACACTCTTTCATCGGCGCGGTAGATGGCTATTCAATGGCTGATCAGGGATTTAATGAACTCGTCGCAGGGCAGCGGGCGCCCGAACAGGTAACCCTGCAGGAAATCCACGCCTTGTGCCGCCAGGTATTCACATTGCTCGATTGTTTCCACGCCTTCGGCAACGATGCCCAAGTCGAGCTTGCCGGACAGCTCTATGATGCTGTCCAGAATATGCCGCGAGAGTGCATCTACACCGATCATGGCGACAAAGCTTTGATCGATCTTCAAGTAGTCGACATTGAAGTTGCGCAAGTAGGCCAGGCTGGAGTGACCGGTACCGAAGTCATCGATTGCAATCATCACGCCCAGTTCATGCAGCGCATCGAACAGGCGGCGGGTGATGTCCGTAGGGTTGATCAGCTCGCGCTCGGTCAGTTCCAGCACCAAGGTTACCTGGCCAGGCGGGAAGGCCGCGAGAAACTCGCGACAGTCCTGCACCAGGGCCAAGTCCTGGCAATGACGCGCGGTGATATTCACGCCGATATGGAAACCACGGGGAAAACGCTCGGCATGCGGCGCCAGTTGCGCTGCCGTCTGGCGCAGCAGCGCGCGCGTCATGGGTACGATCAGGCCGCAATCCTCGGCCAGCGGAATGAACAGGTCCGGCCGCACCAGGCCTTCCTTGGGGTGGTTCCAGCGCATCAATACTTCGCAGCCGGCCCACTCGCGCGTATCGCCGCGTACCACCGGCTGGAAATAGGCGACGAACTCATTGGCGCCCAGGGCCCGTTGCAGCTCGTGGGTCGGGGCCGACGAGCGTTTCTGCAGCCAGTGAGCCAGCACGCCCGCCAGTACACCGAAGAACACCACCAGGCTGAACAGCGCCGGGTAACGCTCCTGCATATAGCGCCAGGTTTCCCCGGCCGGCATGCCGGCGTCGACACTGTAGTGATAACGCGGCGACACCAGATGGTGATGGGCCACGGCAAATACCGGCACCGCCGTGTCCTGCACCTTGCCGTCAGCGCCCATCCAGTGCGGCCCTACCTGCAGGACCAGCTCTGCGTGGCGGCTGATCAGGCGCAGGGCGTTGGTCAGGTGGTAGCCGTCAATCGACGCAAAGGCGCCTTGATCGCCGTCGACCAGGCGGTATACCAGCAGCGCGGTATCCGGTGTGACCGGGTTGCCATCCATCAACCACAAGCGCCCATCGACATAATCGCCCGGGTTGACCTGCGATTCATAACCGCCGCCGAACAAGGAGCTGCAATAGATGTTTTTCTGCCAGGACAAGGTGGTTGCCCGTACAAACGGCCGGCGCGTGACTTGCTCGCGCAGTGCCAGCTGCACGCCGCTGTCACAGGGCTGGCCGGCCAGTGGCAGCAAGGCCTGGGCGGCGAGGGCGGTGTTGTCGAGCATCAGGTCGAACTGGCGCACCGCTTCCTGGGCCATCTGCGCGGTACTTTGTTGCAGCGTGCGTTCAGCCTGCCAGTGCAGGATGAGTATGCCCAGGCCGATTGGCAGCAGCGCGCTGAGTGCGCTGATCAGGTAGCGAGTGGCGCGTTTTTGCGGGCCGTTGACGGTCAGGGGCATGGGGCGAACGGTCTGTGGTGGGAGGCGGAACGCCGCAAGGCGCAGGATTAACTCGATGATAGATGGCCGGGCTCAATTAAGCTCGCCGCGGCAGAGAAATCCACGCTTTGTGCAACTTGAATAAAGGCCAGGGTCGCCGGCGTCGACTGGCGTTGATCCAGCACCGCCAGGCCAACTTCGCGGCTGACCGGCGGCGACAGCGGGCGCACGGTGTAGCGCGCATCCGGCGTTTCGGGCAGCGACGCCTGCGCCACCACGCTGACGCCGTCGCCGCGACTCACCGCCTCCAGGGTGCTGAGCAATTGCGAACAGCGATAATGCACATTCGGGGTCAACCGGGCGCTGTCGAACAGTCGCGAAACCAGTTCCAGCGAGCCGGCTTCGGTGAGGATGAACGGGTCGGTGCACAGCGCCTTCAGTGCCACGCAAGGGCGTTCGGCCAAGGGGTGGGCGGCGGGCAAAAGGGCGACCATCTGGTCTTTGAACAGCGCAAACGTATCGAATCGCTCGTGCTCCAGTACCACAAACCCGACGTCGATACGCCGCTCATCCAGCCATTGGATCACTTGGCGATCCGGGCCTTCGTCGACATGCACTTCAATGCCCGGATGCTGCAGCCGATAGCGCTTTAGAATGCGCGGCAGCAGGCGATTGGATGAGGTGGGGCCGAAAGAGCCGATGCGCAGCGTACCGCGTTTCATCCCGCGCGCGTCGCAGGCTTCCTGCTGCAAGGTGTCGGCCACGCCGAGCAACGTGCGGGCGCGCATCAGCAGTTGCCGGCCGATGTCGCTGAGCTCGATTGGGGACTGATGGCGTCGAAACAACTCCACCCCCAGCTCTTGCTCCAGGGCTTTGATCGCATGGGACACGGCAGACTGACTGATCCCCAGGCGAAGGGCCGCACTGGTGAAACCTTGCAGTTCGGCGACCCGCGAGAATATTTCCAATTGCGTGAGAGTCATGAGTATTTACTCATTTTACGATGATTGATCATTAGCTGGAGGATACGCCAATCCTACAGGCCACAGAGCAACCCGCCGATGACATCTTCCTCCGACCGCTCGACTTATCTGAAGCTCACCGCTGTGACCATGATCTGGGGCGGGACCTTTGTGGCCGGCCGCTACCTGGCGACCGACCTTGACCCGCTGCTGGCCGCGACCCTGCGTTTTCTATCGGCGAGCGTTGCACTGTTGCTGTTCATGGCCTGCGCACGCGTGCGCCTGACTCGCCCTGACGCCAGGCAATGGACGCGCCTGGCCGTGTTGGGTTTTTTCGGCATCTTTTTCTACAACCTGTGCTTCTTTTACGGCCTGCATTACATCAATGCATCGCGAGCCTCCTTGATCGTGGCCCTAAACCCCGCAGTGATCGGCGTGGCTTCATGGTGGCTGTTCAAGGAGCGCCTGGGCGCGGCCAAGTGGCTGGGGATTGCCTTGTGCCTGGTCGGCGCGGGCACGGTGATTGTCAGCCGTAACCCCCAACTGCTGCAGGCCGCAGCCAACGCGTGGGTCGGCGATTTACTGATCTTCGGCTGCGTGGTGGGGTGGGGCGTGTACTCATTGTGTTCCCGTGAACTCAACCAGAGCCTGGGCGCGTTGCAAACAGTCACGTGGTCGATTCTGCTGGGGACAGTAATGCTGACGGCCACCACCCTCATCAGTGGCAGGATCAGCCTGAATGCGCTGGCCGCCGTGCATTGGCCGCAACTGTTCAGCCTGTTGTACCTCGGGGTGCTGGGCTCGGCGCTGGCGTATATCGGCTGGTACGACGGCATCCGCCGAATCGGCGCGACCCGCGCCGGTGTGTTTATCGCGCTGAATCCGCTGACCGCCGTCATTTGCGGCGCGGTGTTGCTGGATGAGCGACTGACTCTGCCGATGCTATTGGGCGGCGCGGTGATCCTGCTCGGTATCTACCTGTGCAACAAACCCCTTGCTCCGAGCAGGCCAATGGGGATTTGATAAGAGTGCGGACAAACACTGTTACGCTGTGTAGAATCGATTTACGCATACAAGAATATGGACTTGCGCTCACGCAAGCCTCAGCCGTCAGAGACTGATGTACCCATGAAGCTACTCGGCTCCCCCCTCATCTTCGGTGACTTCCTCGCCCGCAGCGTGCGAGGTCTCTCGTGTGCGCCTCCCTCCCACTTCATCCTTGCTGGCAATTGACATCCGTTCATCCCAAGAATGAAGAGGCGCCGAAAATGGCTGACCAATACGAAAACCCAATGGGCCTGATGGGCTTTGAGTTCATCGAATTCGCATCACCCACCCCAGGCACCCTGGAGCCGATCTTCCAGATCATGGGCTTCAGCAAAGTCGCGACCCACCGTTCCAAGAACGTTGACCTGTATCGCCAGGGTGAGATCAACCTGATTCTCAACAACGAACCCAACAGCATCGCCTCCTACTTCGCGGCCGAGCACGGCCCATCGGTGTGTGGCATGGCGTTCCGTGTGAAGGACTCGCAAAAGGCCTACAACCGCGCCTTGGAACTGGGCGCCCAGCCGATCCATATCGACACCGGGCCGATGGAGCTGAACCTGCCGGCGATCAAGGGCATCGGCGGCGCGCCGTTGTACCTGATCGACCGTTTCGGTGAAGGCAGTTCGATCTACGACATCGATTTCGTCTACCTCGAAGGCGTAGAGCGCAACCCGGTCGGTGCCGGCCTCAAGGTCATCGATCACCTGACCCACAACGTGTATCGCGGGCGCATGGCCTACTGGGCCAACTTCTACGAGAAACTGTTCAACTTCCGTGAAGCGCGCTATTTCGATATCAAGGGCGAGTACACCGGCCTGACCTCCAAGGCCATGAGCGCCCCGGACGGCATGATCCGCATCCCGCTCAACGAAGAGTCGTCCAAGGGCGCCGGGCAGATCGAAGAGTTCCTGATGCAGTTCAACGGTGAAGGCATCCAGCACGTGGCGTTCCTCACCGACGACCTGGTCAAGACCTGGGACGCATTGAAGAAGATCGGCATGCGCTTCATGACCGCGCCGCCGGATACCTACTATGAAATGCTCGAAGGTCGCCTGCCGAACCATGGCGAGCCGGTGGACCAACTGCAAGCGCGCGGCATCCTGCTCGACGGTTCGTCCATTGAAGGCGACAAACGCCTGCTGTTGCAGATTTTCTCGGAAACCCTGATGGGCCCGGTGTTCTTCGAATTCATCCAGCGCAAGGGCGATGATGGCTTCGGCGAGGGCAATTTCAAGGCGCTGTTCGAGTCCATCGAGCGTGACCAGGTGCGCCGCGGTGTACTGAACACCGACTGATCACCTTCTCGTCACAACAAACCCGGTCGAGGTCGCCTCTGCCGGGTTTTTTTGTACGCCAGGTGTGAGGAACCGTATTTCGAGCCGCGTCCACAAAGATGGCAGGGCCGCAGGAAACCTCCTGTGCCTTGATGCAGGGATGCCGAACTTCAGTAGTCACGTCGGGATACATTTTATGATCAATACATCCTATGCAAGCCAACATCCGCTTACCCCTTACGCGCAAAACGAGCCCGCAGTGTCCACTCGCCGCATCCGCTCGACCAGCGACTCGGACCCAGTCGACCAGGCGTTTCAAAACTACATGGACCGCATACAGTCAGAGTTCCGCGACGGTTCGCTGAGTGCCGGCGGGCGAGCGCTGGCGACTGCCGTCGTAAGGCCTGGCAAACCGGGAGCTCCCGGTGTGCAGGTGTCGACCTTTGGCGTCGATGGCGTACAAGCCAAAGACATCGTCATGGCCAAGCGCACGCCGGCGACCGCCGAAGGGCCGAACTTTCTGATGTATTTGCCGGAGCAAGAAGGTCAGTCGTTTCACGCATTCAACACCCGTGAAGAAATGACGGCCTCGCTCAAGGCGGCGCTCAGCGATCCAAAGAAGGTGGACCAGCTTGCCGCACACTTCTCCAGTGACGCGGCGCCAAAGCAAGTGGAGCGGGTCAAGCAGGTGCTGGGGAAATTTGCCGCTGGCGATCCCAATGCGGTGGTCGGCAGTTATGGGTATGAGAAGGGGGACATCTTTACGCGTCTGGACAAAGACGCCAGCACCCCGCCGGTGCCGGTCAACGGCCTGACCGACACGCGCCTCCACAACCTATCGCCGGACGGCACAGCCACCTACGTCGGGACGCGCGCGGATGGCAATAAGGTGCTTTATTATTATGACGGTTACGGCAACCTGCATGGCGGTAGCAAGGATGGTCCCTACTTAGTGCGTAACGGGCTGAACAATAACGACCCGCTCGTATTGATGACGCCCAAGGAATACAAAGCGGATCTCGGTAATCTTCTCCTGAGCAATGCGGGCGCCAATGATCTGAATGGGCTCTACGACGAATTCCTCAAGCAGCTCAGAAACCCAGGCCATGGCCTGGGGACGGCGCTGGAGGCGTTGGGCGTTCCTGAAGACGTGGCTTATTCTATCGAAAAAATCGCCAAGAACCCGGTCACAGGCACGTTGCTCGAGCTGAACCAGGGCAATCGACTGGGCAATCTGTTTGGCGTCAAGAAAGAAGTGATGGATGCCTCCCTGGAAGAGGTAGGCAATCAAGTGCAGAGCGACATCCCGATTTACGGCTCAAGGCGCGAGCAACTGAACGCCGTGGCCGACCTGTTGGAAAAGCAATTTGGCACGCCTGTTCAGCCAACAGTCCAGGTGCAAACCCGCTGAATGGCGGCGCAGCCCTGAGCAGGAGGGCATGGATGCCCCCCACGCTCTCGCGCTTATGCCCTGCGTTGGCGCACCAGGTGCTTGAAGCCTTCGTACACCAGCACCATCACCGCCAGCCAGATCGGGATGTAGGTCAGCCATTCGCCCGTCTTGATACCTTCACCCAGCAGCAACGCCACCCCCAGCAGCAGGACCGGCTCCACATAACTGAGCAACCCGAACAGGCTGAATGCGAGCAAGCGGCTGGCAATGATATAGCTCACCAGCGCCGAGGCACTGATGACGCCCAGCATCGGGATCAATGCGTACAGTTTCGGATGGGCCGCCATCACCGCAAAGCCCTGTTCGCCGCTTTGCACAAACCACCAGGCCACCGGCAGCATCAGCGCCATGTCCAGCCACAGCCCGCCCAAATGGTCGGTGGTCAGGTATTTACGCACCACGAAATAGACCGGGTAGCCGATGATCACCACCAGCGTGGCCCAGGAAAAACCACCGGCCTGATACAGTTCGTTAAGCACCCCAAGGGCTGCAAAAAACACCGCGATCTGTTGCAGCCGCGACAAGCGTTCGCCGTACACCAGGCGTCCGGTCAGCACCATGGTCAGCGGCAGCAGGAAATAGCCCACCGACACATCCAGGCTGCGCCCATTCAGCGGCGCCCACATGAACAGCCACAATTGCACGCCGAGCAGCGCCGAGGACACCACGATGCCGCCGATCAGTCGCGGCCTGGCCGCCAGCATCCGCAGCACGTCCCATACCCGTCGCCATTCGCCGCTGATGAGCATGAACACCGTCATGCACGGCATGGTGAGTAACATGCGCCAGCCGAAAATCTCCAGGCCACTCAAGGGCGTCAGCAGCGACGTGAAGTAATACATCACGGCAAACAACACCGAAGCCAAGACCGATAACACAACACCTTTAGACACGCTGTCCTCGCGAAAACCGTTGGATACAAAAGAGGGGGGATTTCAGCAGGGGAATATAGTGCTTTTGGCGTCAGAGGGTGGCTCTGTTTTGGGGCGTTTCATCCAGGTTTTGCTCACTGCCCTCGGCAGAAGGGCAGTGAACTGCGATTTTCCGGGGGGTTACGTGCGTGCCATGCGCCCCGACACAAAGTGACCGACATCATTGAAGCCCGGGGTGGACGAGTGCCCCGGCGTTACCAGCGAGTCGATAAAGGCCTCGTCCTCAACCGTGAGCTTCACATCCAGTGCGCCGGTGTACGCATCCCACTGCGCTTCGGTGCGCGGGCCGACAATCGCAGAGCTGACGGCCGCGTTATTCAGTACCCAGGCGATTGCGAATTCGACAATCCCCACGCCACGTTCTTGGGCGTATTGCTGGATTTGCTTAGCAATGCGCAGCGACTCGACCCGCCATTCGGTTTCCAGAATGCGCTTGTCCTGCCGCGCGGCGCGGCTGCCGGCCTCGGGCGTGGCATCGGGTGCGTATTTTCCGCTGAGTACGCCACGGGCCAGTGGGCTGTAAGGCACCACGCCCAAGCCATAGGCGGCTGCGGCGGTGATCTGTTCGATCTCGGCCTGGCGATTGACGATGTTGTACAGCGGCTGGCTGATCACCGGCTTGTCCACGCCCAGGCGCTCGGCCACGCGAATCACTTCGGCAATGCGCCAGCCGCGGTAGTTGGACAGGCCCCAGTAACGGATCTTGCCCTGGCGAATCAGGTCGCCGATCGCCGATACGCTGACCTCCAGCGGGGTGTTGTGGTCTTCGCGGTGCAGGTAGTAGATATCCAGGTAGTCGGTGTCGAGGCGGGTCAGGCTGGCTTCCAGTGCATTGAAAATACGCTTGCGGCTCAAACCGCTGCGGTTGGGCAAACCGTCCGGTGGGCCAAAGCCGACCTTGGACGCCACCACCCAATCCTGACGCTGGCGGGCGATGGCTTCACCGACCAGCTCTTCCGAACGTCCGCCTGTATAAACGTCGGCGGTGTCGATGAAGTTGATGCCCTGGTCCCAGGCCTTGTCGATGATGCGCAACGAGTCTTCGGTGTTGGTCTGTTCGCCAAACATCATGGTGCCCAGGGTCAAGGCGCTGACCTTCAACCCGGATTGGCCCAACGTGCGATAAATCATGCAAAGCTCCTCAAATCAGGAAAACGTGTGCCATGCAATACCAGACTCGCAGGCTCTGGGACAAGCCCTGGGCGTGTTTCTTCATACGCTCAGCAGCGTCCGGCAACGTGTCTGGAGGAAGCGATGCAACACTTTCACCCGTTCCGACACTTGCAGGCGATGGGGGCACATCAGATTGAAGGGCGTGGGTTCGCCCTGCCAGTCGGTCAACAGCGGCACCAGGCGTCCGGCCTGGATGTCGCTGGCGATATCCAGGTTGGCTTTATAGGCGATGCCGTGCCCGGCCAATGCCCAGCGCCGCACGATTTCGCCGTCATCGCTCAAATAGTCGCCCGTCACCTCGACTTCCTGCAGCTCGGCGCCTTGGCGGAAGTACCAGGTGTTGTTGGCCCGCCCCTGGCGCATGTAGCGCAGCGTGTTGTGTTGCGCCAGTTCTGCCGGCGTGCTCGGTGCGCCATGGCGCGCGAGGTAGGCGGGGCTGGCGCAGGCGATGCGGCGGTGGTCCGGCACCACTGGCAACGCCACCAGGCTGGAGTCACGGGGTACACCGAAGCGCAGGGCGATGTCGACGGTTTCGCGGAACAGGTCGGCGTTACTGTCATTCAGCAACAGTTGAACGCGGATGTTCGGGTGCTCCAGCTTGAACTCATCCAGCCAGCCCAGCAGCACGTTGCGCCCGAAATCCGAAGGCGCGGCCAATTGCAGCCAACCGCTGAGGCTTTGGCCTTGTTGCTTGATCGCCTGTTCACCCTCGGACAGGGCTTCCAGGGCCACGCGCACGCTGTCCAGATAGCGCCGGCCTTCCTCGGTCAGGCGCATGCTGCGGGTGGAGCGCGCCAGCAGCCGTATGCCCAGGCGGGTTTCCAGGCGCTTGAGCGCAATACTCGCGGCGGCCGGCGTGAGGCTGAGGCTGCGCGCGGCCGCCGACAGGCTGCCGGTATCGGCGCTGCGCACGAAGACTTCCAGGTCGAGAATCGAGCTCATTTGTAAAAAACCTTTAAATATCTTGTCGTTTTACCGGGATTTTTCGCTGATTGCCAAGCTGGGAAGATGAACGCTCATTTTTTGACCCAGGATCTTTCCCCATGACCCATTCCCTCAGCGGTAAAACTGTCATCGTTATCGGCGGCAGCAGCGGCATTGGCGCGGCAGTGGCCAAGGCGGCAGCCGCGCGTGGCGCACAGGTGGTGCTGGCCGGACGGCGTGTGTCCTCAGGCGTCGATAACGGCGTGCGCAGCGAACCGGTGGACGTCACCGACAGCGCCTCCCTGCAACGCCTGTTCGAAGCCGTGGGGCACTTTGATCATCTGGTCTATACCGCCGGCCCGTCGGTGCGCGCCAAGAACCTGATCGACACCGACCTGGACGAAGCCCAGGATAATTTCAACGTTAAACTCTGGGGTTCGTTGCGTGCGATTCAACGGGCGCTGCCGTTCCTCGACGAGCACGGCAGCATCAGCCTGACCTCCGGTCAACTGGGGCGCAAATTGGCGCCCGGTCAGTTCATCAAGACCGGTATCAATGCCGCCACCGAAGCGCTGGGCAAGCAATTGGCCAAGGAGCTGGCACCGCGTCGGGTGAATGTGATCAGCCCTGGCGTGATCGACACGCCGGCGTATGCCGGGTTGGACGACACGCAGCGCCTGGCGATGTTTGCCAAGGTGGAGGGCGCATTGCCAGTAGGTCGTGTCGGGCAGGCCGACGAAGTGGCGGCGGGGTTTGTGCTGGCCATGGAAAATGGCTTTATGACCGGCGCCGTGATCGATATCGACGGCGGCGGCCAGTTGTAAATCCCCAACCCAGAGTAGGAGCAAGCCTGCTCCAACTGTCAGACTTTGAGGGTGCGGGTCATACGCAGTGCCAACACACTGCCGCCGACGATCACCGCCGCCAGCAGGTACAGCGCGATATCCGTGGACCCGGTGGCATCCTTCACAAAGCCGACGATGTACGGGCTGAGGAAACCGGCCATCTGGCCCATCGAGTTGATCAACGCCAGGCCACCTGCCGCCGCGCCCGCACTGAGCATGGCGGTGGGCACCGGCCAGAACATCGGCAGGCCGGTGAGGGCGCCCATGGTGGCGATGGTCAGGCCGAGAATGGCGATGGCCGGGGTGGTGGCGAAATTCACCGCGATCACCAGGCCCAGCGCGCCCATCAACATCGGCACCACCAAATGCCAGCGCCGCTCCTTGCGCAAGTCGGCGGAGCGGCCCACCAGCAACATGAACACCGCGGCCAGCAGGTAGGGGATCGCGCTGAGCCAGCCGATCACCAGGTTATCGCTGAACCCCAGGTTCTTGATGATCGACGGCAACCAGAAGTTGATCGCGTAGACGCCGCTCTGAATGCAGAAATAGATCAAGCCGAACGCCCAGATCGCCGGGTTCTTGAACACTTCGGCGAGGGAGTCGGTGGTGGTTTTCGGCTTGTTCGCCAGGTCTGTCGCGTGGTCGGCTTCCAGCATTGCGCGCTCATGCGGTTGGAGCCATTTGGCGTTGGCAAAACTGTCGCTGAGCAGGAAATAGGCGAGGGCGCCCAGGATTACGGTCGGGATACCTTGCAACAGGAACATCCACTGCCAGCCGGCGAGCCCGCCTTGGCCGGCGCCGAAGTGGTTGAGTATCCAGCCGGAAAACGGGCTGCCCAACAGGCCGGACACCGGAATCGCCGACATGAACAACGCCATGATCCGCCCACGGCGGAACGTCGGGAACCACTGCGAGAGATACAGCACCACACCGGGGAAGAAGCCGGCTTCGGCGGCACCGGTCAACAGGCGCAACGTATAGAAATGCGTCGGCGTGGTGACGAACAGCAGGCAGGTAGACAGCGTGCCCCAGACGATCATCATCAAGGCAATCCAGCGCCGCGGACCGAACTTGGTCAGCGCCAGGTTGCTCGGCACGCCACACAGCACGTAGCCGATAAAGAAGATCCCGGCACCCAGGCCGTACACGGTTTCGCTGAACTTCAACGCATCGAGCATCTGCAACTTGGCAAAGCCAACGTTCACCCGGTCAAGGTAGTTGAACAGGTAGCAGATAAAAATGAAGGGGATCAGGCGCAGGGTAATGCGCTTGTAGATGGCGTTTTTATCGTCATCGGTGGCCAGTGGTGCAACGGCGCTCTGTGACATGGGAGTCTCTCTTTATTATGATTTTTTGCGATGCGAGGGTAACGTTGATCGCCCCATGAGTCTCGGCCACCTGGCGGGGTGCTGTCTTTGTGCTCGCGCACAGTGAAGCATCCTTTGCGCTGTGCCGATGAACAACCGCCGCTTTCAAGGAAATTAGCCCCATGTTCGAGCTGGATCATGACCTGGCGCAGGATATCGTCGATCGCACCATGGCGATCCTGCCGCATAACGTCAACGTCATGGACAGCCAGGGCCTGATCCTCGGCAGCGGCGAGCCGGAGCGCATCAACACGCGGCATGAAGGCGCGCAACTGGTGTTGGCCAACGGCCGCGTGGTGGAGATCGATGGGCAGACCGCCAAGCACCTCAAGGGCGTGCAACCGGGCATCAACCTGCCGTTGATGCACGACCAGCGCCTGATCGGCGTGCTCGGCATTACCGGCGAGCCGGAGGGGCTGCGCACGTATGCCGAACTGGTACGCATGACCGCAGAAATGCTGGTCAGCCACCGGCATCAGCAAGCCGAGCAACAATGGCGACGCCAGCGCTGCGACGATCTGTTGGCGTTGCTGCTGGCCGACACCGGCGACTCGCCACGCCTGGTGGATGAGGCGCAGCAACTGGGGCTCAAGCCGCAGATGGCGCGCACGCCGTATCTGTTCGAGTTGGGGGCGGGGCAGACGGCGGAAGCGTTGAGTGCCTGGTTGACGTCGCGCTATCCGGACAGTTGGTGCGTCAGCTCCGCGCAGTATTCGCTGCTGTGGTGCCGGCCGGCGGCGGTGCCGGTGGACAATCCGCGCCTGCTGGAAAAGCTCGAAGGCCTGGGCTGGACGATTCTGCGGGTGGCGGTGGGCGGGCAAGCCGATGGCTTGGCGGGGTTGCGTCGTTGTTATCGACGCGTGGGCGACCTGCTGGCCTACGGCCGCGATGTCCTGCCGCATTCACGGCTGCTGACCCTCAACCGCTATCGCCTGCCGGTGATGCTCTGGCGGCATCGCAACGACGATGCCCTGGACGAATTGCTCAACCCGCTGCGAAAAGTGCTGGCCAAGGACAACAACGGCCAACTGCAGGCGACCTTGCGCAGTTGGTGCGAACACGACGGGCAAAGCCAGGCATGCGCCGATGCGTTGGGCATTCACCGCAACAGCCTGCGCTACCGCATGGAGCGCATTGCCGAACTCAGCGGAGTCGACCCGTTGACGCTGGATGGCATGCTCGCGCTGTACCTTGGCGTCCAGCTGCTGCCCCAGGTTTTGTCGGAATGACCAACAAGCCGGGTTCGCACTTGTGCATCGGACCAGCGTCATTGCCGCTGCCAACTGGCAGCATGGGCGGCATAAAAACCGGAGAACGCCCATGAAAATCATCATCGCCCCCGATTCGTTCAAGGACAGCCTGAGTGCCGAAGGCGTCGCCCAGGCCATTGCCGACGGCTTGGCGCAGGTCTGGCCGGATGCACACGTGGTCCAGTGCCCGATGGCGGACGGTGGTGAAGGCACGGTGGAGTCGGTACTCGCCGCCTGCCAGGGCGAACTGCGGCACCAATCGGTGAAAGGCCCCTTGGGCGCTACGGTTGACGCGCATTGGGGCTGGCTGGCCGACAGCCACACCGCACTCATCGAAATGGCCGAAGCCAGCGGCCTGCAATTGGTGGCGCCGGGGCAGCGCGACGCGTGCTCCACGACCACCTTCGGCACCGGCGAACTGATCCGTGCGGCCCTGGACGCCGGTGCCCGGCGCATCATCCTGGCGATTGGCGGCAGTGCCACCAACGATGGCGGTGCAGGCGCGATGCAGGCACTCGGCGTGCAGTTGTTCGATGTCGAGGGTCACCCTCTGGCACCGGGCGGCCTGGCTTTGGCCCGCCTGGCGCGGATCAGCCTGGAACAACTCGACCCGCGCCTGGCCCAGGTGCGCTTTGAAATCGCCGCCGACGTGAATAACCCGTTGTGCGGCCCCCACGGCGCCTCGGCGATTTTCGGCCCGCAAAAAGGCGCCGATCCGCAGCAGGTCGAACAACTCGACGCGGCCCTCGGCCATTTCGCCGACCACTGCGCCAAGGTCCTGCCCAATGACGTGCGCGACGAACCCGGCAGTGGCGCCGCCGGCGGCCTGGGGTTCGCCGCCAAGGCCTTCCTCGGGGCGCAGTTCCGTGCGGGGGTGGAGGTGGTCGCCGAACTGGTCGGCCTCGACGAAGCGGTACGCGGCGCCGACCTGGTGATCACCGGTGAAGGTCGTTTCGACGCCCAGACGTTGCGCGGTAAAACACCCTTCGGCGTGGCGCGCATCGCCCAGCGGCACCAGGTCCCGGTGATCGTGATCGCCGGCACGCTGGGTGAAGGCTACGAGCAGATGTACGCCCACGGCGTGGATGCAGCCTTCGCCTTGCCGTCCGGGCCGATGAGCCTGGAGCACGCCTGCAGCGAGGCACCGCGCTTGTTGCGCGAGCGAGCGGCGGATGTTGCGCGGCTGTGGCGCGTGGCCCGGCGCAGGGAATAGCGGTAACCGTCGGCGCCGTGACATAGCTGTCGATAATTACTATGATCCGTGCACTCTTTAAAGACTGGCCGATCTGGCCAGACACGTTGGAAGCCGATCATGCAGATCAAGCGTTTTACCCTCGTCAATTTCCGTGGCATCGAGAAGATGGAGCTCGATTTTGAGGGCAAGAAGACTGTCGCTTTGGTGGGCGTCAATGGCGTGGGCAAGTCTTCGATTCTGGATGCGTTGGCGATAACGTTGTCTAGTCTGACGGCTCGGATGGTTGGTCAGCCGTCCAAGTCACGGTCGATCTCTAAAGATGACATCAAGATCGGAGCCGACTACACGCGGTTACATGTCGAAACCAAGCTATTTGAAAACTACGACGTCGATTGGGCAATTGCTCTGAATCGCAAAGGCGGCAAGCATCCCAGTGACCGTAGTAGTGATTTGTCTCGATTAAACGATGCCGCAGACGGCGTTGAGTATGGAATAGGTCAGTACGAGTTCATCGGCGGAGAGTCAATCGAGTTGCCATTGGCGGTTTACTACGATGTACACCGTGCAGTACTGGACGTACCGTTACGCGTTCGCGAGCACTTGGCAAATGCCATTGCTGAGGGGTATGACGACGCACTTGGCCATGGTGGCGCCGACTTCAAGCGATTTTTCATTTGGTTTCGCAACCAGGAAGATCTCGAAAATGAAAATAGTCGAGATATTCCAGGCTATCGGGACCCAGAGCTTTCCGCGGTTCGCAGAGCGATCGAAACGTTTACCGGGTTCAAGGACGTTCGGGTTCGCCGCAAGCCTGCGTTGAGAATGACTGTTCTCAAAGGTGAATTCGAATTCAACGTCCTGCAACTTTCAGACGGTGAGAAATGCCTGCTGGCAATGGTCGGCGATTTGGCTCGCAGACTCACATTGCTCAATCGCGAAGTGCCTGACCCATTGAAAGGAAAGGGTGTTGTCCTTATTGATGAGTTGGATCTGCACCTCCATCCAGGCTGGCAACGCACCGTCGTCGCCAATTTGGAAAAAACCTTTCCCAACTGCCAATTCATCATTACCACTCACTCCCCACAAATACTGGGAGAATTACCTGCTGAATCGGTGATGCTGCTCAAAGACGGTCAGTATCTAGGCCATCCAGAGCGCTCACTGGGGCTTCGCAGTGGTGAGGTGATCGAAGAACTGATGGACGGCTTGTCACAAAACCTAAACGTCAGTCAGCAACTCAGAAAAATCTACCGCAATCTTGACGACGATGATCTTGAGTCGGCCCAGTCTCACCTTGCGCAATTGCGCGAAAAGGTCGGAAAAATTCCTGATGTCCTTGAGGCTCAAGCGAGCATTGATTCATTGAGGTCGTTAGAAGAGGGCGAGGCGTGAGGTCTATCAAAAAGGGCGCAGAACCGCGCGCGTTGATTGAATGGCGAAGGGAAAACCGTGATACACCGCAAAATCTCTTTTATGGCAAAGGCAGCAGCTTTCCTAGCGAGGCGGTTCGCCAAGCGCTATTGAAGGAGCAATTTCATTTATGCGCCTACACGTTGCGTCGTTTGCCGACAGCGGCAGAATGCCAGGTTAAGAATCAGGGCACACAATTCAGTTGCCATATTGAGCATATTCTTCCCCAGCACCCTTACAGGGCTGACAGCATCGTCTACACAAATATCGTGGCGTGTTATCCATCCAGCCAAACCAAAACGGTTTGCGGTTATGGCGCGGTGGCGAAGGAAGATTATGACCCGGCAAAAAAGCCCTTTATTTCTCCGTTGACTGCAAATGTAGAGCGGCATTTCCGGTTCACCCGTGATGGGTATGTCGAAGGGCTTACACCTGAAGCGATCGCAACAGTCGAGGTCTTGAACCTCAACCATCCGACGTTGGTCAATGATCGATCCGCGGTTATCAAAGGTCGATTGCAGCCACGTGGCAGCTATATTTCAGCGGCGATGGCCAGGCGTTTGGTTGAAGAGATCGATACGCCAGATAACCAACAGTGCCTCCCCGAGTACTGTCAAGCGATCAAACAACAGGCTCAGCTTCACGCACAACACCTTGAAAAACGAGCGGTTCGTGTACGTGGTCAAGTGAGGCCTTGAACTCAACCCGCATAAGCCGCGAAACTGGCCGGCCACTTGTCTTTCAACGGATGAAACACAATGCACGCACCTGAACCCCATATCGTGATCCAGCGCTTTACCGAGGCCCATCTTGAAGGTGTCGCCGCGCTCTACAACGAGCCGGCTGTGTGTCGTCAGGTGCTACAGATGCCGTTCCAGTCCGTCGAGGCGTGGCGCAACAAGCTGGTGACAGATAATGAGCGGCGTCTGCAACTGGTGGCGCTGCATGGCGGGGAAGTGGTCGGCCAGCTCGGCCTGGAACAGTACCTGCGCGTGCGTCAGAGCCATGTCGGTTCGTTCGGCATGGGCGTGACGCCAGCCTGGCAAGGCAAAGGTGTGGGCTCTCGCCTGTTGACGGCCGCGTTGGACGTAGCCGACAACTGGATGAACCTGCACCGCGTGGAACTCACGGTGTATGCCGACAACGAAGCGGCCCACAACCTGTACCGCAAATTCGGCTTCGAAGTGGAAGGGCTGCTGCGCGATTACGCCCTGCGCGACGGTGTCTTCGTCGACACCCTGAGCATGGCGCGCCTGCGCCGCTCGGCTTAGTCCCGTAACGCGAACGCCACCGCTGCCTGCGCATGCAGCACCGTGGTGTCGAGCAGCGGCAGGTTGCTGTGTTCGGGTTTGATCAGCAGGCCGATTTCCGTGCAGCCCAGGATGATTGCCTGGGCGCCGCGTGCGGCCAGGGAGGCGATCACGCGCTGATAGACCTGGCGTGACGCCTCGCTGATCACGCCGACGCACAATTCCTCATAGATGATCCGGTGGACGGCCTGGCGCTCGTTCGCATCGGGCACCAGCACGTTCAGGCCGTGGGCGGCCAGGCGCGAGGTGAGAAAGTCCTGTTCCATGGTGAACGCGGTGCCGAGTAAACCCACGGTCAGGGTGCCGGCGGCGACGGCCGCGGCACCTGCGGCATCGGCAATATGCAGAAAGGGAATCGACACCGCCGCTTCGATCCGCGGCGCCACCAAATGCATGGTGTTGGTACACAGCACCACGCATTCGGCCCCCCCGGCTTGCAGGCGGCGCGCGGCATCCTCGAGGATCAGCGCGGCGTCGTCCCAGCGTCCGGCATGCTGGGCCTGTTCCACCGGACCGAAGTCCACGCTGTACATCAGCAGTTGCGCCGAACGCAGCGGACCGAGCTGGTCGCGCACGCGCTGGTTGATGATGCGGTAGTACTCGGCGCTGGACTCCCAGCTCATGCCGCCGATCAGGCCGATGGTGTGCATGCGATGCTCCTGACAAGAAATATCGCATCACCTTACCCATCGGCCGCCGAATAGTCATACGCAGTTGCGCGCCAAATCAGCGGAGCAGTTTCACATATCCAGATTGCCCCAGCCCGGCCTGGCTTGCTCCGCTGCCACCGCGTGGATCTGTTTGCCGGTGGCCAGCTCCACCCGGCGCGCCACCTCCGGGTCGTCGGCGAACGGAATCAAACTGGCCTCATCCAGCGTCTCCTCGGATTGACCGCGCAAACAGTACTCCACCGCGCCATACAGGCACACCACCATCAGAAAGCTCCACATCAGACGATCCTCGCGTCAAGCTGCGCAACCCGCAAGTCGGCGACCCGCACCGTGCGCCAGGTGTTGTAGGCCATCAGCAGCATGCCGCTGAGAAACAACACGCCACCGGCAAAGCGCACCACAAACCCCGGATGGCTGGCCTGCAAGGCCTCGACAAACGAGTAGGTGAGGGTGCCGTCATCGTTGATCGCACGCCACATCAGGCCCTGGGTAATGCCGTTGACCCACATCGAGGCGATGTACAGCACGGTGCCGATGGTCGCCAGCCAGAAGTGCAGGTTGATCAGCGTCACGCTGTGCATCTGCTGGCGGCCGAAGACTTTCGGGATCATGTGGTACAGCGAGCCGAAGGTGATCATCGCCACCCAGCCCAACGCGCCGGCATGGACGTGGCCGATGGTCCAGTCAGTGTAGTGGGAGAGGGCGTTGACGGTCTTGATCGCCATCATCGGCCCTTCGAACGTCGACATGCCGTAGAACGCCAGCGACAACACCAAAAAGCGCAGGATCGGGTCGCTGCGCAACTTATGCCAGGCGCCCGACAAGGTCATCATGCCGTTGATCATGCCACCCCAGCTCGGCGCGAGCAGGATCAGCGACATCGCCATGCCCAGCGACTGCGCCCAGTCCGGCAGCGCCGTGTAATGCAAGTGGTGCGGACCGGCCCAGATGTACAAGGTGATCAGCGCCCAGAAATGCACGATGGACAGGCGATAGGAATACACCGGCCGTCCGACTTGTTTCGGCACGAAGTAGTACATCATCCCCAGGAAGCCGGTGGTCAGGAAAAAGCCCACGGCGTTATGCCCGTACCACCATTGCACCATCGCATCGGTGGCGCCGGAATACACCGGGTAGGACTTGAACCAGTCCACCGGAATCGCCAGGTGGTTGACCACATGCAGCATGGCGATCACCAGGATGAACGCGCCGAAAAACCAGTTGCCCACGTAGATGTGCCGGGTCTGGCGGCGTACCACGGTGGTGAAAAACACGATGGCGTAGGCCACCCATACCACCGTCATCCATACCGCGCCGGAGAATTCGATCTCGGCGTATTCCTTGGTGGTGGTGTAGCCCAACGGCAGGCTGATCAACATGATCACGATGACCGATTGCCAACCCCAGAAGGTAAATGCGGCGAGCTTGTCGGAAAACAGCCGCACCTGGCAGGTGCGCTGTACCGCGTAATAACTGGCGGCGAACTGCGCGCTGCCGGCGAACCCGAAGATCACCAGGCTGGTGTGCAACGGTCGCAGTCGGCCAAAAGTCGTCCAGGGCAAATCGAGGTTCATTTCCGGCCAGACCAGCTGCGAAGCGATCCACACGCCCATGGCCATGCCCACCACGCCCCAGACGATGGTGGCAATCACGAATTGGCGGACGACCTTGTAGTTATAGGCCTGTCCGATTGTTGCTGTGCTCATGCTCAGTCCTCCCACGGTTCCAAGTGGCAGGCACTGTAGGAAGTGTGGGTAAAACAAAACAGACTCAGAAAAAGCTGATTACTACGGATCAGTTTATTCGGCGTGAAAGCAAGGCTTATAGCCCATCTGATCCGCTTTTTAAGCCTGCACCTGAATCTTTAATGCCCTGCGCCGCAGGCGCATAGTCGCCCCCCTAGAAGCCGCGCCCTGGGACGCGGCCAACCCTGATGAGGCGGTGATATGTACCAGTACGATGCATACGACCGGGCGCTGGTGTTCGAGCGCGTGGCGCAATTTCGTGATCAGGTCGAGCGTTTTATCGCCGGCGAATTGAGCGAAGAAGAGTTTCTGCCCTTGCGCCTGCAGAACGGCCTGTACCTGCAAAAGCATGCCTACATGCTGCGGGTGGCGATTCCCTACGGCACCTTGAGCGCCGAACAGATGCGTACCCTGGCCAGCATCGCCCGCGACTACGACCGTGGCTACGGCCACTTCACCACCCGGCAGAACCTGCAGTTCAACTGGATCGAGCTGCACCAGGTGCCCGACATCCTCGAACGCCTGGCCCAGGTGGACATGCATGCGATCCAGACCTCCGGTAACTGCGTGCGCAATATCACCACCGAAGCCTTTGCCGGGGTCGCGGCCGACGAGCTGCTGGACCCGCGCCCGTTGGCGGAGATTCTGCGCCAGTGGTCGACCATCAACCCGGAATTCCTGTTCCTGCCGCGCAAGTTCAAGATCGCCATCTGCTCGGCCCGCGAAGACCGCGCGGCGATCATGATGCATGACATCGGCCTGTACCTTTACCGTGATGACCAAGGCGAGATGCTGCTGCGCGTGATGGTGGGCGGCGGCCTGGGCCGCACGCCGATCCTCGGCTTGCAGATTCGCGAGGGCTTGCCGTGGCGGCACCTGCTGTCCTACGTCGAGGCGGTGTTGCGCGTGTACAACCGGCATGGCCGGCGGGACAACAAGTACAAGGCGCGCATCAAGATCCTGGTCAAGGCGCTGGGGATCGACGCGTTTTCCCAGGAGGTGGAGGAAGAATGGCAGTACCTGCGCGATGGCCCGGCGCAGTTGACCGATGCCGAATACGCGCGCGTGGCGTCGGCCTTCGTACCGCCGGCGTATGCGTCGCTCAGCGATACCAGCCTGGCCTACGGCACCGAACTGGCCGACAACCCGGGCTTTGCGCGCTGGGTCAGCCGTAACGTCATGCCGCATAAAGTCGCGGGCTACGCCAGCGTGGTGTTGTCCACCAAGCCCGGCATCAGCGCGCCGCCCGGCGACGTCAGCGCCCCGCAAATGGAGGCCGTGGCCGAGTGGGCGGAGCGGTTCGGTTTTGGCGAAATCCGTATCGCCCATGAACAGAACATAGTGTTGCCGGATGTGCCCAAGGAGCATCTGCATGCCGTGTGGCGCCTGGCCTGCGAACACGGCCTGGGCGCGGCGAATATCGGCCTGTTGACCGACATCATCGCCTGCCCCGGCGGTGACTTCTGCGCCCTGGCCAATGCCAAGTCGATCCCCATCGCCCAGGCGATCCAGCAGCGCTTCGACAACCTTGACTACCTGCACGACCTGGGTGACATCAGCCTGAACATCTCCGGCTGCATCAATGCCTGCGGCCATCACCACATCGGCAATATCGGCATCCTGGGCGTCGATAAGAATGGCAGTGAGTGGTATCAGATCACCCTCGGCGGGGCCCAGGGCAAACACAGTTCACTGGGCAAAGTGATCGGCCCGTCGTTCAGCGCCGCCGAGATTCCGGATGTGATCGAGCGCGTGATCAGCACCTTCGTGCGCTACCGCGAAAGCGAAGAACGCTTTGTCGATACCGTGCAGCGCATTGGCCTGGAGCCGTTCAAGGAGCAGGTGTACGCGGAGCAGCCGGCATGAACAATCTGTTGAAGCTTGAGCAGGGGCAGGCGCGTCTGGTGGCGGATGATCCGTGGGTGTTGGTGCGTGACGAGGTGCCGGAGGGCGCTGCACTGATCCTGCCGCTGGCGTCCTATGCGCCGGGGCATGGCGTGTGGCTGGGCCCGGATGATGAGGTCGAACTGCTGCAGCCCTGGCTCGCCACGCTGCCGCTGATTGCCCTGGATTTCCCCAGCTTTCGTGACGGCCGCGCCTATAGCCAGGCCTATCTGTTGCGCACGCGTATGGGCTGGCGAGGCGAGTTACGGGCGATTGGCGATGTGCTACGCGATCAGCTCAGCCACATGCGCCAGTGCGGGTTCGATGCGTTTGCGGTGCGCGCGGACAAATCGGCTGAAGACGCCCTGAAAGGGCTGGCGGGGATGAGCGTGCAGTACGGGCGTAGTGTGATCGAGCCGCGCCCGCTGTTTCGCAGGCGTTAATCATACGGTGAGTTGCCGCATCTGCCATGATCGCGGTTCGCACTACGGCTCACCCGAGGAAAACCGCAATGGATGATGTACAGCAACTGGGCGAGATGCTTCGTCATTACGCCGATAGCGAAGCGCACAAAAAACAGCAGTTCGAGGTGCAATCGGCGCGCTGGGCGCTAAAGCTCGGCGAGCTGTTCCAGCAGATCGAGCAATGGCTGGAACCGGTCAATACCGCTGGTTTGCTTGAAGTCCACCGTGAAGCGTATGTCGCCAGCGGCCCGAGCGTTCCGGTGGAGACATCGCCGTTCAAGAGCGAAAAACTCACCGTGCAGATCACCGGCAAGAATGTGGAGTTCGTGCCGGACGTGATGGGCGTCGGCGGCTTGATTTCGGTGTCGGTCATGGGCCTGACGGCGGCACGGCACGGCAGTGTTTCACTGGTGCTGCCGGCGGACAAAAACGACTGGTTGTGGAAGAAAACCAACGGTTTGAAAGACCCGGACACCTTCGCCTTCAACGCGAACTTCCTGGCCGCACAGTTGCAGAGCCTGATTCCGCGCGAGCGCGGCTGAGCTTTTCAGCGCTTTTTCCCAGGATTGGCTATACCTACAGCTCAACGTTCTGATGATGACTGCCAAGGAGTTCGATGATGAAACTAAGGCTAATGATCAGCACGCTCTGCATCGCCACGATCGGGATGGTGGGCTGTGCCAGCCAAGTCACGCAACCGGATGAGTATTCAGGATTCCTGTCCGATTACAGCCGCCTCAAGCCGGCCAAGTCGCCTTCGGGCGTCGAGGTGCTGCGTTGGGTCGATCCGAAACTGGATATGAGCCGCTACAACGCGGTGTATATCGAACCGACGCAGTTTTACCCCAGGCCCCAAGCCACCGCGAAAATTCCTGAGAGCACGTTGCGTGGCATCAATGACTACTTCAACCAGGCCCTCAAGCGCGAAGTCGGCAAGTCATTGCCCCTTGCCCAAGGGCCCGGCGCCGGAGTGTTAGTGGTGCGTGCGGCGATTACGGCAGTCAGCAGCAAAACCCAGGGTCTGAAACCTTATGAGTTCGTGCCGGTCGCCCTGGTGGCCGCTGCGGTGAGTAGCGGCACCGGCATCCGCGACCAGGACACGGTGCTGGGCACCGAGGCGCAGTTTCTCGACGGCGCCAACGGCAAGGTGGTTGCCGAGGTAGTACGCAAGGGCACCGGCAAGCCGCTGGAAAACGACTCGCAGGTGATGACGCCCAATGACGTGAAAAGCGTGATCGACGGTTGGGCGTCGGATTTGCATCAGTCGTATCTGAAACTGAAAAAGCGGTAAGTCGCCGACCGTATCACTTCAGTGGCGTCAGCGGCGGCAGCTTCCACTGGCCGTTGTTCGCCTCGGGTTTGGGCAGGTACAGGCGCAACACCGCGTAGAACGGGCCGGGCGGTGCAGGTAACCAGTTGCTCTGTTCGGCTTTTGGCGGTTCGTGGTGTTGCAGCGCCAGGGTCAGGCCACCATCGGCGTCCAGTTTGAGGTTGGGCAACATCCGCGAATTGATCACATAGCGCTTTTTGTGGTTGGGCACCAGCAACTTGGTCTTGGCGTTGTACAGGGTCAGTGACCAGAAGGCGTCGACCGGCGGCAGTTGGTCCTTGGCGAAGTGGACGGTGTAGCTATGGCGCGCGCCGTTGGCGGGCTTGCCTTCACTGTCGACGACGTAATTGAAGTAGGTGGCTTCATCGGCAGAGTTGCCGAAAAGCCCCACCTCGGCACCGGCATAGCGGTACAGGTCGTTGTTTTTCAGGTGATCGCGGTTGCCGAACAGGTCGCCTATGGCGACCTGCTGGGTGTCGAGTTTGTCTTTTTTGAACGCCGCGAACTCAGCCTTGGCGTCGGCGATCCCGTCTTCCAGCGCTTTACGCTGTTCGGCGCTCAACTGGTTGACCTTGAACGGCGCACCCGGTGCGATGCCGATGGTGGCAAAGCGTGCGAGCTGGTCTTTCTCGCTGTCCTGGGGGGCAGCGAAGGCGAGCATGAAGTTCAAGTAGCGAAACAGTTGCGGGCCTTCGGTCATGTTGGCCAGCGGTTTGGGCCAATCGATCTTCGGCGCTTTGGCCGGGGCGGCCTGTTTCACATAGCTGCTGAGCGACTGCACTTTGTAGCCATTCTGGATCTGCTTGACCTTGTTCAGGTCCTTTTCATCAAACAACTGCGTGCGGTACAGCGCATAAGCGAGGTTACTTTCGCTATACACCACGCGATCCACATCGACCGGCTGCTGACCTTTCCAGTCGGGCCCGGCGATCATGTAGTGGCCGCCATTGTTGCCGGTGTTGCGCGTGCCCAGGTACGCGAAGTTATGTGTATAGAGGTCGACCAGTTGCACCGAGTAATAGCGGTTGTCTTCGATCTTGGGCAGCGTCAGCACCAGCGGCTCGCTACGCAGGTCCATCCAGACGAAGGAGTAGGGCGTGTCGGGGTTTGGCGTGGCCAGTGTGGTGTCTTTGGGGGTGAAGACCTGGGCGGTGTTGCCGATATGGTTGAACGGCGCCTTGAAGTTGACGCCGCCCTTGTCGACCGCCTGGGTGTAGAGCGTTTTGTACATTTCCACGACCGGGTAACCATACAAATAGGCTTCCTTGGCGATTGCCCGAGCCTCAGAGGGGGTGGCCGTGAAGTCGGCCCAGGCGCCAGAGCTCATGAGTATCGAGAGGCTCGCCAACAGCAGGCGCGTCGGTTTTCCAATCATGTTGTTGCGTCCTTCCAGAGGGCTTGTGAGGAGTACTATTGAATGGTGTGGCAAAGCGGCGAGTTTCCAACTTTATTGGCCGAACGTCACGTTAATCCCGGTATGACGTACAGCTTGACGTAAAAATGCCGCCCCTGTGGGCGGCATTGGACAAAAACGCAACGTCAGGCTGCGTCAAGCATTTGCTTAACCTTATTGCGCAATTGATCGATGGAGAACGGCTTGGCGATCGATTGCATGCCCGGCTGAACCTCGATGCTCTCGGGATAACCACTGGCAAACAGGACCGGCAGTTGCGGGCGCAGGTTACGCGCCTGGGTGGCCAAGTCCCGGCCATTCATATCCGGCAGGCCGACATCGGTCATCATCAGATCAATGACTTTATTTGTGTCCTCTACGAATTCAAGCGCCGATTTGGCGTCTTCAGCCTCCAGCACACCGAACCCCAGCTCTTCGAGTACATCGACGATCAGCATACGCACAATGGAGTCGTCTTCGACTACGAGAATGGTTGAGGTGGGTGCCGACATAGTGAACATTCCTGAAAAAGTGAAGGTGCTGGGCGCGACAGGTCTAAAGGCAATCCACTAGTGAGTAGCGACAAGGCCAGCAAGTTCCGAAAAATTGCTGGCATTGTGAGCTTCGCGCCGGAGAATGTCGCGTCAGGGGCGGAAAAACTACAACGGGACCGACGCGATACGGTGGACCTGTGCGGAATCGCGGTAGAACTGCATGTCACCGGACTCAAAATAACTCACCTGATACTCAGGCGTGCCCGGATTCGTACCGTATGCCCGATGCTGAAACGGGCTGGTGCCGCGGTTCAGGGTACGTTCCAGGCCATTTTTCATGGCCTCGGCCGAGTCAAATTGGGCCATCCCGAAATTCGGATCGAAGTAGAACCAGACGGGTTTGTCGTCACGCACCATGACGCCGGCCAGCAGGGCGTGATCCTTCGTTGCAATCCTCAGGCTCCTTGGCGGGCTCGCATCGGTCAGCTCGGTGGCGATCTGATGATAGGGAATCTGCCTGGGCTGCTTGCCCATATGAAAGGTATCCACGTGTTTGACTGCTTCATGAAACGACCTGAGGGTGCGGATGAACTGCGTCGCCGCAGGGTCCTGTGGATCGGCGGCCGCCTTGAACATATTGCCCAGGTAGGTCGTCTCTTGGCCCGATTGCATGGACAGTGCCAGGGTATTGGCGATACCCGCACATTCGCCTGGTGAAGCCAGATTGACTTGGCTGAGGTAAAACTCCTGGGGCATCGGGGTCAAGGTGCCGCCGACGGCGTGGATATCCCGCTGGAACAGGGTAAAGCCTTCCTGGATCAGTCTGACTTTCTTGCGTTCGATCTGTTTGACCAGCGTGCCGACGTCTTCGGCGCCCAGCCACCCACGGGAGATCAGCATCTGAAGCTCGAGAATCGTCGAGTCTGATGAGAAACCCGGCACCTTGTGCGGGTCACCGTTCGCATAGCCGGCGTTGAAGTCGGAAACCTTCTCGGGGCGTTGCGCGCGTTTTAACTCGTTTTCGAACTCTTTGGGTGCATATTGACCGAGTACGGTCGGCGGGCCCTCCGGCGACTGTATTTCGCCCGCCAGCTTCTTGTAGAGCCAGTCGGTGAAGCTCTGGTTGATCTGCCCCTTCGCCGACACCGTGGTGGGTGCGAAGCCCTGGAGTGGCCCGCCGTAGGCGCGCATTTTTTCCGCGTCGAAGGCATACCATTGGCCATTTTTCAGCACCGCGGCACCGTCGATACTGTGTTCGCCGATCTTCACGGTGCCTGTGGCGACGACGCCATGCTCGTTGCTGGCGGCTTTGAGCAGGTCGTAACGGCCCGACGCGCCACGCAATGCGTTCACACCTTGCGCGCCTTTGGCACCGAGGAACTTGAGCCCGCCACCGGCCAGGCGAGCCCCGCCAACCGCCAGGTCGCCTGCGCCGCTCAGCGGGTTGAATGCGCCGAACGTGGCCATGCCGATGACTTTGGCCGACCGTGCCACCTTGGTCGCCGCCGAAACGGTGGTCCCTGCGATCTTGACCACTTTTCCGGCCGCACCCACACCCGCCGTCACGATGCCGAACGCGTCCAGGCTCAGATCGATCAAGCCTTCAGCAATGTTGCCGTTGCGGAAGTGGTTGATCGCGGAGCGCAAAGGGACCAGGTCCAACAGGAAGTTTTCAATCATGTCGGACCGGTTCCGAATATTGTCGTCGGTGGTGAGGCCACGCGCCTGTTGCTTGATCGCCGGATCATCGAGGTTGATATGTTCAACGAAGGCATCGGCGATCAGTTGGATGCGGGGCGAGGCGAAGGTATCGCTGGGTGAATCGCCAGGCGGTGTCTGCTCTGTGTCAAGCGTGGCTTGACCGGCGCTGGGGGTGAACACCTTTGTTTCGGAGACGATATTCGCCTTCCTTGAAGAGCCAGGCTGTGCCTGCCACTGCGGAATACTGCGGATAGCGCCGGCGTTGAAGTCGATCTCATAGGCCGTGGTCACCCCACCGCGCTCGATCCTTACCAGTAGTTCTTCGCCTTTGGGCAGCTCGGTTTTGTCACTGAACAAACCCAGCCCAAGTTTATGGGCGTGATTTTGATAAAAAGTGACGTTGCCATATTCAAAGTTTTTTCGGTCGTCTGCCGGCAACTGGCTGATCAAGTGCTTGATATACGTGCCGACGGCGTTCTTCTTTTCCTCGATCACCTGCTTGAATTGCGACTCGAACGCCGTGGCCACCCCAAACTCGGGATTGGCGTTCAACGCCCCCACGGGGATACGGCTGTCACGGGAGCCGTAGACCGCGTCGGGTCCAACGTCCATCATCGCGACATCCAGCAGCGAGTGCACGCCCGGCACCTGATTTCTACGCCGGATATCCCCGCCCGGCATATGGGTGACGCGAATCAAGGGTTCTTCGAACAGCGCCTCCTTGTCGGGAAAGCGTTGTTTCAGCTCGGCCAATGCCATCGCTTTACGGGACGGGATGTCTTTGTCGAAGGCCTCTGAGGCGGCCAGCATCACGGACTGGCGTTCGCTGAAGCGAGTCACCAGGTTGTTCAGTTCATCGGACGCGTACAGATGCTCGGCTTTTTTCTCCAGCAGGCCATTGGCCGTGCCCCAATCGATCAAGGCGTTGCGTTGAGCGGTGTTCGTCATGTTCACGTCTGCGCCGCTGGCGTGTTCGGCTTCCAGCATGACTGCGGCGAAGTTCATATTGGCGACCCGGCCGGGTATGTGCGCGTCGACCATCGTCGCGGCGATTGCGAGGTTGACCCAGGCCGGGCTGCCAAAGGTCACGCTGTCGGGAATGTCCTTGACCAGAAATACCGGCGCACGACCCGCCAGCAGCAGCTGAGCGGCTGCGCCAGCCAGTTCTGGGCTGGTTTTACCCTGAGCCACCAGGTGTTGGCGCAGGGCATCGACGATCTGGGCGGCCGACTTGCCCCTGAGTGAGTCGTCGGCCAGGTCGAAGCCGGCCACGTTGTTGCGTTGGGGGGCGGTGATGGACTCTGGGTCCAGCTGCAGTATCACGGCCGCGAGCAGGTAATCGAGGCTGCTGCTATCGGTGGCAATGCCCTGCATCTGTTCCTGAAGCGCGTGGCCCAATGATTGTGCTTCTGGCGAACTGACAAGGGCGTTCAACGTCGCGCCCGGGCTCGTCAGCGCTTCGGCCGCGAGAGGGGTTCGATGCCGCAGGAACTCCAGTACTCCGCCAGTGGTGTGCTTGAGCGGCTGTTTTTGCCCAAGAGGGTCGGTGTAATCCTGGGTGCGGGTGCGCAAGCGTTGTTGCTCATCGGCGCTCAAGGGCACCGGCCAGCTGAGGGCGCCGCCCAGGTTACCCAACGGGTGCGCCTGGGATCGGGCGGCCATGGCGTCCGACAGCCCGGTCAGGGATAAATGGCTATAGGGTGAAAGCAATCCTCCCTGGCGATTGATAAAGCTATCCACGCTGGTGCTGCCGCCGACTTCGCTGTGATAAGCCGAGTCGGGGTGAACGTCCATCGGCGTGGTCTTGAGGGCTGCCTGCACGGTCGGGGTGGAGGCGTCAGGCCCAAGCCGCAGGGCGATTTCGTTGAGTTTGTCGGCGAGTGTTTTAAGGTTGTGATAATGCCCCAGCTTCGCCTTGAGGCTGGCGCTTTGCGCGACGGTGACGCTGGCTGGCGGCTGCACCGTTGGCGCGGGCGAATCGTGGCTGGGGACGGGTGTCAACGTCGGCGGTGTAGCGGCGGGTATTGCGGGTGGCGTGGAGAGCAGCATCAATGAAACGCTGGGGAGGGTTTGCAAGGAAATAGTCATACGAGCACCGTTTTGTTGAACAGAAGGTGAGCGCCTTTCTCGCGGAGTTTCCTTATTCCCAAGACGCTTTAGTCTGTGGAAAGGCTGATCAACCAGGTTCCGGTTCAGCACGGGCGGAGTGTGAGCAACTGAAACTGTGACGGGATATGGGCGGCGTTCAGGGTGCCGTTGCCCGATTGCGCCGTTTCGGGTTGCAGCGGTTCATGGCAGAAAAATAGCGTTCAACCGCAACTTTGGGGCAAACTCCCGGTTTTTCCGCATTTGGCAAAGGCATGCCCATGACTCCCGCGTCGACCGTCGATGAAAAGAGCTTTCGTAAGCTGTTGAGCCGCAACGTCGCACTGCCCCTCGGTGTGGGTGTGCTCAGTGCGGTGTTTTTTGTGTGCCTGATCACTTATTTGTTGTCGGTGATCCAGTGGGTAGAGCACACCGATCGGGTCATCAATAACCTCAACGAAACGTCCAAGCTGACGGTTGACCTGGAAACCGGCATGCGCGGCTTCCTGATCACCGGCGACGAGCATTTCCTCGACCCGTATGAAGTGGCCAAGCCGCGGATCATTGCCGACTTACACAATTTGCAGGAACTGGCGGCGGACAACCCGCAGCAGGTAGATCGCCTCAAGCGCCTGGAAAGCCTGCAACTGGAGTGGAACAACTACGCCCAGTCGATGATTGATATGCAGCGCGAGAACGGCGACTACCGCAGCGCGGTGAAAGCCGGCCGGGGTAAACGCCTGACCGATGAGATTCGCAATGAATACGACGACGCGGTGGCGATGGAGCAACAGTTCCGGATTACCCGCAACGCGGAAGTCACCCGTACCACCCTCATCAGCGTCACCCTGTACTTGGTGTTCGTGCTGGGGCTGAGCGGCTTTCTGGCTTACATTGGTCGTAAAAATTTACTATCACTTTCAGATAGTTACAGTGCTAACTTCGCGTCGCAACAGAAGATCGCACTGCGTCTGGAACAACAAGCTTGGCTGCGCAATGGCCAGACCGAACTGGCCGAACAGGTGCTCGGTCAACTGACCCTGAACATGTTGGGACGCAATATCCTGCAGTTCTTTGCCCAGTACATGGGCTCGGTGGTGGCGGCGCTGTATGTGCGTGAAGAGCACGGCGGCCTCAAGCGCGTGGCCACCTATGGTTTCTCCCGCGAGCAGGAGCAGCAGGAGCAGGCGATCTACAGCGACGAAGGCATCGTAGGGCAGGCCGCCCAGCTCGGTCGCCTGATTCGCCTGGACGACGTGCCGGTGGATTACTTCAAAGTGAGTTCCGGCCTGGGCGAGGGTACGACCCGCAGCGTGCTGGTGGTGCCGACCAGCGATGACGACCGGATCAACGGCGTGATCGAACTGGGTTTCCTGCGCCCGCTGCAGGAGCGCGACATCGAACTGCTGGAACTCATCGCCGGCAATATCGGTACCTCCATCGAAGCCGCCCGCTATCGCCAGCGCTTGCAGGAAGTGCTGGCCGAGACCCAGCAGCTCAACGAAGAGCTGCAAGTGCAGCAGGAAGAGCTCAAGACCGCCAACGAAGAGCTGGAAGAGCAATCGCGCATCCTCAAGGAGTCCCAGGCCCACCTGGAAACGCAACAGGCGGAACTCGAGCAGACCAACGAGCAATTGGCCGAGCAGACCCTTACCCTGGCCGAGCAGCGCGATGCCATGGACCGCAAGAACGTCGAGCTCAACCAGGCTCAGCTTGAGCTGGAAGACCGCGCTGACGAGTTGCAACGCTCGAGCAAGTACAAATCAGAATTCCTCGCCAACATGTCCCACGAACTGCGCACGCCGCTGAACAGCTCGCTGATCCTGGCCAAGTTGCTGGCGGAGAACCCTCAGGAAAACCTCAGCGCCGAGCAAGTCAAGTTTGCCGAGTCGATCTATTCCGCCGGCAATGACCTGCTCAACCTGATCAACGACATCCTCGATATCTCCAAGGTCGAAGCCGGCAAGCTGGAAATGCGCCCGGAAAACTCCAGCGTGGCGCGCCTGGTCGATGGCCTGCGCGGGATGTTCGAGCCGCTGGCGGCTGATCGCAAGCTGGGGTTCCAGGTGCAGGTGCAGGAAGGTACGCCGACCATGCTCTTTACCGATCGCCAGCGCCTGGAGCAGATTCTCAAGAACCTGCTGTCCAACGCGGTCAAGTTCACCGAGCAGGGCCAGGTCAGCCTGTCGGTGTCCCGCGCGCCGGGGGAGGGTGTCGCCTTTACCGTGCGCGATTCCGGGATAGGCATCGCCCCGGACCAGCAGGAGAGCATCTTCGAAGCCTTCCGTCAGGCCGACGGCACCACCAATCGCCGGTATGGCGGCACCGGCCTGGGCTTGTCGATTTCCCGCGACCTGGCCGCGTTGCTCGGCGGCTATATCAGCGTCACCAGCGAACCCGGCCAGGGCAGCACGTTCACCCTGGTCATCCCGGAGCAGTACGTCGAACGCGAGGAAGACGCTGCGCCTGTCGAGCAACCGCGCCAGGTGATTGCCGCCCCGGCGCCCAAGCCCATCGCGGTCTCGCCGCTGCCGGTGGCCGATGCCACACAGATCCCGCGCTTTGCCGACGACCGCGAGAAAGCGCCGTTCGCCACGCGCTGCATCCTGGTGGTGGAAGACGAACCGAACTTCGCGCGCATCCTGTTCGACCTCGCCCATGAGTTGGGCTACCACTGCCTGGTGGCCCATGGCGCGGATGAGGGGTACAGCCTGGCCGAGGAGTACATCCCCGACGCGATCCTGCTCGACATGCGCCTGCCGGACCATTCCGGGCTGACGGTGCTGCAACGCCTCAAGGAACACGCCAATACCCGCCACATCCCGGTGCATGTGATCTCCGTGGAAGACCGCGTCGAAGCCGCCATGCACATGGGCGCCATCGGTTACGCGGTGAAACCCACCACCCGCGAAGAGCTCAAGGATATATTCACGCGCCTGGAAGCCAAGCTGACCCAGAAGGTCAAGCGCGTGCTATTGGTGGAAGACGATGACCTGCAGCGCGAGAGCATTGCCCGCCTGATCGGCGACGATGACATCGAGATCACCGCCGTCGGCTTTGCCCAGGAAGCCCTCGACCTGCTGCGCACGAACATCTACGACTGCATGATCATCGACCTCAAGTTGCCCGACATGCTCGGCAACGAGCTGCTCAAGCGCATGGCCACCGAGGATATCTGCTCGTTCCCGCCAGTGATCGTCTACACCGGGCGCAACCTGACCCGCGACGAAGAGGCCGAGCTGCGCAAGTATTCGCGCTCGATCATCATCAAGGGCGCCCGTTCGCCGGAGCGCCTGCTCGACGAAGTCACACTCTTTTTGCACAAAGTCGAATCGCAGCTGTCCCATGAACGCCAGAAGATGCTCAAGACCGCGCGCAGCCGCGACAAGGTCTTCGAAGGGCGCAAGATCCTGTTGGTGGACGACGATGTGCGCAACATCTTCGCCCTGACCAGCGCCCTGGAGCACAAAGGCGCCGTGGTGGTGATCGGGCGTAACGGCCATGAAGCCATCGCCAGGCTCAATGAAGTCGATGATATCGACCTGGTGCTGATGGACGTGATGATGCCGGAAATGGACGGTTACGAGGCCACCGCCCTGATCCGCCAGGACCCGCGCTGGAAGAAGCTGCCGATCATCGCCGTGACGGCCAAGGCCATGAAGGACGATCAGGAGCGTTGCCTGGCGGCCGGCTCCAACGATTACCTGGCCAAGCCGATTGACCTGGATCGCCTGTTCTCGCTGATTCGCGTCTGGTTACCGAAGATGGAACGTATTTAAGTGGAACGCAGTTTTTTGGAAAAAAGCAGTGATATTGAGCTGCGCCTGCTGATTGAGGCGATCTACCTCAAGTACAGCTATGACTTTCGCGACTACTCCGGTGCGTCGGTCAAACGCCGTGTGGCCCACGCCCTGCGCCAGTTTGAATGCGCGACGATTTCGGCGTTGCAGGAGCGCGTCCTGCACGATCCGGCAGCGTTCATGCAATTGCTGCAGTTTTTGACGATTCCGGTCAGCGAGATGTTTCGCGACCCGTCGCACTTCCTCGCGATCCGCCAGGAAGTGGTGCCGCTGCTCAAGACGTATCCGTCGATCAAGATCTGGATCGCCGGTTGCAGCACCGGGGAGGAGGTGTACTCCATGGCGATCCTGCTGCGCGAAGAAGGGCTGTTGGAACGCACCATCATCTACGCCACCGACATCAACCCGGCATCGCTGGATAAGGCCAAGCAGGGAATTTTTTCCCTGGAGAATGTGCGTGCCTATACCGCCAACTATCAGCAGGCCGGTGGGCAGCGTTCCTTTGCCGATTACTACACGGCGGCTTACGATCATGCGATCTTCGACAAGACGTTGCGCGAGAATGTCACGTTCGCCGATCACAGCTTGGCAACCGACAGTGTGTTCTCAGAAACTCAATTAATTTCATGTCGCAATGTATTGATTTACTTCAATAAAAAATTGCAGGATCGGGCGTTTGGATTGTTTCATGAGTCGCTGTGTCATCGTGGCTTCCTGGTGCTGGGCAGCAAGGAAACCCTGGATTTTTCCGCCTACAACAAGCAATTCGAGCCCTTGGTCAAACAGGAACGGATCTACCGGAAATCATGAACGACGCTGCCGCCAACCCCATGTGTGGGATAGAAGCCATCGTCGTCGGCGCGTCCGCCGGCGGCGTTGAGGCGTTGCTGAGTATTTTTGGCGATCTGCCGCAGGCCTTCGGGCTGCCGATCATTGCCGTGCTGCACCTGCCGGACGAGCGCCGTAGCCAGTTGGCGGAAGTGTTTGCGCGACGTTTGCAGATTCCGGTACGCGAAGGGCAGGACAAGGAAGTGATCCAACCGGGCACCTTGTACTTCGCCAGCCCCGGCTATCATTTGTCGGTGGAGCATGACCGCAGCCTGTCTTTGAGCCAGGAAGACCGGGTACACCATTCCCGGCCCGCCATCGATTACCTGTTCGCCTCGGCCGGCGATGTCTACGGCAAGCGCCTGCTGGCCATACTGCTGACCGGTGCGAACCAGGACGGCGCCCAAGGGCTGGCCCACGTCAAGCAATCGGGCGGTATCACTGTCGTACAGGACCCCGACGAAGCACGGATTGCCGTGATGCCGCGGGCGGCCCTGGCCCTGCACACGCCTGACCATATTCTGACCTTGAGCCGCATTGCCTCATTGCTGGCTTCCCTGGAATCTTCCCCATGTTAAGTACTATCCAGGCCAAACTGCTGATCGTCGATGATCTGCCGGAAAACCTGCTGGCCCTCGAAGCGCTGATCAAGCGCGAGGACCGCCAGGTCTTCAAGGCCTTGAGCGCCGACGAGGCCTTGTCCCTGTTGCTGGAGCACGAGTTCGCCATGGCGATCCTCGATGTGCAGATGCCTGGCATGAACGGTTTCGAGTTGGCCGAGCTGATGCGCGGCACCGAAAAGACCAAGAACATCCCGATCGTATTCGTCAGCGCCGCCGGCCGCGAACTCAACTATGCCTTCAAGGGTTATGAAAGCGGGGCCGTGGACTTCCTGCACAAGCCGCTGGATATCCATGCGGTGAAGAGCAAGGTCAATGTGTTCGTCGACCTGTACCGCCAGAGCAAGGCGATGAAGCAGCAGGTGGAAGCGCTGGAGCGCAGCCGCCGCGAACAGGAGTTGCTGCTGACGCGCCTGCAGGCCACTCAGGCAGAGTTGGAGCAGGCGGTACGCATGCGCGATGACTTCATGTCGATCGTCGCCCACGAAGTCCGCACGCCACTCAACGGGCTGATTCTCGAAACCCAACTGCGCAAGATGCACCTGGCCCGGGACAACGCCGCCGCGTTCACCCTGGAGAAGATGCGCGCCATGGTCGACCGCGATGAGCGGCAGATCCAGAGCCTGATCCGGCTGATCGAAGACATGCTCGACGTGTCGCGCATCCGCACCGGCAAACTGTCGATTCGTCCGGCGCGCTTCGACCTCACGCAACTGGTGCGCAACCTGCTGGAAAACTTCGCGCCGCAAGTGGCCGCCGCCGAGTCGTCCATGCAACTGGAGGCGGAAGGTCCGGTGGAGGGCAGCTGGGATGAATTCCGCATCGAGCAAGTGGTGTCCAACCTGCTGACCAACGCCTTGCGCTATGGGGCCAAGAGCCCGGTGGGCGTGCGGGTGTACAGCGAACACGGCGAAGCACGGCTGGAGGTGCGGGACCACGGGATCGGCATCAGCGCCGACAATCAGAAGCGCATTTTCCAGCAGTTCGAGCGCGTGTCCGCCAGCCATGTGGCCGCCGGTCTGGGCCTCGGGCTGTTTATTTCCGAACAGATCGTCGCGGCCCATGGCGGTACCATCGAGGTGGAGAGCCAGATAGGCGAGGGCGCCCTGTTCCGGGTGTGCCTGCCCCTGGACGCGTCGGCGTGAAAACAATCGTCACTTCGACGCAACCTCTGCGTGACTGCATGGTCGTAAGTGCAGCAATTGACCGGACAAAGGCTTCCCATGAGTGAAGATGCACAAGATGTCGTTCTGATCGTCGAGGACGACGAATCGATTATGTTTGTCCTGGATGAATACCTCAAAGGCCTGGGCTATCGGGTATTGAAGGCGATCAATGGGGAGCAGGCTTTTGAAATCCTCGCCAGTAAACCGCACCTGGACCTCATGGTGACGGACTATCGCCTGCCTGGCGGCGTCACCGGCGTGCAGATCGCCGAGCCGGCGGTGAAGTTGCGCCCGGAGCTGAAGGTGATTTTTATCAGTGGCTACCCGCAGGAAATTCGTGACTGCGACAGCCCGATCACACGCAAGGCGCCGATCCTGGCCAAGCCGTTTGACCTGGATACGCTGCAAGAACATATCCTGCGGTTGTTGGCGTGACACCTGCATGTGTCAGTCCAACAACCGCTGATGCCCCTGGCCGGTCAGGATTACCAGGCAAGCACCTCGTCCTTTGCATGTGAATCAAGTACCCGTGCTGGGTTGGTTCCCTCGAAGAGTTCAAACGATCCATCGGGTTTTATGTCAATACGGTTGGCCGTTGCGATCGTAGTGGACGCCGGGTATTTGTTTGCGATGTTGAACAGCACTTGTTCACCGGCGTCACCTTGTTTCAGAGCGATGCCTAATCCCGGAATGGTCCGGACATAATCGCCGCCCACATAAATCACTTTGCTTGTCTGGTCTAACGATCCCTCCAGTTGTTTCAGCACGCGCTGTTGTTCTGTCGTCGGCACGCCGCCTTGGAAGTGCATTAATGTTCGTTTCTGGTAGACACCCTCTTTCAAGTCGGTAAGCACCGCCAGGGCCGTACAATCACTGATGCCACGGGTGCTGATGATTGCGGTCGGGTCAGTGACGGTGACGTCCTTGTAATCCGACATAGCGATGTGGTGGGTCGGGGCGGGGGGCTTCAGGTGAGTAACCGTCGTCGGGATGGATTCTTCATAAAGCCGTTTGACCGGTCTGTCATGAAGACTCGCGGTGCTTATCCACGACTCGTGATGGTCGCTGATCTTGAATTCAAGTTTTTTGGGGTCATTGCTATAAGTTTTGTATTGGACCGGCAGCTTCTTGTCATTGAATATTTTTTCGAGACCACGCCTCATCATGGCCTCGCTTGAAAACTCGGCCACCCCAACATTCGGGTCGTAAAAAAAGAACTTCTTACCGTCGCCATCCGGCACGGACCCGGCCACCATCGCATGGCCGGGAGAGTCGATCATCACGGTCTTGCCCCCAGGCGCATTGGCCAGTTCCGTAATCATGTCCTGATACGTTACCTGGCGCTGTGGGTTACCGGCGTGAAACATGGTCGGTATACTGATGCTTTTTTGCACATCGTCTAATGTGCGAGCAAATACTCGCGACCCCTCAGCCCGCGGATTGGCGGCGGCAACGTACAGGTTGTCAATAAATACGCGTTCTTTTCCTTGCGCCTTGGCCGATGCGAACGTACGCGAGAGAGCGGCGCACTGCCCATCGGAAAGGCGGTTGACCTGGCTAAGGTAGAAGGTCTGAGGTACGGGGGTGAACGTTCCTCCGACGGCATTTACGTGGGCGTTGAAATGCTGTGTGCCGTTGAGCCCGTGCTGGACAGCCAGCCTTTCCTGCTGGCGGACCAAGGTGCCCACCTCTTTTGCTGTTTTGTCCGGGCGTAGCGCCAGTTTCATCACGTCTTCTGATTTCATGCCCTTGGCATAGCCTTTAATCAGTTCCGGCGCGCCGTCCTCATAGCCACTCTTAAACGCTGCGCTGGGCGTCACCCCATCGCCCTGGTAACGATCCAATAGCTTTCCCCAGTCTTTTCGAATTTGAATCGACTCCGGCGAGAGCGCGTGCTGCGTGTTTTGCCACGCATGAAGCTCCTGAGTACCGCCTCGTATTGACGGCTGGAAATCGTCCAGTGCTTTGCCAAACGGGCGTCGGGTCGTCGTATCAAAGGCATACCATTTACCGTCCTGAAGAACCGCGGCACCTTGCAAGGTCTCGCCGGACGTCTTGAAGGTACCCATCGCTGCTGCGTCGTATTGTTTGCTCGCGGCGACCAAGTCGTAGCCAGTGTGGGTGCCGCGTAGGTGCCGGATGTCTTGAATCGTGTCGGTGATGACGCGTTTACCGACGCTTGCCACGCCGCGACCGGTAGCGCGCAGTAAATCCGCCGCGCCGTCCAACGGATTAACCAGGCTGATCGCGCTCAACCCCAGGGTCTTTCCTATATGCAAGGCCTTGCTACCGGCAGACAGGGTCTTGGTTGCAACGTTAGCCAGTTTCCCTACGGTGGAGGCTCCAACGGTCATGATGCCAAACAGGTCGAGTGATAAGTCGATGATCCCTTCGCCGAGGTTGCCCTCCGTAAAATGCTTGATGGCTGACCGTAATGGGATCAGGTTAAGAAGCAACTCATTTAACTTTTTGTAAAAGGGTACCTCGGACTCAACCGTCGTCACCCCTCGAGCCTCGGCCTCCAGCGCGCCCCATACGCTGCTGACCTTGGCCACCGTGGCACCGATGGCCGCGCTCCGGGGGCTGGCGAAACTGTTCAACGGCCCGGCGGTGTCGGTGTTTTCTTGTAGCAGCTGTTGCCGTACCAGCGGGGAACCTTCATCGGGAATGGACAGTGTGACGGGGACCATGTCGGTATACGGCGTGTTGTTATCGCGCGGTTTTCCGTCTTCTATATGAGCCCCAGGCTGATAACCGGGCTGGAAATCGCCGAGGTCCCCGCGTTTGGTGAGCGTGTTCTTCTGGACATTCAGTTCATAGGTATGGGCAATCCCGTCGCGCATCACTTTCAATAGCACAGGGTTGCCGTCGGCAGCGGGGACCCGGACGATACCGCTGAGCTGATGTTCGCCCTTGAACTCCTTGAAGATCGAAAGGCTTCCGTATTCGATATTCTGCCGGTCCTCCAGCGGCAACTGGGCGATCAGGTGCTTGACCTGCGTGGCGACGCTGCTGTCGAGGGCGCGACCAAACTGTTGGAACTCACTGACGAATTCCCTGCTGATATTTTTCAGGTTTTGCGTCTTGCTCAAGACCTCCTCGAGGGTGAAGTTGGGCGTGTTGGCAGCAGAGCGTCCGGGGCCCCTGCGCGGTGGTGTGTAAGGCTCGATCACCCATTGATTGGGGTGTGACGCATTGTTGTGCCTGGCCGGGTGGTAGGGCACATTGGGCGGGTTGTGCAGCATGTTCTCCATGTACAAGTCCAATATCGAATAGGGCCCGGGTCGATCTTTATCGTAAGTGTCCAGTACGATGCACTTCAGTTCCAGGCGCGCGTCATCGCCCAAAACTTCGCGCAGTTCGGCCAGGGCCATCTCCTTGCGAGACGCCGGCGCGGGCGTGCGCTGTGCTTCGGAAGCTGTTCGCAGTTCGCCGACCTGTTGGTTAAAGGCGTCGGCGATGGTTTGCATATCTGCGGGCGACGTCACACTCGTGACGATGCTGTTGGTCAGGCCCCATTCCTTGAGCGCGTCATGCTGGGCGACATATTCGATCTGACGCTGAGCCTGGGACACCGGGGCGATATCCGCGTACAACATGACCTCGCCGTAACTCATGGTGGATGCCCGGCCCGGCGTCTCGGCTTCTATGCGCGCCACCGCCGTACTGAAGCTGACGTGGGCGGGGGAGCCGTGAGTGACCGTGGCGGGGATATCCTTGACCAGCAACTCTGGCGCCTTGGAGGCCAGTTTCAGGTTGGCCTGGATATTGGCTTTTTCCGGTGACGAAGCCTCTTTCGTGACGTAGTACAAATGGTCGGCCACACGCTGGGCCGTCTCTGATAAAGGTTTGCCTTTAAGCTGCTGGCCGGCCAGGTCAAAGCCTGAAATGTGCTTCTGGGGCAAGGTTGCCTGGGTGAATGCATCGGTGTAATTCAGGTTCAAGGCCGCCATTAACCAGTCATTGACGCTGCCTTTGACCGACAGTGTGTTGAACTTGGCCTGGATGGCCGCCCCCAGCGCCTGGCCCTTGGGCGACTGGATGATGCGGTCGAGCAGTTGCCGTGGGTTGCGAAGCTCGTGGGCTTCGACTGCTACACCTGGCATCAACGCTTCCAACACATTGCGGTTGCTCCCCAGGTTCAGGTCACCCACATTGCCGTGCTGCAAGAACGCCAACAGTTGGCGCTGGGTGTCCGTGTCAATCGGCTGCGGCCAGGACAGGGCACCGCCGTAGTTACCATGGACGGGGCTTCGCGGTGTGGGGGTGAGGAGGAATAGCCTGAGGTTCTCCACTTCCTGTGCGGTGCCGGGTTTTTCAAAGCCGTGGTATTCAAGAAAATCAGCCAGGCTAGCCACGCCTCCTTGCTGCACGTCTCGGTCCCGTTCGTATGAGGAGTGGGGGTTCAATTCGAAGGTGGTTTCACGCAGATACGCGGGGACCTGCGACAGCTGAAGGCTGCCTGAGGCAAGCACTGTCCCCAGATGCTTCAACAACACAGTCGCTTGGTGCCGGTTGTTGATGTTCCCCAGCAGCGTCTGCTGCTGCTCGAGTGCGTCCTCGCTGCGGGTTTCCTGGAGCCCAGGGAATACAGCGGGGTCAAGCGGGGCAAAGGTTTTATCGCGCTCCAGCTCGGCGGCGCGTTGCTGGAGTTCGGAAGGGGCGATTCGCGTCGGCTCTTTGTAGAACTGCCCAACCAGCCAGGCCGGCGCACGGTTGGCGCTCTCGGACGACGGAAGGGGAAACGGCCTGTTCCTGTCGGAGATGACCCCTCCGATATTCATTAACGGTTCTCGCACCGCCGACCAGCGCTTGTCCTCGCTCGCACGCAACTGTAAGGGCGCATTGAGCGAAACATCTGGGGTTACACGGTAGGTGACTTGACCACTTTGCGGCAGGATTTTGATCGAGTCGGGCAGGGCTCTGACCGTGAGCCGCCAGTCGAGGAACTCCGGCGACCGAGCGGCATTGCCTAGTAACTTCCACCACTGGCCAAATGTTGAATTCGGCGGAATATCCACCATGATCGCGTTGTCGTGGGCGGGAACGCCGCTGAAGCCCTGCAATGCCTTGCCGTAGTTCTGCGCCAACGCACTGTCGCCCCTGGCCCGGGGGGAATCGCCAGGGGCAGATAGGTGGGGGCTTTCGCGGTCAGGCTCTACAGCTACCTGTTCGACTGGCTCCAGCGTGTCGCTGGCAATGGAAGAATGCGGGGGAAAAGCGTGGGCAAGGCTGTTGGAAATCGTCATGGGTGGCGGCTCTATCATCAGGATTGAGGTCCACTGGGTGAAAATTCCAGGTCCCAGTGGTAATCCTTCGTACCCAAGCCCCTTGACCGATTCCATTTTCGAACCGTGGCTTTATTGCACCTTGTTGCCGATTGCCTCCGCTTGGCTGGCGGCTGCGCGGATCATTTCCCTGACTTTCGCCGTCAAGAGATCAAACGTGAACGGCTTGGTAATCAACTGCATCCCAGGGTCCAGAAAACCACCGCGCACCGCCGCGTGTTCGGCATAGCCGGTGATAAATAGGACCTTGAGTTCCGGCCGAATCTGCCGGCCGATTTCCGCCAGTTGCCGGCCGTTCATGCCCGGCAGCCCGACGTCGCTGATCATCAGGTCAATGCGCTGGTCGGACTCGATGATCGGCAGTGCGGTGTTGGCATCGCTGGCCTCGACAAAGGCATAGCCCAGTTCCTTGAGCACCGCGCTGACCAGCACCCGTACCGCCGGGTCGTCCTCGACGATCAACACTGTTTCACCGGCATTGGCAAAGGGCAGCCGCGCGGGGTTCGCCGCTTCGGCCACGACCATTTCACCGACGAAACGCGGCAGGAACAGGCTGACGGTAGTGCCTTTTCCGACTTCGCTGTGGATCGTCACATGGCCACCGGATTGCCGTGCAAAGCCGTAAATCATCGACAGGCCGAGGCCGGTGCCCTGGCCGATCGGTTTGGTGGTGAAGAAAGGATCGAAGACGCGCCCCATTAAACTTTCCGGGATACCGCAGCCGCTGTCGCTGACGCTCAATTCAACGTAGTCACCGGGTTGCAATGTGCCGTAGGCGGCGGTGAACACGCTGTCGAGATGGCGGTTGCTGGTTTCCACGGTGAGGTTGCCGCCGTTCGGCATGGCATCGCGTGCGTTGATCACCAGGTTGAGCAGCGCGCTTTCCAACTGGTTGGGGTCGGCTTCGGCGGTCCAGAGCGGGTCGCTGAGGCGCATGTCCAGCGCAATGCTTTCATTGATGCTGCGTTGCAACAGTTCGCCCATGGAGGTCACCAGTTGGTTGATCTCGACGGGTTTTGAATCCAGCGACTGCCGCCGGGAGAACGCGAGCAGGCGGTGGGTAAGGCCGGCGGCCCGGTTGGCGGAGGTGACGCCCAGGTCGATCAGGCTGTCCAGGTCGTCCAGCTTGCCGCGGGAGACGCGCCTGCGCAGTAACTCCAGGCTGCCGATGATGCCGGTGAGCATGTTGTTGAAGTCATGGGCGATGCCGCCGGTCAACTGGCCGACGGCCTCCATCTTCTGCGATTGACGCAGTGCTTCTTCATTGCTGCGCAGCTGCGCCGTGCGTTCTTCTACTTGCTGCTCGAGCGTCTCCAGCGTGCGTTGCAAGCGCAGTTCGCTTTCGCTCAGGTCGATCAGCCGGTCGCGCGCATCGTATTGTCGGCGGCGTCCGCGCAGTGCCGCCGTAACCAGGCTGATCAACGTCACAGGATGGAAAGGCCGCTCGAGGAAGGTGACATTGCCCAATAACCCGCTCAGGTGCGAGGAACCGTTCTGCTCGGCGCCGCCGTGATGGGTCATCAATACGATGGGCAAATCCGACCACGCAGGCTGTTGGTGCAAATACTCGAGCAGCGGCTCCAGATCGACGCCGCGCAAGGCTTCGGCAGCAATAATCAGCAGGCCGGCTCCTTCTTCCAGTGCGTTGCACAAGGCCGTCAGGCCCGTGGCGATCACGCCGTTGTACCCGGCCTCGTTGAGCATCATCAGCGCCAACGCGCCGTCGCGGCCCATCGGCGCAAGTACGATGGCGCGCTCGGAGACGGGGGATAGGCTCGTCACTGGCCCTCATCCTTGAGCAGAGGAGAGCCGGCGCCCATGTACGTGGGGATACCGCGCAGTACGCCCTGGAAATTATCGAGCGGCTCGCCGACAGTCATGCCCTGGCTGCTGATGCGGTACTCGCGAATGGTTGATTCATGGGCACCGGTGCGTTTCTTGATGATTGAAATGGCGCGGCGCACCTTGCCCAGCGCTTCGAAATAGCGCAGCAGAATGACCGTGTCGGCGAGGTAGGTAATGTCGACGGGCGCCTGCATGTCACCGACCAGGCCGTGCTGGGCGACGGTCATGAACGTGGCGGCGCCGCGGCGGTTGAGATACAGCAGCAGTTCGTGCATGTGCAGGATCAGCGCATTTTCTTCCGGCATGGCGGCCTGATAGCCGTTGATGCTGTCGATCACCACAGTCTTGATCCCGCGCTCATCCACGCAGCGCCGCACGCGGTGCGAGAACTCGCCGGGGGTCAACTCGGCCGCGTCGACTTGTTCGATCAGCAGGTTGCCGGTGGCTTGCAGCGCGGCGAGGTCGATGCCCATGTTTTTCATGCGCTCGAAGAGCAGGCCCAGTTCCTCATCGAAGATGAACAGCGCGGCTTTTTCGCCCCGCGCCACGGCGGCGGCGGCAAACACCATCGAGATCAGCGACTTGCCGGTGCCGGCGGGGCCGAGGATCAGGCTGCTGGAGCCGGTCTCGACTCCGCCGCCCATCAAGGCATCCATTTCGCGAATGCCGCTGCTCAGGGTCTCGCGCACATAGCCGCCGCGATGCTCGGCCGCCACCAGCCGCGGGAACACATGCACGCCATCGCCCATGATGGTGAAATCGTGGAAGCCGCCGCGGTACTTTTGGCCGCGGTACTTCACGACCCGCACGCGACGGCGTTCGGCGCCGTAATTGGGCGTCAGTTCTTCCAGGCGAATCACCCCGTGGGCGACGCTGTGTACGGTTTTGTCGAGGGATTCGGTGGTCAGGTCGTCGAGCAGCAACACCGTGGCGTCGTAGCGCACGAAATAGTGCTTGATCGCCAGGATCTGTCGTCGATAACGCAGGGAACTTTGCGCCAGCAGGCGGATTTCGGAGAGGCTGTCGACCACCACGCGGGTCGGCTTGACCCGTTCCACCACTTCAAAGATCTGCCGCGTGGCCTCGCCCAGTTCCAGGTCGGAAGAGTACAACAGGCTTTGCTGCTGTTCGGCATTGAGCAGGCTTTCCGGCGGGGTCAGCTCGAAAATATGGATATTGTCATCCAGATCCCAGCCGTGGGATTTTGCGCCCTGGCGCAATTCACGTTCGGTTTCGGACAAGGTGATATAGAGCGAGCGTTCACCATTTTCTGCTCCTGCCTTCAGGAAGTGCAGGGCGACGGTGGTTTTGCCGGTCCCTGGTTCGCCTTCGAGCAGAAACAGATGGCTGCGGGACAAGCCGCCGCAAAGAATGTCATCAAGACCTTCAATACCGGTGGCCGCCTTTTCGGATAACAGCGCGTTGGACATAGACAAGAAGTGCCCTCAGGTCACATACGAGTAAGGGGTGCGCGTTCGTTCGAGCGCGCTATACCTTCTTGACCCTGGCGTATGAGCGGGGTTCCACCTTTTCGTCTTTTGCGCGCAATGTCAGCGCCTGGGCGGCGATGCGGCGCGCCTACAGGCCCTGTTGCAGCGCCGGATCATCCGGGTTTTGTTGCTCCAACTGCGCCAGCAGCACCTGAACGTTCTGCAATTGACCGCTTTCTTTCCAGTAGCTGACCAGCAGCACTCGCGCCTTGCGATTGGCCGGGTGGCGCTGGATGATTTCTTCCAACTGGCGCTGGGCGGCTTCGAGTTCTTCCTGAGCGTGCAGGGTGGTGGCCAGGTCGTAACGGTAATCCTGATTGCTCGGTTCCAGTTCCACTGCCTTGGACAGGCCGAGCAAGGCGTAAGCACGCTCGCCATGGTGCAGCAACCACATGCCCAGGGCGTGTTGCAGGTACGCGGATTCGGGGTGCGCCGCGAGCTGGCGGGCCAGCAGTTGGCGGGACTCGTCGGTCTTGCCTTGTTTATCCAGCAGTTCGATTTGCGCAACCACGGCTTGCAGGTTGTCCGGCTGCAGGCGCATCGCTTGCTCCAGGGCGTTCTGCGCCTCCGGCAACAGCGCGCTGTGGATGTACAGGCGCGCCAGTTGGAGCCAACCTTCGGCGGTTTCAGGTTGCGCCTTGAGCTTCTTCACGAACTCATCGAGTACCTGCTGCAAGGGCCCGAAATACAGGCCGAGGGTGTCGGGCGAGAGGCCGAGCAATGCGTTGGCGGCGGCAAAGCGCACGTCTTGTTGCGGATCGTCGAGCAAGGGCCCGAGCAGCAGCGTGCGCTGGCCCGTGGGCACCAGGCCGACGATGCTGTGAATCGCCGCTTCACGCACCTGCGGCGAGTCATCGGCCAGGTCCTTGTCGGCGAGCTTCAGTGCCTGGGGGCTGGGGTAATTGGGCAGCTCGGCGTGCAAGGCCACACGACGCTCGTCGGACAAGTCCGGCCGGGCCAGTTGCTGGTACAGCACGCGGGCGGCGCCCGGTTCGCCGTTGCGCGCCTGTTTCAAGGCTTTCGCGTAGCCATGGGCAATGGCGGGCGGCACGGCCACCGGGGTGGAACGGGAGAAATACCAGGTGATCAGCACAATCAACAACAGGGCGCACAGGCCGATGATGGAGTAACGGCGTGACTTTGACATGCAGGCGTCCGAGAGCTTAGGCAGCTAGGGCAAAGCTCTCAGCTTCGGTCAGACCACGGCGAGTGTCAAACCTGTATCAGGTCAGCACGTATTCCACCGGCTCCAGGGCAGGCGGCAAGGCCGTTTCGCCGAGGGCCGCCAGAATCTCGCGCTCCAGGGTCCGCACGATCGCGTTGCAGGGCAGGTCGTTCTCATCGAAGCCGAAGGGGTCCTCCAGGTCGTCGCCGATTTCGTCGAGGCCAAAGAAGGTGTAGCTGACGATTGCGGTGAACACCGGTGTCAGCCAGCCCAGCGGTTCGGCCATGGCAAACGGCAACAGAATGCAGAACAGGTAGATGGTGCGGTGCAGCAGCAGGGTGTAGGGGAAGGGCAGCGGTGTGCTTTTGATCCGCTCGCACGCTGCCTGCACCTGGGTCAGGCTGACCAGTCGGGTTTCCAGCTGGGTGTAGCGCCATTCACTGATCACGCCCCGTTCGGCCAGCCCGGAAAACCGCGCGCCGAGCTGTTGCAGGACCTGGTCCGGGAGGTTGGGGTGGCCTGCTTCGACGTCGATCCAGGGCTTCACCGCTCGCGCCTCATCTTCCAGGCGCAGGCGCGCGATCAATCCATGGGCAAAGCCGCACAGGCCGCGCAGCAGGCCGGCCCGCTCCAGCGGGTCGCTGAATACCTGGGTTTCACGGATCAGTGAGCGCACTTCGATGGTCATCTGCCCGAGTTGCTTGCGGCCTTCCCACCAGCGGTCGTAGCAAGCGTTGTTGCGAAAACTCATGAAGATCGACAGCGACAGCCCGAGCAAGGTGAACGGCGTGGCATTGACCTTGGAGAAATACGCCGGGTGCAGGGTTTCCACCAGCACGATGACCGAGGCCAGCAACGTGACCAGCAGGCTGCGCAGGGCGATGCGCTTGGCGATCGAGCCCTTGAGCGAAAACAGAATGCCCAGCAGGTTGGGTTTGGGGCGAACGATCATCGGGAGGGGCTTCTTCGGTGGCGCAGGCCATCAGGTTAGAAGCTGGCGGCCGGCGCGTCCAATCGCTTGGGCCGACCGCTTGATCGGCGGGGTCTATGATCAAGCGGCATTGGCCAAACCAGTCAGGCATGTTGGTGGCTTTGACCATTGCTGCTGCAGCGCTCTAGAGCGACTATTTCCGCGGTTCTTGTCCGAAAAAAACGTCCTGAAAATAAAAATACTGAAGGATTTGAAGCGATGCGTGACTATTTGGCTGCCACTACCGAGTTCGATTACCAACACACCGTCGACAGCACCTTGGCCGGTAACCTGCAAGGCCTCAATGCCTGCGTCGAATGTTGCGACCGGCATGCGTTACCAGGGCGCATTGCGCTGTTCTGGGAAGGCAAGGATGGGCGCAGTACCACATCCACCTTCAGCGACTTGCAAGACCAGGCAGCACGCTTCGCCAATTTCCTGCTGGCCCAGGGCGTCAAACGCGGCGACAGAGTGGCCGGCCTGTTGCCACGCACCGCCGAATTACTGGTGGTGGTCCTTGCGACCTGGCGCATCGGCGCCGTCTACCAACCGTTGTTCACCGCCTTCGGCCCCAAGGCCATTGAGCATCGCCTGAACAGTTCCGGCGCGGCCGTGGTGGTCACCGATGCGGTGAACCGGCCCAAGCTCGCGCAAGTGGAAGGCTGCCCGACGATCGTCACGGTCACTGGCGCCAAGGGCGAAGGCCTGGTACGCGGTGATTTCAGCTTCTGGGCCGAGCTGGCCACCTATTCCAACCACTGCGAGCCGGTGCTGCTGGGCGCTGACGACCCGTTCCTGCTGATGTTCACCTCGGGCACCACCGGCCCGTCGAAAGCGCTGTCGGTGCCGCTCAGGGCCATTGTTGCGTTCCAGAGCTACACCCGCGACGCGGTGGACCTGCGCCCCGAAGACGCATTCTGGAACGTTGCCGACCCGGGCTGGGCCTATGGCATCTATTTCGGCGTGACCGGACCGTTGTCCATGGGCCACCCGATTACTTTCTACGATGGCCCGTTCACCCTCGAAAGCACCTGCCGGGTGATCAATAAATACGGGATCACCAACCTGACCGGCTCGCCGACCGCGTATCGCCTGTTGATTGCCGGCGGCGAGCAATTCGCCCGCTCGATCAAGGGCAAGCTGCGTATTGTCAGCAGCGCCGGCGAGCCGCTGAACCCGGAAGTGATCCGCTGGTTTGCCGACAACCTGGGGGTGACCATCCATGACCACTACGGCCAGACCGAGTTGGGCATGGTGCTATGCAATCACCATGGCCTGGAACACCCGGTGCATGTCGGTTCGGCGGGTTTTGCCTCGCCGGGGCATCGCATCGTGGTGCTGGACGACGATCACCAGGAATTGCCCGCCGGCCAGCCAGGGATTCTCGCCGTCGACCGTGAGCAATCGCCGATGTGTTGGTTCGCCGGCTATGACGGCGTGCGGACCAAGGCGTTTGTCGGCAAGTACTACCTCAGCGGCGACACCGTCGAACTGAACCCTGACGGCAGCATCAGCTTCGTCGGGCGCAGTGACGATGTGATCACCACTTCCGGCTACCGCGTCGGCCCGTTCGATGTGGAAAGCGCGCTGGTCGAACACCCGGCGGTGGTGGAAGCGGCGGTCGTCGGCAAGCCCGACGCGGAACGCACCGAGCTGGTGAAAGCCTTCGTGGTGATCAACGAACAGTTCCGCGCCACCCCCGAGTTGGCCGAGGAATTGCGCCTGCATGTACGCCAGCGCCTGGCCGCGCATGCCTACCCGCGGGAAATCGAATTTGTCAGCGACTTGCCCAAAACCCCGAGCGGCAAGCTGCAGCGCTTCATTTTGCGTAATCAGGAAATCGCCAAGGCGCAAGCCGTGTTGGCCTGATCCACTTTTCAAGGAAACAACGATGCAGATTGCAAACAAGGTTTTTCTGGTCAGCGGCGGCGCGTCGGGCCTCGGCGCAGCCACCGCTGACATGCTGGTCGCCGCTGGCGCCAAGGTGATGCTGGTGGACCTGAACGCCGATGCCGTCGCGGCCAAGGCCAAACAACTGGGCGACAACGCCCGCAGCGCGGTGGCGGACATCAGCCAGGAAGCCGCTGCCGAAGCCGCCGTGCAGGCCACCGTTGCGGCCTTTGGGGGCTTGCATGGGCTGGTGAACTGCGCCGGTGTGGTACGCGGCGAGAAGATCCTCGGCAAGAACGGCCCCCATGGCCTGGCCAGCTTTGCCCAGGTGATCAACGTCAACCTGATCGGCAGCTTCAACCTGCTGCGCCTGGCCGCTGCGGCCATCGCAGAAACCCAGGCGGACGCCGACGGTGAACGCGGCGTGATCATCAATACCGCGTCGGTGGCGGCGTTCGACGGGCAGATCGGCCAGGCGGCGTATGCTGCGTCCAAAGGTGCGATCGCCAGCCTGACCCTGCCCGCCGCACGCGAATTGGCGCGCTTCGGCATTCGGGTGATGACCATCGCCCCCGGCATTTTCGAAACCCCGATGATGGCCGGCATGACCCCGGAAGTCCGCGATTCCCTGGCCGCTGGCGTGCCGTTCCCGCCACGCCTGGGCAAACCGAGCGAATACGCCGCGTTGGTTCGACACATCATTGAAAACAGCATGCTCAATGGCGAGGTGATCCGTCTCGACGGCGCCTTGCGCATGGCAGCCAAGTAAGAGAGGAAGCGTCATGAGCGATCCCATCGTAATTGTCAGCGCCGCACGCACCCCCATGGGCGGGTTCCAGGGCGATCTCAAAGGCCTGACCGCGCCGCAACTGGGCTCCGCGGCGATTCGCGCCGCCGTCGAGCGTGCCGGCATCGCCAGCGATGCCGTGGATGAAGTGCTGTTCGGCTGTGTACTGCCGGCCGGCCTCGGCCAGGCCCCGGCACGCCAGGCCGCGCTTGGCGCCGGGCTGGACAAGGCCACCCGCTGCACCACCCTCAACAAAATGTGCGGCTCGGGCATGGAGGCGACGATGCTTGCCCATGACTCGCTGCTGGCCGGCAGCGTTGATGTGGTGATTGCCGGCGGCATGGAAAGCATGTCCAACGCGCCGTACCTGCTGGACCGCGCACGCAGCGGCTACCGCATGGGCCACGGCCGCGTGCTCGACCATATGTTCCTCGACGGCCTGGAAGACGCTTACGACAAAGGCCGCCTGATGGGCACCTTTGCCGAAGACTGCGCACAACATAACGGCTTTACCCGCGAGGCCCAGGATGCGTTTGCCATTGCATCCCTGAGCCGCGCACAAGCGGCGATCAGCAATGGCAGCTTCGCGGCCGAGATCGTCCCGGTGCAGGTCACAGTGGGCAAGGAGCAAAAAACCATCCTGCATGATGAGCAACCGCCCAAAGCCAAGCCGGAGAAGATCGCCAGCCTGAAACCGGCGTTCCGTGAAGGGGGCACAGTGACTGCGGCCAACTCCAGCTCGATTTCCGACGGTGCGGCGGCCTTGCTCCTGATGCGTCAGTCCGAGGCGCACAAGCGCGGGCTGCAACCCTTGGCGGTGATCCGTGGGCATGCGGCGTTTGCCGATGAGCCGGGCCTGTTTCCGGAGGCGCCGGTGGGGGCGATCCGCAAGTTGATGAGCAAGACCGGCTGGAACCTGGGCGACGTGGACCTGTTCGAAATCAACGAAGCCTTTGCCGTGGTCAGCCTGATCACCATGAGCAAGCTGGAGATCCCCCACGACAAGGTCAACATTCATGGCGGCGCCTGTGCCCTGGGCCACCCGATCGGCGCCTCAGGCGCGCGGATTCTAGTGACGCTGCTGTCGGCCCTGCGCCAGAAAGGCCTCAAGCGTGGCGTCGCCGCCATCTGCATCGGCGGCGGTGAAGCCACGGCCATGGCGGTCGAATGCCTGTATTAAGGATTGAACATGCTGCCCAATGACGAACAACTGCAAATCAGCGACGCGGCCCGACAATTCGCCCAGGAACGCCTGAAACCGTTCGCGGCCGAGTGGGACCGCGAGCACCGCTTTCCCAAGGAGGCCATCGGCGAAATGGCCGAACTGGGCTTCTTCGGCATGCTGGTGCCGGAACAGTGGGGCGGTTGCGACACCGGCTACCTGGCCTACGCCATGGCCCTGGAAGAAATCGCCGCCGGCGACGGGGCCTGCTCGACCATCATGAGCGTACACAACTCGGTGGGCTGCGTGCCGATCCTCACGTTCGGCAACGATCAGCAGAAAGAGCAGTTCCTCAAGCCTCTGGCCAGCGGCGCGATGCTCGGCGCCTTCGCGTTGACCGAGCCGCATGCCGGTTCCGATGCCAGCAGCCTGAAAACCCGTGCGCGCCGCGAAGGCGACCACTATGTGTTGAACGGCTGCAAACAATTCATCACCTCCGGGCAAAACGCCGGCATCGTGATTGTGTTTGCCGTCACCGACCCGGCGGCGGGCAAGCGCGGCATCAGCGCGTTTATCGTGCCGACGGATTCGCCGGGCTACACGGTGGCGCGGGTCGAGGACAAGCTGGGCCAGCATGCGTCGGACACTTGCCAGATCCTGTTCGAAGACGTCAAGGTGCCGCTCGCCAATCGTCTGGGGGAGGAGGGCGAAGGCTACCGCATCGCCCTGGCCAACCTCGAAGGCGGGCGTGTCGGCATTGCCTCGCAATCGGTGGGCATGGCCCGCGCCGCCTTTGAAGCGGCGCGCGACTATGCCCGCGAGCGCGAAAGTTTTGGCAAAACCTTGATCGAACACCAGGCCGTGGCCTTCCGCCTGGCGGACATGGCCACGCAAATCGCCGTCGCGCGGCAAATGGTGCATTACGCCGCCGCCCTGCGCGACAGCGGCAAACCGGCGCTGGTCGAGGCGTCCATGGCCAAGCTGTTCGCCTCGGAAATGGCCGAGAAAGTCTGCTCCGCCGCCTTGCAAACCTTGGGCGGTTACGGTTACCTGAGCGACTTCCCCTTGGAGCGGATCTACCGCGATGTGCGGGTCTGCCAGATTTACGAAGGCACCAGCGATATTCAGCGCATGGTCATCTCACGCAATCTTTAAGGAGCCATTACATGAGTTACGAAACTATTTTGCTCGACGTGCAGGGCCGTGTCGGGTTGATCACCCTCAACCGCCCGCAAGCCCTGAACGCGTTGAACGCACAACTGATCAACGAGTTGAATCAGGCGCTGGACACCCTGGAACGCAACCCTGAAATCGGCTGCATCGTGCTGACCGGCTCGAAAAAAGCCTTCGCCGCCGGCGCCGACATCAAGGAAATGGCCGAGCTGACCTACCCGCGGATCTATATCGACGACCTGTTCAGCGAGGCCGATCGCGTGGCCAACCGTCGCAAGCCGATCATCGCGGCCGTCAACGGCTTCGCCCTGGGCGGCGGCTGTGAGCTGGCGCTGATGTGCGACTTCATTCTGGCGGGCGACGGCGCCAAGTTCGGCCAGCCGGAAATCAACCTCGGCGTGCTGCCGGGCATGGGCGGCACCCAGCGCCTGACCCGCGCCGTGGGCAAGGCCAAAGCCATGGAAATGTGCCTGACCGGGCGCTTTATCGATGCGGTGGAAGCCGAGCGTTGTGGGGTCGTGGCGCGTATTGTCCCGGCCGATGAACTGCTCGAAGAGGCGCTGAAAGTCGCCACGCTGATTGCCGGCAAGTCGGTGCCGATCAGCATGATGGTCAAGGAAAGCGTGAACCGGGCGTTTGAAGTGAGCCTGTCGGAAGGCGTGCGCTTTGAGCGTCGGGTATTCCATGCGGCGTTTGCGACGCAGGATCAGAAGGAAGGCATGGCGGCATTCGTGGCCAAGCGCGCGCCTGAATTCAAAGATCAGTAAGCAGCTTATAAACGCCACATCCCCCCTGTGGGACGCTCCCACAGGGGGGGTGTGGCGTGTCAGTCAGAGCTGGTAGTTCTTCAGCTCCCGTGCAATTACCATCCGCTGAATCTCGCTAGTGCCCTCGTAGATCTGCGTGATCCGCGCATCGCGGTAGTAGCGCTCCACCGGATAATCCTCCAGATACCCATACCCGCCATGAATCTGCATCGCCGAGGAGCAGACCTTTTCGGCCATTTCCGAGGCGAACAGCTTGGCCTGGGACGCTTCCGACAAGCACGGCTTGCCCGCACTGCGCAGGCGTGCGGCGTGCAGGATCAGTAAACGTGCGGCATTGAGCCGGGTTTGCATGTCGGCCAGCAGGTTGGCCACGCTCTGGTGCTCGATGATGGCCTTGTCGAACTGCACGCGGTCACGGGCATACGCCAGCGCCGCTTCAAACGCAGCACGGGCGATGCCCAGGGCTTGAGCGGCAATGCCGATGCGCCCGCCTTCCAGGTTGGACAGCGCAATCGCCAGGCCTTTGCCACGCTCACCCAGCAGGTTGGCCTCAGGCACGCTGCATTGGTTGAGGGTGACGGCACAGGTGTCCGAGGCGCGGATGCCCATTTTGTGTTCGGTACGGTCGACCACGAACCCCGGCGTGTCGGTCGGCACCAGGAAGGAAGAAATGCCGCGCTTGCCCAGTTCCGGATCGGTCACCGCAAACACAATCGCCAACTTGGCGCGCTTGCCGTTGCTGACAAACTGCTTGGCGCCATTGATCAGCCACTGGCCGTCGCGCAGTTCGGCACGGGTACGCAGGTTGTGGGCTTCGGAGCCGGCCTGCGGTTCGGTCAGGCAGAAGCAGCCGATGGCCTGGCCGCTGGCGAGGTCGGCCAGCCAGGTTTGTTTCTGTTCAGGTGTGCCGTAGTTGAGGATTGGCCCGCAACCCACTGAATTATGGATACTCATCAGGGCGCCTGTGGCACCGTCGCCGGCGGAAATCTCTTCCACGGCCAAGGCATATGCCACGTAATCGACATAGGTGCCGCCCCATTCTTCCGGCACCACCATGCCCAGCAGGCCCAGTTCGCCCATCTTCGCCACCAGGGCATCATCGATCCAGCCGGCTTTTTCCCAGGCCTGGGCGTGCGGGGCGATTTCGCCACGGGCAAAGTCGCGCGCCATGTCGCGAATCATGATCTGTTCTTCAGTATATTCAATATCTTGCATGGCTTATCTCGCAACCTGCGTGAAGTTGTGGAAGAAGCTTTCCACGTGGCTCGGGTCCAGTCCATGGAGCGTCGACGGGTTCCAGCGCGGGCTCTTGTCCTTGTCGATGATCAGGGCGCGGACGCCTTCAATCAGGTCGCCACGCTCGAACCACTGGCGATCCAGATGCAGTTCCAGGGCGAAACACTGCTCCAGCCGCAAACGGCGCCCGCGCCGCAGCATTTCCAGGGTCACGGCCATGGCCAGCGGCGAACGGGTTTGCATCAGGTTGGCCGTGGTCAGCGCCCATTCATGGCTGTTGGCGACGGTTACTTGCTGCAGTTGCTCGACAATGCTCGGCACGTCCGGCAAGGCAAAGAAATGATCGATAGCGGGGCGCAAGGCGGCAAGCGGGGCGTCCGGCAGTTGTTGCACGGCCAGCTTGGCCAACACGCCTTGCAGATCCTTGAGTGGGGAGTCTTGCCACAACAGCTGGTCGAGTTTCTGGTCGAGGTCGGCCAGCTTGGTGCTGTCCAGGTACCAGTCCGCCAGCCCGCAGTACAACGCATCGGCCGCGCGAATCTGCACGCCGGTGACGCCCAGATAAATGCCCAGTTCGCCAGGAATGCGCGGCAGGAAGTAGCTGCCGCCGACGTCGGGGAAGTAACCGATCGCCACTTCCGGCATCGCCAGGCGGCTGCGTTCGGTGACCACGCGCAGATCCGCGCCTTGCACCAGGCCCATGCCGCCGCCGAGGACAAAACCGTCCATCAGGGCCAGTATCGGTTTGCGGTAATGGTGGATGGACAGGTCGAGGGCGTATTCCTCGACGAAGAAATCCTGGTGCAGGCTGTCGCCGTTCTTGAAGCTGTCGTAAAGCGAGCGAATATCGCCGCCGGCGCAGAAGGCTTTTTCACCGGCACCGCGTAGGACCACGGCGTACACCTGGGGATCGTCTGCCCAGGCCTGTAGCTGTTCGGTCAGGCTGCGAACCATGTTCAGGGTGATCGCGTTCAAGCCGGCGGGGCGATTGAGGGTAAGGTGGCCAATATGGTTGCGAACGTCGGCCAGAACCTCTTGCTGAAGCCTGTCGGCGTGGCTTGCCTCGGATGAAACCTGAGCAGTCATCTGTAACTCCCTGCTTTTATTGTTCTTTATCAATATGTTCGGGGACGAACGCTCCCGCGATCGTACCAGTGCAAATTTGCCCAGTACAACCCGGAATCATGCAGGTCGTTTTTGCATTTATGCAGAACCGGCGATCAGGCCGCCGAAGGATGAAAATAGCCGGCCAGAGCCTCGGCGCAGAGCAGCACGGCCCGCCTGGCCGCAGGCTCGGCAGCGGGGTGGTTGATAAACCCGTGGCGCATGCCTGGGTACTCTTTGTGCCGCACCGGCACCCCGGCGGTTTTCAAGCGTCGCGCGAAGGCGCGCCCTTCATCGCGCAGCGGATCGCAGCCGGCGGTGATGATCAAGGCCGCAGGCAAGCCCTGCAGGCACGGATCGCGGGCGGGTGAAAGCCAAGGATGCGCCCGCGGCGTATCGGCGGGTACGTAGTGGCTCACGTACCACTCCAGCAATTCGGCCGTCAGCCCGAAGCCTGTGGCGAAGTCATGTCGGGAACGATTGCGCGCCAGGCAGTCGAGAAGCGGGTAGAGCAGTAATTGAAAACCGATGTGCGCCTCGCCCAGGTCCCTGGCCATTTGGCCGATCACCGCGGCAAGCCCGCCGCCCGAGCCACCGCCCGCCACGGCGATACGCCGAGTGTCCAAGCCCAGGCTGGCACCGTGGCGGGCGATCCAGACCGTGGCGGCGTAACAGCTTTTTACCGCGGCGGGGAAGCGTTGTTCCGGTGGCCTCGGGTAGTCCACCGCCACCACGGCGCAGCCGGCCCACTCCGCCATCACCCGGCAAAAGCTGTCGTGGGTATCGAGGTCGCCTGTGACCCAGCCGCCGCCGTGGAAATACATCAGCACCGCGGCCGGCGCAGGACGGGCCGGCCGGTACAGCCTCACGGCCACCGGCTGCCCCGGTGTGGCCAGGGTCAGGTCGCTGACATCCATCACCACCGCATCACGCACTTCCCGGCGTGCCTGCTCGGGGCTCATGGCCTGGCCTCCGGTGCCTGTGCCTGGGCTTCGATTTCCACCAGGTAGTCCGGGGTTATCAGCGCCTTGACGCCCAACAACATGGTGGTCGGTTCGCAGCCCTCGAAAAACTCCTTATGCGCTTGGGCGATTTGCGGCAACCACTTCACGTTGGTGGTGTACATGCGTGTGGCAATCACTCGGGTGCGATCGGTGCCCAGCCGTTTAAGCGCCGCTTCGATGATTTCCAGGCAGCGACGGGTCTGTAAGTACACATCGTCGCTGGCGTAGGGGTTGCCCTGCTCGTCGAAGGCTACCGTGCCACTGGTGACGATGGTTTCACCGACGCGCAAGGCACGGCAGTAACCGCCATTTTTCTCCCAGGGGGCGGCGGAAAAGCAGCGCTGGATCGATGCGCCCTTTGGAATCGGTTCAAGTTCGACGTGGAGGGTCTTCAAGCCGCGGAACTGCAGGTTACTGGTACGCCACACCGGCGGCTTTTTCTCCTGCAGGCGCAGGTTCGGGAAGCGCTTGAGCAGGCTGCTGAACACCACCTCGGCCTCCAGCCGGAACAGCGCCGGGCCCAGACAGAAATGCACGCCACGGCCAAAGGCCAGGTGGTCGTTTTTCGCGCGTTGAATGTTGAAGCGGTCCGGGTCGGCGAAGTGCTCCGGGTCGCGGTTGGCAGCGGCACGTATCAGGTACACCAGATCGCCTTTGCGCAGGGTCTGGCCTCTGAGCTCGATATCTTGCGTCACGACGCGATGGCTGAACTGCCCCGACGGATCAATGCGCAGCATTTCTTCGATCGCGGGTTTCATCAACGAACCATCGGCCAGCAGTGCGTTCAACTGGGCAGGGTTGGTCAACAAGTACCACAGGCCGATGCCCAGCATATCGGCGCTGGTGGTGTAGCCAGCCACCAGAACAAAGGCCACCTGGGCCAGCAGATCGTCTGTGCTCGTGTCGGGGCCGGCGGCGGCAATGACACGGCTGACCAAGTCGTCACGCGGGGCCTGTCGGCGTCGCTCGATCAGGTTGCCGAAGTACGCATACATCTCCTCCAGGCCTTGCGCGGCGGCGCCGGGAGTATTCGCCGGGTCCAGGTTGCCGACCAGAAACATCAGGATCACATCGGTCCAGCGCCGCAGCTTGAGCGCATCTTTTTTGGGGATGCCGTAGAGCATCGCCAGCACTCTGGCCGGCACCTGATTGAACAGGCGGCTCATCAGTTCGGCGGAAGGGCCCACTGTGGCGAGGAGTTCATCGGTAACCGCCTGGATGTCTGCCCGCAGCGCTTCAATCGAGCGCGGCGTGAATGCGCGGCCGAGCAGATGGCGGCTGGCCTCATGGACTTTGCCATCCTGGGCGTACATCCAGCGCGATGCTTTTTCAATAAAGGGCTCGTACATCGCGCGTTTTTCGGGCGGCAGTTGCGCGTTTACCAACTGGCGTATCCGATCCGAGGAGTAGAGCGCGGCGTCGCTTTGCGCCTTGAAGACGTCATCGAAGCGAGTCAGCATCCACGCCTTGTGCTGGGAACTCCAATACACGGGATGATGGGTGCGTAGAAACGCGTAGGCCGGGTAGGGATCGCGAACCGTGTCGGGGTCGCGGAAGTCGGGTTTGCCTTGAGGGTTCATGGTTATTGATCCTCATACAATGCGCGGGTGAACTGCTGGATGTAGTCGGCTTTCGCGATAGGCGCGTCGACCAGTTCGTCAGGCGGCTTCAGCCAGTCGCCGAGCCAGACAATGCGCGCAATGCTGGCGCACGGTTCGTCATCGTGAGCGAGCCCCCAGCGGTGCAAATAGGCGACAAACACTGCGATCAAGTCGCGCAGCAGGCCCGGTTCGAGCGGCTGGCCTTCGAGCGCCTGAATGATCAGATCGAGGGCGCGGGCGTAAGTCAGCCCCACCGCTTGCGGGTGGGAAAAATCACCGGCGTCTCGGCACTGCCGGACAATGCTCCGCTCGATTGCCTGGCCCGGGTTACAGGGCGCGACCCGGTCAAATCGCGGACGGGACAGCGCATCCTTGATCACTTGGTAGGCCATCACGCTGTTGTCCCCGGCGAATGTCGGGCTGATCTCGAAGTCCATGCGCAGGGTGACGATCTGGTTGTAGTGGTGAAACCCTTGTGAACCACACAACTCACGGCACTGGGCGATCACTTCCAGGCCCATCCAGGTGCCGATGCATTTGCTTAATGCCGCGAGAATGTGCAGGTCTTTACGCCGTTCGGTCTGCGGCCATTGCGCTTCGAAGCGTTCGAGGATGGCTTGCTCAAGATACTTGAGGGCCAATGCCTTGAGCTGGACGTTGTACAAGCGCTGGCGAAACAGCGGGTTGCCCAGTAGCGGGCCGGCCTGTGTCAGGCGGTGGCGGGCGAATTGATAGGCCAGGTGCGCGCTCAATCCTGCACCAAGGCGCGAGGCGGCCATCAACAGCAGGCGCTCCTGGAGGAATGTCTCCAGTGCATTGATAAAACGTTCGTTTTTGGGCAGGTCGCTGACGAACTGGCCGTTGCGGGTAAACCTGGCGTGGCGTTGCAACAAGGCGTCGGTGTCCAGCTGCATCTGGCAAAAGCGCAAACCGCCGACCTGATTGGCGTGAATGCCGCCCTTGGGGTCGCAAGCCATGACCTTGACACCCGGGCGCAACGGGCCGTTCTCCGCGTCGCGAATCACCACGCGAAACCAGTGGTGCCCCTGGTCTTCGCCATTGACCTGCAATCGCGCGAGTACCATCGCCACCTGGGCGGCATACAAACTGTTGCCGATCCAGTATTTACAGGCGCCGGCGCACGGAGAGTCGAGCACCAGGCAGTGCCGGGCAGGATCGTAGGTAACGGTCGTCTTGAGGTTACGCACGTCGGTGCCGCTGGCGATTTCAGTGCAGCCAAAGGCATACACAGCGCGCATCTGAATGACTTCATCGCGGTAGCGCGCCACTTGCTCCGGGCTGCCCTGGGTCAGTAAGGCGTTGGCGGCAATCATGTGGTCGACCAGCGAGGAATACAGTGCGTAATCGTAGGCGCCGATCACGCCGATCTGTTCGCACAGCGCCCTGAAATGTGATTCGTCCGGTTGGCCGAGCCACATGTCATTGTTGATCACTCCGGCATTGAAAATGGCGTGCATACGCCTGATGGTCAGGTCCATGTAGGCCCTGAGGGGGAGGTGGTGACGTTCTCGAGCAGCAAATAACGGGGTGCGAAGCAGGTGTTGCAGACATTCGTTCATACCGTAACCCTCAGCCAGACTCTGCATGTCTTCGCTACTGGGTTACGGCGTTCCAGACCTCAAGTGAACCACTGACATAGTTAGAACTTTAGCCGCCGTGTACTGCGTCGCAACTCTGTGGACACGCCACTCGTCGTGCGCCATACATGGGCTCAATTGACACGGCTTGCCAGCACCTCACCGATACTGCGGCGGCGCGCGTGGGTTTCTGCGGCGTGGATCAACTGTTCCAGTTCATTGGGTTCCACATCGTAGAACTGTTCCATCTCGGCCAATGCCAGCTTCAGGTCGGCGGCGGTAATCGCCGGGTCGCGTGCGGCCCTGGCATCCTTAAAGATCGCTGTCGGCGACTCGCTGGCACCTTTGGGATAGCGCGTGCGGGTGGCATTGTTGTAGGCCAGTGCACAGGTCAATAACGCTCCGGCGCCGAGCATCACCACCGGCAGTTCCTGCCAGCCGAGCGCCGCCGAGGCCGGATCGGCCAGTACCAGCGTCATCGCCAGGCCTCCCGCGGGCGGGTGCAGGCAGCGCAGCCAGCAGATCAGGATCACAGTCATGCCCGCAGCCAGGCAGGCGCTGCCCAAGGTGCGCCCCAGGACCCGCGCGACTAACAGCGCGACCACGGCCGCACACAGGTAGCTGCCGATGATCGACCACGGCTGGGCCAGGGCGCCGGATGAAACGGCAAACAGCAGCACGGCCGACGCGCCCAGCGGGCCGAGCAGGTGCAGGGCGACCTCCATGCCAAACACTTGGGCGCAGAGCCATACGCTGAGCAGAGTGCCCAAGGCCATGCCGATCGCGGCACGGCTCCATTCGGCAGGGCGGGTATTGATGGCGGCGGGTAACCAGCGAGCGAGCATCGACAACTTCCATAAACAGCGGGCAAAAAAAAGGCTTGTCTGGTTTCCCGGAAAAGCCCTTGAAAGTTCCTGCATTTGGGGGAGGAACCTGCGTAGTGTGCCGAGCGCGATGCAAGGTCGCCAATGCATATTAATGCAGGTTAAATACAAAAATAATGGACTCAACTGGCCGGCTGCCGCCGGCGCAGTCAAGGTTGGAGGGGCTTGTCCAAGTGCAGCAGCACGTAGGGATTCTTGTCGAATGTGCCGGTGAGCGTCGGTGTGATCGAGCGCAATCGCGGGTCTTGCAACGCTTCGAAGTCGTCCTGGCTCATGACCAGCCACGCCGGGCCTTGCAACGTCGCCAGGTCGGCGGGCTGCTGTGTGAACAACGGCACTCGGTCGCAATCGAGGTTGACGATGAACTTGATGGCTTTGGCATCTTTGCCCAGCGCATGCAGCACGACGGGCGCCGGTTGCTGGTTGACCTGGGCCTGGACTTGCAGGCTGAAGGTACGCGTGTCATAGAGGCTACGCTCCAGTGGCTCGACCACCCAAATATAGGTGGTCCATACCGCCAGCACGGCGGTCAGCGCCGGCGCCAGCATGCGCAGGCGTGCCTGGAACACTGCCACCAACGCCAGCACTTGAAGCACGCCAAGCACGCCCAACACCCAGCCGATGTGCGCCAACTGCTCCGGGTAACGCGGGCGCGCCATCCAGAGCCCGGCGATCAGCAACGCAGGCAACACGGTCCACAGGCTCAGCATCAAGCCGCGCAGCCAGCCGAACAACCGGCCGTGGGCGACTTGAAACGGATACGCCGCAATAATGGCCGCCATCGGCAGCATCGGCAGCACGTAACGCGCTTTCTTCGCCTGGGGAACCGACAAGCCGAGCATCACCAGCAAGCCCGCCGCGGCGCAGTACAGCACCAACTGCAACGCCGGATCAGGTGCGCGTCGGCCGCCCAGCGCTATCGCCAGCAGCACCAGCAACGCCAGCGGGTAAGCCAGCGCGTAGTTGCCCAGGGAACTGCTGAAGTAATACAACGCACCGCTGGAGCCTTCGCTGCCATCCATCCGCCCGAGGAACTGCATGCGGATCACGTCCTGCATGAACGCTTCGCCGCCACTGAGCTTGGCCAGCAGCAACAGCAGGCCGACGCACGCCCCCAGCAGTGCCAGGGCCAACAGGCCGAAGCTGAACAGTTGGCGCCATTGGCGGTTGATCAGGAAGTAGCTGCACAGCACGCCCGTGGGAATCACCAGGCCAATCGGCCCACGGATCGCAAAACCCACGATCAACAGCAGGTACAGCCAATGCAAGCGCTTGGCGGCGCCGAAGTGATCATGTGCATAACCCAGGTAGAACACCGTCAGGGCCACGGCCGCGAGCATCTGGTCCAGCGACACCGCGCGGGTTTCGCTGATAAACGTGCTGCTGAGCAACAGCAGCGCAACACTCAGCAGGCCCCAACGCTGGGAGTAGGGCGCCGTCAGGCGATACACCAGCATGACGATCAGCGCCGAAGCGATGGACGTCGGCAACCAGGCCGTGAAGCTGTTGACCTGGCCCAGGGGCAAGGACAGCAGCCACGTCATCAGCGTCGAGGTCGCCAGGTAATCGGCATACGGTTGCCCGTAGGTCGTGGGGAAGAAGCTCGGCCCATGGCGCAGCATTTCCTGGGCGAATACCACGAAGCGCGAGTCAAACCCGATGATTGCCTGGTGCCAGTTACCGGCGATAAATAACAGCAACGCCAGCAGCGCCATCCCCAGCGACTGGCGCCGGATCGCTGCGTTCATCAGCTGGGGCATTTGATCTTTCACTTGTCAGGCTTCCCCTGCTTGCGGCACCCACTGTTGCTGGGGAATCGGCAACTGGCAGGAGTCGCCACGGCCCATCGGGAAGTACTGGAAGCCTTTGCGCGCCAGGCGCTCGCCGTCGTACAGGTTGCGCCCATCGAAGATCACCGGAGTGTTCAGGCGTTGGTGGATCAGGTCGAAGTCCGGTGCCTTGAACTGCTGCCATTCCGTGCAGATGATCAGCGCATCGGCGCCGCTCAGGGTGGATTCCGGAGTGCCCATCAGCATCAGCCGTGGGTCGTCGCCGTAGATCCGCAGGGTTTCCTGCATGGCTTCCGGGTCAAACGCGCGCACATTGGCGCCGGCTGCCCACAGCGCTTCCATCAACACGCGGCTCGGGGCATCGCGCATGTCGTCGGTGTTGGGCTTGAAGGCCAGGCCCCACAGGGCGAAGGTCTTGCCGCGCAGGTCGCCCTTGAAGAAGGCGTTGATGCGCTCAAACAGCTTGCTCTTCTGGCGCTGGTTGATCGCTTCGACGGCTTCGAGCAGGTCGCTCGAGCAATGGGCCTGCTTGGCGCTGTGGATCAGGGCGCGCATGTCCTTGGGGAAGCACGAGCCGCCGTAGCCGCAGCCTGGGTAGATGAAGTGATAGCCGATGCGCGAGTCGGCGCCGATGCCCAGGCGTATCGCTTCGATGTCCGCCCCCAGGTGTTCGGCCAGTTCGGCGATCTGGTTGATGAAGCTGATCTTGGTGGCCAGCATGCAGTTGGCGGCGTACTTGGTCAGTTCGGCGCTGCGCAGGTCCATGAAGATGATGCGATCGTGGTTGCGGTTGAAGGGCGCGTACAGGTCGCGCATGACTTCGCGCACTTCTTCACGCTCGCAGCCGATGATGATGCGGTCCGGGCGACGGCAGTCGGCAACCGCCGAACCTTCCTTGAGGAATTCCGGGTTGGAGACGATATCGAACTCCAGGTGCCGGCCGGTCCCGTGCAGGGCCTTTTCGATATGGGCGCGCAAGGTGTCGCCGGTGCCGACGGGTACAGTGGATTTTTCCACGAGGATCACCGGCTCAACGCGATGGCGGGCAACTGCATCGCCGACCGACAGCACGTATTTCAAGTCCGCCGAACCGTCTTCATCCGACGGCGTACCTACCGCGATAAACAGCACTTCGCCATGTTCGACGGCGAGCTTTTCATCGAAGGTGAAGCTCAGTCGTCCGCTTTCAAGGTTCTCCTTGACCATCGCCGCCAACCCTGGCTCGAAAATGCTCACATGGCCCTGCTGCAATTGCCTGACCTTGTGTTGATCAACGTCCATGCAGATGACATCGTGACCGACTTCGGCCAATACAGTGGCCTGTACCAGACCGACGTAACCACTACCAAATACACTGATTTTCATGGGGCATTCCTGGGGCTTGCTGTGCTAGCACGACGAGAGTTAATAACCAGTACACCGAGGATGACCAAGGCCACCCCCAGGGTTTTTGAAAGCGAAAAATGTTCGTTGAACACCGGCAGGCTGGCGGCCAACAGGTAGACCAGCGCGTAGCTGATGCTGAGCAGCGAATAGGCGCGGCCCAGGGGCAAATCCTTGAGCGCACAGAGCCAGCACAGCATCGACAGCGCATAAGCGAGGATTGCCAGGCTCACCACGCCGAGGGCGCCCAGGTCGATGGCGTTGCTGCTGAATGCGCCGAGCCATTCGTCCGGCAGGGGCAGGCGCGTCATGCTCCAGCGCATCCCCAACTGGGCGGCGCTGACCAGGCCGACACTGCCCAGGGCGAAGGCAAACCCGCGAGCCCGGCTCATACCTGGCGCCCCAGCAGCACGACGCCGGCAATCACCAGCGCCACACCCAGCCAATGCCGGGTGTCGATATGCTCCTTGAATACGAAGCGCGCCATTAACGTGACCAAGACGAAATTGAGGCTGAGCATCGGGTAGGCAATCCCGACTTCGAGGCGCTGCAGCACCAGCAGCCAGACCAACAGGCCAAAACCCAGGCACAACAGCGCGGCCCACAACCAGGCAGAGCGCAGTTTCAGGGCCCAACCGTCAGGCTGGTCGCGCCAGCTTTCCACGGCGAACTTCTGAGCGACCTGGCCCATGCAAGTGAGCAGGCAGGCGGCCAATAACAGGAACAGGGTGATCATGGCGCAACCTGCGGGAAAATCAGGATCACGATATTGCCTTGCTCATAGCGCTTGCCATCCGGGGGCAGCAGGTTCACTTCGGCGATCTCCTCGTCACCCTTGACGCGCATCACCACGCCCACGGAGCCTTGCCGGCGGGCCTCGTTCATCCATTGCTGGACCTGGGTCATGTCGACCTTGCGCTGGGCGGCGTCCGGGTAGGCGAGGCCGTATTTCACTTCGCCGATGGTGTTATAGAGGGTGATGTCGGTGCGTTGCAGGCGCCAGGCCAAGGCCGATGCCGCGCCGAGGTCATTGCTGAGCAGGGCGGATGTCGGTTGCAGTTCCTGCAGGTGGTCGATGATGAATTGATCCGGCGTCTTGTTGTACACCACCGAATGGGGCAGCGCGGCCGGGGCCAATGCCAACAGCAACCAGCTGCCCAGCGCCGGCGCGGCCCACAGTTTCAGTGGGCGTGCAACCTGCAACAGGTTGGCGATGATCCAGCCGAACAGGCCGGTGAATACCAGCACCAGGCTGAGGGTTTCCTGGCCGTGTTCGTACAGCGGTTTTTTCAGTTGGAACCACGTCAGCGCGAGCAAGGCCACGACACCGAGGATCAGGTTCAGCCAGCCGTTGATGCGCAAGGCACGGTCACGCGCCTGGGCCAGTTTGTCGGTGAGCGCGTTCCCCATGAGCAACGCCAGCGGCAGCAGGCACGGCATGATGTAGGACGGCAGCTTACCTTTGGCCAGGCTGAACAGTGCCAGCGGCATCAGCAGCCACAACAGCAGGAATGCGGTGCCGGGCGCGCGCTTCTGCTGCCAGGCCTGCTTGACGGTGGACGGCAACAGCGCCACCCACGGCAGGCTGAATGCGACCAGCAGCGGCAGGTAGTACCAGAATGGCTCGGCGTGCTGCGCGTCTGCGCCGGCAAAGCGTTGGATATGCTCATGCCAAAAGAAGAAGTTCCAGAAATCCGGCTCCTGACTCTGCACCGCAAGCGCCCAGGGCAGGCTGATGACAATCGCCACGGCGACGGCGACCAGGCCGTAACCGAGCAGCTCGCGCAAGCGCTTCTGCCAGATCGCGTAGGGCAGGGCGATCAGCACCGGCAGCAGCCAGGCGAGGAAGCCTTTGGTCATGAAACCCATGCCACAGGCAACCCCAAGCAGCGCCCAGGACCCGACGCGACCGTTGCGGGTGGTGCTGTCGAAGCAAAACCACAGCGCCACGCCGGTCAGGTTGACCCAGAAGGTGAACTGCGGGTCCAGGTTGGCATAACCGCCCAGCGCCACGACGCTGACAAAGCTCATGTACAGCACTGTGCTGACCAGGCTCTTGTGCGGGTCATTCCACAACCGGCGCGACACCAGGTACACCAGCAGAATGCTGAGCCCGGTGCTCAAGGCCGACGCAAAGCGCACGCCGAACAGGTTTTGCCCGAAGATCGCCTGGCCCAGCGCGATCATCCAGTAACCGGCAGCCGGTTTTTCGAAATAGCGAATGCCCATAAAGTGCGGCGACGCCCATTTGCCGGTCAGCAGCATTTCCTGGCTGATCTGTGCATAGCGGGTTTCATCCGGAATCCACAGGCCATGGGTGGCCAGGGGTAACAGATAAAATGCGCCGAATGCCAACAGCAGCAGGGGCAGCGCCCAACGGCGGATCATGCCTGCTGCACTCCGAGCCAACCCTCACGGCCGCTCAGGGCGCCGCGCACCAGTTGTTGCTGGGGCAGGGTGGAGACGTCCGCCGGGAGCAGATCGCCCAGCGGTTTGAAATGGATGCCGCGCTGCCCTGCCTGGGCGAGCAACTGGCGAAAATCGTTGGCCATCAGAATCCCTTCTACTTCTGCGTGGATCGTGTAGACGTTCAGCTTCGACTCTGCGAAGCGGTCGAGAATGAACCCGTTGAAATCCTTGGCAGCCACCACCGGCCCGACGACTTCGTCGAAGGTCGGCAGGTCTACCGGAATCTGTGGGGTGCCCGCGCTGCCATCGGCCAGGGTCGGACGAAACAGGCTGGTGCCCCGGCAATCGCTGTTGTAGCGAAAGTTGAAGGCTTGCTTGGCTTGCACCACGCGTTCATCGGCGCGCCAACCGGCGGCCGCTGAACAGTCGATACGTTCACCGAGGATGTCGCTCAAGGTGTCCACACCGCGTCGGACCTGCTCGATCAACTGTGCGTCGCTCCAACGTCCGGCGTTGGCCTGCCAGCCATGGTGATCCCAGGCGTGCAGGCCGACTTCATGCCCGGCGGCCTTGGCCTGGCGCATCAAGTGCCCCAGGTCGCGGCCGATCGGCTTGCCCGGCCAGGCGGTGCCGGCGAGCAAGATATCCCAGCCATACAGGCCGGCGGCGTTGGAACGCAGCATCTTCCACAGAAATTGCGGGCGGATCAGGCGCCACAAGTGGCGCCCCATATTGTCCGGCCCGACACTGAAGAAGAACGTTGCTTTTACCCCGGCTTCATCCAGGGACTCGAGCAACCGTGGCACGCCTTCGCGGGTGCCGCGGTAGGTGTCGACATCAATGCGAAGACCTGCCTGCATCAGCGCTTGTCCGCGATTTCGAGCATGGCTTCACGCAGGAAGAAATCCAGGGTGTTGCCGATGGTTTCGCTCATCTCCACGGTCGGCTCCCAGTTCAGCAGGCGCTTGGCGTTTTCGATGCTTGGTTTGCGGTGGGCCACGTCCTGGTAACCGGTGCCGTAGAACGCCTTGCTTTCCACATCGCGGAAACCGGCGAACGGCGGGAAGTTGCCGCGCAGCGGGTGAGCTTCGAACTGACGCAGCAGTTCTTCGCCCAACTGGCGGATGCTCGCTTCGTTTTCCGGGTTGCCGATGTTGATGATCTGGCCGTTGCACGCATCGTTGTCGTTATCGATGATGCGCGCCAGGGCTTCGATGCCGTCGGCGATGTCGGTGAAGCAGCGTTTCTGCTCGCCACCGTCGAACAGGCGGATCGGCGTACCTTCCACCAGGTTCAGGATCAACTGGGTGATCGCACGGGAGCTGCCGATACGTGCCGAGTCCAGGCGGTCCAGACGCGGGCCCATCCAGTTGAATGGACGGAACAGGGTGAACTTCAGGCCCTTGGCGCCGTAGGCCCAGATCACACGGTCTAGCAGTTGCTTGGAGACCGAGTAGATCCAGCGTTGCTTGTTGACCGGGCCGACCACCAGGTTGGAGGTGTCTTCGTCGAAGTACTGGTCCTGGCACATGCCATAGACTTCAGAAGTCGACGGGAAGATCACGCGCTTGTTGTACTTGACGCAGTAGCGCACCAGCTTGAGGTTCTCTTCGAAGTCCAGCTCGAACACGCGTAGCGGGTTGCGGGTGTATTCGATCGGGGTAGCGATGGCCACCAACGGCAGGACCACGTCGCACTTCTTGATGTGGTACTCGATCCACTCGGTGTGAATGCTGATATCGCCTTCCACGTAATGGAAGTTCGGGTGGCTGCGCAGGCGCTCGATGGCGTCGGAGCCGATGTCCAGGCCGTAGACTTCGTAACGGTCGTCACGCAGCAGGCGTTCGGACAGGTGGTTACCGATAAAGCCGTTCACGCCCAGGATCAGCACGCGGGTGCGACGTGGCTTGCGGCCGGACTCGGCGCCGCGCAGGACGGAACCGTCTACCAGGCCCAATTCGTTGGCCAGGGACGGGCCGGCCAGGTACAGACCGTTGTCGTTGCGCTGACCGAACTTGATCACCAGCGAGTCTTCACCGCACGCGATGCGCAGCGGGTTGACGCTGATCACGCGGCCAGGCGCCAGGCCTTCGTTGCCCTGGACCACTTCGGCTTGCCACACGATCAGCTTGTGCTCGCCCACGGCGCAGAAAGCGCCCGGATACGGTTGCGTCACGGCGCGCACCAGGTTGAACAGTTCTTCAGCCGGTTTTTGCCATTCCAACTTGCCATCCGCTGGAGTGCGGCGGCCGAAATAAGTGGCCTTGCTTTCGTCCTGGGCGGTTTCCGCCAGTTTGCCCGCGGCCAGTTGCGGCAAGGCGTCGCGCAGCAGGCTGCTGGCGGCGTCACGCAGTTTGGCGTGCAGGGTCAGGCCGGTGTCGGAACGCTCGATCGCGACTTTCTGCTGGGCCAGGATCGCGCCGGCATCGGCACGCTTGACCATGCGGTGCAGGGTCACGCCGGTTTCGGTTTCGCCCTTGACCAGCACCCAGTTGGCGGGCGCGCGGCCACGGTATTTCGGCAGCAGCGAGCCGTGCAGGTTGAACGCCCCTTTGCGCGCGGTGGCCAGCAGGGGTTCGCTCAGCAGGTTGCGGTAGTAGAAGGAGAAGATGAAATCCGGGTTGAGCTTGGCGATGCGCTCGATCCACAGCGGGTGGTTGGCGTCTTCCGGTGCATGCACCGGGATGCCTTTGCGGGCGCACAGTTGCGCGACGGAACCGTAGAAATTGTTTTCCTTGGGGTCATCGGCATGGGTGAACACGGCAGCAATGTCGTAACCGGCAGTCAGCAGGGCTTCAATGCCAGCACAGCCAATATCGTGGTAAGCGAAGACAACAGCTTTTGAATTCATGACGAAACCTGATCGGAAGGGGAAGTAGTGGTGGTATGGGAGGACACCATGCCGTCAACGACGACCACGGGTGCCGGTGCTGCCGGTTGATTGCGCAGCACTTTTTCAATAAAGAACCGGGGACGGGCGCGGACATCGCTGTACATGCGGCCCAGGTATTCACCCAAGAGGCCCATGCCGATGAACTGGCCGCCGGTGAACACGAACAGCACCGCGAACAGCACGAACGTACCGCCGCCGGCCCATTGGGCGCCGAAGGCCAGGCGCAGGACGATCAGCGCAACGGCGAACAGCACGCCCAGGCCCGCCAGGCTGAAGCCGACGATGGACAGCAGGCGCAGCGGGGTGGTGGTCATGCAGGTCAGCAGGTCGAACATCAGGCTGATCAGGCGCATGGCGCTGTATTTGGATTCGCCGTGTTCGCGCTCAGCATGGTGTACGAGGATTTCAGTCGTGTGACGGGCAAAACCGTTGGCCAGGATCGGAATAAACGTGCTGCGTTCGCGGCAGGCGAGCATGGCGTCGACGATGGTGCGGCGGTACGCGCGCAGCATGCAGCCGTAGTCACTCATGGCAACGCCGGTCGAACGCTGCACGGCCAGGTTGATCAGGCGCGACGGCCAGCGGCGGAAGGCCGAGTCCTGGCGGTTGTTGCGCACGGTGGCAACCACGTCGTAGCCCAGCGCGGCTTGTTCCACCAGGCGCGGGATTTCTTCCGGGGGGTTCTGCAGGTCGGCGTCGAGGGTAATCACCACATCGCCCCGGCACTGCTCGAAACCGGCCATGATTGCCGCATGCTGACCATAGTTGCGATTGAGGATCACCGCGACCACATTGCTGCCGTCTTCGGCGGCGGCGTCTTCGAGCAATTGTGCGGATTTGTCGCGGCTACCGTCATCCACCAGGATGATTTCGTATTCGTAGGCCAGTTGCTTGCAGGCTGCCGTCGTGCGACGCAGCAATTCAGGCAGGCTTTCTTGTTCGTTGTAGACCGGGATGACGATCGACACACAATGAATAGGGTAGGGTTTCAAAGATTCATGACCTCGGGGTTTGAGCAACTTGGAGCGTAAAGACAACAGTCACTGGCCGAAAAGGCGGGTGTCTGGTTGAACCTGGTGTGGAGTTGGTGTGTTCATCCGACCATCCTGATGGGTTATTGAGATCTTCCATGTGCCACCGAGAGTAAAGATCAAAAATTACAAAGATAAAGACGAATCAACAAGTTACTCGGCACAGTGCGGTTCGTTCTCAAGTTCTGCGGCCAAGATTAAGCGTAAAAATGTTCAACGAATATGAAAGCCGTATGAAAAACTCGTTTATTTGACAGGTAGACAGCTAGGGTTCAGCTACACAACTAAGGCTCTGAGGGTGTTGTTTATTTAGCGTAATAGGAACGTTTTGCATGACGCCGGGCTCCACTGAGTAGGCGCGGATCTGCGTGGTGCGTGGCGGCAGTGTCTGCTACGTGTGTTTATTGAAGAATCTTCTCTGCATTGCGCCTCAAGTGCCGGTAAAGTAAGCCATCTCTTGCCAGGGTACTCGGATGAATAGCGTGCAGCGTTTAGGCGGCCAATGGCGGCCGGTGTTGATGGGATTGTTGATGAGCGCAGCCTGCGTCACCACCGCATGCGCCGATGACGCAGTGGCGCTGACCACGGTGGTCCAACTGCCGGAAGGGGTTGAAGTGCGCGGCAAGGAAGTTGCCGCCTACACCTGGGACGACCGCCAGGGCAAGAACCTGCTGGTGTTGGCCGAGCAAATCAGCGAACGCGAGGATGACGGCACCCAGTCGGCGTTTGTCTACGCGGCCCAGTATCTGATCGACGGTGACCGCCCCAAGCGCATGTGGATGCTCTACGACGACGTGCAGCACTGTGAATTCGATGCCGCGCTGCGCTTCGACATGGCGGCGACCAAAGTCACCGACCTAGCCGGCGACGGCACCACCCAGGCTACGGTGGGTTACACGCGCACCTGCACCAGTGATGTCAGCCCCAATGAATTCAAACTGATCATGCATGTCGGCAAGGCGCAGAAGTACCGCCTGCGCGGGGTCGACCGGGTCGGCGCCGCCTGGTGGGACGAAGAGGCCGGGGCACTGCGTGGCATGCCGCTGCCCAGGGATTGCAGCGTCGCCGGGCAACAAGCGTTGGTCAGCCAGTACAAGGAGCAGGGCACCGAGTTGCCTTTGCCGGGTTGCTACAGCGACGAGAAAGACTTTGCCAAGGCGCCGGAGGCCTACCTGACGTTCATGCGTCAGCACTGGTTCGCGCTGATGCAGAAACAGGATGCTGAATGGGGCCAGGCGCAGACCCCCTCCCAGGAGCCGACCGAGGACGAAGAGACCGCCCCGTGATTTGGCGCCAGGGCCGATCGTGCGTTAGACTCGGCCGTCGCCAATTCAATAAATACCTCGAATAAACAATTAGTTACTCGAGGTATTTAATCCAAAGGCTGATCTACCTTGACTGAGTCTATCCGCAACCCTCTGACCCTCTACCTCACCCGCCTGGCGCCCTCCAGCCAACTGACCATGCGTTACGTGCTGCAGGATGCCGCCGACCGCCTGGGCTTCGAGGACATCAACCTTGAGGAGATCGACTGGCACCTGCTGCAACCCGAACAGGTGATCGCGCTGGTTGCGGCCTTGCGCGAGGACGGCTACGCGCCCAATACCTCATCGCTGTATGTCAACGCTGTGCGCGGGGTCATGAACGAAGCCTGGCGCATGAGCCTGATCAGCCAGGAACACCTGCTGAAAATACGCACGGTCAAGGCTGCGCCCGGTACACGCCTGAGCCAGGGGCGCAATCTGCGTCGCACGTTGATCCGCGAAATGATGGATGTGTGCGCTGCCGATCCGCGCCCCCAGGGCCTGCGCGATGCTGCAGTGATCGGCATCTTGTATGGCTCAGGCATGCGCAAGTCGGAGTCGGTCAACCTCGACCTGGCGCAGATCAACTTTGGCGAGCGCAGCTTGCGCGTGATCGGCAAGGGCAACAAGGAACTGATCAAGTACGCGCCGGGCTGGGCCTTTGCCAAATTACAGGCCTGGCTCGAATTCCGGCGCGAACAGCTCAAGGAAGGCGAGCCAGACGATGCGTTCCTGTTCAACCGCATTCGCCGGGGCAGCCACATCACCCGCGAACGCATCACCAAGCATGCGATTTACTACATCGCCCGCCAGCGCGGTCAGCAAGTCGGGGTGACGATCATGCCCCATGATTTCCGGCGGTCTTTCATCACGCGGGTGATCGAGGAACATGATCTGTCGATTGCACAAAAACTTGCGCACCACACCAATATCCAGACCACCGCCAGCTATGACATGCGCGACGACAATGAGCGCCGGCGCGCGGTGGATCGGTTTGACCTGTAGCCGCCGGCGAGCGCGGTCGCCGCGTTCCATCCTCGGGCATGGCTCAGGAGGAAGGCGGAGCGCCGGGCAGCAAGTGCGCCGGTAAACGGCGCAAGGTCCACAACGTGGTGAACATTGCCGCGACCGCACACAGGGCGATGCCAATCAACATCGGCGCCGGGGTGTGATCGGCGAAGATTCCCACCAGGGTCATGGAGACCGCGGCCGTGATCATCTGGATCGCGCCGAGCAGTGCCGACGCGGAACCCGCCACCGCGCCATGATCCTCCAGGGACAACACACCGGCCGCCGGTAACAGCAAACCGAGAAAGCCGAAACCGATAAACAGCAGTGTCATCATCAAGGCCAGGTGATTGCCCCACAGCGTGGTGGCGGCCAACACCACCATGACCGCCGCCACGCCCACCACCGACCAGCGAATCAGCGGTGCCAGCCCGAAGCGTGCGCTCAGGCGGGCGGTGAGCTGGCTCATGGCAAAAAACGACGCCGCGTTCAGCGCAAAGCACAGGCTGAATTGGGTCGGGGTCAACCCGAAGTACTCGATGTATACGAACGGCGCGCTGCCGATAAACACAAAGAACGTTGCCAGGCCGAACCCGCACACCACCGATAAACCGATGAACACCGGGTCGCGCAACAACGCCCCATAACTGCTGAATGCATGCCCCAGGGTCTTGCCCAGTCGGCGCTCGGCGGGGTGGGTTTCAGGCAATTGCACGATGGTCATGCCCAGGCACAACACGGCCACCACCGCCAGCACGGCAAACACCTCGCGCCAACTCCAGAGCGCAATCACCAGGCTACCGGCCAATGGCGCGAGGATCGGCGACACACTCATCACCAACATCAGCAAAGCCATCAGGCGTGCCGCTTCATGGCCGGTATACAGGTCTCGCACAATCGCCCGCGGAATCACCATCCCCGCGCATGCGCCGAACGCCTGCACGGCGCGAAAACCAATCAGCACTTCGATGCTCGGCGCCAGGGCGCAGCCGATACTGCCCACGGCGAAGATCACCAACCCGGCATAGATCGGCGGCTTGCGCCCGAACACATCACTGATCGGGCCATAAAATAGCTGGCAGACGCCGATGATCATGAAGAACACCGTGAGGCTCATCTGCACCGCTGCCGGCGAGGCCTGCAGGCTGGCGCCCAGGGTCGGCAGCGCTGGCAGGTAGATATCGATGGCAAAGGGGCCGACGGCCGTGATCAGACCTAGCAGCAAAGCAAGGCGGGCGATACGTTTAGGCATGGGCAGTTCCGGGTGAAGCAAAGGTCGGTCAGCTTAAAGAACCGCCCCCGCGCAAACAAGGCGGGGAAGGCTTTGAGTTTATCTGCGCAGATCTGCGCAATTGAGCTTCAATAACAGGGAGCCTATGCCGATAACAGTATCAGTGACGCTCTAGCGGTTGGGTTCCCAACCGGCTGTCCAGGCTACGGGGATGACCAGCATGACGATCAAATTACGCTTGTGGCTATTGATTGCGACCGGGTTGCTCACCGCTTTGATCATGAGCCTGGCCGGTTACCTGGGAAACGTCCGGATGGCCGATGCCGTGCAGGATAACGAGATCAGCATGACGGTGCTGCGCAACCACATGGAAGCCGACATGATGCACGACGCCCTGCGCGCCGATGTGTTGTCGGCGATGTTGGTCGGGTTGGGTAAAAGCACCAGCACCAAGGCCGAGGTCGGCAACTCGCTCAAGGAGCATGCCGAGCACTTTCGCCAGGTGCTGGAGGACAACCTCAAGCTGCCGCTGGGCGATGCGCTCAAGACCAGCCTGGAAAAAATCAAACCCAGCCTGGATACCTATATCAGCGCTGCTGAACGCATTGCGGCACTCGCGCTGGACAACCCGGAGGCCGCTCGCGGCGAACTGGAGACCTTCAATACAGCCTTCAGCCAGTTGGAAGGTCAGCTGGCGAGCCTCAGCGAGCTGATCGAAACCAATACGCAGCAAACCAGCATCGGCACCCGACAAACCATCAGCAACGCCAACTTCACCTTGGGCGTGGTGTTGATTGCGAGCCTGCTGCTGCTCCTGGCGCAGGGCCGCTGGGTTACCCGGAGCATCATGGGGCCGTTGCAGGCCGCAAGCCGCATCGCCGACAGCATCGCCCGTGGCAATTTGAGCGAACCGATTGTCGAGCCCCAGCGCAAGGACGAGGCCAGCGCGCTGATACGCAGCCTCGGCACCATGCAGCGGGACCTGCGCGGCATGATCGAAGTGGTGCGCAGCAATGCCCATGGCGTCAATGGCATGAGCGAGCAACTGAGCCAGGGTTGCCATGAGGTGGCGGGCAGCAGTCAGCAGCAAAGTAGCGCCGCCAGCACCATGGCGGCGGCGGCCAGTGAAATGACCGCCAGTATCGAGGAAATCACCCAACATGCGGCGCGCGCACTGAACATGGCCAACCAGGCAGAAGCCTTGGCCAAGGACGGCGGTCGGGTGATCCACCAAGTGGTCAGTGACATGGCTGGCATTGCCCGTTCGGCGCAGCAGTCGGCTCACGTCATCCGCACGCTGGACAAGGAGTCCGAGGCAATCTTCAGCATTATCCAGGTCATCAAGGGCATTGCCGATCAAACCAATCTGCTGGCCCTGAATGCCGCGATCGAAGCCGCCCGTGCCGGTGAACAGGGGCGCGGTTTTGCGGTAGTCGCCGATGAAGTGCGCAGCCTGGCCGGACGCACCAGCGCCTCGACCCAGGAAATTGCCAGCATGGTCGGCCGTATCCAGCAAAACACCCGCGAAGCGGTGACCAGCATGGAGGAGGGCGTCACACAAGTGGACAAGGGCATGGCCGTGACCGCCGAAGTCGAGCGCGCAATCCGCGAGATTCTCCAGGCCACCCTCAACACCACCGAGTTGGTCAACGACATCTCCCGCACCATCAGCGAGCAAAGCCTGGCCAGTAACGAAATTGCCCATCAAGTGGAGATGATTGCCAGCATGTCGCAGCGCAACAGCCAGGTGATCGGCACGACGGCCTCGACGACGGACGAGTTGTCTGCGTTGGCGGGGAAATTGTCGCAGTCGGTGGATCGATTTCGGCTCTGAGCATCACCGCTGATTTAGACAACTCGACTCAATCCTAACGCCAGCAGCCATCGGCAATTCGTGATGGCTGAGGGATGAGGTTTGGCTGTTTGGTAGGCTGGCGGCTAGGGATATACGATCGTGACAGTCGCCATTGCAGTGACCGCTCCAGCGGGTGCGGTATCGACACCCGGCATCCGCACGTACTGTGCTGTAAAGGGCATGGTATATGAGGCCCCCGCAGCAGCCGAGGAATTGCCATATTGAATCGGTGCCTGCGAAGGCAGCGTACTGCCTGTTGGCGTAGGGCCGAATGTGATCGGGGCTGTCTCGTTGCTGTGGTAGAGGCGTACCCCCACTTTATTGTCTGCACTTGGCTGCAGATAGTTCTGCTGACTACCGGTGTGAAGCGCATCGGTGAAATAGGTGGAATAAACCGCGCCTTTGCCGCAAGCCGAGGCTGTGATCGAAAACGCCATTTCGCCCACCGTGCCCGCGCTGCGTGTACTGCCTTGCGAGGCAATCTGCGACTGTGTGGCGGAGTTGAGTTTGACCGTCTGATTCAGTTCACCGGCGCTGAACTTGCAGGTGGGCAGGTCCTTGGGCAGTGCTGATTGCAACTGAGGCAAGTTCAACGCGTAGTTGGAACCTCTAAAACAATTGATTGTGCTCTGTGTCCCCGTCGAGTCCGGGTAAACATACATGCCCACAAGAAGTTGTGGCCCGCGCTGGGCGGCCATGTACTGCGACAGAAGTGTGGTTGTCGTATCATTGGCCGCATATTTGGCCGCGTCGACGATGACCAGTTCATACTGCGCATAATAGGTAACGCTGCCATTATAACGAATGAAATTGGTGGAGGTTGGCAGATAAGCATAGGCGACGTCGAGCGTATTGGGGGCAAGTATGACTGGCGTATAACTAATTACTCTCGTGAGTATGTTGGACGTCAGTGAGGTTATCGTCATCCTGCCGCCGATACCGGACGTGGTGGAAAGTGGCACCGAATTGGTACTTGTGTCGTAATTCGGGTAGCTGCCCCCGGCGTTTGTCTGTATCCCCCATGAATACACGGAGTCCGCACCGGTGGTGCTGTTTCCGCCGCCGCGGATATTCGTCAAGGTGATTGGCAATTTCATGGTGATGGAAGCTAATACCGTACCATTGCCAAATGTCGCCGGCTGCTTGATATCCCAGCCCCCCGACGCTTGAAAGCTCGATGCGGAACAAGAGCCTATCTCCGCGTATACCGGGGAAACCCAGAGCGCACCCAGAATCAACGTGACTGCACTGCACAACTTAGCTAGACGGACACCCCAAGAGTTCAAAAGGTTGGCTAGTCTAGGCTCTGAATATTTCATCAAAATGCCCTCTGAAATTGGCCTGATATGCGTGGTATGGACTAAATATAGTTTGGCTGAAAACCTCCACGCGAGAACGCAAGTTTAAGTTAGTTTAAAAGTGCATCTAGCCGCTGTATATCGGACAAGTATTAAAAACGCTGGCAAGCCAGGTTCTGCACGATGGGATTAACCCCCTTCGAACTTGAACGGAGGTGTCACTTTGAACTCGCGCGACACTTCGCCGGAAAAGATATTCGACTGATCCTTGCCCAGGTCCAGTTTCATGACGCTGCCCGTGCCGGGGGAAAAATCGATCTTTTTCAAATCGACCCAGAAGGTATTGGGCGTCAGGGCCGATTCGAAGAAATACAACTTGCGTTGATGATCCACCACCGAACGCCAGCGGGTGGAGGAGATGTTCGGCTCCCCTGGCGTGGAGATGCCGTAGGGCACCGACACGTTCCTGATCACGCTGAATACACTGGCCAGCGACACCTGCGGGTTCTCGGTCTTGGGAATCGCGTTGACATAAAAGGACGCCCGGGCGAAGCGGTCAGCCGCACGGTTGGTGCCCGGCAACATGACTGTCCCGCCGATGGATTTCCAATAGGCATTGAGGGCCAGCTGTTGATCAAAGGTCGGTGAGTTGGTCATGACCTGGAACTCCCGACCATGGTGAATCACCGGTTTTCCCTTGATGTACTCGATGATCGCGCTGTCGCCTGACGCATCGGACAGGGACAGATGCAGGGTCGCCAGGCGAGTGTCCCCGGGAACCTTGGACGTCACCAGGGTGAACGGTTCTTTCTTCAGCGCCTCCACGGCCTCAGCCACCGTGGCGTAGTTGTCCAGTACGTATTGCGCCCAGGCGGCGATGCTCAGTCCGGGCTTAGTGCTTTTGGCCGTTGGGTATTCCGACTCCACCAGCCACAGCAGGTTGGCGACCAAACCGGCCTCGTTGACCCCGTCGGTGGTGGCGATGTCATAACCCGAAGCAATCACGCTCCCATAACGCGAAGTCCACTTGATCGAACCTGCGCCCACTTCGCCATTACGCTGCATACCCTGGGGAAAGATCCACAGGTTGGTCGCTACATCGGTTTTCCAGTCCATGGAGCGCGCGGTGATCACCGTCTGGTTATCCCCCAGGTAGGTCAGTCGCGTGCAGGCCTGGGCCACCGGCAGACACAGCATGAATCCTGCCAGGCCAAGGGCTAGCGCGCGGGTGATGGGTTTACGCAACTGTGCTCCCTTCATTGTATGACTCCTCAACTGCTGATCAGAAACGCACGGACAGGCCGATTGCCGGGCCGCGCTGGGTAACGTCGTACTTGAACGTATTACCGGTGAAATCGTGAGTCTGATATTTCTGTGATAACACTCGATAGCCCGCTCGCAGCGTAGTTGGGTATTGGAACAGGTGGGTCCGATACCCCAAATACCCCTGGGCGCTGTAACTGCTCTTCGTCGCGGTATCGAAGCCGCCGACGTCCACTTCGCCGGAGGCCGTCCAACGTTCATCAAGATCCGTCAGCATCCGCACGCCCAAGAACGGATCGCTCCATTGCGCTTTCTTGCGGGTGGCAAAGCCGATGCTGTCGATCTCCAGTTTGCTCGCCAGGCGGGTCCAACGTACCCCGGCAGTCGGTTCCACGCGCCAGGCGCGCGGGTCGCCGAAAATCGTCGTGCCGCCGAGCGCTTGCTCATGGGCGAGGTAATAGACCCCCGCCGCGATGGTGGTCTGCGTGATGTTGAGTCCAGCCTTCTGGCCCAACACCCGGTGGGACTCATGAGTATCGGCATGGACTCCATCGACATAGAAGCCGAGGCTGCGGTTGGTGACGTCGAGATTACCCATGAAGACCGAGCGCAAGTTGTTCAAGGTTTCAGAAAACGGCACGTCGACGTGGGTGCTTACACCGCCGAGCGTCGCCTGGCCGGACATCGAAGGTGCCCACGCAAATGGGCTGACAAGCACGCGCCAGGGCGCATCGCCATGTGCGGATGCAGCGCTCGAGTCAGCCGCCTGGGCCTGTTGCCATTGCATGGAAAAACAACTGATGGCAATCAGGATATAGATCATTTTTGTTTTAGCGCACTTGAATGTCATGGCCGGATTTTTCCACTTTTGCACAATGGGTTCGCTCCGAAAAGTCATCGCCAAACCAAGGTTTTCCGGTGGTTTTCGAGATTAACAAGAGAAAGATATGAAGCGAGCCTGAACTTTATCGTGAATTTACTAGCGCCAGAAGATAGACGGACTTGCATTCGTTCCAGTCTTATTTGTTTGCACTAAAAAAGCAGACGGGTACGAGAGTCTGCAAGGTGGCAGGCCACTATATTAGTCCTCTGATAACGATTGGGCCTAACCATCAACTAGTTGCGAATATCATGAAAATCAATCTCATTATTGCTGATGATCACCCAGTGTTAATCTCGGGTATACAACATGAGTTGTCCAGCATTCATACGCTGCAGGTGGTGGGAACTGCCAACAACTCTACTGAAATAATGGAGCTGCTCGCCAAGGAACAATGCGACATCCTGATCACGGATTATGTGATGCCTGGCGGTGAGTTTGGTGATGGGATGACCATGCTCTCGTTTCTGCGCCGGCGCTACCCGAGCCTGAAGATCATCGTGTTCACCATGATCGACAGCCAGATCATGCTGACCGAGTTGATCAAGCTCGGCGTACACTCGGTATTAAACAAATCGGAGCATATCAGTCACCTGATATTTGCCATTCATGCACTCTACGCGGGGGCCACTTATTTTTCGCCGAAACCCCATCCCGGCAACGATCTCAACCCTGCCCAGACCCGCACGACGCGGCGTTTATCCAGGCGCGAGGCAGAAGTCATTCGGTTGTATGTGTCTGGACGCTCGGTCAATGAAATTGCCAGCGAATTCAATCGAAGCAAGCAGACCATCAGTTCGCAAAAAACCAGCGCCATGCGCAAACTGGGCATCAAGCGTGACGTTGAACTGATTCGCTTCGCCCGTGAAATGGGATTAGTTACCACCATGCGCTCAGATGATTGCTTTGAGGAAAAACTCGATTAATTAAGAACGCCATGATGAATGTTTTTGATACTTGTCTCATTGTTCGAGCATATGACGACCTGAATAATGAGTCGCGTCGCCACCCGCCAACTTTTCTTGGTTATGCAAAAGGCTTTATGGTTTTTTAACTCGCGTTACTGCAGTTGGTATTTCTCTATGTTTATTAAAAACAGTCTTGAGCCTGGGTTGAATGACCAGGACTTCATCCATGCCATTACTGGCGGCCGGGCTTTTCGCGTGGTCTTGCAGCCCCAGCATGATCTGCTGACCGGCGCCCTGGTCGGCGCTGAAGCCCTGGCCCGCTGGGACCATCCACAACACGGCGAAATTGCGCCCTCGCTGTTCATACCTGCCTTGACCCGGCTGGGGGGCGAGCCCGGGCTGTTCAAACAGGTGGTCAGGCAGATCCAGGCGGTATTGTGGGTGCTGGTCGAAGCGGATGCGGCATGCCCGATTTCAGTCAACACCTCGGTGGCGACGCTGTCGATTCCAGGCGTCTTGCGCGAGCTTGAGCGCAGCCTGAACGAAAGCCAGGTTTCGCCGCGCTTGATGAAAATCGAGATCACTGAAGACCTGGCGATCGATGATCTGCAAAGCCTCGCCGATGAACTCCATCGGATGCGCGCTCAAGGCTTCGGGATCAGCATGGATGACTTCGGCATCGGTACCTCCACGCTGGAGCGACTGACACAGTTGCCTTTCACCGAGCTCAAGATAGACCGCTCCTTTGTCCGCCGAATGCTGCATCAGCCAGCGGCGGGCGCTGTGGTGCGGGCGGCTCTGGAGTTGGGTAATACCCTGGGGATGGAGGTGGTGGCAGAAGGCGTCGAGTGCGCCGAACAGATCCACTTACTGCGAGAGTTCGGCGGGAGGGTGGGGCAAGGTTATGGACTGGGCGCCCCCATGGAAGTCGAGGCCTTCATTGCCTATGCGCTGGCTGCGGCGCGCCAGCAAGAGATCACTCCGGGGACGCGTCTGTCTCGCTGGAAGGCGTAGATGCCGTGGCGATACCGGTTTCGTAGGCGAAGCGAAACAGGTCGGCATCGCGCTCTATGCCCAACTTGCGCATGGCGCTGGTTTTTTGCGAGCTGATGGTTTGTTTTGAGCGGTGCAGTTGTTCCGCAATTTCGTTGATCGACTGACCGCCGACGTACAGCCTGACCACTTCCAACTCGCGTTTTGTCAGATCCAAGCCTTCATCCGCATTCCTATGGTGACCGGCAGAGCCCGTCCGTGAAATCTCGGAGGGGAAATAACGAGCGCCTGCATGCACAGCATGAATGGCCGATATCAGATGACGGGTTTCGTTGACCTTGCCCAGCACCGATTCCACCCCGAGTTTGGCCAGTTCTTGAACGATGGCGGGGCTATCCAATGTGGTGAATACGACAATCTTCAAGGTGGGAAAACAACGGCGCAAATAAGAAATGAAGGTCAACCCGTCGCCGTAGGCACCTCCAGGCATCGCGTAGTCGGTAACCAGGACATCGCAGGATTGGTGCTGCAACAACCCAACCAGTTCGCCAGAATCCCGGGCGACACCGACGACGTCAAGGGTCGGAATCGCTGCGAGATCATGTTGGATGCCCGACAAAAGGGCTGGGTGATCATCGGCCAGCAGAATACGGATCTTCATGATGCGCGCGCTTTACTCGTGGAAGGTGGAGAAACAATCGATTCAAACCGTCGGGAATTTATAACAACGCCAATCAGACACGGTAGCACTCGATTGTTCTTCGACGGAAGACACTAAGACCTCATTCATCAAAGTACTAAAAGTTGCGTAATGGGGCTAGTACTTGTCTGCAATGGGTCTCCAGCCGTCCTGAAAAAGTCTGACTCGGTTCATAGTATGCCCCTACTAAAGGATGAGCCCAGTGCTGTGACCAACGCCCAAATAAACGTCTTGACTCGCTATCGCCGTTTTCAGCGACTGCTGCTGTTTGGAGGAGGTCTGTTCACCACGCTGATGGTGTTGTTGACTTTCTCATTGGGGGTGCATGAGCGCTGGCGCACGCATCTGGAAGTGTTACGCCAGGTCTTTATCGTTAACCGCAATATTCTGGCGACACAGGACATGAGCGTACTGGTCACGCCATTCGATTTTTATGGCATGTGCAGCACTGTGCTGATTCTGCCGCGCAACGGCGACGTACAGGTCAGTGCCACCAACCCGTGCGATGACTCTCGCGACCTGGCGCCTGACTACCTGCATGATCTGGTCGATAACACATACTTGCCTCTGCAAGAGCGATACGGCGACGGGGTGTTCAGCCTCACGGGTATCGTCGCGGACAGCGATTGGGTCCTGGTGCATGCCTATAGCTCGCGCAGTATCGGCATCATCATCGGCCGGCAAGTGGGCATGGAGGGCGCGTTGACCCTGATAACGCTGATGTTGATGTGGCTGTTACTGATTGCTCTTAGGCTAGGGGTCTTTTCTCCGTTATTGAAATGGGCGCGGAGTGTCCACGAGAGTGAAAAACTCAACCGTATCTTGATCGACACCGTGCCGGTGGGATTGGGGGTGATTGCCCTGGATAGTGGCGAGGTACTGCTATGCAGCCCCACGATGCTGGAAACGGGTGAACGCTTAGCCCCTGTGGGCGCCCCCTTGTCGGCGGCCTTTATCAAACGGTATGACGAGTTGATGCTTGAATACCGCGGGCAACCAGGGAAACCGCCTGAGGCGTTCCATGAAGAGTTGAGCTTCACATTGCGCGATAACTCCAGGCTCGACTTGTCGGTGAGAATGGCGCGAGCACGCCACAAGGGGCGAGAGGTGCTGGTGACGGCATTCGCTGACATCACGGCGAAGATCCGGGTGACAGAACAGATGCGCGAAGCGCGCCAGCACGCCGATTCGGCCAATGCCGCGAAATCGGCGTTCCTCGCGGCCATGAGCCATGAGATCCGCACCCCCCTCAACGCTATCCTCGGCAATCTGGAGCTGCTGTCCCATTCCGCCCTCGATTGCGTGCAGCGCGATCGGCTGAACGTGATCCGCGCCTCCTCCGATGGCCTGCTGGCGACTATCAGCGATGTATTGGACTTCTCTAAAATCGAGGCCGGCGAGCTGTGTCTGGAGCACATCGAGTTTGATGCGCTGGAGGTGGTGTCCCGCGCGCTCATGATGTTCGCTCCAGTGGCGGCGGCCAAGGGCCTGCGATTGATGGGCGAATTGGGCCAGGCATCGACGCAGCCGATGCGCGGAGACCCGACCCGCCTCGGGCAGGTGATCTATAACCTGCTATCCAATGCCATCAAGTTCACTGAGTCCGGGCAGGTCCTGTTGCGCATGCTGACGGACGAGTCCAGGTCACAGTTGCTGATCGAGGTCCAGGATAGCGGCATCGGCTTGTCATCGGGGCAGTTGGCGCGCATGTTCCAGGCCTTTAGCCAAGCGGATGCGTCTATCAATCGCCGCTTTGGCGGTACCGGGTTGGGGCTGGCGTTGTGCTCGCGGCTGGTGCAGGCCATGGACGGCACATTGTCCGTCGTCAGCGAACTGGGGCAGGGCAGCCGTTTCATCCTGAGCCTGCCCCTGGGGGCGTGTACGCAAGTGCCATTGGTGCCGCGCTTCAATGGCCAGCACGTATTGCTGGTGGTGGCCTCGCATTCCGCCTGTGACTATGTCTGCGGCGTGTTGCAAGCGTGGGGCCTGCGTGTCACCTGCTACAGCCATCCCTCCCAGGTCGGATCAGAGGCAATTTCGACGGCGTCGATATTGATCCTCTGGGGGGAGCGGCACAGCTGGCACGCCGCTGAGGAAAATCGACTTGTGGAGGAGTCGTCGTGGGTCATCGATTGTGCTATCGATGGAACCCGGGAACCCTTGGTTGCTGGACGTCTGTTGAGTGTTTCGATGTTCGGGCTGCGTGGGCTGGTCGCAGGCTTGCGTCATGCGCTGCAAGGCAAAGCGTTGGCCGCGCCACAAAACGCCAGAAAAGTGCTGGTCAAGCCATTGCGGGTGCTGGTCGTCGAAGACAATCTATTGAACCGGGAGCTGTTCAGGGAGCAACTCAAGCTGCTGGGCTGTGCCCCGTTGGTGGTTGCGAATGGCGAGCAGGCGCTGGCATGGCTGGACGATCAACCGTTTGACGCACTGCTCACCGACCTGGCCATGCCCTTGCTCGATGGTTACGAATTGGCACGTCGGGTGCGGCAGCGCTGGCCCGATATGCCGGTGTTGGCGGTCACCGCCCATGTCACGATGCAGGACCGCAGGCGTTGCGAAAAGGCGGGCATGCTCCGCGTGCTGGGCAAACCCTTGTCGCTGAATGCACTGGCCCAGGCCCTGTCGGAAGTGACGGGCACCGAATGCACTTACTATGAGGTCGGTCAGGGCAGTGGGCTACTGGGTGGGCAGGTCATGCCGGACAGTATTCGCGAAATGTTCTGGGAGTCCTGCGAAAGCTCATTGGCCGTGCTGCGCCAGGCCAGGCGCGACGGTGATGTGCAGCAAATGCTCGCAGAGTTACACTCCCTGCGCGGCATGCTCGGGGTGTACCGGATGCGCGGGGTGAGCCGCAAGCTGATCGATGCGGAGAACGGGCTGAAGTGTGGGGCCGCTTCCGCGCTGGCGGAGGTGGACAGGCTGATGGCAGAACTGGCGGCAGAGATCAATCTGGCGCGCACCGCAGCTATCGCGTGAGCTTGCCGTTACCGCGTCTGAAAGCAGCGATCCATATTTCAGCAAATGAGTGCGCAGTGGGAGAACGTTCGAGCGATGACCACAACCTTTGACCAGGATGGTGTGCTGGCCCGCTTGCATCGCTATCAGACTATGTTGGTCATGGGCGGTGGCATTGCCATCACCGTGTTGGTGCTGCTGGCCGGGGTACTGGAAGTGGTTGCCTCGGTGATGACCTACGTTGCCCGGACCAACGAAGAAGTCTCCGTCGATGTGCGTCACGTAATGGACTTCACTGCGCGTGCCACGGCGACTTTACGCAACAATGTGCAGAACATGGAGCTTGCCTGGGAGCGTGCCGAGGCACCGGACAGCAAGCGTCTGCAGGCCTACATCGAAGCTGGCAAGCTGGTCCGCGTCAATGCGTCCGCTGCTGCGCCTTCGTTGCTGGTGCTCGGCAGCACCCACCAGGACGATCTCGCCCAGGCCTGGCGCTACATCGATCTGGCGCAGCAGATGGCGCCCGCCACCGCAGTGATAGCGGCCCGAAACGCCGGTGATCTCAGCGCCTACTTCTACAGCCCCGAACGTAGTGTTCTCATCCTCGCGGTTGCACCCTGGCCTGGAGCAGAGTGGCAGGCGCGTATCGCGGCGTCCCGCGACAGTCTGTTCGAAACCCTGACCCGTCAGAACGGACGCGCACTGCTCGCAGCGGACAACCCTGCGCGGAATAGCGCAAAGGGGCTGCCGGCATTTCAGTGGCTGGCGCCCTATGACAGCCCGCTCACCGGCGCTTCGGCGATTCGGGTGGCGGCACCGCTGATCGGCCGTGATCAGCACTCTTTCGGCACTCTGGTGTTCGAGCTGCCGCTGTCCAGCCTGGCAGCCAAGTTGCCGGACACCGGCCTGCAAGGCAGTTGCATGATTCTGGGCGCCGATGGCTCGCCGATCTTTTCCTGTCAGCAGGCGGGTGGGCCTCAAACCTTGAGCGAGGCCCAGCAGGCATTGGCTGACGGCTTGGGGCGCAGCCGCCAAACGACCTATCTGCAAGGCCATGTTCTCAGCGGCTGGCCGCTGGGAGACACCTCCTGGACGCTGGTGTACGCCCAGTCGTGGCAGCAGATCGCTAAAGGTGTTGCACCGCAGATCGCCGTCACCGCACTGACCTCGGCCCTGATCATCCTGGCCACCTGGCTGGTATTGCTGCTGGTCAAGTGGCGGTTGCTGGCGCCAGCCGTGGCGCAGTCGCGCCGGGTGTTTGAAAACGAGCAACTCAGCCGGATTCTGGTGGAGACCGCACCGATAGGGCTGGGCCTGATTGCTGTCGACAACGAACAACCGTTGCTGCGCAGCCCGGCGATGATCGACATGGCCCGGCATATCTCCCGCCCTGGAACCAGCTTGTCGGCACTGTTTGCCCGGCATTTCAAACAACGGCTGACACTGCCGGGCACGCCTCCGGTGCATACCATTCGCCAGGAAGACCTCGGTGTTTCCACCCTCGATGGCCAACACATCGACCTGTCGGTGAGCATCGCCCAGGCCCGTTACCAAGGTCGTGATGTGCTGGTGACGGCATTCACCGACGTGACCGCGAAAAAACGTCTTGAGCAGCAACTGCGTGAAGCACACCAGGCCGCGGACGCCGCCAATGCGGCCAAGTCCGGGTTCCTGGCGGCCATGAGCCACGAAATCCGCACGCCGTTGAACGCCATCCTGGGCAACCTCGAATTGCTTGCCTACTCGCCGCTCAACTCGCGCCAACGCGACCGCCTCAAGACCATCCAGACAACCTCCGATGCGTTGCTGGCGATCATCAGCGACGTCCTGGATTTTTCCAGAATCGAAGCCAATGAGTTACGCCTGGAGGACCTTGAGTTCGATGCCCTGGAGATCGCGTCTCGGGCGCTGATGATATTTGCGCCGGTCGCGCGGGCCAAGGGCCTGACGTTGCTCGGCGAATTCGAGGAGAGTGTTTCGTTGCCGATGCGCGGTGATCCTACGCGCATGGGGCAGGTGATCCATAACCTGCTGTCCAACGCCATCAAGTTTACGGACAAGGGCCAGGTACTGCTGCGCCTGACTGCGGATAAAGTTGCCCGCACCGTGACTATCGAGGTCGAGGACAGTGGGATCGGTCTGACCGCCGAGCAACAGGCGCGGCTGTTCAGTGCGTTCAGTCAGGCCGACGCCAGTATCAACCGTCGGTATGGCGGCACCGGATTGGGGTTGGCACTGTGCTCGCGCTTGACCCAGGCCATGGGCGGCAGCCTTGTGGTGCAAAGCGAGCATGGTCACGGCAGTCGATTTACCCTGCGCTTGCCTCTGGGAGCGGCGACCGGCCACCCGGATCTTCCGCGCTTCGAGTCTGAACGCGTGCTGTTGGTGGCGGCCTCGCCTGATTGCCGCACCTATTTGACCCGGGCTCTGTGCAGTTGGGGGTTACAGGTCCAGTCCTATGGTCACCCGGCACAATTGCAAGATGACCAGCTTGAGGGCGCCGACACCCTGATTCTGTGGGGCTCACGACAGACCTGGCATGCCGATGACGAAAACCGCCTGGTGGAAAAGTCTTCTTGGGTCATCGATTGCACGGAGGATGGCCCGGCCGAACCCGTGGCCGCCGGGCGCGTCCTCAGTGCGTCGGTGTTCGGTCTGCGCGGGCTGGCAGCGGCGTTGCGCTATGGCTTGCAAGGTCAACCGTTAGCGAAGGCGGAGCAAGGCATATCGGCACTGGCCAAACCGCTGAAGGTATTGATTGCGGAAGACAGCGCGGTCAACCGCCGACTGTTCGAGGAGCAGCTCAAGCGACTCGGATGCCTCGCCACCACAGTGGAGAGCGGGGCAAAAGCGCTGGCCTGTCTGGAGCAGGAGCCTTTCGATGTGTTGCTGACCGACCTGTCGATGCCGGATATGGACGGTTATGAGCTTGCCTTGCAGGTTCGCCAGCGATGGCCGGCACTCCCGGTGCTGGCGGTCACGGCGCACGTAACACCGCAGGAGCGCGCGCGCGGCGAAGACGTCGGCATGACTCGCGTGTTGAGCAAGCCGTTGTCGCTCAGGGACCTGGGCCAAGCCTTGTCCGAAGTGACCGGTACCGAGTGGGGGGGCAAGGCCTGGTCTGGCAATGAACTCCTAGCTGGCGACGCAGTGCCTGATGACATCCGGCGGGTGTTTCGCGAATCCTGCCAAGCATCGGTGGCAACCCTGTGTCGGGCCCGGGACGCGGACGATACCGCCGCGATCCTGGCAGAACTGCATGCGTTGCGTGGCGCCTTGGGCGTATTCAATATGCAACACATGGCCGCGCTGTGCATGGACCTGGAACAGGATGTGCGCGCCAACGGTGTAAGGGCTTGCAGCACCGGCGTGAAGCAATTGTGCGATGCGCTGCAAACCAGTGTGATCAGCCCCCCTGAATCATTGCATGATCTCCTGAAACGGATGTTATCCCTGGCGGATGCCAAGGCGCCCGAAGACGCCATGGCTCAAATCGCCGTGCTGGCGCGCCAAGCCCAACAACGTCTACGCGATGGTTGATCGCGGTGACTGACTGCTATGCGTCGCTCTCGGCGTTAGTTGCCTTTCCGAGGCCTCTCAGGCACGGAACTTGACCTGGATCAATAACGCTGTTAGTCCGCTGCGATTTTGCGCCGAAAGTTTAACTTCCGTACTGGTCCTACATAAAATTTATCTGCTTTTACTTAGTATTCGTTGGTGCCGGTAACGGCTATCGATCGATATGCAAAGGCCTGTGGGACTTCCATTGGCGGACGATATCTATACTCCATTAAAGCAGACACTGAATATGAAAAAGCTCTTTCTAAGCGTTGCAGTTATTTCGGCAATGGGGCTCTCGGCCATGGCCAACGCGGCTTCTACTCCTACTGTTGGTGCTACAGGCACTATCACTTTCAATGGCACTATCAGTGCCGATAGTTGTGTTGTTCATAGTGACGGCCCTGGCACTGCGGGCGGCAACCTGACTTACAACCTCGGGACTGTTCCAGTCAGCGCCCTGGGGACTGAAGCCAATCCAAGTGGCGGCGGTACCCTGACCGCGCTGCCGACAGACCTGAACTTGAGTGTGGAGTGCGGTTCGGCGGCAACCACCGTCGAACTGAAACTGACGCCGACTGCAGTCTCCGGCAAAGGTATTGCGGTGAGCGGTGGTGCGACCAACGTACAAATCATGTTGGTTGATACGCGTACCAGTACTCCGGCACCGCTTGACTTCACCTCAGGCAGCGCAACCTTGACCGGCGCGATCAGCGGTGGCAGCAGCAGTATCCCGCTGAAGGCTTACTACACCCACACGTCCTCGGGCGCGGCAACTGCGGGTCCGGCCAACGCAACCGTGGCCTACACCCTGTCTTACAACTAAGCCCTCGGCTTGTCTCAAGCGAGGTTGCAGAACCTTGCTTGAGGTCTTTTTTCGGAGGATTGTTTTTTGACCACTTTCATATTTCGTAGTCTCGCGGCCCAAGTCATGCTGGTGACGGCGTGCCTGGGTTTCAGTTTGTCCGCGCAGGCTGCCATTTCCCTTAGTGGTACTCGCCTGATATTTGAGGGTAAGAATAAAGAAGCCTCTATCATTGTTCGCAATGAAGGTTCAAAAGTGCTGGTCCAGTCGTGGATCGAGAGCAATACGCCCGGTGATAGTGGTGAACTACCATTTGCAGTAACACCGCCATTGGCCAAGATGCAACCTAATGGCCAACAACTGTTGCGCGTACTCTATGCAGGCAAGAGCGATTTGCCGACCAATAAAGAGACCGTGCTCTGGCTCAATGTTCAGGAAGTTCCGGAGCAAGTCGAAGGCGAGAATACGCTGCAGTTGGCGATTCGTCAGCGCATCAAGCTGTTCTATCGTCCTGCGGGCATCAGCGGAACGGCGGCCGATGCGGCTACCGGTTTGACCTGGCAATTGGTTCAGCAAGCCGGAAAACCGGCGCTGAGAGTCGTCAATTCCAGTGCTTTTCATGTCCCGATCAATACTGTCGATCTGAGTGCCATGGCGCAGCAGGAAAAACTCTCCACGCCCTTCATGATCGCGCCGGGAGAGACCCATTACCTGACGTTGAAGAACGCTGGCATTTCGCCCCAGGCGCGCCTCAGCTTCAAGGCCGTCAACGATTACGGCGGCGTCGACACTTTCAACGCACAACTTGTCAGCGGCACCCCCGTTCAAGCTCAACGCGCAACGCCTTAACCACACGCCCGAGCGCCTCCCTGGCATCTGTCCCATACATAGCGCTAAGGCTTGCGCTGATTGCCTGAGTCATATGGCTGCGCGTTCGTTTTTTTGAGCAGAATCTCTCGAAACTATCATGTCGATACCTAGCTTGTTTTTCACATCACACATGACCGGCTCGCGACTTCGCATCGGCACTCCGCGTCTGATGCTGTTGAGCACATGCTTATGTTTCTGGATCGACGCTATCGCGGCCGACGGCCTGGTCAAGGCCGTACCGGAGGCCGACACTCAGTTGATTGCCAACGCTACGGCGGTAGATATCACTCGCACCCCCGGCCGGGGGCATGAGGGTTACAACGTCGCGTTCCTGTATGGCATGGGCCAGTCTGCGGATGTGAAAACGTTGTTGATGAGCAGCGACGTACTGCCGGGCATCTATCGGGTCGACATCTATGCAAACAACACGCTGGTCGGACGCCAGGATGTGGTCTTTTCCGAGAACCCCAAGTCCGGCGAGGTCGAGGCGTGTTTCAGCGAGGATCTGCTCAAGCAAGTCGGCATCAACACCGTGGCGTTGCACAGCGAGGGGAAGCTCAAGGCCGACACTGACTGCTATCGTCTGCCTGATCTGATCGATCAAGCCGGTGCGGTCTACGATTCGCCGCGATTGCGCTTGAACCTGAGCGTGCCGCAGGCCGCGATGACCCGCGAGCGCCGCGGTTATGTCGATCCTTCCGTGTGGGATTCCGGAGTCAGCATTGGCTTCGTCAATTACAACCTCAATAGCCGCTACGACTACAGTTCCAGCAATGAAAGCCGGCAATCGACCAACCTGGGGCTGCGCATGGGGCTGAATGTGGGTGACTGGCGTCTGCGCAATAACTCTTCCCAGACTTCCAGTACCGGGCAACCGTCGAAGTTCACCAGCCAGAACACCTACCTGCAGCGGGACATCACGGGACTGAAAAGCCAACTGTGGCTAGGCGAGACCTACACCAATTCGCCGCTGTTCGACGGGGTACGTTTTCGCGGGGTGCAGATGGCCTCCGACGAAGGCATGAGTCCGGATAGCGAACAGGGTTATGCGCCAGTCATTCGAGGGAATGCCGAGTCCAACGCCACCGTTGAAGTGCGCCAGAACAATTATCTGATCTACAGCGCAAACGTCTCGCCAGGGCCTTTTGAAATCACCGACCTCTCGCCGTCCGGTTCCAACGGCGACCTGGAGGTGACCATCATCGAGGCGGATGGCCGCCGTCGGGTGATGCGCCAGGCGTTTTCCAGCCCACCCTTGATGGTGCGTGAAGGGCGGCTGCTGTATGACGCAACGCTGGGGGAGTTCCAGCAGGATTACGGTTCCAGTGAACGTCCGGTATTTGCCAATGGCTCGATGATGTATGGCCTGACCAGCGACCTGACCTTGGCCAGCGGTCTGCAGGCGGCTTCCGGCTTTCAGGCCTATAGCATGGGCGCTGGGATCAATACGCGTATCGGCGCAGTGTCCCTGGACGGAACCCAGTCCCACAGCAGCATTGAGGGTACGAGCAAGGCCGGCCAGCGCTTGCGCCTGCGCTATGCAAAATTCATCGAGAGCACCAACACTAACGTGTCGGTCAATGCCCAGCGCAGCCTCAATGAAAACTTCCGAAGCCTCTCCGACCACGTCTATGCCAGCAGCGCTGCACAGGGGCATGCGTGGTATTCGAGTGAGTTTCCTGATTATTCGTCGACTTCTTCTGCGTACTCGCGAACGCGTCTGGACGTCTATCTGGCGCAGAACCTGGGCAAGGACAATCGCTTTGGCAGCGTGTACCTCAACGGATCGGACGACCGCTATTGGAACAATTCAAGCTCACGCAGCTACTCGGCGGGCTATAGCAACTCCTGGCGCAGCCTGAGCTACAACGTGGGTGTGACCCACGCGCAGAACGTCAGCTCGTCGGTGTATAACAGTCGCTACAGCGACACCACCCTCACGCTTTCACTGTCCTTCCCGTTAGGTGGCGGGGAAAGGCCGCCGCAAGTGTTCATGAACAGCAGCCGGCAGCAGGGCGGCGATACCAGCCTGCAGACGGGCGTCACCGGGACTTTGCCCAGTGACCGTGACGTGAACTATTCGGTGGTCGCCGGCCGGGGAGCGGACGGAACCGGCAATGGCTCGGCATCGGTGGGCAGTAACACGTCCGTCGGCAACATGACGCTGGGTTACAGCTATGGCAATCAGTACCACTCGACTTCTCTGCAAGCCAACGGCGCTATCGTCGCCCATGCCGGAGGCGTCAACCTCGCCCAGCCGCTGAGCGAGACCTTTGCCTTGGTCAAGGTCGAACCGCGCATGGCGGACGTACCGGTGGCGAGCTACTCGGGGGTGAAAACCGGTGCCAACGGTTACGCGGTCGTCCCCAACGCTACGCCATACCGGGCGAACTGGCTGGGCCTAAGCGCGAATGGGATGAGTCCTGACGTCGAGATCGACACGGCCATGCAACAAGTGGTGCCGCGTCGTGGTGCTGCGGCATTGGCTACGTTCAAGTCCAGCAGTGGACGCCGGGTGCAGTTCGAGCTGTTCCGTCCGGATGGCAAGCTGATGCCCTTCGGTGCGACGGTGGATCATGACGACGGCCAGCGCCTGGGTATTGCCGATCCACGCGGACGGGTGCTCGCGTTGCTGAGCGATGAGCAGACTTCGGGTGAGCTGCTGATTAGCTGGGATAACAATCAGTGCCGCGTAAGGTTTGCTTTGCCGGAGAAAAAAGCCGGGGAGAACTATCAGAGTCTTTCTCTGAAGTGCAACGCAGTGACTCCGACGCCAGACAAGCCTGCACCTGCACCGAAAAAGATCAAGAGTGCCGTGCCGAGCATTGCGTTCTATCAGCCTCCGCAATAACCATCGACTTCGCCATGTCCATGAGCGTTATGGACCTCAATTGCGCGCCGCCCTCGAGGGCGGCGCTGCCTACAGAGCGCGAGGCTCAGAAGTAACTCAAGGTGATTCGGTAAGCGTCATGCGAAGCATCTTGGCTGAGAACAATACCTTTTCCCGTTGAACTCAGGTGCCGCCAGACAACCACATCAGTATCCATGCTTGCGGTGACCAGCGACGTCATTTCACTGCGCTCGCACTGGATGGCGAGCGCGGAGGGGAGGGTGGTGTGGAAGGGGGAGTGGAGGGGTTGGCATTGCGCCGCTTCTACGATTGCTCCGCTGAACTTAATCTTGCCCGTCGTAACGGCCTCTGCGTTGGCCTGATTAATCACGATAGGACTAATAAGCAATGTAAGTAACACCATTAGACCGGGTTTTATGGTATTCATGGTTTTCTCCTGCTAGTACTGGGTCGAGAATCGAACCAGGCTACTGCTATCTAATTCAACGGCACCTTTTTCATAAACTTTAGGGTCGGCTGATTAAATACAGTGCGCAGTAGCAGCGGAGCATTGATACGATCGGATCGTGTTCTGAGAGGTCTTATCCTGAATGGGGCTGCTTGATTCCCGCGTGACTTCGTTCAATACGGATATCGGACGGTGTCCTGCACTGGAATGGAATTATCTGTTGATGAGATTATCCATTGGAGTTCCGCGCGATCGACAAAAGTCGCATCGCAAATGGTGACTTTACCGCAACGAATGACCGACCCGGCGACCAGCTTTTCGCTGCCATAGATCAATGCAGAGAGAATCTGCGGGGAGTCGAGGCAAAAAGCCAGTGGGGCAAAGCTGTTCTGGTTGCTGAATTTCTCGTTGAGAATCAGTACATCAAACGGCGCATACGCATAATCTACCAAGCGCCGTAATTCCGTAATGGATTGCACTGGTGCAATCCGGTGATAGCCCAATTGGTTCAATACCCTTTCAATTCGCAAGCGAAAGAAATGCTGTTCATCGGCGATGAGAATTCGTGATGACTTATGTATCATTTTTACAGCCCTGCGCGGTAAGGTATGCAGTAGAGGAAACTTATTCCTACAACAGCCCAGCCTAACGATGCTGTAATTTTTATTATATGGGACGAGTATTAAAAACAGCGCGCACACAGTAGCGACGTCTACGAAACCCCGTGACGTTTCAATCAAAGACTCTTTGTAAGGTTGCCTAGCATCTCTTTTGCGGTAGAGACAACTTTGGAGTTCATTTCATAGGCTCGTTGAGTGGTGATCATGTTGACCATCTCTTCAACGGTACTCACGTTTGAGGTTTCCAAGGTGCTCTGCAATGTTGTGCCGATACCATTGACTCCTGGAGTGCCGACTTGAGGAGCCCCGCTGGCGGCGGTTTCCAGAAAGAGGTTGGCGCCTTGTGCTTGCAAGCCTGCCGGATTAATGAAATCGGCTATCTGCAGATTGCCAATCACCTGCGAGGCAGGGCTGCCGGCGACAGTGATCGATACAGTCCCGTCCTGGCCCACGGTGAATGTCTGGGCGTTGTTGGGGACAACGATCGCCGGTTCCAGGGCGAACCCATTCGCGGTGACGATCTGACCGTTTGCATTTAAGTGGAACGTGCCGTCCCTAGTGTAGGAAAGGCTGCCGTCGGGTTGCAGTATCTGGAAAAAACCACGCCCGTTCAGCGCCAGGTCCAGAGGTTGACCGGTCGTTTGCAGGCTGCCGGCAGAGAAGTTTTTCTGGGTGCCGACGACATGCACCCCGGTGCCTAGTTGCAGGCCAGAGGGCAGTGCGCTGTTCTGGGTTGACTGTGCGCCTGGCTGTCGTTTGATCTGATAGACAAGGTCTTGAAACTCGGCGCGATCACGTTTGAAGCCGGTAGTCGAGACGTTCGCCAGATTGTTGGAAATAGTGGTCAGGTTAGTGTCCTGGGCAGAAAGCCCGGTTTTTGCGACATACAGTGCAGGCAGCATCCAAATCTCCTTGGCGGCGGTGGTGCGGGGTCAGGATCTATCGAGTGGAGCAAACAATGGACTTCCGACCACGCCTCACGTCATCTGGAGTAACGTCTTGTTAATGGTGCTCTCGGTCGAAATCGTCTTGGCGTTTGCCTGGTAGTTGCTCTGGGCCTTGATCAGGTTCACCAGCTCGGTGGTCAGGTTAACGTTGGAGTTCTCCAGAGCATTGGCGACGATCGATCCCAGTGTTCCGGCCTGAGGGACGTCATAACCCGGCTGGCCAGAAGCGAAGGTTTCCTTCCAGGTAGTGCCACCCGCCGGCTGCAGGCCTTGCTCGTTGTTGAAACTGGCCAGCGACAGCTGGCCGATCGCTTTACTTTGTTGGTCGCTGAACGTGGCGAACATCACACCGCTACCGTCGATTTTCAGGCCGGTAATTTGCCCCGTCGCGTAACCATCGGTGATCGGCGGGTTGCGATAGCTGGCAGAGTTGTACTGTGTAATGTTGCCCATGTTGATCGCAACGCCACCCGGGTTGGCGGCAGCGCCGTTATCTTTCCATGCGCCATTGACCAGCGCGCCCGGCTTCCAGTCGGTAATCGTCAGGGTGGTCTTGGACGTGGTGGAGGGCGGTACTGTAATAGTCGAAAGGGTGCCCGACGTGTCAAATGTCAACAGTGAGCCGCTGGGCGCGACACCGGCGGGGCCACTGATCGCCGTGCCGTCTGGATTGCGTCCATCGATCAGCGTGTAAGACATCCATTTATTGGCGTCCGTCTTCACCATGTACTGCACCATAGCGTGCGAGTTGCCTTGGGTGTCGTACAAGGTGGTGCTGTATTGGGTCGTGAAGCTGCTGGTGTCGGTTGGGTCGAACGGCTTGGTGGCTTGGTTGATCGCCGGCGCAGACGCGTTCAGGTTGCTGGTGGAGTCCACCTTGCTGGAAGCCTTTGGCGGCAGGTTCGACAGGTTCAGCCGCAGGTCGGTCAACCCGCCCTTGATGATCTTGCCGTCGGCGTCTGCGGCGTAGCCTTGCAGGCGAGAGGTGCCCGTATTGTTGGTGATGTAGCCATCTTTGTCTGCGCTGAAGGCACCGTTACGGGTGTACTGCAGAGAGCCGTCGCTGCCTTTCTGCACAAAAAAACCACCGCCTTGGATCGCCATATCCAGTGTGCCGCCACTGCCGTTGACATCGCCTTGAGTGAACTGCTGGGACACAGCGGACAGGTTCACACCATTACCGATAGCGTTACGCCCAGTACCCAGCTTGGCAGCCGCATAGATATCAGCAAATTCTGCACGGGATGATTTGAAACCGGTGGTGGCGACGTTGGCGATGTTATTGCCAGTGACATCCAACTGTTTGTTGGCCGCAAACAGCCCGCTGAGCCCAATATTAAAAGACATAGCCACTCCTTATTTTGCCATTCGGTTTGAATTTGAAGCAGGGGGCTGATCTGGCCGGGATTGAAGCATGGGGTTGCTGAGACACCCTTGGAGTATCTTTTTCAGGCCGTCAGTTAGTCATCCAAGCGCCCACCGCTTAATCGGCGATGACATTAGAGATCCTGATTGTGCGCAAAGAATGTCGGGTTTTATGGGAGGAACCGTGGAGGAATGATGGAGGCGTCAGATTTCTTGTGGGAGGCATAACTTAAACGGTGATCTGATGACCGACGTTACAAGGTACATTGTGTTCGCACTCTTCCAAGGACAGACAATGCTTATCGTATTCAGCGGCCTTCCGGGCACTGGAAAAACCACTATCGCCAAGGCCCTCGTCGCTACGACAGGCGCCCTCTACCTGCGGATCGATACGATCGAACAAGCGATTCGAAACTCCGGTGCTCTTGCGCAAGACGTGGGGCGCAGTGGCTACATGGTCGCTAATGAACTTGCCCTGAGTAATCTTCGTCTAGGCCGTATGGTCATCGTTGATTGCGTAAATCCAGTCATCGAAAGCCGAATGGCGTGGAACGAAGCCGCCTCGAAAGCGGGTGTTCGGTTGGTAAATATTGAAGTGATTTGCTCGGATAAAAACGAACATCGGCGCCGGATAGAAACGAGGCTGGGTGATATTCCCGGGTTGATTCCACCAACCTGGCAATCTGTGTTGGATCACGAATATGAAGCGTGGGCCGAAGCGCCGTTTTGCATAGACACCGCGCTGACTTCGCCGGAGCAAGCAGTATCGATGCTCACCGAAGGCTTATTGCCCAGTGAGTAGTGGCGGCTAATGGGAGCTTAGTCTGCGGTGAGGGCAGGGGAGTTTGCGCACTTGCCTGCGGCGCGGCGCGAGCAACCGCTGTTTTCGCTAGCGAAAACGCTCGGCAGCGGGGTCAGCCAACAGCTCGTTCACCAGGTTGAATACGGTGTTCTTCACCGGACTGTCCAGATCAACCCAGGCAAGGCCGGTCGTTGCCCGGTAATCGCCCAACTCCAGGGGCTTGGACATCACGTTGGCGGGCAGGGCACGCCCGGCACGAGCCGGCAGTAACCCGACGCCGAGCCCGGCGGAAACCAGCGCGAGCATGGTGGTGAACTCGCCGAGTTCCGATGCTATTTCCAGCTGCGCGCCGTGGGTGCTCACGGCATGCATTAGGCCATCGTAAAATCCGGGTGCATAGCGTCTGCCGAGGACGAAAACGGGTACGTTTGCCAGCGCTGTGGGGTGCAGCGTGCCGCACACAGCCAGAGGATGATCGCCGTGCAAAGCCACTATGAAGGTCTCCCGTAGCACTTCCAGGGTTTGAATGCCCGGGGCCACGGCCGGCAAACGCATCAAGCCGAAATCGAGCTGGCCATTTTTCAGCGCCGCTGTCTGATCCGGGCCCGGCATGTCCTTGAGTTCCAGTTCAATCCGCGGGAATCGTTGATGCAGTGAGCGGATCAAGGTGGGCAGCAATTCGGGTAATACCGAGGAGACGAAACCTAAACGCACGCGACCTATTTCACCGCGCCCTGACGCCCTGGCCACGTCCGCTGCATGGGCCGCTTGATGCAAGGTCGCGCGCGCCTCTGGTAGGAAAATCAGTCCCACTTCGGTCAAAGCGACCGAGTGCCGACTGCGCTCGAACAGGCGCACCCCCAGTTCTTCCTCGAGCAACTTGATCTGCATGCTCAGCGCCGGTTGAACGATCGACAGTTGCTGCGCGGCTCGACCGAAGTGAAGCTCCTGAGCCAAGGTCACAAATGCTCTCAAATGTTTGATTTCCATCTGAATACTCCGAGCTTTCAGGGGCTGTTTCGCGCTTATCATGAATTTTGATCACGATATCATTAATGACGATTGGACGTGACCGCTGGGCTGCGATGAAGTGACGGCAAGGCCGAAAAAAACAAATGGCCATTTGTGGAGAACAGCATGTCATTCAATACCAGTAGCTTCCAGCTTAACGGGCGCAGGGCCCTGATCACCGGTTCGGGCAAAGGCATCGGGCTTGAACTGGCCAGAGGCTTGGGAGCTGCGGGCGCCACTGTGGTGATCAATGATCGTAATAGTGACAGAGCGAAACTCATCGCAAGTCAATTGCGTGACGAGGGTGTAAGCACAGAGATCGCGGTGTTTGATGTCACCGATCAGGCTCAGGTTTTCGAAGTGATCAATAGCTTTGAGGCGCAGACCGGAGCCATCGATATCCTGGTGAACAATGCCGGCATTCAGCGGCGGGCACCGCTGGAAGATTTTGCCGCGAACGATTGGCACGAATTGATGCGGGTCAATCTAGACGGCGTCTTCCATGTGTCCCAGGCAGTCGCCCGGCACATGATTGCCCGGCGTCGCGGCAAGATCATCAATATCTGCTCGGTTCAGAGCGAATTGGCCCGGCCGACGATCGCTCCTTATGCGGCGTCGAAAGGTGCCGTGAAGATGCTCACCAAGGGCATGTGCGCCGAATGGGCGTGCCACGGTATTCAGGCCAATGGGTTGGCACCTGGCTATTTCGCGACGCAGATGAACCAGGCGCTGGTAGACAATCCGGAATTTTCCCAATGGCTGTGCAAACGCACGCCCGCGGGCCGTTGGGGGCGCGTCGAGGAGTTGTGTGGTGCCGCCGTATTTCTCGCATCCGCTGCCTCGGACTTCATCAACGGCCAAACGATCTTCGTCGACGGAGGCCTGACAAGCGTCGTTTGAATGTTACTCCCGCCGCAAACAACAACAATAACAGGGGACATCCATGAGCAACCTCAAAGAGCAGGTAGCGTCGCTGGTCGATATTGCCGGGCAGGCTACCGACGAAAATCGTCAACACGTCAAAACCAAAAGCTTCGCACCCAAGCGTTGGCGGTATCTGATTCCGCTAATTTTCATTACCTACAGCCTCGCGTATCTGGATCGCGCCAATTATGGCTTTGCCAGTGCCGCGGGCATCGAGCAGGACCTGGGTATCACCAAAAGCATGTCCTCGTTGATCGGGGCCCTGTTCTTTCTGGGCTACTTTTTCTTTCAGGTTCCGGGCGCTATCTACGCGCAGAAATACAGTGTGCGCAAATTGGTGTTCTGGAGCCTGATCTTGTGGGGCATCTGCGCGATGGCCACGGGGCTGGTGACCAATATTCCGATGTTGATGGTGATCAGGGTGTCGCTGGGCATCGTCGAGGCCGCAGTGATGCCCGCCATGCTGATTTTCATCAGTAACTGGTTCACCCGCAAGGAACGCTCGCGTGCCAATACGTTTCTGGTTCTCGGCAATCCGGTCACCGTACTTTGGATGTCGGTGGTCTCGGGCTATTTGATTCACGCGTGGGGCTGGCGCGAGATGTTCGTGATTGAAGGCGCGCCAGCAGTGTTGTGGGCGTTCATCTGGTGGCGGCTGGCGCGGGACAAGCCCGAGCAGGTCGACTGGCTGACTCAGCAGGAAAAAAACCAGCTGGCCGCGACACTGGCAAACGAACAGAAAGGCATGAAGGTGGTGCGTAATTACCGCCAGGCGTTTACCAGCCCGGTGGTGATCCAACTGTGCTGCGTCCACGCGCTGTGGAGCGTCGGGGTCTACGGATTCATCATGTGGCTGCCGACGATCATCAAACAAGCCGCGGCTACGGATATTGTCACGGTAGGCTGGTTGAGCGCTGTGCCTTATGTCGCGGCCGTGGCCGCCATGCTTGCGGTGTCTTGGATGTCAGATAAATCCCAGCAGCGTAAACATTTTGTCTGGCCGCTTCTGGCGCTGGGTGCGCTGGCATTTTTCTGCTCCTACTTGCTTGGCCCGAGCCATTTCTGGTTGTCGTTTGCTTTGCTGAGCATCGCCGGGGCGGCTTTGTACGCGCCTTATGGACCATTTTTTGCGCTGATCCCGGAAATTCTGCCCTCCAATGTTTTCGGTGGCGCAATTGGTTTGATCAACGCTTGCGGGGCATTAGGTGCCTTTGTGGGCTCATGGATTGTCGGCTACCTGATTGGCCTTACCGGCAACCCCGGAGCGGCCTATATTTTCATGACCGTCGGCGTACTGTCCTCGGCGTTGCTCATGGCTTGGGTGAAGGTGCGGCGATGAGACACAAAATTGACTGCGCGGTTGTCAGCGATCCTGGCAATGCGTCAGTAGCCGTTGTGGTGATCCGCGATCAGTGCCGCCCTCAAAATCCTTGAGCAGGGCAGCGGTGTGGCTCAAGCGTTGATGGACAAGATTTGCGGGGGGGGGGCAGGGGAGACAACGGTGAGGATTTCCGAGTCGAACTGACGCAGATTGGCTACGGCTTGGCCCCGCCATTCGTCAGCAAAATGTTTTGACCCTTATTGACAGCCAAGCTGTATGGGGAAATACTCACCTCTATATTCATATATATGACTAGATAACAAGGTGAATAAAGTCGATGAATGCTCTTTCCAGTGATGTTCGCCTGCCGCTTTACCAACGCCTGCGTGACCATTTGGCTGAACAGATCGCCAACAATCGCTGGCGTCCGGGGGAAGCGATTCCCACCGAAGCTGCGCTTTCAGCGGAATACCAACTGTCTACTGGCACCGTGCGCAAAGCGGTCGATGCATTGGTCAGTGAAGGTATCCTGGAACGTCAGCAAGGTCGAGGCACTTTCATTCGCCGGCCTCAGTTCCAATCTTCGCTGTTCCGATTCTTCCGTTTTCAAACCGCTGCCGGCGAGCGCCGGGTGCCAGAGAGTCGCATCCTGTCGATCGAACCGGTGACCGCGCCCTCGGCGGTGGCCCAGGCGTTGGGGCTGCCACTCGACGCGCCGGTGATCCGCATTGTTCGTGTGCGTCTGCTCGATGTTCAGCCGGTGCTCGCCGAAGAAATCTGGTTGCCCCGCAACCGCTTTCAGCCGCTGCTGGAGATCGACCTGAGTAGCAAAGGGCCGCTGTTGTATCCGATCTATGAAGAGGTCTGCGGTCAGGTCGTCGCCTCGGCCGAAGAAACGCTGACCGCTGAATCGGTGAATGACGTGCACGCGCGATTGCTGCAAGTCCCGGTCAACAGCCCGGTGGTGGTGATCGAGAGGCTGGCGCGTGATTACGCCGGCACACCGCTGGAGTGGCGTCGTTCTCGCGGGCATGCCGAGCACTTCCGTTACCGCGTGGATATTCGCTGACCCGTGCCTGGGTAGCGTTTCGTTCAGCGGCGAGTCGGTCGCCGCTGGTTTGATCGTTTTGTTTGTTCTGACTGGCCTCGTAGCGGCGCGGTTCGCTCTCGGCTGCCTCACGTTCCACCTATAAGGATAAGAATCATGTTTAGCTGGTATCGCCAAGTCACTCCTCGGGAGCGCAAGACGTTTTGGGCCTGCTTCGGCGGATGGTCGCTCGACGCGCTGGAGGTACAAATGTTCGGCCTGGCGATTCCGGCGTTGATCGCCGCGTTCGCCCTGACCAAGGGCGACGCGGGGCTGATCAGTGGTGTCACCCTGGTCACTTCAGCCATTGGTGGCTGGGTAGGGGGGACGTTGTCCGACCGCTACGGCCGGGTACGCACACTTCAGTGGATGATTTTGTGGTTCTCGGTCTTCACCTTTCTGTCCGCGTTCGTGACGGGATTCAATCAGCTCTTGATCGTCAAAGCGCTCCAGGGTTTTGGCATCGGTGGCGAATGGGCTGCCGGCGCAGTGCTGATGGCTGAGACAATCAACCCTCAATATCGCGGCAAGGTCATGGGAACGGTGCAAAGCGCCTGGGCCGTAGGTTGGGGCCTGGCGGTCGGGGTGTTTACGCTGATTTACTCCTTTGTACCGCAGGACATGGCCTGGCGTGTGATGTTCCTGGTCGGATTGCTGCCGTCGTTCCTGATCATCTGGGTACGTCGCAACGTCGAGGAGCCCGACAGCTTCCAGCGCCTGCAAAAAGAAAACGCCATCCCGCAAAGTTTCTTCAAATCCCTGGCCGGCATTTTCCGCCCTGAACTCATCCGCGTGACGCTGTTCGGTGGTCTGTTGGGCCTCGGCGCGCACGGCGGCTACCACGCAGTGATGACCTGGCTGCCGACGTTCCTCAAGACAGAGCGCAACCTGTCGGTGCTGAACTCTGGCGGCTACCTCGCGGTGATTATCTTCGCCTTCTGGTGTGGCTGTGTGGTCAGCGGATTTTTGATCGACCGTATTGGCCGTCGCAAAAACATCGTGTTGTTTGCGTTGTGCTGTGTCGTCACCGTGCAGTGCTATGTGTTCCTGCCGCTGACCAATACCCAGATGCTGTTCCTGGGGTTTCCGCTCGGCTTCTTCGCGGCTGGCATTCCGGCGAGTCTTGGTGCGCTGTTCAACGAGTTGTATCCAGCGGACGTGCGCGGCGCCGGTGTCGGTTTCTGCTACAACTTTGGTCGAGTGCTTTCCGCGGTGTTCCCGTTCCTGGTCGGCCACATGAGCGACTCCATGTCCTTGGGGGCTGCAATTGGCATCGACGCAGGGGTCGCCTACGGTGTGGCGGTGATCGCGGCACTTTGCCTGCCGGAAACCCGTGGGCGCAGTCTTGAGGCCTCGACTGCACCGGTGCAAACCACGGTCGACGGCAACGAGACCGCCCGGGCCTGATGACCATTACCTTCGATAGATGAAATCCATGCCTGATACCTGTCCTGCGCCGATCACCGGCATCGACTCCCACGCTCATGTGTTCAGCCGCGAGCTGAACCTGGCCGCTGCACGACGCTATACCCCTGGCTACGACGCCACACTTGCGCAGTATCTGAAGCACTTGCAAACCCATGGTCTGAGTCATGGTGTATTGGTGCAGCCGAGTTTTCTCGGCACCGACAATAACTACCTGCTGGCGGCGCTGAGGCAGGTGCCGGAACGATTGCGAGGGGTAGTGGTGCTGGAGCGAGGTGTCAGCCGCGTCATGTTGAACGACATGGCTCGGCTGGGCGTGGTCGGCATTCGCTTGAACCTCATGGGCAAAGCCTTGCCTGACTTTCACGACGCTACCTGGAAGGACTTCTTCGGCCACATCGCTGAACTGGACTGGCACGTGGAGTTGCACCGCCAGGTGGAGGATTTACCGAAACTGATTCGTCAGCTGATGCCGTTTGGGATCAAACTCGTCATCGATCACTTGGGGCGTCCGGACGCGCGTTTTGGCCTTGATCAGCCAGGTTATTCCGAGGTGCTGGAACTGGGGCTGAGCGGGCAAGTGTGGATGAAGGTGTCCGGTATCTATCGACTGGAAGGTACGCCACAACAGAACCTCGAGTTTGCCCGGATGGCGTTACCGCTGCTGGAGCAGAGCTTCGGCCGTCGCCGTTTGGTGTGGGGCAGCGACTGGCCGCACACGCAACATGAAGAAGGCGTCGGTTTCGATACGGTGATCGATCAACTTCAAGCACTGGAGTGCTCGACGGAGCTTATGCGTGCGCTGCTAGTGGACTCGCCACGGATGTTATTCGGGTTTGCAAAAGGCGAAAGTTGAAACTTACGCGTAAATTTCTGGCTACTTCAGACCTTTCTTAGTTGTAGAGAGGGAGGAGGGAAGGAGTATATAAATAACTCAACTAAATGACTATTTAGTTGAGTTATAACTAGCAGTCATGAGAGAGGGGGCTGGAGTAGGGTATACGCTCACTTTAACGAGGACCTGAACAACGATTTTATGTGCTGTAACGAAGTCTGGTCTGAGGGTTCAACTGTCACGAAATGCTGGAGTTGCCACCGCTGAGTCTGTAACGCTTGCTTGGCAATAGGTCGGCTCCAGGGCGGATACACACGTAAAGCACGCTTGCCACCGACGCCATTTATGGACATCACGCCATGGGACAGCAACGTTGCACGGTCAAATACAAACTGACCACTTTGTTCGGTGCCAGTCGCGTGGATCACAACGAAGTCGATATTATCGTTGCTATCCAGCGGAGTAATCACACTCGTTGCACAGGGTCGTTTCCACAGCGTCACGAACTGACCAATCTTGGTCGGCGTGGTTTTGGCGACACGGAACACAACCTGGCGAGTACCCAGCATGAATCGACAACCGCCATACTCTCTAGCCTCAACGTCAGGAGAAATATCTTCTGAGCATTTCAAGCCAGCCGGCAGATAAACCGCATCAATCGCAGCAAACAAACAACTCGGTACGACTGACGTGCCCATGGATGGAACCTTGATGGATTGGATTGCAGCAGATGCGAACGTAGCGAGAAGATGTGTGTATTGCAGCGAACACATCAACAGACGCCACTGGTTCTAAAAGAAGCGTACCACCCACCCAAAGTCAGAATCTACTGCTACGCATAATGTATATTATGTTAAACGAGGTGCTATGTTAAATATGTTCATGAGCAGCCTAAAGCCCTGATTCGACAATCCCGCTTCTGACGTCCACTCTCTCAACGGGCCATGTACGTTGTGTTCATGGTGAACCATTGTATGAGGTGGCTGCCGATGAAGCTGATTCAGTGCCGTTACGCTTCTGGTCAGCGTGTACCGCTGCTCGTGCAGACCGGAGATGCGGCGCCGTTGCCCAAGCTCGTTCCGTTCATCTACGTCCAACTCAAGCTAAGGTACTGCGCTTGCAACACTGCTGCAGCGCACCTACGTGCGATCCAGGCTTTCTACGCCTATGCCAAAAGCCGAGATCTGGATATCGATGAGGCCATCTTGGCCTGCCACTTTGAGGCGATTCTGTCTTTATTAGACGGTTACGCCATCTGGCTCCAAAGCGGCCGTCAAGCCGATAATCTTGTCGCCCGAATCGGCAAAGCTACAACGGCACCTTTTCCACAGATTGATCCGCGCACCCGTGACCAGTACCTGCGGTTGCTGAAGCGGTATCTTTCCTGGTGTGTCACCCGTTACATCCCGCGCGCCCGTCAGGGCTCGACCATCCAGGCTAACATTGAGGCGGTATTTGCAGATGTCGCTGACGTCATAGAACGACGCTTTGAGAGCCATATCATCAATGTTCGTCCCGACCGCGCTCGTTACCGCAGCCTGACAGATCCGCAACTCCAGATCATTCGCACATTGATTATACCGGGCGCTGTGGAGAATCCGTTTCCGGAACGACTGCGGTTGCGCAATTGGCTAATGATTGAATTGATGCTGGAGACTGGTATCCGCCGTGGAGAGCTTCTGAAGCTCTACGCCACGGATATCAATCAGGGTTCTCAGCATGCTTATCTCAGCATCAATGACCGCGAACATGACCCAGAAGATCCGCGCGCTGAAGAGCCTGCACTGAAAACACACGGGCGGACCGTAGGTATCTCCACACAGTTGTATGAGGTCTACGAGCGCTATATCCAGCGCGAGCGACGCCCACTGCGTGACGGAAAACCGATGAAATTGCTGTATCGCTATTTGTTCATCTCTGACCGAGGCCGCCCGTTGTCGATTCGCGCACTGTCTAACGTCCTCGATCGGCTATTTCTGACCATTGAACTGGCTCATCCAGGGTTGTTGCCTACACTCTCTGCGCATGACTTTCGCCATACCTTCGCAGACCGTTTCCTGGCCTATCTGGTCGAAACACGCGGTTATGATTTGGAGCGGGCTACGGATGAACTCCGGCGGGTCTGTGGCTGGTCCGATGCCTCGACCATGCCACGACGTTATGCAAGTCGTTATCTAGCAGAGTCGGCCAATCGCCATAACGCCGAGCGAGCCTCGTCATAACAGCCTCTCCATCTTCCACCCATCACTTCCGTTCAGATAAGCCGGTGAAACCAACTGCGCATCCAACAGCCAGATGTCTGCTCCCTGTTCGTTAAGTAGCTTCTCAAGCGCTGAAATGCTGGGAAGCATAACCATGCTAGTCAACGCTTCACCGCCTTGTTGTCGACCCACTCTGACGTAAAACCAGGGACAATGAGTGGTCTGCTCAACGTACTGCCAGTACTGGATAGAGTCATCACCCAGGTACGCGCTGAGGAAAATCTCTGCTGGTTTGTGAGTGATGAACATAGCGCCATCCCAAAAGTGAACACTATAGATTGTAGCCCTATAGAGCTCGCGAAGGCTTCATCGTTCCTTTTGCGAGGTCGGCAATATGGAACTGAAACAGGCATTTGGCGCGGCCCTGAAAAAGCTGAGATCGGAGAGGAAGCTTTCCCAGGAAGATTTCTCCGACGTCAGTAGTCGTACCTATCTCAGCACCCTAGAGCGCGGTCTGAAGAGCCCTACGATCGAGAAGGTAGACGAGCTAGCATCTGTAATGGACGTTCATCCGCTGACCATCCTCGTAGGCTGTTATCTGCTTCAGGACAATCCGATCACCCTCGACGAACTGTTTTCCCGAATTCGAACGGAACTGCCAAGCGAGATGCAATGAACATCTTATGGATCACGTTTCATAAGCAAAGGGGATCAACGGAAGTGGACTTGCCCCTATCAAACCGGACACCAACTCCCCGTTAAATTGATGCTGCTGCCAAGCGCCTAAACTCTCTTGGTGACCGATATTTCAGCGCGCTGTGCGGATGCTGCTCGTTGTAATGCTCGAAGGCAATCGTCAGATTGCGCAGCGCCGTTTCTCGATCCGGTTTGGGCATATGCGCAACGTAATCACGCTTGATCGTCTTCACGAAGCTCTCTGCCATACCGTTGCTCTGGGGGCTTCGCACCGGTGTAGTTACCGGCTGTAAGCCGATCTGGCGAGCAAACAGACGCGTCTGCTCGGCGATATAAGCCGAGCCGTTATCGCTCAGCCACTGCACCGGCGTGCTTGGCAGTTGATCGCCAAAACGCTTCTCCACGCTTTCCAACATCAAGTCTCGGATGTCATCACCGCTGTAGCCTGTTGGGCTGGCGACCCAGCCGATGGCTTCTCGGTCACAGCAGTCCAGAGCAAAAGTTACACTCAACTTCGCACCATCGTCACAGCGGAACTCGAAGCCGTCCGAGCACCAACGAGTGTCGCTGGTTTGAACGGCGATGCGGCCTTCATGCCGGCGTTGCACGCCAGGTTGCTTGATGCGTCGTTCCAGCAACAGATTGTGGTCGCGCATGACGCGATAGACCCGCTTTACGTTGATCGGTGGCCGCGACCGGGTTTCACGTTCGCGGCGTAACAAGCCCCAAACGCGGCGGTAGCCATAGCTTGGTAGCTCGCTGACTTGCTGCTTGATCTCAGCGACCAATTCCGTATCGTTCACGAGCCGACGTCGCCGTACTTTGGGCGATACCGATTGCTTGATTCGAACCGTTAGTTGCGAGCGCGACACACCGAGACATTTGCTGACCAGTTTCACTGGTCGTCCCCCGGCAACAAGGGTGAGTGCGCAATCCATTTTCGCGACCGGGCAATCTCCACGGCCTCTTTTAGGACTTCGGCTTCCATCGTCTTCTTGCCCAGCATCCGCTGCAATTCGCGGATCTGCTTGAGCGCATCGGTCAGTTCCGACGCCGGTACAACGGCTTCGCCAGCACTGACCGCCGACAGACTTCCGTCCTGGTACAGCTTGCGCCACAGGAACAGCTGATTGGCGTTGATGCCGTTGCGTCGGGCCACCACGGACACGCTTTGTCCCGGCTCAAGACTCTCGCGAACCATGGCCAGCTTCTGGTCGGTGCTCCAGCGGCGTCGGCGTTCCTGGCCGAGCAGCTCACCACCCTTATCGTTGCTGTTAGTCATAAACATACCCGTTTGCCTATCCCTTATCGTAAGGGGGAAACGGTGTCCTGTCTTTCATGGGGCTCGTTCAGGAAGACTGTGGGTTGTAAGGCTTGTGCTAGCATCCAATTTGATCCGAAGATCGAGGTCAGCAGCGATGGAGCACCCAGTTCAGCCGGAAAATAGCCTCTCTGAGATTTTGGAAGGCAAGCAGAAACGCCGTGATGCGTTAATGCTTGCTGTTAGCCTTGCGTCGCCGTCTGAGTTAGAAGCGCCTGCTCAGCGTTTGAAAGAAGTGATGAAAAAACCTGCTGCATCGCGCCGTCAACGCATTCCCCCACCAGAGTTCGCACGATAGGCGAAAGTACGATTTCTGCCATCTTTGAAAAACAGCGCTACCGTGTCAATCGTCGGCGTCTGCCCCGTACAGTGGATTGCCAACGTTGAGGACCAAATCTACCGCAGTTGGTGCCAATAGTCCGCGTGCCAACTGACGGGCTCAAGCTCCCTCTTGGTTATCGGGGCAGGTTCAAGTCCGTCTAGTGTGACGGCTGACTAGTAGGCCATCGTCTCGCAAGCGTGCGAACGGGAGAAGCCAGTTCATAATTGTTTCTTGATCATTAGTACTACCACAGAAGTCGGATTCATCGAGCAATTCGAGCATCGCCCGAAATGCATAATCGACGGCATGGCAGTTAGAAACAACACGCCCAGAATCGATATAATGATGAATCATTTCAATGAGCTGGGCATGGTCGTCCGGGCGACCGTCTAAGCTTAAGGAGGAAGCCACATATCCTGGAAAGCCGCGCTTTTGAACCGCGATGATGGCGATGGCCCTGTATAGATTTTCCACATCTTGGTTGCAAATGTAGGGCCCTGCAGCCCCGATCGAAGCAGATGTAAAGAAATACTGTAAGGCTTCTACTCCACGCACTATGTCAGTGTTCCAACGACCATGATTTAGAAGTGATGGCTCCCGAGCATCCCGTGCGACGAAGATATTATCTAGGTGCCTCGAGAACTCCTTTGCTTGTTTGGAATGCAGAAATCGTTTCCACCACGAGCCAAATTCACGCCTAAATACGCGCTGCTTTATCTCCGGAAGCAACGTTTCATTCAACCAGCGTAAAGTGAATTCACAGGGCCACCACCCTTTCGACGAAGGGGATCTGTGCGTGAGATCATCCGGCGCCCATAGTAGCTTAACCCTGTTACCGGACGTTGCCCCCTCCTCTTTTAAAGCGCTAATTAAGCAGTGATAGCCTGCGTCGAATTCTGCAGTAGCAGACTCATGGCACGGCTTAAGAAACTCCGCATGACCGTCGAATATGTGCCAAGGTGTAGAGCCATTCGCATAATCGTGTTCCTCGGTGAATCGTCCGATCTCTCTCCAGACATCCTCACGTATGGAAGCAATGACAACTCTATGCGACCCACCCCAGTCAAAAAATGGAAAGTCTACAGCTGACCAATTGCTTTCCATGGCCTTTAGCGAATCGCGCATGACCATGGTTAAAAGATCAGATACATCTGCTAGTTCTTGGACGATTTCTTCTTCGAGAGTCAGCCGGCAATTAGGTAGGTCGATCAGGTACTGGTTGGGCGGGCCTGGCATCTTTCCAACGATGAATGTACGAGCTTTGCTCGACAGGAGCGCACCTGCTTGAAAAAGAAAGCACTTCAGGAGCCAATCGTGGCTCACCGTAATCGTGACTCCCTTTAAATCTTCCTGGTGGAAGTCAAAAGCGGCGGATGCTTTGGAGGATATTTGGTCTGGTAGGAACACACTAACTGAGAACCATGGCCCACTATAAAACCAATGCCGATCGGTATGACTGACTTTCCGGAACGCGTCTATGGAAAAAGGCAACGCCCCTGTCATTTGATGGGCGGAATTTAGTGTCGATCCAGCCGGTAGGTTACTGCCACCCGAAATGCTGTCGAGTAGCCTACCCGATTTTTCAATGAACTCTCTCGCCTTCTGTGCGACTCGCTCCCTGGGATCGAAGACTGCTTTTGAGACAGCATCGAGAAACCCGCTACGTTCCATCCACAAATTGCCGAACGTCTCGACATGCGCCCCTGGAAAAAACTTTGAAAGCAGATCTGGATAAGATTGGATTTTCTGTGTCAGATGGTGAGCCGTCCAAAGTTCACCTTCAATTCCAGATTGCCGTAAGCGTTTTCTTTCGATGTCCCAACGCCTTGCCAGAGGCTCGCCAAGGTCCTCTTGTGCCAAAATAAGCGTAAATGACCGAGCATCTTTCTTCCACCGACCGTGAAGAAATCGATCAATTGCCTCGGTTAGTCGTTTGGAGTCGAATTTCTTCCAAGCCTTGCACTCATAGACATTAAGCTTGTCGATAAAGCGTTCATCATAAGCAAAAAGATCAATACCGCCCTGCTCGGCTCCATTTTTACCGAGCCTTTGACAGCCATGCAGCGATTGCTCCTTGGTCAGCAGCGACCAACAGAACTGTTCGAAAGAAGCCGCCGGCATCCTGGCGAAATCGAGCAGAAACTCGCCTCGATAAAACACTCGTTCGACTGGCTTGACCGTCGCCTTTGCGTGTAGATGATCGGGCCATTCTTGGGGCAGCTCTTCATGGTCTTGAGAACTATCCGCTAATTTGTACGAGTGCTCCTGACTTGAAAAATCCAAAATACATTCCCGAATGCGTTGTTTGCCAAACTCTTGGCGGGTATCTCAATAATGATGGTCCAGAACGCTTCGACTGATCAACGGGCGCTCGCTAGGCCGTCACAAAATTCATAACATCTGTGCCTGTACTGTGCTGCAAGCCGTGCTCGTGTTGAACCAGCGTATTGAGGGTCGGGTAGTGGCGGAGTGTGAAAATGAATTGCTGGCGATTTTGAGCAGGACGCAGAAATTGAAAGCGAATATCGCGCGCAGTACCGCGAGGTATTCAATAGGGCCACCGTGACCGGACAAATCAGAAACACCGCAATGCCCAGGTCTCGGTGGCGAACGTCTGCCGAAAGATGGAATCAAGGGCATTGCGTCCTTGAGGTAGCCGCGACGCAATTACTGGATGTTTTGCTTACGCCAGTTATCTACTGCTATCGATAGACGCTTGTCTTTGACCGGCTTTTGCCATTCATCCCAAAAATTCACAGTGCCGCTATTCGGCTTGTTTTTGGGCTCGTCGATTCTGATCCTGCTCGGCAGCAGGCTCGCATCGCCGACAACCAGGGCCTCGCCGGTATCTAGGGTCGGCAGAATATCGCTGAACCCCCCGAGGCTATCGGGAAGAAGTCGTTTGATAACGCCCTGATCCTCGGCGTTGGTTAGCCTCATGGAAACGAAGTTGCTGCATTGACTGAGCATCGTTTTATTCACTTCGGACGGACGCTGGCTTATCACCACCAGGCTGACACCGTACTTGCGGCCTTCCTTGGCGATGCGCTCGAAAATATCCAGGGAGATATCGTCGACGGACTCCGCCATGTTTCGTTGGGGCATGTAAAGATGCGCTTCGTCACACAGAAGCGCAATCGGATGACGCAGCTCGGATGGCGTCCACTGCTGGACGGAGAACGTGACCCGCGCAACAAGGGAAACGATCAGCGGAAGAACGTCCGATGGCACTTCGGAAAAATTGATGATCTTGATACCGGCTTTGCCATTTTCTCCGGAGCTGCCGAGCACGGCGGTGGTGAATTTTTCGAGCCAGGAAAAGTCCAGAACGTCTCCACCGCCACTGAACATGAAGCCAAGGCGCCGATCAGAAATTTTGTTCTCAAGACGCGAGATCATGCGGGAAAGCTTTCCGTTGAAATCGCCTTGTTTTTCACCACGAGCGCCAGGAACCATCTCTACGTTGATGTCATTCAACCTGCCCATGAGAAAATCGAGGTTGAAGGGGACCGGGCTGTCGACGGTGAAGTGCTTCAGTACATCTGTCTGGCCACCATCTTCTAGGTAATTTTGTTTCGCTTGGTTGATCTCACGCGCCATGATCATGGCCTGGTTGGGCGCATTCTGGTCGCTGCGGTCAACGAACATGGACACGAGAGCTTCATACGAAAGCAGCCAGTAAGGCAGGTAAAGCACACCGTCATCAATGGTGCGCTTAGCCTCAACATCTGCGGGACCGGCCACTTTGAAGTGTTGAATGCCTGGGCCCACCAATGGCGAGTATTCACCATGAAGATCAAAAACAATGGCGTTCGCCGTAGAGAGCCCCGCCATCTGCTCAATGATCTTGGCTGTGGTCCAGGATTTTCCTGACCCGGTGCTGCCGCCGATAAAGGCATGGCGCTGGAAAAACTTGTTCCCGTTGAGGTAGGCAACGGCATGTTCGTCCAGCGTGTATTTGCCCAGCGTCAGGGCGTTACCATCAGCTGAAACGCTGGAGAGCGTGCGCATAAAGTTAGTGAGGTTTTCGCCTTCCAGCGAAAAGCAATTCGCGTCGATTTCCGGAACGCTTTCCAGGGTGCGGCGGAAGACGTTTTCTCTGCTGCCGTCACGATCCAGCATCGTGCCGATCAGGGCGATTTTGCACAGGTTCAGTTCTGATGTCTGATCACTGATGCCATCGCCCACGATGTCCTCGATGCCGCGTTTGCGGGTCACCTGGGTAATGAGGCCGATGAGGTGCTGTCCTGGCCTGCTGCTTTGGAGCACGGCCAGATGGTTGACTTGCAGCCGCTTAAGCTGGTCTACATTTCCCACGTCCACGATCACGTTAGTCGTGTCGACGGAAGCAACCTTCCCAAGCGCGTCTTCATCCTTAAAGTTAAAAATCGGCATCTCTTCTTCCTACATGATGAGTGACAGGTAACCCCCAAGACTCCAGATGTTTTTTTCAACGGTCACCGGAGTCTCATCCAAAGAGGAGTAGACGATGGACTGGTCGTCTGTCGCTCCCCGTTCTATTGCCAGGTAATTCTGTGCCTTGCCGTCAAGGATGAGCTTCTTGGCAGCCTCTGAAAGCTTATAGGTAATGATCGTGATCGGGGTATTCTGACGCAGGCACTTCACCATGAGCTTGGGTTGAATGTGCTCGTCATTGAAGCCGTAGCCAATGCACAGGTAAGAGTTAGCCGCCGTTATCGCTTGGTCAGCGTTGTTGATGATTGAGCGGTATGGCTCTAAATGCGTGGTTTGGTATTTCTGCGTGCCCGGCGTTACGATTTCCGGCTTGTAATTGACAGGTATCCCCTGAATATTTGAAAGAGCCACGATGTCTTCCAGCGGCGATTTAAACCAGTCCAGCGAACCGTGAACCTTCCAGATATTGACCCTCCGGGCAGAATCTATCTCATTCGGCGCAGCCAGTTGCCGGAAAAATCCGTGCGTGAATCCGGTGTAGTGGTGGAGTCGTTCCTGATCACAGGCATATTCGGCAAGCCTGTCGTAATTCGTAGTGACGATATTTAATTTGGCGAGGCTGCTTTTGAACATGTGGCGCAGCAGTCGGCTCAACGGAAACATTGCCTGGTTCTGAAGGCTATCGTTGAAAATTTGAATGTCTTCAGCGTTGATGAGTGACCATGTTGCTTTGATAATTCTGGACGTCAGCTCTTCGGTCACAGCCACCTTATGCAGTGCCGATTCCAGATCGACGCCGTCTGTTAGAACCTGGCAGAATTTTGCCCATACCTCAATTTCTGCTTCGGATAAACCTGAAATATCGGTATGCACTACTAGGTGGTTAGCAAGCGCCCACATTCCGGACATGCCATGAGCAGCCGATGCGCCACTGCCTAGGATGATGAGGGGAGCTCTGCCGTAGTATTCCTGCGCCTGCTTCTGAAAATCCATATTCGGCACTCCATTTTTTATAGGCGGCGACGGCACAGTCGGATCGATATATCGACGGGCTCCTTTCAGGGCCTTGGCGCACGTGCTTGCTGCGTAGTAAATCAACGAGCGACTGAGTAGGCCAAAGCTGAAGCATGATGTCAATTCAGCATCGTGAGGCTATCAGCATTAAACTGGGCCTAATTAAATCGGGCACCCAGTTAGTTAAACAACAGTCAAAACCAGGCAGAAAACCGATCCCCACCCTACGCTCAGGGCACTTTGCCAGTTAATATGCAGGAGTACTCAAGAATTGCGAAGCAGGTATGGCAAAGGCTCCAAGGAAAAAGCCCGCAAGGGACGTTGCGAACAAAGAAAAGGCGGAGGCTAAAGGTCGCCGCAAGCATGTTGCCAGCCCCGTATCGACCGGTGATCGAGGCGGTGCGTTCGAACGACGTGTCCAGGCCGTTCGCCTGCTCGCCATGTGTTTGGGTTTGCAGTGCCCCGGAGCGCGTGACGGCTTTGTCATCACCCAACTTCTGTTCCAGGGGCGGGTATTTGGCCACGATACCGACGACCTGATCATCTACCTCTGGTGCCCTGCCGCTGGGCAAAAAGCGATGCAGCGTTTGCAGATGAAGCGGTCGCTCAGGGCGACCACGAACAAGATCTTCAACGAGTCCGTTGGCCTTGCCTGGGAAGATTTCAGTAAGCCTGGATTCCAGCGCAACCTTGATGAATGCCTCATCGTCTATAACGTCTCCAGCAACTCTCAGATGCAGGGTGCAGTCGAGGTTGTGCGTTCCGCTATGGCCTCTCGCGCTGCGGAAGATTGGGTTGCGCGTGTTAGTGAGGAAGGCTTCAGCAACAAAAGCAATCGTACGGCGTATGCCGCGATCAAGAAGGCTGTGGAGCTTCAGCAGGGATCGCCGGTGGAGCCTGAGGATCTCTACCAGTTCGTGCTGCACCTGAAGTTCATGTCCCATGACCTCGATTCCGACCGCACCATAGAGGTCGACACTCAAAAGCAACTGATCAGCCATCGGATCAGCGGGCGATCGAGTAGCGACGTGTGGGCCTCGCTTCAAAGCATCTGTACGGAGCTCAACAGCACTGCCGGGCAAATCTCCGATGACACGGCTGAGCGCCACATGGGCCTGTTGGCCAAGGAGTTTCAGGCGGCTCGCGCGGTCTGGGAAGGTATCCACGCGCTTCAAAACGCCAAGCTTAGCAACCTCAAGATGTCTGCCCATCAGACCGGTGGCCTCCCGCTGAGCGCTGAGGCTCACAGCCACCTGATACCGCTTGCTGAGCTGCTTCAGCCCCTTTTCTCCCCAGGTGCCGAATCCCAAGGCGCTCTGATGGTCGAGGCACTCCCTGCAGCCCAAACCGCCTCGGCAGACTCGCTCATCTCTCGTCAGCTTGATCGGATCACGCAATGGCAACGTGAGCACCGATATCAGGACTGCTTGAATCAACTGCAGCTTTTGGAAGACGACTTGGGAGACTTTGACGATCACCAGGAGGCCCGCTGGTATCTACTTCGCGGCCTCTCGGTGTGGCACATGGGCGATGACGAGCGCGCTGCGAATGATTTTGACGTCGCAGTAGGCCTGTATGATTCCGACGATCGTATTGCCGCGGCCGCGGTGCGGGCCCGAATGCTCAGAGGTCAAACAGAGGCAGCGGTGGAGACGGGACTGGTATTGTTAAAGCGCTTTCCCGAGTCATTTGTCGTCTGGGTTGCAACTACCAATGCGCGGTTGCTCGCCGGCGAGCGGATCCGCGAAGACGACATCCCGGACGCTTTCACGGACTTGGCGAGCGCCTGGCAACTGGTAGCGTGCTCCCTGGCTGGTGCAGATGACGACGAAGGCGCGGTACACGCCATCCGTGTCGCTTTGGATAAACCGGACAGCTCATTCTTCATCCTTGAAACCTACCTGCGTTACGTGCTGCGGCTGGTGACCCTCGATTCGGTTCGAGTCAACTGTAGGACGCTGCTGCCTGACCACGCTACGCTCTTGGAGGACGCGGTCTCGCGCTTTGACGATCGCGACAGCACTCTTTGGGCTGCGCAGAGCCCAAAAACGTTGAGCGAGGTGATCGCTCATCTGGTTTATGGAATGGCTCTTCTTCAACGTCCTGAGGCTGCATTGGAACTGTTGCAGCAAGCCAGGATGAAGGGCGTTTTGGCCACTCAGGTGATGACCCGAGTCGAGATCGAGGCCTTGTGCGACCTTAATCGTTGGAAGGAAATCACCGATCGCTTCCAGGATAAAGTCTCCGCGTTACCCGAAGAGTCGTTACTCCGGTTCGGGCACGCCTGTCTGGCCCAGTCTCGGCCGGATCTTTTGCAGATTGCACGTGACGAACTTGCCCGGCGTACGGATTCCGAAACCACTCGTCACGTGAGCAGCATGCTTCGGCACTTGCACTGGGATCTGTTGCTACAAGCTGACGATGTGGCCACCGTCTGCCATGAGCTGGAAGAGGCAAGCGTCACTCCGCAGAGCCAGTCCGTCGTAGACTTGTATTTTGCCTCCCGTGCGTATCAAAGCGACGAGGTCATGCGAAATCGGATCGAGGATAGAGTCGCCGAGCTAGCTCCTGTTTCCTCCGAGCCCCAAGAGCTTTCGATGGGCGCACGCGTGATGATCTACGCTCGCCGTTATGATGACGCAATAGGTTTGCTCGAAAAACTGCTACCTGTAGATGCGTTTACTCCGCTACATGTTGATCTGCTCCATAGCTACATTCTGACGGGGCGCCTGGCTCAGGCGCGTGATCTGCTGGAGTCGATGCCCGCAACGTGGCGCAGCTCCCCTGAGGCACGAGAGCAAGCGCTTTTCCTTTACAACAGCGTGGGCGACTGGACTCGGATGCGCGAGATCATCGAGCTAAATGTGGCAGATGCCCCTAAAGACGTTGGCGCGTGGCTGATGAGGATTCGCGTCAGCGCCTGTGAGCGAGTCCTGGATATAGACGTCGTTGTGTCCGAAGTGCCTTGCCACCTAGAAGGTGCAACCAAGGATCTATTGCTGCTGGCCAGCATTGAGATGCGCCATGGCCTAGCCGAACGCGGGTTGAACCGAATCGCCTTTGCGATGCGCAACGCACAAGGTGATGTTGAAGCTGCCGCTACTCACGTGCAGGTAATGTTGCTGTTGCCTGACGATATGGCGAAGGTTCATCAGGCGCCAGAGTTCGTCGCGCCTGGCACGTCCGTTGAGCTTGCAGACGCACATGGTGGTCGGCGCCACATCAGCCTCGATTTCGAGGGTGCTGCTCATCCGTCAGGTTACGCGGAATTAATTGCGCCAGACTCTGATTTTGCTAGGCAACTGATTGGGTTGCGAGTAGGCGAAACGGTGTCCGTTCCCAATCTGATGGGGGTGCAGACATTGGAGGTGACGCAAATCTTCACTCTCCATCGCCGACTGCTTGAGCTTTCGCACAAGCTCGTCTCGGAATCTGTCGTCCCTAGTAAAACCCTCGTCTCGATGACTATCCCGCAGGATGCCAATGGCGAGATGGATCTGTCTTTCTTCCACGAGCAGATGGTTCAACACCAAGCTCAGGTTGAAAAAGCCTTTGCTCAGTACGAGGAACAACCGATACCACTAGGTTTGACTGCCAAGCGCTTGGGGCGTGATGTCATCGATCTGGTTCGGGGCTGGCCTCTGGATGGCCCGTGGTTGGATGTATCCGTCGACGGGCTATCGCATGACGTGCTCCCCTGCCCCCTGGATGGCTCTATCTGGGTTGTCGACCTGCCGATGCTGACGGAGCTTGCGATCCTGGAGCTTCTGGATGTGCTTGAGCATCTGCCCAAGGTATATGTCAGCACTGCCACGCGGCAGGCGCTTGATATGAAGCTTGAGTCGTTGGGGCCATTCCGAAAGAGCGGCACGATGTTTTCGCACGAAGGTCAGCTCGGCTTTCACGAAGAAACTGAAACTTCGCATGCGCTCAATCAGACATTCCTCCGTAGCATCGACCTGGCCATCTCCAACTACTGCACCATCGTCCCGGCATATGGGCCGCGCCAACCTACACCATTGCTTCAGCGTCTCAGGGATATCCTTGACGTAGAGGCGCATGCATCCTTGATGCTGTGCCTTGAGTACGAAGCTGATCTGTTATCACTGGATGGTCGCCTGCGCCAATTCGCCTTAGCCTTGGAGATAACCTCGGCCTCGCCCCAGATGTTGCTCAAGGCAATGGCGGAAAGCGGAACGTTGAAGCCTGTCGAGTATTCGCGCGCGCTCATCAAAATGATTATCGCCCACCGCACCTTCGTCACGGTCAACATCGCCGACCTGATCGCGATGATGGATCAGGGTCTAATTTTCGCCAACGCAGGCATCAATGGCCTACGAACTTACCTCGCCAATCCGCGTGTGGAATTCCACTCTGCAACGTTTACGGTGATCGGATTCATCTGTCAGATGTACGCCACCGGTCGCTGTGCTTTCGGCATTTTTCTGGAGCTGATCAAACACCTGATGGAGCCGATGTTCCGGCACCCTCATTGTCCGAAAGACTGGGTCGATTTGGCACTCCGTAGTTTCGCGCCTCTGCGGTCTCATGACTTCACGCCTACGCATTGGGCACTCATACAAAAACAGCTCATCAGTGCGCAAGAAGAGGCTCGTAGCCCAAGTAAACTTGTCGTCCTGGAGGCCCAACTAGTGTTCATGCGTGTGGCTCCGTGTTACATCCATAGGGAGATAGCCCGGCTCACTAGTGAGGCCCACGCTGCGGCCCATGAGGTGACCTAGGGCGACAAAGTCAATACAGCATGGCATTGACCACAAGTGATAGAGCAATAGGGGAATGAGCTGACGTGAACTGCCGAGGAGTCCTCGGCATTTGTTGACACAGAAGCTGCTTTCCCTAAAGTGCTCGCCCGTCCAGTTCCTGCAATCCGCTCAAAGAGGTAACGGCTGTTCACAACATTTAAAGGACTGGGCCCGCACTAGGATCCAACAGGAGATTGATGTCTTCGACGTGAGGAGTCAGCGTGATGATCAGATTCTTACGCAGGTCTGCATCGACCTCTTTGTGTAGCCTGATTTTACTGATTGCCAACGCCATGACGAACTCCATAGCAGCCTCACCCCGCTCGTATCCATATCCCGCAGCGACGCGGAGAATGATGTCCGACATCGACAGGCTGTATGCCTCGTGAGCCCGATAGTCAAGCTCCGTAGGCAACGCAGCACGAAGGAATGCAGCCTGAATGACACCATCGTCGAATCGTGAGAATAGCTCTGGCGAGAGAAGTACCTGCTGAAGCTCACCTGACTCGAGACGCTTAGCATTCTGAACCTTACTGCTGTACCGAGCGTTCTGCAAAATCCACAGAATCGTCAGGAAGATATCGGTAGATGACGCATCTCTGACATCGCCCCCCGTGTCGACGAATGCGAACCCCCTGCTGATCTTCATCGGCGCCTTCGTTTGCGAACTTCGCCAGAAGGGATCGTTGCTTAGGCCGAACGACGACGCATTGTCGAAGGCGCTCATGCGCTGCGCGATTGCAGGCGAAAACTTGCTACTAACAGAGCATAGCGAGTCCAACAAAAGCTGTTCTTTTTCCCAGTGTGTGGTGCAAGCCCTCTCTGCCGCAGGAATCCGCATGTATTCCTTTACAACATACCTACTGTGACCTTTGGACGGCTGAGTCAGATTGGATACAAGCTCGCTCATCATTTGATGACTCCGCCCGAAGAGAGCGCCGACGATGTACAGCCGAGTACCCGATTGCTGGGCAGTCCTAAGGCGTCTGCTAACGCTTTGAAGCCTTGAACCTCGTTCGGCAGCCGCTGCGATGACGATTACTGAACCATTGAATTCATCACTCGCATCGAAATCATCGAAGCTGACTGTGGATGAAGTTTTTAGACCATATCGGGTCAAAAATTGCACGGCTACATCAGCCAGGCCTTTGCTCGCATTATCGTTTTCGTAAATGACCCTAGTGGTCGACGCGACAGCCTCTTCTAGCAGTACCTGGTCGAACCACTCTACGAACTTTTCCGTGGCCACGAGCCTCTCTTTATCGACGTAAACAGAGCGATAGCGAGTACCTGGGCGGTCATTTGCGTAGCAGCTAAAGAGATCTTTTCCGATGAATGAATAAAACATCGTTTGGAGCTCGTCTGGAGCGTGGTCGGTGCCGATGTTTAGGAATTTTGCTTCACTGTGATCGGCGACGAAGCGCTCGCCATGAATCCGGATTAGCCGGATCCCATCCGACTCTCCCTCTGCCAGCATTTCGAAGTCTGCGGGCTGCTTCAAAGTGTGCAAGATCGTGCAGCACGATGAAGCTCCTTCGAATGAAAGGAGTGTGGTAACTCGGCATTGATGCGCCCGGTGCACCCCGCTCCACTGCTGAGCGAGCCCACACCTTGTGGATGCAGAGATCAAACATAGAGCACGCACACCATTCGCCAACGGCCCGTCCTGAATGAGACCTTCATGCGAGTGGAAGGAACGAATGTGGGCAAAGGTGGGCCTGTTGAACCGGGACAGGTAGAGCTGCAACGAGAGAGCCAGCGGCAGCAGGGCGATGGTATCTAGATAGATTGTGTCGGGTACGCCCAGCCCATCCTGCTCAGCTTTTTTGATCAAAGGTAGGCAAGCCAAGGCTAGGTAGTGGGTATGGAGCGTCTCTGATAGGAGATCTTCTGCACGGATGAAGTAGTTCGATGCGCGCGAAGACGGCTTCGAATAGAAAAAGCCCGCCGGCGCTTTCTTGAGAACATTCGAACGTTTCACGAGCTCGGCCAAGCCCGCTTTTACGATTGAGGCCGACTTCGATGTGATCAGTTTAGGAATTCGGCCTACCGTCCCGGAGAGATGCTCGAACTCTGTGATGACGCCATGCTCATCGAAGAAAGCGCAACCATACGTCTGCGCTGATTTTGCTGCTCTACGACTCAGTTCGGCCATCAATGGTGAAAGCGGATCAGCTTGCTGAGCCTTGAATTCAGCCAGCGTGTATTTTGGCATAAGAAAGACAACCACATCAGGCATCACATAGCCTGGGAGCTGCTTCTGCAGCGCATGAGCAGCCTGGGTATCGGTCAGAATGTCTGGGCCAACGAAAAAGACGACCAGGTTTACTGGTTTAGAGCCCTGGCGAAGCTCAACTTCGAAATCCATGAGGTCGAACATGTCACGCCACCGGAATACAGATGGTGAATACAGTGCCTTCAGCTGCCGCCAGCTCGCGCTTGCCATGCCAGACGGATGGGTTGAAGTCCATAACCTGATCACTTCCCTGGAATGCTTGCTGCAAAGAGAGTCTCCCGGTACGCAGCCGGACGTATGCTTTGAGTTTGTTCAAGGCCTGCACAGCGTTGTGGAGCCCCATCCCTGATGTCTCCGCGTCTGGCTTCGAAGTGACATGTTTTTTAAAGCACTCAAGCGTCGCTTCGAGTTCTTCCTGTAGGCTGAGCGCTTCGAGACTCTCGCGTGGACGTTTTTCTTTCGCGGTCAGCCAGCGCCGGGCTAGTCCTGGACCGCTGTCGATCACAGAGATCTCGAGAAAGCTCAGGACGTCTGTCTGCTTTAGAAAGTGCTTGAGAAGAAACCTAGCAAGCTCCGGCTCGTTGTCGGAATAGCTCAGCACATCTTCCCGGTTCAGCTTGTTGAACTTAATTGAGGCTCCACGAAGAGCTTTTTTGTATTTCTGCCCCTTCACGTCGGTGACAGCATGCTGATCGGCGTTGGAAATGAGCTCCCAGAGCACGCTCCCCAGAGCTGGAAGCCCTGCACGCAGCAATGTCACTCGGTCGTCGGCTTTGTTCATCAGCGCAGACGAGGACTCGATGAGTGAGGAAAACCAGGATTTCGGCTGTAGCCGAGGGTGCGGATCCGGAGGGCCAAAGTAAAACGGTTTGATGTACTCTCGTTGAGCATTGTTGATGCAAAAAAGGTTGATCGCTGTGGGGCGAGCGCCTTTTCTGCTGGCGGTATTTCGAATGTCGCCATCAAACATGGCTTCAACGAGCGGCCTGATTGCCATGAGGGCCTGGCGGCGCTCAATGAGCTCGTGATTCAGAGTATGTACCTCGCCGCACATAATCAGCGCAGCGAAGCCAGCAATCGTCTTGGCTAAACGAGCGATGTGCTCATCGGCTTCCCCTGCGCCAGCATACAGATGCAATACCGGCTGTTCGGTTGATCTGGCCCAACTAATGATGAGCTGTGCCAGGGAGGCATCCACCCCTAGCCCTCCTCCATAGCTCATGCTGATGGGCAACCTCACGTTTGGGTCGCTGCCCATTGAATGGTACAGACCCTCGATCTCGTACAGGTTGAGCTTACGGTTGATCTGCATCAGCTTCCCTCACGTTCCGTCGTTACAAAAAGAGCGAGCTTGAATCGCCAGGGGCTCGAGCAACAGGCCTGCACGATCTAGATTGAGCGGCAGTATCCTACGCGAGCCGAGCGTGGAAGACGACGGGATAAGCACGCCTGCCCCCTGCATCGCGATCATCACAACATTCAGCCGTTCGCAAAAAAAAATACAAGAGCGTATTTTGTCCTTTAGGGTGAGTTAGCCTTGTCGAAGTACATCCTCTAACCATTGCGAAAATTCAGCAAGTCTCCAATATTCATGTTCAGATACCTCCATTCCGTCTGCATATCGGCTTTCGTAAAATCGTTCGATATTGAGAAAATATAATTTTTAATTGATCTACCGACTTTAGGGCTGCTGAGATCTATTGTGCTGAGCAACTGCAAACTATAAATCAGCAATCCTATCGGCCAAACCAATCATGGTATTAAGCGGCGTTTGGAATGACAATATTGTCTGATGATCCTCACGACCTCCCCAATGTTCAACAGCCCTTTCGACCCTGGCCTTATCCAACTGCACCCCTTGATCCAGCCATTGATTGAGCAGCTCAACAGCTGAATTGGCAGTCTTCTCATTCATTGAACAAAGGCACTCAAAGGCCATTTCCATGAGTTGGGGCACAGGAGAAACCTCGAGCGAGCTAAATAGCTCTAATATACTGCTGACATCACCAGTCGCATCGCGCACAAATCTTCGCCACGCCATATTTACGAGTAATTCAGGGTGGTGATGCCTAACAAGCTCAATCAAAAACCAGAGCGAACGCCCGCTTGCCTGAGTCATTAACGACTCAAGCTCTTCATGCGCAATAGGGAATTTACAACATATACATGCAGCTAGCTGAGCTACCCAATCTGAAGGGTGGAAAATGGCTTGCTTTATCTCATCTTGATGAAACTGGGCAGAAATATTTTGTTCCCAATCCAAAGGCGAAATGTCAACATTTGGCAGAATATGGAATATTGATTTATTCCCTGCGGCAAAAAGCGCTAGTAGTTCTGACGACTCTTGAGCGAGTTCGTCTAGGTCAAGCGGAAGGTAGGATGCGACGTGCTTCAGTACATACTCTATGCCAAACCCATCGGCTTCCTTAATCCAGCTAAATACATCAGACGCGGGCGTACGCATGTATCCTGACCCGTTCAAAAAAGCTGAGAACTGAGGGAAAGCCTTTTCTTTTCTAGGCGAAATGTCACTCCTGACCTCAGCGGCGAACACTTTAGCTATCGTATACGCGGCAATCAAATTTGCCTCATCATGAGTGGGGCCAATAGGTCTAAATGAAACCCCGGACGGAGCAGGGACAGGAGAATCCCAGCTAACTTGCAATGGTTCGAGTTCTCGTGAGCGCAAATTCGCATTCGCGCTGATCAAAAGCGAAGCGTTACTGTAGAATTTACCTTGAATTTCATTTTCGGCAAAATCCCTAGCGCAGTGATTTGGCTGTGCTTTTAACGCGCCCAGCGCAAGACGACGTAGTAGATCAAGATCACTCCGATCTTGCTTGTCTACAAAAAAATTCCTTAGATCAGTTGGTGGAACCGTCGGCTCCAAATCTCGGAGCGCTGCAGCGACATCTAGACCTCTGGTGCCGTCTTGGGCATACGCAGCCCAAGCCACAAGCCTTATAGCCGGATCTTGTGACTCGAGGCGATGCCGAGCTTCATTGCTTACGTGAAGAGAGGCTTCTGGCCCGACGTTGCAGAGCGCCAAACCAATGATGAACTTGTCATTCTCACCATCATCAACGGCTTTAAATGAACGCTGCACAAGTTCCAGGACTTTCGATGCGGATACTTTAATCTCCGGTTTAGCAAGCAATCCGAGGGCTGTTTGAAGCTGCTGTGTAATACCCTTTACATGGCGTTTGAGATGCAAGGATATCAAGCTGTCCGCCAGCCCCATACCAACACCGAACTCGACGGCCTCATGCATACGCTTCTCATCCATCGCTCTTTCAAGCGATTCTTCCGGCTGATCTAGAAGGTAGCGCGACGCCATGAACTCACAGAACGTTTTGTGGATGAACACCAAAATCTCAGTATCACCATGACAGACCCTTTCAATCAGTCCGATATCTGTCCAATGCTTCACAGCTGTCCGAACATCTGACATCAAGGAAAGCACCGAACCTTCCATCAATCGCGACAGCTCTTTTGCCACTTTTTTCAATAGATCATTAAAAATGATCAAAGGATCATCAAGCAGAATCCAGCTTATGATCTCCAGAACCGTTCTATTGACGTCAAATTGCTCCGACATCCGTTTTTCCGATTCTTTTTCAAATAGATTGATGAGCTCGGAGTACAGTTTCACACGCGTCCGTGGTAATGCGCGTTTACGATGTATCAATGCCGCAGACATCCCTAGCAATTGCGGACTTATCGCGAACGCTTCGCTCGGACTATATGCATGCTTAAAACCGGCTCTAATGTCGGGACAACCGGGAGGCGAGTCCTCGGCAATAGCGATCGCGCGTAAGAGCTTTTCGAGATTCTCATCTCCCTCTGCTATTGTAGGAGGCAGCAGCGTATAGTGAACCCAATCTTCTAATTGATTTGTGGTATAACCTATTGGCCTAGTGGTCACTATAATTCTAAACTTTGGATGCCCGTGCGCGAATCGCCGAATGTGATCAGCCACCTCCTCATGGGCTTGCCCGCACTCATCAAGCGCATCTAGCAGTACAACGCAATCGAATTGCCTGATGTTTTTTACATCTTCTAGCGAAACATTCGACTCACTGAAAGAATTTTCCATAAGGAGGCTGGGGAAAGTCTGCCCACGCCTGATTCCCGCCGCTATCCAGCTTAACTGTGCAGTTAATACCATGAAGCCGTCTAACGCATACTGATGCGCCAGCTCTCTGAGCATGGTCGACTTGCCTAATCCTGGGCCTGCTATCACCACGGCACGCGTTTTGAAACGCGCCGTCCAGACGGAGTCGAACACCTTAGTTATGGAGTGCCGGTACGGAATCCTTTGATAGCGCTCCAAGGCTGATGGCAGATCGACCGCTTCGACCTGCTGGAAAGGACGGTGCTCCAACTGCATAGGCAGCAAATGGTCAATCGGGATTCTTTGAGCAACTCCCGTGATCGCGAAGTCGTTGTGTGTGTCGCATACCCACTGGGAAAAACGATCAAGGAGGCCCGCAGGACTGCTGTCATCACGAAGTTTGATGGCCCTACTCCGCAATAGTCGCACCAAGTCGCGCAACGCCCAGCGGCCGCGGTTTTCGATCAAACGCAAAGCGCTGTGGCAGAGTGTGTCCCAGGCTGCGGAGGCGTCTGCTTCGTACACGCAGACATCACGGAGTACACTTTTTGCAGCGTTGATATCCCCGTTTTTTGCGATGAGCGTATCGATGACCCGGATTCTGAGTGAGTGACACCCAGACTCAGGCGGCACGCCCGCAGCTTTCAAGCGCCTGGCGAACTCTTGGGCTATATCCGATAACTGATCAATTCGACCTTGTCCTAATCGCTCAATGTCGTCAGCAAGGTCTTCCCTGATGGTGGTACTTGCATCCGATGCGACGGCCAAGATCCCATAAGCTATCTGCTTTGTATGAATCGCTTTGGCAAGAGCCAGTAACGGAGTCCACAGGTTATCGCTGCGAGATAAGCCTTTTTTTGCCTGTACCTCGATTGCAGTATCATCCGCCAGTTCGATACGTAAATCATCACCCGGGCCTTCACTCTCGGCCCAGACAGCGACAGGGCGGTCATCGCAGACACCATCAAGCCAACCAAGAGGCGTACCGCGCAGAATATGAGCTCCGACGATAGCAGTCAGCGAAGCCTGGAAGTTGGCACCTCCTCCGAACGCAGCGCCACCACCAGTTTTCTTGTTCTGCCCCTTTAGCGTGGAGCTCAGGTTGTTCGATTCCGTCATTCTATACTGGCTCAATCCGGCGTCTAAATCCCAAGCTGCTCATAAAGTTCTGTTGGTCAGCAAGGCGTCAAAAACAGGGAAGGCAGCGTACTGCCCTGACCTAAGCGAAGCTACCCCCCTTCGGTACCTTTCAGATCATTATGCCTTGCCGCCAGCTCTATTCTCAGCTGACTAATTAGTCTCTTTGCTTTAATGCTTTGCACCAGAAACACACAGACTGTTATGCCTGCGATTAACACCAGAAGCTCCATGAGCAGCTATCCATGTCTGTGACAAAACGTGGATCGTACATCGCTATCATGGCCAGTCGCCATCATCTTCAGATCATCAACCTGTCCGAGCCACCTCGTAGCTGGGCTCCGATCAGTACAGTCACGCTCCCTAGAGATCAGGTAGGTCTGTTCTGCCTCAAAGAAACAGACGGATGAGAGGCTCTTCATGAACTCAAGTCTGTGTACATTGTCTGTTTGATTCCTCAAGCTGTGAAGCAGGCAGTTCACAGCAAACAAGTTAACGAACCAGATCAATGTCCTTGGCGTATACGAAGCCTTCGGTGGTGGTGATTGGTAAATTGGACGGGCTGCAAAAAACGTCGTGTTTGCCAATGTTATTTTCAGCACGATAAGACCAGTCGAGCTCCTGGATTACCTTCTTTTCGCGAAGCTCTGGGATTTCTCGGCATTTGTCCGCAATAGTATTCGTAATGTTGAAAACGAATTTGTACAGATCGAATCCGAGTTCGTAGATCCTTCCGTCAAGCCTTAGCCTAGGCTTTTGGCAGAACATTTCGAGGTCTTTCATGAGATTTTCGGCGTAGTCGAAGATCTCAGCGATATCACTCATTTCCCTCTGCACGAATCGCAACTTGGCTTTGTAATTTTTGTTTTTTTCGTCAGGTATCGTGTTATCGATAAATGATTTCACGCTTTTTGCGAGCACTTCTAGTGGTATTAGAAGGTGTTGCGAATGGCTAACAAGAACATTTTCCTCGACCTTGACATGGAGACGAATTTCGTCGACGTCGCCGACGTGGTGAAAATAGTTTCTGACAATCCGGAGCATTTTGAATTCTGGAGCAGTTTTGATGCTGCAGTTGAATAGCTCAAGCAGCTTATCAGCCGTAGAGTGGAGGTTATTCAGGTAGGTAAATAGCGTGTTGATGTCCCGCGCTTCAGAATGCCTGATGTCCAACAGTTCGCGCTGGCTGTGAAAATACCGATCAATAAACGTGTACTTCTCCATGTGGCTAGGCTCCCCTCCCAGGCTGATTTCACATCTTATATACTGAGGCGCAAGATTGTTCGAGCTCGTGCTCATTCACCCCGTTCTGCGCACAGTGTAGGGCGAGGTAAGCCATGTGTTGGCAACCTTCACGCCGTCCAGTCTGCGCGAGTAGGCCGGGCTATATCCATTCTATTGCATAACCACCACAGCCAATGCCTGTAGGCGGTGATGCGATTTTTGGACTGACCCCGCCCCCGTAGACATTTTCCAGCCTCAAAGTGAGGCACTTTCGAAGGCCTCAGGGCTGACGCCGCCCAAGTGACTGTGACGACGCGTTCGGTTGTAAATCGCTTCAATGTAGCCGCCTGCGTAGAGTCTGTCCTCTGCGCGACAGGCTCATCCGAGATGCGACGGACGCAACGTCACAACTCCGAGTGGCCCCTTTTTGACTTGGTGCCCAGCAAGCCCCTCAAACGGGTAGATTGAGGTCTACGATGTACTTGCTCATGTGCTTGTGGATCAGCATACGACTGAAGGCGACATAGGCTTCCTTGGGATCGAGAAACGAGACCAAATCTTCCAAATCGGCGCCAGGGTCTCTGTGTCCTTCCAAAGCATCCACAGTATGACGCATCGCGGCGCGTACCATGCGAGCATGACGTGCGCGCATTTGCAGCAGCTCAGCACGAGCCAGTCCAAGGTAATAGATGCTGGCTTTACCCTTGGGGCTTGGCTCTCCATCAATCAATCGCGGCTCCACGCGCCCATCCTCCAAGAATACAAGATGGTCGGCAGGATCATCGATGCAGGGGTTCAGCAGCAACGGTTCTTCCCTGAGAACAAACCAAGGCCCAGACGCTCGCTTTGCCTCATCAGCAAGGGGGAAGAAGTTAGTCTTCCCGATCACTCTGGCGTTGCCATCGCAATCATCCTGCGTCCTCGGGCGGTTGCAGTCAGCGCAGGACAACAGAAGGTTTGGCCACTTAGCTGCCAACCAATAATATCCAGGTGCGACCTGTGCAGGCGCATCATCAGTCTTGGGGTAGACAACCACCTTTCCCTTAGGCCTGTAGTGCTCCACATCACCGGGCTGACTACCCGCCAACAGCGATTCGCAAAACATACATTTGCGCCCGAATAATTCCGTCAGCTTCTCTTTAACTGGATCGGCCGAGTACGCGTTGAATTTTCGCTCTTTAGGTTCGAGATTACGGTGCTTCCTCAGTTCTGCGAGCCCTTTCCGGACTAAACCTTTGGGGGTACTACCCTTAGGGCGCTCAACCTTGATCATTGCTCGCTCTCTACCCGGCCAGTCAATGGCGTGACCTGCTGCATGAGGAATTTGAGCTTCGACACAGTCGAGTCAGTAAAGAGCTGTACATTCGCAGCCGCTTCCGCAGGAATATCGACCGCTCCTGTAGCGTCCAGCATCTGCAGAGCCATTCGCTCTCGACGGCTGCCGCCGAGGTAACGAGTGTCCGTTAGCTCCGCTACCAGCTCGGCAAGCGACTGCTCTTCCTCGACAGACCGCTCCGGCTTGCTCAACAGCTCTTCATAAGTCTGAATCTTGATTTCGAGCTCAGGATCCACTGTGCTACGCAGTCCAAAATGCTCTGATGTAAGGAGCTGCTCAACCCTGAGCTTGGACACAGTGGGTAGGTTTTCGAGCGCGTAGATATGGTTCAGCCTATCCCGCCGCAGCACTGCAACCTCACCTTCCTTCAAACCACGAAGGCACAGTGGGTCATGAGTGCTGTAGATGATCTGGGCACCAGGGAACGCTTCCCGTAGCGCCGGTAGACACTGGAGTCGCCAGGCCGGGTGGAAATGGTTACCGAGTTCATCGATCAGGACTATTCCTTCTGCCGAATCAAGCGCGGCGCCGGATAGCGAGAGCACCTGCATGATGTCCACAGCCATGCCGATCATGCACTGGTACCCGTCGCTCAGCTCATGGAGCTGGCGCCCTTCGATGCCGCCAACATTGAGACTTAAGGAGCCATCGGCAGCAATGATGACCTGCACCTGATGATCCTTCGGCATCAACCTGAGCAGTACTTCGTTGACCTCTTCCAGGCGCTTGCGATCGAGGCTTTTCAGCCACTCTGATGGGTTAGTGATCGGGAGGAACGGGTCGAACAGGTTATCGATCTTCGCATGGTCTTTTCCGGGCTTTGCTTTGTGGCGCTTGGTTGCGAGCAAACGCGTGGCCCCATACGCCACAACCAACGAGCGAGAGTGCTCGTTGCTGAACCGGATCTTCTTATTGCGAGTGAAGGTCATCGAGACCTGATCGCCACCCACCAAGGTGACGACGACTGAACCCTCGTAGGATCCGGTAGCCAGAAGTTTGTTGCTGGTGCGACGAAGTGCTTTCGAATATGCCTCGCCGGACAACGCCAGTGCCAAAGCCCTCAGCACCGTGCTCTTTCCCGCTCCGTTCTCACCTAGCAACGCGTAACAGGGCGCGCTCGACGCGCCGGTTGCTTCTAGGTTGAGATCCAGGTGGTCGATGGGCCCAAAGTTTTTGATCTCAAGCCGCGTAACGTATTGGGCTTTCGTCAAGTAGGAGTCCATGCCCTCCTTGGTCTCGGTATCAATCCGCTCGGTCGGTGCAGCAGCCTCATAAGTTGCAGGTTCATCCTCACGCTCATCCACGATGGGTCTCGGGAATTCCCATGAAGTCCTGCTGAGCTCAGCCGAGAGCTGACGCCATAGAGCGGCATGTGCGCGATGGTCGCTTTCCTCATGCCAGCTAGGTTTACCAGCTGTCATCAAAACCGCCTGCTCGCGGCGGGTTTGCACCAGTTGCCGACGATTGAGATCTAGCAAGTCAATCGTGATTTTTCCACGATCGCTAAGCGGAAGCACGATTCCGTTGGACTCGAACTTAAGATGGAGATCGGGCTCATCACTACAGGGATCGATTAGGCCTGGCCTTTCGACCGTTACTGTTTCCAAGTACGGGCTATCTGGACACGAATGGCCCATTTGCGGGAAGCGTTTTGATTTGTAGCGATTACATACCGGGCAGGCCCAGTATAGGTTACGCCAGTCCGCTTGCAGGTGTGTGTAGTGCGGTTCTCCTCGCACACCGGTCTTGGGGCGGAAGCGTTCGATGGCGCCGCTGCCTCGATGCGCATAGCTCTCGCAGTAACAGCAGATGGGGCCGAAAACTTTTATTAAGTCGTCTGCCAGGTCACTTCTGTATTTTCTGAGGATATCATCGCGGTGAGGCCAACCCTTTGAAGAAGGCCCGTAAAGTTGCTCCCATTGGCTCCTGTCATCCGCAAGGAAAGGGATCAGATACACAGGGCACTCAGTGCGATGAATTGGGGTCACAGCGGCATCCTTGGCGGTGTTCCCCGCGCAGGGCTGTCGGGGTGGCAGCGAGATCATACGCTGCCTAGATTGGGCAATGCCACTGTGCCATACGTCGCATTGAGCCCAGTCTAAAGAACACTTTCTCGGCGATTGTCACGTTGGCTTGCTGGCGGCGGTGTCTAAGACACTACTTTTCGTACAGTGCCTAGTAGATGCGAGCCCAGCGCAGCAACTTTCTCGCGGTAAGCCTGTAGCCTATTTTGGATTTATCTAACCTCCAAAGCGGAAGCCGTAGTGCGACACGCCGGAAGTCTTATGAACATAAATCGATGAACAGTCTCCTCATCTATTCGTTCTGTGCGCCCGTAGTACAATACGGTCTATCGGCTTGTGAACATCTGACATCGCCCACTTGTATAATCCTGTGCCAGGTTAGGAAGCCGCGGATTCGCGCTGTCCATTTCCATTTACCCCTAGTCGCTTTTCCACAAAACCCCGTTTGCTGAAAAATCAGCGCTGTTGGCGCTCCATCCTCACACCCGCCCTTAGGTCGCCCTGTCACGGAATCTCCGTTTCCGTATCTGAAGCTTTGGTGACTGGCTAGCACCCAGTACGTCTGCTAAACGTAAATGCACCACGCAAAGATTCTAGCGCGGGTTCACCAATGACGCGGCCATTCATCCCATTCCCAATCTTTCCACCCTACAGTCATTGGCGGCCTATTTGCATCCAGGGGCTAGAAAAGATGCTCAACTATTGATAGCGGCAAATGTGGGCTAGCAGATACATCGCCGATACCGGCCTCTTTCGGCTTACGGCAGAAATTATTTACCTTGCACCACTCGAACATGTGCATGGCTGATGGCTTTGTAGACACGAATCAATCTTAAAAGCGGCCACCAGTCATATAGAAAAATCTGCAGCGGTCGCCACATTGCCACCCAGCCAATGATCATCAGGCTTTCGCGCGCTGTGCCGACTACAGCGCCAGTGCCCAGTTGACCAATGACATCGACTGCAATCAGGCAAAGGGTAACAAAGGCGATGCCGATCACCAGGCTGATGCGGCCATCTCGAAGGAGGTGTTTTAACTCACTGCGCGTGAGGCCTGCCTTATGATCAAAGTAATTGTGGATTGCCTCGATCATGATCGCACTTGGATCGCCCTCTGCTGGTAGGTGCTCAAGGTGGATTGTGATACGAAGCCGGCTGTCCGACGAAAATTCCGCCGCCCAAGTCTCAATGAACGCTTCAGCTTCGCGATCTAGATCCTTGTTAAGAAAAGGTGTCGGATCCATCGAGTTAAACAACTGCCCAAGCTCGCGTACTCGAAGTTGAAGGTGATGCTCTGGTTTTTTTCTCATGGCACTTACCGATTGTTATGCATTGGCAGTTTCGAGTTGCGCGACTCGCTTTCGCTGCGCCTCAGTCCTTACGCAGCGCTCTGATCGCCGCCGGCATCACCGTCAAACCCAAGCTCCCATTTAAACAGCCTGCCGATGAACCGCCGGCGAGGATGGCCAGCCTCCAAGAAAGCTGAGTTTAGTTTTGCCGAAATAAACCGACTCGGGGAGATTGCACTCTCGGAATCATGACCACAGCAACACCTGCTTGCCGAGCAACAGCCTTGCTGCCCAAGCGCACCCAAAAACCCACTTACCTGATTGAGGTCAACTCTGCGACTGCCTGGGTGTCTACACTGAAACAAATAGGGTCTAACAGGCCCGTGGAGCACGTCATGTATTGGTTCCGTCATCACTACCGCGATCTTTTGCGACTCACCCTAGGGGTGTGGGTGTTGGCTGTGATCGTGACGGTATTTCACGGCTGCCTGGTGCAGCCGCAGCACAGCCTGAGTGCAACGCACGAGACTCCTTCCACGCTGCAACAGGTGGATGAACATGCGCTGCATGCCAGCGGCTGCCTTAAGCATTGTGCCGATGCAGCAAAGGCGATCAGTCCCACATCGCAGATACCGACACTGGATCTCGCCAGTTTAGCGCTTGCCTTGCTGTTACCTGCGATGCTGCTGCTTAACCCCGCTCAAACAATAACCTTCGCTGCACTCGCACTGAAGCGCCCCGCTCCATCGGGGCCGCCAGCCCGCCTTATATTCGTCCGCTTCAACGATTAATTCGCCTTTCAGGGCGGTCACACCGTGGCCGCTCTGCGTCATTGCGCCGATTCGGCGCGGCTTAGTAGTTCCTGCTTATCTCTAAATACCCGGAGTTCACCATGCAAACACAATTGAAACTGGTTCTTGCCGCCATTTTGGCCAGCAGCGTCTTCATGGCTTCTGCCGAAGATGAGCATCACCCTGTCGACGCACCTGCCAGCGCAACGGCTGCCAGCGCACCGTCCGAGTCGGCGATGAATAAAGCGATGAGCGAGCAAATGCAGAAAATGCAGGCCGCTCATGACAAAGTCGCCGCCGCGAAGACACCAGCCGAACGGCAAGCAGCCATGCAAGAGGGTATGAAAACGATGAAGGACAGCTTGGCCATGATGAGTAAGCAGCAAGGTGCTGCTGGTTGTACGGGCGTGGAGATGGGCTCAGGCATGGGAATGTCTGGCTCCAAGGACGGTATGGGTATGGGTAAAGGAATGATGGAGATGATGATGAAAATGATGGATCAGCAGTCGTCGATGATGGATATGCCAATGAAGAAGTGACGACCGCTATCCACCGAGGATTGCGGCGCTGGCAATGCAACGGTGTCGCCATGGCCTGCATGGCTAGAGCGACACCGCCGTACTACTCGATAGCACTCCCTTAGGAGTACAAAGTCATGATGAATTCACCACATTCAGCTAACACCTCTCCAGCATTTTGGAGGAGCAAAACCGGCATAGCGCTGGGCATGCTGGCGGTGATCGCGCTGTTTTATCTGGCCAGAGAACACTACGGCCATATGCTGGGCTTACTGCCTTACATGATTTTGCTGTTGTGCCCGCTGATGCATTTTTTCGGGCACCACCATGGTGCACACAGTCATCACGGAGAAAACTCAGACTCAACCAAGGACGCGAACAGGAGATAGCCCATGCACGTCCCTGAACTTCGTCAAGACGACCCAATACACAAGCCTGAACCCACCGGTTCCCATGACCCGGTATGTGGCATGACCGTCATTAACGAAAGCCAATTCAGTACGCAATATAAGGGACAAACCTACCGGTTCTGCAGCCAGAAATGTCAAACGACCTTCAGTGCAGAGCCCGAGCGCTATCGAATATCTCCGACCGAAATTGAACGCGTCCATCAGGCACCAGCAGAACCGTTGACCATTGACACTGAATACACCTGCCCCATGCATCCGGAGATTCGCCAGATTGGCCCCGGCGTCTGCCCTAAGTGCGGCATGACCTTGGAGCCGGTGATTCCCGAGCTGGAGGAAGAAGAGAACCCTGAACTCAAGAACTTCACCCAACGCTTCTGGTGGACATTGCCACTGACAATAATCGTCACCGTTCTGGCCATGGGCGGCCATGCCTTGGTGCTGTTTCATGGCCCCACGCAAAACTGGATCGAGCTGGGTCTGGCCGCACCCGTGGTGCTTTGGGCTGGCTGGCCATTTTATATACGCGGCGTGCGCTCGGTGATTCAGCGCAGCCCGAACATGTGGACACTGATCAGCCTCGGCACGGCAGCGGCCTTCATTTACAGCGTCGTCGCCACCCTGACTCCCAGCGCCTTCCCTGGCAACTTCATGATGGAAGGCCGTATCGGCGTGTACTTCGAGGCAGCGGCTGTGATCATCTCACTGACCCTGCTCGGCCAGATGCTCGAACTCAAAGCTCGCTCGCAAACCTCGTCGGCCATCAAGTCGTTGCTTGGACTGGCCCCCAAAACTGCACGACGGATCAATGCCGACGGCACGGAAGAAGACGTCCCCCTGACGCACGTACACAGCGGCGACACGTTACGTGTGCGACCAGGCGAGAAAGTGCCTGTCGACGGTCAGGTGCTACAAGGCGAAAGCGCTGTAGACGAGTCGATGCTCACTGGCGAACCTATACCGATCATGAAAAGGGCCGGCGACGCACTGATCGGCGCCACTCTCAACATCCACGGCAGCCTGGTGATGCAGGCGCAGAAGATAGGGTCGGCTACCCTGCTCGCACAGATAGTGCAGATGGTTGTTCAGGCCCAACGCTCTAAGGCGCCGATGCAACGCCTGGCTGATGTAATCGCCGGCTACTTTGTGATCGTGGTGATAACCATCGCGGCACTGACTTTCCTGGGTTGGGGGCTATGGGGGCCTGAGCCAAGCTGGGTATTTGGCCTGATCAACGCTGTCGCAGTGATGATCATCGCCTGTCCCTGCGCTCTTGGCCTGGCGACACCCATGTCGATTATGGTCGCCACCGGCAAGGCCGCTGGCAGCGGCGTCTTGTTCCGTGATGCCGCTGCCATCGAAAATCTGCGCAATATAGATACCTTGATTGTCGACAAGACGGGCACCCTCACTGAGGGGCGGCCAGCGTTCCACAGCGTCGAGACTGTACCTGGATTTACTCAGGATGAAGTGCTGCGCCTGGCTGCGAGTCTTGATCAGGGCAGCGAGCACCCGTTGGCCCGCGCCATCGTCGATCAGGCACGCGCCGCAGGTCTGACACTGAGCCCACCTGAAACCTTTGAGTCGGCCTCAGGTATTGGAGTAAGCGGTCAAGTCGAGGGCCGTCGCCTGAAGCTGGGCAATACGGCGCTGATGCAAGAGGCTGGCGTCACCACCGAAAGATTGCAAACGCAGGCCGAGAAGCTACGCGGCGATGGCACGAGCATCATGTACTTAGCTGTCAATGGCGCCCTGGCAGGTTTGCTGGCTGTAGCCGACCCAATCAAACCCACCTCGAAGCTGGCGGTCGAGCGCCTGCAGGCGGATGGCGTCAAGGTCATCATGGCCACTGGCGACGGCCTTACCACTGCGCGGTCGGTCGCTCTGCGGCTGGGTATCGAGGAGGTACATGGAGAGGTCAAACCGCAAGACAAAGAACGTCTGGTCGCGTCTCTGCAACAAGCCGGACACCTCGTGGCGATGGCCGGCGACGGCATTAATGATGCCCCCGCGCTGGCTCGCGCTGATGTAGGAATCGCCATGGGCACTGGCACTGACGTAGCAATGAACAGCGCTCAAGTCACCCTGGTCAAAGGCGATCTGCTCGGTATCCTGCGTGCACGCAGCCTGTCAGTCGCAACGGTGAGCAATATGCACCAGAACCTGACCTTCGCCTTCCTTTACAACGCCATGGGCATCCCGTTGGCGGCCGGCTTGCTCTACCCGCTTACCGGTCACCTTCTGTCACCGCTCATTGCCGCACTGGCCATGAGCGTGAGCTCGGCGTCGGTGGTATTCAACGCGTTGCGCCTGCGCCAGGCTTCCATTGATTGAGTGATAACGACCGCTTGACCTTGCCATCGCAGCAAGGTTGAAGATAAGCCAACGTCGCAGAAAAGCCGAATGCCTCAGCCTTCGCATGATGCATTTTGTTATGAGGAGTCACCGATGAAAACCGTTGAACTGCAAGTCCAGGGCATGAGCTGTGGCTCATGTGTCAAACACGTCACCGAAGCGCTGCGCCCACTTGAAGGCGTCAGTGACATAGCAGTGGATCTACAAGCTGGACGGGTGAAGGTCAGCGGCGATTCGGACAGCCATGCGCTGCTTTCAGCCCTGCAGGAGGCTGGCTATCCAGCACAGTTGGCGACAATGGAAAGCGTACCGAGTAAGAAAGCCTCGGGTTGTGGCGGGAACGGCGGCGGTTGCTGCTGTCGGTAAGCGATATTTTTAAACGGCAATTGACGACTACGTCAGGGCTAACCTGACACGGCCTATCACAACAAGACAACTCTATCGATGCTGCCCTATCGCAGCGCAGCCAAATTGCCGCCGCCAACCTGACGGAAATGTAATCACGCGCGGGCTGATGATGTGACATCTTGCTCGCAAAATGGCGGCTGGCACCGACTCTCTGAAGCGAGCCATGGCCCTACTGTGGCAGCGCTTTCGTATCTGCCTGGACTCCGACTGACTGGATACCCCTCGATGCATTCCAGAACATCAAGACGCACTTTCGTGAAAGCCTTGGCGGCAGGCGGGGTACTCGCAGGCTTTGGGCTGTGGCGCAGCCCGGTGTGGGCAATTACCAGTCCGGGGCAGCCGAATGTGCTCGCTGGCACTCATTTCGATCTGACTATCGGTGAAATGGGGGTGAACTTCACGGGCACGCCCCGCTCCGCCATGACCATCAACGGCAGCCTCCCCGGCCCGATACTGCGCTGGCGCGAGGGCGATACGGTGACGTTGCGGGTCAGGAATCGGCTCAAGGAAAACACCTCGATCCATTGGCACGGCATCATTCTGCCGGTGAACATGGACGGTGTACCGGGTCTGAGTTTTCACGGCATCGAACCGGGCGGCCTGTACGTTTATTCGTTCAAGGTCAAACAGAACGGCACCTACTGGTATCACAGTCATTCCGGGTTCCAGGAGCAGGTCGGCGTCTACGGCCCTTTGGTCATCGATGCAAAGGATCCCGAACCCTTCAGCTATGACCGCGACTATGTGGTGATGCTGTCCGACTGGACGGATGAAGACCCAGCGCGGGTCATGAAGAAACTCAAGAAACAATCCAGTTACTACAACCTGCACAAGCGCACCGTCGGCGACTTCATTGATGACGTCAGCAAGAACGGTTGGTCTGCCACCGTCGCGGATCGGAAAATGTGGGCTGAAATGAACATGAACCCCACCGATCTTGCCGACGTTAGCGGCGCCACCTACACCTACTTGCTCAACGGACAGGCTCCTGACAGCAACTGGACAGGCATTTTCAAGCCCGGCGAACGGCTGCGCCTGAGGTTCATCAACGGCTCGGCGATGAGCTACTTTGACGTGCGTATTCCTGGGCTGAAAATGACTGTCGTCGCCGCAGACGGGCAGTACGTGAAACCGGTGAGCGTCGATGAGTTCCGCATCGCCGTGGCCGAAACCTTTGATGTGATCGTCGAACCCACCGAAAATGCATACACCTTGTTCGCCCAGTCGATGGATCGCACCGGTTTCGCGAGAGGCACATTGGCTGTACATGAAGGGCTCTCGGCCCCTGTGCCGCCCCTGGATCCACGTCCGTTGATCACGATGAGCGACATGGGCATGGGGGATATGGCCGGCATGGATCATGGCGATATGACGGGTATGACCCAGGACTCGATGCAAGGCATGGAGAGTATGGATCACAGCCAAATGGCGGCCGGCGAGGACAACGGCATGCAGGGTATGACGGGCATGGACGGTGGATCGATGCAGAGCATGGATCACAGTCAGACGCCAGGCTCGGCAGACACGTCGGGGCACTCGATGCCGGGCATGAGCAGCATGGACTCGATGGAGCCCCACCCGGCCTCGGAAGCGAACAACCCGCTGGTCGACATGCAGACGATGAGCCCCACACCGAAACTCAACGATCCTGGCATGGGACTGAGAAACAACGGTCGCCGGGTGCTGACCTACTCAGACCTGAAGAGCACCTTCCAGGATCCCGATGGTCGGGAACCCAGCCGCACCATCACGCTGCACCTGACTGGACACATGGAAAAGTTCTCGTGGTCTTTTGACGGCGTCAAATTCGCGGACGCCGAACCACTTCATCTCAAATATGGAGAGCGCATCCGAGTGGTTCTAGTCAACGACACCATGATGATGCATCCCATTCATCTGCATGGCATGTGGAGTGACCTGGAGGATGAAAACGGTGATTTCATGGTTCGCAAACACACCATCGACATGCCGCCCGGCACCAAACGCAGCTACCGCGTGACCGCCGACGCCCTGGGGCGATGGGCGTACCACTGCCACCTGATGTACCACATGGAAATGGGCATGTTCCGCGAAGTCCGTGTACAAGAGTAGGAGCCAGACATGAACTTCGATAGAACCGCTAAACCGCTACTCGCCGGCCTGGCCATCCTCGGGATGGGTGTCATGACGCTTGCTTATGGGCAGACCGAGCCCATGCAAGGTGTGGACGGCAACCAGATGCAGGAGATGGATCACTCCCAGATGCAGGGTATGAAACCCGCAGCGCCCCAGCAAAGCCGTACACCCATTCCGGCGCTCACCGATGCCGATCGCGCGGCGGTGTTTGAAAGCCATGCCGGCCACCAGATGCACGACAGCGCCATCAACTCATTTTTCCTGATCGATCAACTCGAATGGCAAGACGCTGACAAGGGCAGCGCATTACGTTGGGAAGCCAACGGCTGGATTGGCGGCGACACGGATCGTCTCTGGCTGCGTACCGAAGGCGAGCGAACCAATGGCGTGACCGAAAGCGCTGAGCTTCAGGCACTCTGGGGACACGCCGTCAGTCCCTGGTGGGACGTGGTCAGTGGTGTGCGACAAGACTTCAAACCTGGCGCACCGCAGACCTGGGCGGCGCTGGGGCTGCAAGGCATGGCGCTCTACGACTTTGAAACTCAAGCCACCGCTTACCTGGGCGAGGCCGGCCAGACCGCGCTGCGGCTCAAGGGTGACTACGACATTTTGCTGACCAACCGCTTGATTCTGCAACCCACTGCTGAAATCAACCTCTATGGCAAAAACGACCCGCAACGGGCCACAGGCTCAGGGCTGTCGGACACCGAGGTCGGCCTGAGACTGCGCTATGAAATACGCCGCGAGTTCGCACCTTACATCGGCGTGACCTGGAACCGCGCCTACGGCAAAACGGCAGATTACCGCCTCGAAGAAGGCGAAGACCAGAGCGATACGCGCTTTGTCGTCGGTGTGCGAATGTGGTTCTAAACCTGACCGAAAGATACATCCATTCTAACAGTAACACCCCACCCACGGCCCAGGCCGTCAGGAGCCTTGCATGTCATCGTTTAAAACCCTCGGTGTTGTCGCTGCACTCAGCATCGGTTTGTTGTTGAGCACTGCCGCCCAGGCGCATCCAAAATTACTGTCCTCCACCCCGGTCGATGGCGCCACCGTGGCTGCACCGGCAAAAATCGAACTGAGTTTCTCGGAAAAGCTCACCACCCAGTTTTCCGGCGCGAAACTGATCATGACCGAAATGCCGGGCATGTCCGCCCACTCCCCCATGGGTGTCAAAGCGAGTGTCGCGGGTAGCGACGATCCGAAAATGATGGTCATCACTCCGGCAGCGCCGCTCACACCTGGCACATACAAGGTCGAGTGGAGGGCGGTTTCTTCCGATACCCACCCGATCACAGGTACCGTGACCTTTAAAGTCAAGTGATCCATGGACGACTCCATCTACATTAGCCTTCGCTTCGCGCTCTATATCGACTTGATGCTGCTCTTCGGGCTGGCACTGTTTGGCCTGTACAGTCTCAGAGGAAAGGAACGTGCAGACGGTGCCGTGTTGAATTTTGGGTCGTTGCTGGTGGGAACTGCCCTTATCGGCATACTGCTATCGATGGTGGCCATGCTACAGATGGCCAAGACGATGAGCGGCGTGTCCAGCGTCATGGAGCTGCATCACCACATCCTGCAGATGATGTTGATGGACACTGACGTCGGGTTGACCTGGATGGTTCGAATAGCCTCATTGACCTTGGCGGTCATCGCCGCGACTCTCAATCGACGAAGCCCGGCATTGAGCCTCTGGCTGGCCACATTGTGTGGGGCCATCGCCCTCGCGACGCTCGCCTGGACGGGACATGGCGCCATGGATGAAGGCAGTCGACGCTACCTGCACTTCACCAGCGATATTGTCCATCTTCTGGGTGCAGGCAGTTGGTTGGGCGCTCTCGCTGCATTTGCGCTGTTATTGCGCTCAACCAACCTCACAGGCGATCTGCAGATACGGTTGCTGGCTCGAACGCTGACTGGTTTCGAATCAGCGGGGACGCTTATCGTCGCAACCCTGACTATCACCGGGATCGTCAACTATCTGATGGTTGTCGGGCCAGCATTCGAGACATTGACCTCCAGCACGTATGGGGCCCTGCTGTCTTTGAAGGTCTTCTTGTTCGCGGGGATGCTGGTATTTGCGGCGGTAAACCGCTTTCACCTGAGCCCGCTGCTTGAGCGATCCATTCAGGCAGATACCCACACCGTCGCGATCAACGCTTTACGGCGCAGCATGATTCTAGAGTTCTCGGTCGCGGTGATCATTATGGGCCTGGTTGCCTGGCTCGGCACACTCAGCCCAGAGATGGAGATGTCCGCTGAGTCCCCATGAAGTGAATGATGAGCGACCAGCTCCGGGACAAACCACATTGCTCAATTCTAAGCCTGCCAAGTTCTGCCAGATTTTCAACCAGGTCCCAAAGCATGTTTTTTTGAACTAGCATCCATCAGCCTCTCATGCATGCTGATAAAGCGGCACCGTTCATTCATTCTTCCAGAAGCTGCTTGCGGATATCCAGCAGTTCTTGGTGACGCTCCTCACTGGTCTTTGGATATGACATTTTCAGCCCATCCAGCACATCTGAAAATATCTGAGATACGATCAGTCGGGCATTTTTCTTGTCATCGGCAGGCACAACATACCAAGGCGTCTCAGTCGTGCTCGTTGCACTAAGGCATTTTTCGTAGGCCTGCATATAGTCTTTCCAATACTTGCGTTCCTCGATATCCGCAGCACTAAATTTCCAGTTTTTTTCCGGCTTGTCGATGCGGTCCAGGAAGCGTTTTCGTTGCTCTTCTTTCGACAGATGGAGAAAAAATTTGATGATGCGTGTTCCGTTACCTGACAGGTGGCGCTCCAAATTGGAGATTGAACGATATCGCTCCCGCCAGACAGTACTATTGCTTTCAAGAGCATCCGGGAGGCCCTCGCTTCGGAGAATTTCCGGATGGACACGGGCTATCAGTACCTCCTCATAGTACGACCGATTGAATATGCCAATCTGTCCGCGTCCCGGTAGGTTGCGTGTGGTTCGCCATAGAAAGTCGTGCTCCAACTCAGCCGCGCTGGGATGCTTGAAGCTGAATACCTGGCAACCTTGCGGATTCACACCTGACATCACATGCTTGATGGCACCGTCTTTTCCTGCGGCATCCATCGCCTGGAAAATCAGCAGAATGGCATAGCGATTGGACGCATAAAGCAGCTGCTGCTGCGCGCTGAGTTGCGCAACATGCGTTGTCAGAAGCTGACGATATTGCTGTTTTGACTTGTAGAAAGGTTCCACCTTGGTCGGCCACTTATGGAGATTGACCTCGTCGCCTTCCCGTACTCTAAAATCCGCCGAGTTTATTTTCATATTCCGCCTTTCGGTGCCGCTGGCGCAGTGACTGGTTGTCTTGAAGCTGCATTGGCAACTCGCCATCTGATCAACGCAACCTTCAAAGTGTCGTTCAGGATTAGACAGGAGACTAGCGCATAACCGAATAATGCGATCACCCGCCTTCCGCGCAATACGCTGGGCCTGGTGATCAACGCCCTGCCCCTTCGCAGGCCTGCCCCACCCTACCCCATCGGCCCGCGACCACTGAGCAAGAGCACAACGCCGGTTATTGATCCTCTCCAAGCAGACCTAGCCGATAAGCCCACTGGGTCATATCGGCAGCGTTGTGTGCGTCCAGTTTCTTCATCAGGTTGAGCCGATGAGTCTCTACGGTTTTGAGGCCGATACACAAGATCTCGGCAACGTCGCGATTACGTGCGCCTTCGGCGACCAGCTTCAAGACCTGGCGTTCTCGCCCGGTCAGGCCGACACCGCTGGCCGTGTGTGCAGCGCCGCGTAGTGCCATGACTTGAGCCGCATCGAGACCGGCATCGATATAGATTCTCCCCGCGCGCACCTGGGCGATCGCCTGGAGCAAATCCTCCCGGCGGCTTCGCTTGAGCACATAGCCGACCGCGCCGGCCTCCAGCGCCAGCGCGGCGTTATGCTCGGAGACCGTGGAAGTCAGGGCGATGATCAGGATGGCCGGCCAGCGCCTGGCGATCAGGGTCAGGGCCGAGACGCCATCGAGCAACGGCATATTCAGGTCCATCAACACCAGATCGGGTTGCAAGGCGCGGCACATGGCGACGGCTTGCTGACCGTCTTCGGCCTCGCCAGCCACGCTCAGCTCAGGCACATCGGCCAGCAGCGCACATAACCCTTCGCGAATCATCGCGTGGTCATCCACCAGCAGTAAACGGCACTCAGGCATCGTCAGGGTTTCCAGTTTTTTCAGAGGGGCCGGGCTGACGCGCAGCCAGGGTCAGACCATGCATTTCCAGTTGCAACAGCGCAGCGACCATCGTGGCGGTATCCGCGTCAGCGGCGGCCCGTTCCATCAACGCAGCCGACGCCTCCAACGCTGCTTCAGCGAACTGCCCGGCACTTCCCTTGAGGCTATGGGCGATACGCGCAGCTTCGGCGTGATCGACCTGCGCGACCGCCTCCTTGAGCCGAACCAGCAAGGCCTGGCAGTCCGCCACGAACAAGCGTTGCAGACGAGGTGCGCGGAGTGGATCTTGTTCCTGGAGAGGCGTCAGCGGCGGCACGGTCCGTGCCAGTCTCGGTGCAGTGGGCTCTACGCTGCGCAACTCCATCCCGCGTGCCTGCTGGCGCGCAATCACCTGCGTGATCGCATCGAACAGCTGCGTCGGTAGCACGGGCTTGGCGAGATAGTCATTGGCGCCGGCTTCGATGAAACGTTCCCGGTCACCGCTCATGGCATTGGCGGTCAAGGCGATGACGTAAACATCCTCATCCAGCACTGGGCGCTGCCCCGAACGCAATTGACGAACCGCCTCCATGCCATCCATTCGCGGCATTTGCCCGTCCATCAAGACCGCATCGAAGATCTTCCGCCCGAGTAATTCCAGGGCCTCGACACCGTCGCGGGCATGAGCGACGCGATGGCCGAAACGCTCCAGGAACAACTGCGTAATCTCGCGATTGGTGGCGATGTCATCGACCACCAGGACATCCAGGCTGACGTCATGCCGCTCCAGGCTGCGCAGCGGCGAGGCTGTTTCGCAGAGCGTCGGCGTTGCGCCGCTCTGCACCTCGCACAAGGTGCGATAGAAATGCTGGCGACGCAGCGGCCTGACAACGCACGCAGCCAGGCCATGGGCACGCAGTTCGTCGGCGGACGGCAGTGATTCGACCTGCGAGGCCATCAGCACGATACGCGCGGTTGCCAACGCCGGGGCTGCACGGCACAGGTCGGCGAACTCGACACCATCGACCCTGGGCAGGCGCCAATTGACCAATACCAAGTCGAACCGGACACCCAATTGCGCCTGCTCGTGCATCAGGCTCAGTGCTTCTTCGGCAGACGCCGCTTCCTGGCACAGCATCTGCCACTGGCCGAGCATCTCCATCAATGCCCCGCGCTCATCGGCGTGCTCATCCACCACCAGGGTCCGCAGCCCCCACAACCTCGGGGCGTCGGCCGCGCGCGCCGGGCACTGCGGCAAGGGCAAGGTCAGTGCAAAGGTCGAACCCACTTCCGGTTGGCTGTGCAACGCGATACCGCCGCCCATCAAGCCGGCCAGACGCTGGCTGATGGACAAGCCCAACCCGGTACCGCCGTAGTTTCGGGTGGTGGAGGCATCGGCCTGCAAAAACGCCTCAAACACCGAGCGCTGTGCGGATGGCGCGATACCGATGCCGGTATCGATCACCTGAAATCCGAGCAGGTCGCCATCCCCCCGCCAGACCAGCAGGCGAATCGAGCCGCTGGCCGTGAACTTGACCGCGTTACTCAGCAGATTGAGCAGAATCTGCCGCAGTCGCCACGGATCGCCGATCACCTGCCCCGGTACATCGGTGGCGATATGGCAGATCATGCGCAGGCCCTTTTCCGCTGCGCGCGGCGCCAACAGTTCGGTGACATCTTCCAGCACTTCGGTCAGATCGAACTCGACCTGCTCGATATTCAAGTTGCCCGATTCGATTTTGGAAAAGTCCAGGATGTCGCTGATCAGCGCCAGCAAGGCTTCGGAGTGCTCACGGATGGCCGTGACAAAATGTTGTTGTTGCGCCGTGAGCAACGTATCCGCCAGCAAGTGATTCATGCCGATGACCGCGTTCATCGGGGTACGGATCTCGTGACTCATATTGGCCAGGAACTGCCCCTTGAGTTGGTTGGCCTGGTTGGCCATATCCCGGGCGCCCTGTAGTTCCTGGGTGCGGACCTCCACCAGGTGCTCCAGCCCGGCCTGCTCGGCCTGCAATGCATCGAGCAAGCGGTTGTACGCCCTGGCGAAGCGTCCCAGCTCATCGGTGCGTGCCTCTGGCAAACGACGCGACAGGTCGTCGCCGCGAGCGGTCTCTTCGATTTCCCGCGCAAACCGGGCCAGCGGCTGCGCCAATTCGCGATGCAACACCCAGAGCAAACCAAGGGCCAGCAGGATAAAGCCGACAATCGCAAAAGGTACCTCGGCAAGAATCAGGCCCAACGCGCCGGCGCGCAGTTGCGCTTGCGGATACAGCGTCAACAGATACCAATCCGGTTGCGGCAGGTGAGCGACGATCATCGGCGTGTCGGCGTCGAAGCGGCCGATCTGCGGGAAGCCGACTGCGGCAGGCAAATCCGCGATCAGCTGCTTGAGCCTGTCGTGGGAAACCGCCTCCAGCGTATTGCCGGAAAGGTCGGCAATGCGCTGACCCTGTGCATCCAGCAACAGGCTGGGATAGCCATTGAGCAGCTGCCCGATACGGGCCAATCGCTCATCCAGCTTCAGTTCATAGCCGGTCATGAACAATGGCTTGCCCGATGCATCCCGGGCGACCATCGCAACGCTGATCAACTGGCGGCCCAGCAACGGCTCGTAATAGGGGCCGTCCCACACAACCTCGGGCCCACCTGCCGGCAGCCCCTCGAACAGCGCCCGCAAATGGGTCGCCCGGGCCTGGGCGAAGCCCGAAGGAATATCGACTTGCGTGGAAAAAGCCGCCCCCGCGTCGGGAAAATAGAAAAACGTATCGACGGTCATTGCCTGGCCGGCCGTGCCGAATGCTTCGGCTGCGGAAGCGGCGCGGGCCAACCACTCAGTGGCGGCGGCAGTGTCCGTGGCGCCCTGCCCGGGCGGGTTGAGCACCCAATGCAGGGTGCTGCGCTGGAAAATATTGCTGCCGAACTCGTTTACCGCGCCGCCGTTCCAGCGTGACATGAGTCGTCTGGCGCCCTCCTCCGCATCGCGAAAATCGTCATTGTCGACACTGGAGAGCAGCGCCAGGCGCTGGCTGAGATCGTCCAGCGCCTTGCCTTGCAGCTGTTCATATGTGCGCCAGGCGCTAAGCCCGGCGGCCACGCACCAACTCAACGCCAGCACCAGCGCCAACACACAGGTAATGCGCAGCGCCAGTGACGCGCGCCACCCCTTCATCACAGGTCGACCTTACTGGCGGCGGCACTGTCGAGCGTGGCGGCCACGCCCATTTTGCGCACAATATCGCGGATCGCCCGTTGCGCAGCCGCGTCGTCACGCAGCGCCACCACCAGCAACCGCGTCACCTTGTCACCCGTTATCGCCTGCGTGGCTTCGCGCCGGCTGGTCAAGCCGAGGATACGCAGCTGTTCCTCAAGGTTCTTCAAGCGCGTCTCGTTGCCATAGGTGCCAAGATCCAAGCGCAGCCCTTCACCTGCCGACAGCCCCGTTACCACGGGCCGGGGCGTCCAGCACCAGGCAATCTGGGTCGGCGGTTGAATACTCGCGACCCCCTGTTCGACCGGTGAACCGAGGGCAGCCAGTCGCACATTCGTCGCGGCGGCCTGGGTATCCATCGCCGCCAACTGTTCGGCGGTGGCACTCAAGCGTGCATCGATGAGATTGGCCTCGCGCTGCATTTGGTCGGCCTGGTCGTACTTGTCCAGCAACACCTGTTCGCCTTCCTGGCGGTACGTCAGTTGGATGCCGATGAGATTCTCACTGCCCATCAAATTGCGCTGGCCGGGGAAATCGTCGGCGCTGAAGGTGTGTTGCCCACCGTTGAACAGCCGCAGGAAGTCCACGAACGCGCGGTCTCCGGTCCAGTGCCGGGTCAGCTTGAAGTTGGCGAAGCTGATCTCCAGGGCGACATCGGCACAGGCCCCCGGCGCCCAGACGAAGCTGGCGCTGGTGGGGAAGTTGAAGTTGTCCAGTACCGTCGAACGGCCACTGCATTGCAGCGTCAGGCGCGTCTGCTGGGGCAGCGAACGGGCACCGAGGTTGACCTGCGACGGCGCGGCGGACAGTTCCACCACCGCCGCGGTGGCCTGCAGTATGGCGATGCTCTGCTTGAGCTCCGCCCGTTGCGCCACAAGGCCTTTTTGCTCGGCTTCCAGTGCCTGTCGGCTTTGCTGCTCCGTGGCCTGCTGGGCCTGACTCTGTCGCTCGGCACCGAGCAGATCATTGCGCGCATGCTGCATGCGGCTGACATAGGCGTAGAACGCACCGGTCAGCGGAATTTGCACACCCAGCGCCTCCCGTCCGCTGTAGCGCTGCACATCGCGTTGCACGAAGGTTTTCACCGCTCCGCTCATAAAGGCCGGCAGTTGACCGCGCTCGCCGTACAGCAGCTCGTTGAGCATGACCGGGTCCTGCACGCCCTGGATCGAGCTGAGCAGCTGCCCGCTCCAGTCGCCTTGCAGGCGGCAGGCCGCCACTTCGGCGGCGTAATGCGAGGAGAAATCCAACTGACCGGTGGCCAACGCCCAGACCGCATCTTCACGCGGGTCCGGTCCCTTCAGCGCCTGGATCAAGGCGCTGCGCACGCTGTCGGCTTCCCAGAGCGGTGCGGACTTCACCGAAGGATCGGCGCCGAAGCCCCAAGTCTCCACGGCCACCTGGAACGCTTGTGCATCGCTTTTCTGCAGATCGGCCACCACACCCTTCATCAACTGCTGGAACCTGGCCAAGGCACGGGCTTGGGTCAACTCGTCGCGCAAGCCGTTGACGCCACTCTCGATCGAACCGCCACTGGCCACGCCCTTGAGCATATCGCCGCCCAGGGCATTGGTGATTTTCAGACTGCCCAGCGCCCCCGCTTCGGCATGCAGATCGTTGTTACTGGCCAGTTCAAGCAAACGATCGAGCGACACCGCGCGGCTCGCCCAAGGTGCCCGCTGCTCGGGCGGGATCAAGGCAAACCGTTCGGCACTGCGATGCAACAGCTTCAGGAACGGATCATTGGGCGTACCGACCACACTCAGGGCCAATTGCCAGTCACTGCGCGTCTTCAAGCGTGTCTGTGCACTGAGCAGGCTGCCCTGGATAAACCGATACCAGGCGTCCTGGGTATCGCTTTGGTACTGATCGAGGAATTTCACCCGCTGTGTCTTCCACAACGCGCTGTCACGGCTGGCGAGGCCGAGTTCATCCATGAACGCAAAAATCGCGCTGTGCCCTTGCAACGTATAGGCACCGGAAAGACTCAACCCCGGGTTATCGCTATCGCTCCAGTATTCCGTCAGCCGGATCGGTTGCAGATTGCCCTGCAGTTCCGCCCAGGCTTTCAGCCACGTCAGGGGGCGTCCTTCAAGCCCCATGCTCTCCAGCTGGCCCAGCAAGGCGGCGCGTTGGCCCTGCATCTGCGCCATATCGGTTTGCCACTCCAGATAGGAGCGATAGCTGCTCCCCAGGGTGACCAGTTGCCCGGCGCTGGTTGCTTCCTTGGAACCGTAGGTCAAGTTCAGGAAACCCACCTCGGAACCCGGCAGCGGCAAGTTATCCATCGACTGGTTATTCAGGCGGGCATCGAGCAGGTTGATCCGGCGCACGAGGAATTCGGCATAAGCGGCAATCAGCCGTGGATCGCCGCTGTTCAACGCGCCGCGCAGGTTCTGCGAAATGAAACCATCGAATACCGGCGTGCGTATTTCGCTGTCGAACAACCTCACGTAGTCAGAGCGGTAGTGCTCCTGGACCTGTTCGATATGGCGTGAGAACGGCAGCAAACCATGCCATCCGCCCTGCTGCTGGTCAGATAAGCTGATCAACGCTTGGCGAAACCGACGCAGCGCATCCAGATCGCTCTCCAGCCCACCGTTGAAGTCCTCGGCCGCTGGCGGCTCGTCCAGCGCGTCGGTGAGCACGGCTTGAGTGTGGTGGTCGGCATACACCAGCAACGCGCCAAAGCCGATACACAGCCCCAGCCAGCCGATGACTGCGGCGTGGACCAACAGCCTGCGCCAGCGATGCCAGCTATCGATGGGTTGATAGGCGTGGCGTTGCGCAGGCAAAAGCCTGCCCAGCAACTCATGACTGAACCAGCCTTCGCTTGTGCCGTCTGCCTCTTGCCCTTGCGCGGTCAGGAACAGCCCGCAGAGCAGCGGCAACTCGCTGTAGGGGTTGGCGTCAAACGCGGGTAACAGCAGATGCTGGAGACGCGAGCGCAGTTCAACGATGCGCTCCGGCAGGCTGAAAGCTTCTTCATCCGGCAGGCCACGCACGCCCAACTCGATGCGCAGGTCGAACAGACGCTGGCCGAGCCCGCTGAACATCTCTTCGAGAAACACCTGCGCCGCCCCCGTGCGCTGTTGGCTGAGCAGGCCAAACGGTTGCTCGCGTTGTGGCGGCGTGAGAGCGCAAGCCCACTGGGTGAAACCCGGCAAGGCTTCGGCACCGGTAATGATGAAATACACCGGCAGACGGGCACCAAAGACCTTCACCAGATCATCCAGGCGGCGGCGCAGATTGTGTCCCTGCTCGGCCAGGCGCGCATCGGAGTCGCTCAACAAGCGCTGGCAGTCGATCACCAGCAGTACACCGTTGAGGGGTTCGCGGCGCCGCGAACGCAACAGCCAGTACAGCAACCGTCGCCATTCCGGGCCGGCGTCGCTGTTGCCCTCCGCCATGCGGCCGGCGGGGTCAATGATCACGCCACGCTCAAGGAACCACCAATCCAGAGTGCCAGTCGAGGCCGCCGGCTTTCCACCGCGGGTCGAACGCAAGGCCGAGGTCAGCCCGCTATTGCCCAGCAACCGCCGGGTGCCGCTGCCACTCTCGCCCAGCGTCAGGAACCAGGGCAGCACATACAACGGTGAACCCAATCGACTCAGGCGCGACTGGCGCAACATCTGCACGCCGCTGTTCCAGTCCTGATCAAGCGCCGGCGCTTCAACGCGACGACTCTGGGGCAACTCGCTGTTCATCCGGCGACGCAAGCGCCAGGCATACCAGCGTCGCCCGACCCCGCGCAGGCAAAAAACCACCAACAGCGTCACGATGCAAATCAGCGGCACGTACCACAATGGCCAGCTTTTGTAGAGCGCCAGGCCCCAGAGCAATAGCACGATGCACGCCAGCAGCAGCACCCAGAGCAACAACACCCCTGCTTTCTTCAACATCAGCGCATCTCCAGCAATTGGCTGACTTGTCGACCCAGCGAGAGATCGAAACTGATGTAAAGCACGGTCAACAGAATCAACGGCACCCCGATCAGCAACAGCAGCGAAAGACCGGGCAAGCCCCGGCGCACCACACGCAGGCGCGTTGGCAGGTGGTCCTCGGGTTGTTCGAAGAGATGGCTGTTGGCGTCCAGCGGCACCATCTGCCGATCGAGAATGATCCGCTCCAGGCAAAGCCGACGGTATTGCATCAGTTCACCACCCGGGCGGGTCGCGTAACGCCCCTGGAAACCGCCGAGCAAGGCCAGGCCGAAGACCTCGCGGGCACCGACCGCCGCCTCGGGCAAAGCCTCCAGGCGTTGGAAGAACTCGACACCGGCCCGACTGGTGGAAAAATAGTGGCGCTGCAACGGCGCCCGCCGCCATTCGGCCGCCCCGGGCCATTCGCCGGACATGGCCGCTTCGTCGATCCAGGCGACCACCGCGAACAGCGCCTCGCGCACTTCGGCTTCGGCAAAGTGCAGCTCGCGGGCCCGATTGGCGGCGCCATCGAGCAGCACGATGAGCGCCGGCGCAAGCGTCTCATAGGACTGTGCCGGATCAACGAAGCCGCGCTTGGCAGCCTCGAAACTCGACATCCAGCAGTCAGCCAGGCGGGGATTGATCATGTGCGAACCACCACCAGGTCGATACTCAGGTCAGCCGGCGGCTGGGGCAGGAAGAACGCCGCCTGACGCTCCTGCTGCAGCGTTTCCCAACCCTCGCTCAGCGTTTCCAGGCGGAAGTACAACGCGCCGGCCACCCGCGGCAAGCCCTGGGGCGGAACCTGCAGATAGATCAACTCAACCCCGGGCAACGCGCGGTTGACCAGGCCTTGCATGACGCTGAGAGCTCCCAGCTTGCCATCCAACGGCAGGCACTCGGCCAGCCACACCGGATCGACCAGACTGCGCGCCACCAGATAGTAACGATGCCGCGCGCCGAAAAACGCGTCCGGCAATGGGGCCTGATAAAACCCTTCCTGCAGTTGCAGGTGGACCAGCAACTCTGAGCCGATGCTGATCTCATTGAGCTGCTGGCCGATCAGGGCCACCAGTGCAATCGTCGCCGCGCCCGCGTCCTCATGCTTGTAGGCCGGCACCAACAGACGGCCATCCGGGGTTTCGCCGAGCATGTCGCAGACATCGGAAAACAGACTCAACTCACCAACAAGTTGGCGCAGGGTGCCGTAAAGCTGCCATGGCGACACCTGCGGGGTTTCCAGCAAATGCGTCAGCAACGGGCCATAGCGATTCAGTACCGCCAGGGCCATCAGGTGGTTGACCTGGGCCGCGTCGAGATCGCCCCGCCGCGACTCCCCCGGCTGCTTGTACACCGACAACTGCCGCGCCCGGCCGACCAGTTCGTCGCGGACTTCGCGCAAGGTTTGCAGGAGCATCGGCGATGCCGCCAGATTGACCGACGGCGGCACGTAGCGTTGGGCCGGCCGGAGGCGATCACCGTCCAGCTCAAGCCGTGCAATCGGCAGCAGCTCGTAGGCGCTCAGATGCTCCAGCTCATCGTCCCAGAACAGCCGCAACACATAGGACATGGGCCGCACCCGCGCTTCCGGGGAATCGCCGAGACGGTCACCGATCACTTCCGGGTCGGCCGCCACGATAAAGCGTGCTTCCGCCCGGGCCCCGGCAGACAACGTCTCGAACACTTGCGCGTTGGCGTCGCCTGGCAGCAAGCGGCGTAGCCCCACAAACAGCGTGCGGCCGCCACTGAATTCGCCGAGGTCAAGGGTGCGCGACTCCAGCATCGCATTGCCCGGATATTCAGCCAGCGTGCCTTCGGCGAAGCGCACCGACAATTGCTCCAGCAGGCACTGTTTGGCAACCAGCGCGGGCTCATTGATCTTCAGCGAGATCAAACCCCACGGGTACGGATGGTTCAACTCTGTGGTCCGGGTCAGACGATGCTCGATACGCGCATCGTTCTGTTGAAAATGCTGAGGCTGGAGGAACAAGCCCTGGTGCCAATACAACAACTGATCGATATTCATAGGGCTCGGTTTCAGGCAAAAAATTGAAAAAGCGTGGCCACTGCAACGCTCACGGCAAGCAGCTCAGTCCTGTGCGCCGGGCAGGCGCACCTCACCCTCTCGGGGCTGCACCGGCTTGGGCAACGCCAGGCGACTCTCCTTGCCACGCAACAGCGCATCGGGCCCGACGAGCAGGTCAATGGCGATGGGGCGCGGGGTGGCGGTCCAGGTCTTGCTGAAAAACCCTGTCGACGTCACGTCGACGCCGATCTGATAGAGCTTGACGCTGCGCGTCGGGTCCAGGTGCGCGTAACCGGCGGCGATACCGACCATCTTCGCGCCCTCCAGTCGCGGCAGGCTCAACTGGCGGGTCTGGCCCGGCTCGATAAACAGCCGCGTCAGCCCGATCATCCCGGGCGGCGCACTGTTCATCAGCAGCAGGCTGCTCAGTTGCTGGGAACTGCCGGTGTAGGCGGAAAACGCACTGATCTGATCGAACTGCGTGACCACCACCAACAGGTTATGCGCCTGGCCGTCGTACTGATTGAGGTCGTTATCGGCGGTGAAGCTCAGCTCGATGGCGTTTTCGGTGTAGTCCCATTTGAGCGCAGTGAGGGCCTTTTGCTCGGGGGTGAGGTCCTGGCTGCTGCAGGCGGCGAGCAGGATGCACAGGGCCAGTCCGCCCATGGAAAACTTGATGGAGGGCGCACGCCCCGCGCTGCTCACGCCATCACCAGCACAGCAGTCTGGCTCGGCTGCGAAACCGTCCCCATGGTGTTATTGGCGTTGTGCATGGTCTGGCAGGTGACACGCACGGCGGGCTTACCGGCGACCATCACTTTGGTGCTGCCATCGATGAAGATCATTTCACCCTTGACCTTGCCGCTGGTGACGCCACCGGCCACCCCAGCTTCATCGCCACTGGTCATCAACACCTTGCTCGACATATTCATCGCTGGCATGCCGTCCACCAGCACGTCCATCACCAACCCACCCGGGTCCGCGGCACTGGTATCGGCAGCGTTGGGATAAGGCAATGGCACTGGCCCGGCGGGCGGAACGGGCGTCTTGCAGATATCGGGCACCGTGGACAGCGCCATCGCACCGCCGTTATTGAGCATATACATAATCGATCTCACCCCAGCTTGATGCTGTCGCCATCAATGGCAACGCTACGTTGTGCATTCAGGTCCAGCGTGTCGGCCTGCACGCTCCAGTCATCGCGCACGCGCTGGCGCAAAGAGCCGGAATGAAGTTCTTCATGGCCTTCGACGCGACGGCGGCTGTCAGCAAAATCCGCCTCGTGGCGCACGGCCTTTTCGCGGTGATAAACACTGCTGTCGTGGCGCTCGACCCAGTGGTTCTGAAGATGCTCGCCACTCATGGCCAGGGTGCCGACAGTCAGATGGGCACGCTGCATCTGCACACTGCCCTGCTCGGCGCACACCCGTAATGCGATACCGGCGTCAAGGCTCACGCCGTCGCGGGCCTGAATGCTCAGCGCGCCGGCGGGCAGGCTCAAATGCAGGTCACCCTCCAGATGCATACGCGCCGGTTGAGCGATGGCGCGTTCCAGCACGCTAAGGATGTAACCGCCTTGCGCGTCCAGGCTGACCAACACCTTGTCCCCCACTGCCGGACGCACCAGGCAACCGAATGCGGGTTTTAGCCAATAGCGGCGGCCATCGCTGCTGACCACGCCGAAACGCTCGCCATCCAGTGCGTTGACCTGTGCATGCCGCAATTGAGCAGCGGCAGCGCAATATTGCGGGGCTTCATTCATCTCGATTTTCCTAAAGAGGCAGGCTGCCATTGCTCGGCGGCGAGGCGTTCGGTATCTACGGGCTGGATGGCCTGGGGGTTGCTCTGCTGCCAGTCGGCCTGGGTGAAATCAGCGGCATGGGCATTCATGCCGGTCACGTCGGCGGCGACGAACGAGGCGCGTGGCGCAAGCAACGCGGTGCAATCGGCATAACGCAACAGGGCGCGGTCAAAGCGCGCGCCTGGCATCTGGGCGTCGATCAGGATGGCCATCTCCAGAACGGCATCACTGAAATCGACCGAGTCAAAATGGCTGGCATTGAACAGAGCGCCCTTGAGATGGGCACCGGCAAACATCGGCGCGGTTCCCTTGCTGCGGTAGAACGACGCGCCCTCGGCCTGCACGGCATGAAAATCGGCCCCGCTCAACGACGATTCATCGAAGGCACACTGCTGCAACGACGCCAGACCGAAGCGCGCCTGATCGAGTTGGCAATCGATCAACCGTGCCTTCGCAAAATGCGCCGACTGGGCATCAAGGCCCGTCAGATCGCAGCGGTTCCATTGGGATTTGCTCAACTGGGCGGCTGCCAGCCTGATACGCGGTACGCGGCACTCCGCGAGCGTAAACGCCTGTAGCTGCGCGCCCGACAGATCCAGATCCTCGCCGTGGCATTGCGCCCAGCTGGTCTTGTTCCAACGCACATTCGTGAACAATGCGCCCTGCAATGAACACTCGTTCATGTACAACGAGTCCGCAGTGCTCTCGGAAAAATCAGCGCCGTCCAGGCGGCAGTCTTTCCAGTGGCTTTGGGTCAGCATGGCGCCATTGAATTGCGCGCCACGCGCATCCACTTGTTCCAGGCGCGCGTTGCTCAAATCGACACCGCGATAGTCGCCCCCAGCCAGATTCAACGCGCGCAAGGGCTGCCAATCCGCCAGCAATGCCCTTAGACGCTCGGCACTTAATACCTCAAGCATGAGTCAGGCTCTCCTTGAGTCGGCAACGCGTCATCAATGCCTGCTCCAGGCGCACACCGCTGCCGTGTACAGCGTCACTGGCCAAGCCATGCAAGTTGCTGCCACTGAGATTGGCCTGCTCCAGGCATACCTTGCGCAAGCGGCCGTTAAGCAGGTTGGCGCCAGACCAATCAGCGCGACTCAAGTCACATCCCGACAGGTAGGCACCTTGCGCGACCATTCCGACACCGTCGGAATCACTCAGGTCGCAACCGCTCAGCAGCGCGTCGTTAAGCCGTGCGCCGCGCAGGCTGGCGTGATTCAGATCGGCGTCTTGAAAACTGGCAGCGGTCAGGTCGGCATCGTCCAGGCGCACACCCGGCAAAACGCAGTGAGCGGCCAGGCGCAGGTTCTGCAGGTTGCACTCGCGCAAGTCCAGGTCGCGGCCCACCACCTTGGCGAAATCGGCTTTGCTGAGGTTGGCGCGGCGCATGTCCGTCGCGTCCAGTGTGCAGTCGTAGAGCTTGGCTTTGTGCAGGTTGCTGTCGGTGAGTCGTGCGCCGCTCAGGTCGCACTTATTGAGGCGTAGTTTGCTTAGATTGGCGTTGCTCAGTTGAGCCTTGTCGAGGCTGCATTCGTTGAGTTGGGCTTGTTGCAGGTTGGCTTCGGTGAAATCAGCAGCGGAGAAATCACAGTTCTGAGCGCGGATATCGATCAAGCTGGTGCCGCAGAACGAAGCGCCTTGGCATAGAACCCTATGAAACATTGCGTCCTGCAAGCGCGCCTTGCTCAGATCCGAAGCACCCAAGTCGCAGTCGATGAACTGACAGTGGCTCAGATCGGCGTTCTGCAGTCGAGTGCCATTGAGCTTGCAACTCACAAAAGTGGTATTTCTCAGGTCAGCGCTGCTCAGATCGATTTCGCAAAGATCAAGGCTCTCCAAACTGAGGTCTTGCAGCGTCTTACCTGCCGCGTGCAATGCCAGCAGCCGCTCACGGGTCAGACTGCAGTATTCAGGAAGCGGGAGAATGGGGGCGAATTGGATTCGATCAGCCGCCAGCGCTTTGTTCATGACGCTTAAAACACGGTCTATCTCACCTTCCACGGCTTGAGACTCTGCTATGGCGGCAGTCAGTTTTTCCTTGGCTTGCGCCTGCTGGTCTGGAGGCAGCTCCAGGCGCTCAAGCATGTCCATGATATCGACCTTCGGTGCTGGCTGTTTAGCACGCGCCAACGCTTGCTCTGCATCTATGCCCAGCCGGGTCATCATCTGCTGGGCATACTCCATGCCTTGGGCCTTAGCCTTGGCGATTTCCGAATCAATTTCCAGCGCCAATGCCTCGGGGTCAAAGGGCTTGAGGGGGCGCATCGGTTCGCGCATCAGAACCGTAAAGTCCGTTTTCGCTGACGGTGGGTAATCGGTGGGGTTGAAAGGCAGGTTCATGCGAGTCGCCATCATCTGAGCGTATTGCATGCACTGCTCATGAGTTGCGCTTAACTCTGCATATTGCGCATCCGCAACGGCCTGCAAACTGGCGATTATCGGCCCGGAGTCGAACGGGGTTGGTTCGACAGGCGCAACCTTGACCGACTCGACGGGAGGGCGTGGCCAAAGCCGCTCAATCCAGACTTGCGCGTCCAGCACCGGATCACCCGCTCGCTCGAGGGCCATAGCCAATTTGACGATATCTTGCGCATCTATATCGAGTACCGGTACTTCGACGCGGTACAGCAGAAGAGCACTTTGCGCATCAGGGAACAGCCATACCGTATCCAGGTCCATCGACATTTCGGTAACGGGTACACGCTTATCCGCACGCTCAATAAACAGCCGTGGCCGCAGGCCCGGCAATCGCCCGGCGACCCTGGCCTCGGTAGGGTGCATGCCTGAGATCGACCAGGCTTCGTCGCCACGCCAAAAACCGGCGTTGCATTGGTCCTGCGCCACTTCATCGAACCAGCGCGCATCAGTATCCGTCGGTAAGAATGGGGCGCGATAAGCAGTCCAATGCTCGTCAAGGGTGCCCATATACTGGCGGCGCTCAGCACTTTGTACTGGCAATGGCAAAAAACTCGCCAGGGCTGGCCGATCATCGGGGTCAACAACTGTGGCATTCGCCACTTCCAGTTGTGCCAACGGCATTCCTTGCGCGGCGTCCACCTCCGGATAATGGCCTTTGCCTGTCGGATTATCTGGCCACTTATTACCGCCATAAGCGCTTTCAAAGTCCAACGGCAGGTTATCCAGTTGACCGCTCACAACGGACGTCCAACCCAGAGGCCCTTTGCGCCATTGCCGCGGCGCGAGTACATGCAATGTTTTTTCCATATCCCCCAGACGCACCCGCACCGCCATGCCACCCCGTTGCACATCGGTCAACGGATAAGCCTTACCCTGTACGGCAAATGTGCCTCGACTTTTCTTTAAACCCCGATCAAGCATCTGCTTGCCAAGTCGCTCGGTTAACCAGGCCCAAGTTTCCCCAGCGGCCATTACCTGATCTTCAGCGTCCACCAGCAGACCCAGGGTGACGACCACGCAATGAAGGTCCAGTGGTTTGGCATTGGCGAGCAATAAAAGGCTGGCCTGTTCACATTTGAGCTGCATCGGACTCTCCGAATAGGAAACTTACGCCTCTTTTTTTCCGTATCACGGCGCGGCAGCGGGCGGCGCAGCAGCATCGCCCGCTGCCGCGACCGCATCGGCGGCGCCATCAAGCAGGTCAACGGCGCCGTTTACAACCGCATTGGCTCCGCCCGCGGCCACTTTCACCGCAGCAAGACTTGGGCGTGATGCTAGCTTCAGACTTAACAGGCTGGGGCTGGGGGCTAGTTCAAAACACGGAAATTCCTGTACTTGATCCGACGTGATCGTTGCACCCACTATAGTGCCGCTGACTCTCATGAACTTATTAAAAAAGGCGTTACCGCAAACTTCTAAGTCCCCATCCACAAGAACATCACCAGTAACATGCACCTGGCCTTCAAGATGTATAATCTTGTCCGACTTTATGACAATCCCTGCCGCATTGATAAGTATGCTATTCCCACCCAGCTTGATCTCATATGAAGTTACATTTTCATGGCAGTAAATATCTGTATTCTTCAACTCCATCTTTGAGTTGGACGCTCGAACTATATGCATTCCTTTCAGATATTCTGAATTTTTAATACTCGCCTTATGATACTCCCAGGCACTGTTGCCAACGCTTTTCTTATACAGACTGTAGTCAGCCGAAAGCGAAACCAATCCAAGTTTCACTGACACGCCAACCCCGTAGAGAGAGAGACTTCCGCTGGCTATATTTACGTCACCCTTCAATTGAAGCATTGAAGTTGTAACGTCTAATTTTGTGCTCAGTTTTGGGTTGGTTATTGCGTCTTTGAAATTATCAAATCCGCTTTTCTCTGATGCGCTATTTGTTGTGCTTGGCGCGGAGGCAAGCTTGCTGCTACTTGCGGGAGTGGCAAGCCGATCTTTAAAGTTGGCACCCATCAAACTCTCTGAAGAGCTCGTCCCCGCCACCGGGGCCGGCGCATGCCCTCCCCCTATGGATTGCCAATAAACACCTGGCACCTGATGCTTATACGAACTGGACGCCAGCTGCATATGCTTGTCCGTGCGCAAATGCGCCCCACTGACATCGCCCTCACCCAAGGTAAAACTACAACCGGTGGACGCCCCCATCTTCATCATCGGCCCGGACGGGCTGTCTTCCATCGCAAACAAATGCCCACCGGGAGTGCTCAAGCCACTTTGGGTCGCGTTTTCGCCGGTGACCACATTGGGATTCTCGGAGTTGGGCACACTACCGGTGATCACCGGACGGTCCGGGTCGCCGCCCAAGAACGAAACCAGCACTTCCGTGCCTTTGAGCAGCGGGAAATTCATGCCGTGGCTCGAACCACTGGACAGCGTGGCCATACGCAACCAGGCCGAACCACGCGTCGCATTCTTCTCACCGCGAATGAACGGGAAACTCACCCTGTAGCAACCATGCTCATTGAGCAGCGGCCGACCGGTATCTTCATCACCATCCACCACCGCACTGAGCACGCCCTGCACATAAGGCCGCGGTGTCACACAGGGTGCGCGGAACTGCACGTCGCCGGGCAAGGCGATAAACCGCGTGTTGATCCCCTGCCCCGGCCCTTCCCCCTCCGACCCCAGGCCCGGCAACGGCTGATAACCGTCGTGGTGAACTTCAATCACCTGATAACCGGCATTGAACAGCGGACGCGGGTGGCCGACTAACAGCATCGGATAACCGGCGCGCAACCCCGTGGCTCGACCGCTGCCATGAAACTCCCGTTGACGGCAACCGATGGCCTGGGCGCGGCGATTGGCCAACCATTGCCCCTGTTCGAGCGAACCGAAGTGCTCGCCATACAACCCTTGTCCGCCGATAAATACAGACGAACCAGAGACGGCCTCTCGTTGTGCGGTTGAGGCATCTGCGCCAAGACTGGCAGCTGCCACCGAAGCATTGACCTCTAACTTCAACTGCGCGTTGCTCGCGGAAAAGTCCTGGAGCGTGACCCCCGCTGCTTGCCGCACGAGTTTGCGCTCGAAGGTCCGCGCCACCGCCAGGACCCGGCCTACATCCAGTTCCGAATCTTGGCGGCGATAGGTCAGCAGGCTGGGGAGTTGCGGCTGGTACAGTCGGTCGCCACAGAACACCAGCGCCTCGCCGTCAGGCCCCTGTTCAAAGAAGTAATACACGCCGAAATATTCAAGAAGACGTGAAATAAAGGCGAAACTGGTTTCTTCGAACTGGCAGGTAAACGTCGCCTGAGTCAGCGGATCATCGGCCAGCGGCAGGCGGATATCGAAGTCATACGCCGAACCGGGCAAACCGTTCATACCCGGCCCTTCGACAGTCAGGTCGGCCAACTTGAGCACGTCGCGAATCAGCTCCGGCAGACTTTTGTCCAGCCAGATTTCCGAAAAGCGGAAATGCCGCAACTGCACGAAGCGCGGTTCCAGCACCACGCGGTAGTAGTAATACAAGGAATCGGCGTCGAGATAATCCACCTCCGTGACCACGCCCTGATAGGGATGCGGCTGCCCCAACGCATCGCTCAGGGTCAATATCGCCCGGTTGCCCAGCAGCGCTTCGTCGTCGAACAATGGATTGATCGTGGCCAGCCGAACCTCGAAGCGATAGGGCTGAGAGAGCTGTTCCTCGCCCTGCCACTGCTGTACCCATAATGTTTCGAGCAGCAGCGAGGGTGCCAGGCTGCCGAAAGTGCAGAGCGCATGATCATTGAGAGCCATCAATCAATCCTTGTTCTTCAGTCGGTAAACGAGCGGTCACTCTAGGGGCTCAAGCAGCGCTTCACGCTCGGGTAAAGACCTGATCGCATCGACGTCTTGCGTGGTAATGATCCACTCGCCGCGCGCATCCACCGCCACATGCAACCCAGCCAGCGGCCGCTGATCGGCAATCGCCCCCAGCAACACGTCAGACAAACGCGGCGTCAGGCTTTTGCGCAGGATGAAGTCGATATTGCGCGCCCCGCTCTCCACTTCCGTGCAGCGCGCGGCGATGGCGTCGGCGACCTCTTCTGCAAACGTCAGACGGACTTTCGACGACGCCAGCAGACGCTCGCTGAGCCGGCCCAGCTTGAGGCGCACGATACCTGCCAGTTGCGCGCCACCCAGGGTGAAGAACGGCACGATGGTCATGCGCGCCAGCAGCGCCGGTTTGAAATGCCGGGACAGAGTCGGGCGGATTTTTTCCGCGAGGGTGTCCGGGTCGGGCCGCCCGTCGACGCACAGGTTCTGGATTTCTTCGGTGGCCAGGTTGCTGGTCAGCAGCACCACGGTGTTGGAGAAATCGATCTGCCGCCCTTCGCCGTCGGACAGGCTGCCCTTGTCGAAGACCTGATAGAAAATGTTCACCACGTCCAGGTGGGCTTTTTCCACTTCATCGAGCAACACCACCGAATACGGACGCTTGCGCACCGCCTCGGTCAACATGCCGCCCTCGCCGAAGCCGACATAGCCGGCGGGCGAACCCACCAAGCGGCTGACGGTGTGCTTCTCCTGATACTCGCTCATGTTCACCGAGATCATCGCCTGTTCGCCGCCGAACAGATGTTCGGCCACAGCCAGAGCGGTTTCGGTCTTGCCGACCCCCGACGGCCCGACCAGCAGGAACACACCCAAGGGCTGTTGCGGATCGCGCAGGCCGGATTGCGCGGCCTTGAGGATTTCCGCGATCTGCTCGACGGCGGTGTCCTGACCGCGAATGCGCGTCTTGAGGTTGTCGGCCAGGGCCAATACGCCGCCCGCCGCATCGCGCAGCACTTTGCCCAGCGGCACGCCGGTCCAGTCGGAAACCACCTGGGCAATCGCATCGGGACTGACTTCGGTGAACAGCAACGGCGCGTCGCCTTGCAGTGCGGCCAGGGTTTCACGGGCCTGATCCAGCTCGGCCTGACGTTCCTCCAGCGAGGCCAGTACCTGCACTACCTCGCCTTCGGCCGGAACCGGCAGGTCCTGTGCTTGCAGGGTCAGTTGCTTGCGTGCTTCAAGGACGCGCAGCGCCGCGTCGCGCTCGGCCAGCCAGCGGACTTCCAGCGCCACCCGACGCTCGTCAATCTCAGCCTGTTCGTCGGCGATATCTATCAGGCGCTGGTCTTCCACAGGAAAACCATTGCCACGGTCGCGCTCCAGCGCGCTCTGTTCACGCGCCAGACCGGACAACTGCCGCTCCATGCGCTCCAACTCGGCAGGCTTGATGCCCAGGCCGATGCGTACCCGGGCGCTGGCGGTGTCGAGCAAGTCGACGGCCTTGTCCGGCAGCAAGCGCCCGGTGATGTAGCGATCGGACAATTCGGCGGCGGCGACGATGGCGTCGTCGCGCACGCTGACCCCGTGGACTTTTTCGTAGTGCCCCTTGAGCCCGCGCAGGATCAACACTGCGGTTTTGACACTCGGCTCGTCCAGCTTGACCAGTTGGAAACGACGCGCCAGGGCCGGGTCTTTCTCGAAGTACTTCTTGTACTCCGACCAGGTCGTGGCGGCGATGGTGCGCAGCTCGCCACGGGCCAATGCGGGTTTGAGCAGGTTGGCCGCATCCGAGCCACCCGCCGCGCCGCCGGCGCCGATCAGCATGTGCGCTTCGTCGATGAACAGGATCACCGGCGTGGTGGACGCCTTGATCTCTTCGATGACGCCACGCAGGCGGTTTTCGAACTCGCCCTTGACGCTGGCGCCCGCTTCCAGCGCACCGAGATCCAGGCTGAGCAAACGTGTGTTTTTGAGGAAGTCGGGGACTTCGTCCTGGCTGATCAACAACGCCAGGCCCTCCACCACGGCGGACTTGCCCACACCCGGCTCGCCCACGGCGATGGGGTTGTTTTTACGCCGCCGGGCGAGGATGTCGATCATCTGGCGAATCTCATCATCGCGCCCGAAAATCGGGTCGATGCGCCCCGCCGCTGCCTTGGCGGTCAGGTCTTCGCAAAAGCGCGCGATATTGTCTTCGGCTGCGGGCGCACTGCCGCCGGCGCCGGCCAACGAAGCAGAGGCCGCGCCGGTCTGCAGGCTGTCCAGCGGACCTTCGCTGGAGCCGCCCAACAGTTGAGCGAACTCTGCGGTCAGGGCATCGGTGGAAATCGGCTTGAGCAGTTCGCCGTAACGCGTGCCAGCGCTGTAGTAGCCCAGGCGCGATACCAGCGCCAGCAGCAGCGAACCTCCGCGAATCCGCCCGCTGCCGACCACCAGCGAGGCAATCAGCCAGGCGTCCTGAATCCATTCGGTGAGCAGGCCAGCGAACACCGGACGTCCCGGGTTGCCGTTTTTCAACTGCGCCAGGCCCTCATCCAGCAGCGCACGCAAGCGCATCGGATCGATCTCGAAGCGCACGAGAATGCGCGTCGTATCGGCATCCGGATCTTCCAGCAACTGGCGCAGCAGGTGCTCCAGGGAAATCTCGTAGTGAGCGCGCGCCAGGGTCTGGCCCGCCGCGTTCTCCAGGGCCTTGGTGCTGTACACATTGAGCCGTGCGAACAGCGGTTTGAGTTCTACCTGAATCATCTAGCGAGCCCTCTCTTCGAGCATTGGTCCGTGTTCGGCCGTCAGCATGAATACAACGTCGTCCTGTGTGTCTCCGTCACCGAGCCAGGTATCCAGGCCCAGCCGCTGCCAGCCGCCGCCCAGCGAAGCGCACTGCTGCTTATCTGCCGCAAGACGCATGACCAGACGGCTGCGTAGCGGCGTCTGCAAATACAATCCCACCAAGCGTTCGAGCTTTTGATACAGCGCCTGCCCCGGCAATAACCCGTGAAAACGCTCGGTACTCAGTGCCGTCAGGCGGATATCCAGGGTGCCGCTGCGGTCCATGACTTCACGACCGAGCAGGCTGTTTTCGCCCAACACCCCGCACTGCATGCCCAGGTAAGTGCGTGCCGTGCGGTCGATCCGCAGGCGCGTCTCGACACACGGCACGACTTCCACCGTCACATCGCTGAGTACCGCCTTGACCAACTGCTGCAGCCCCAGGGCCGAGCGCGGGTACTGGTTGAACAACCCGGCATACCGCAGCAAATCGGTGGATTGATCGCGCTGCTCCGGACGCGCATCCGCAATGCCGATCAGCGCCTGCAACTGACGCAGGCTCTTGACGTCGCGCCGCTCGGTAATGTCGATCCAGATCCGGTGCTTTTCCCAGGCACGGAACAGCAACGGATAGAGCGAGGCATGCAGGATGTCGAGAAAGTCACGTCCCGCAGAGTGGCCCAGCAGTTGCTCGTCGATCAGGTCTTCGGTGTAAAACGTCGGCAACGGCGAAGTGACGCCATACAGCCCGAAGAAGTTGGCCTCGATCCGATAGCGACCGTCGTCGTCCTGCTCGATCCCTTCGATATCCCGCAGCGGAAACCCGAGCCCCAGCCGCGGCCGGACCCGCACGTTGTCGACGAAGTGTTTTTCGCTCGGAAAACGTAGGCGCAACAGGCGCAAGGCCTGGAAAAACCCGAACTCGCCGCCGTCATCGAGCAGCGGATCGATCACAACAGGCGTTGGTGCCCGATCTTCGCTGGCCATTTCAAGGTCTCGTGGTTGACGCTGTCGAACAGCGTGAAGGCGGTAAAGCTGTTGATGGCCGTACAGCCGGCGAAAAACTCATCCAGCACACAGCCGAACAGGTAGAAATTGCCGGGGCTGAGGAAATAGTCGCCCCGGCACTCGACCCGGACCACACTGCCTTCGATCGGCAACCCGCGAATAAAACGCCGCTCGTGGCTGACGGTGACTTTTTCGATGGCATCGATGCGCCGCTGGTTGGCATCCTGGGCCCCTTCGCCGACGCTCGGCAGATACAGCGCGAGCAGGCCGCGCAGGTAGTCGCGATCGGCCAGGCGGAAGTGGTTGGCATTGAGCTGCGAGAGCATGCGCCACAGCAACTTGTCGTCGAACTTGGGCGGCTGGCACGGCGTAATGCCGCGAATGCTCTTGAATTCGACCCTGGGCGGCGTGTTGTCGGTGGGCTGGTTCAAATCCCCCAGGCGCAGGCTTTCTGGCAGCTTGCCATTGGTGCAGAGCAAGCCGATGGACAAGGTCATCTCGCCCGGCACTTTGCCTTCGCTGTAGGGCAGGCTCAGATAGTGGTCATAACCTTGGGCATCGATGCTCGAGGCGCGGATGCGCAGGTTATAGGTGTCGCGCTGCGAGAAGGTATTGAACGGCTCCAGCAGCCGCTCCCCGCCTCCAGCGGAATAAGCACTGACCTTGAGCACCGAATGAATCCGCATGCTCATGCGCTGACCATGGTCGGCAGGCTGGATGCGATAGTCGACTTGCTTGTGGTCGATGCGCAGCGGGTGTGCATCCTGGGCGAACAGATTGATCGCCGGCGTCACCCCCAGCAAAAAGCTGTTGGCCGACAGGTTCGGTGTCCAGTCCGGCAGGTTCTCGAACATCAGGCGCACGCTGAAGCGCCCGTCTGCGCCTCTGGCTCGCCACTGTTTGAAGCCGCGAAGCTCGATAAACAGGAATTTCTCGGGCAGCGCGAAGTATTCCTGCAGGCACCGATAGGCCGGGTGCGCGGTATCGGGAAACGGCAGCAAGGCGTTGCTCGCATCGAATCCCAGGCCACGCAAATGGCTGGCCGGCAACACCGTCATGGGCTGCTCTTGCGCAGAGATACGAATCTCGCGCAGGTTGAGCTGCAACAGACGCAATAACTTGGAGCCATCGACCAGGCCATCCCCCAGATAGAAACGCAGGCTGTCGGCCAGCCAGCTATTCGGGTCAGCGGTGGTAAAAGCGAAGTCCAGGACCAGGCTGCGCTCTTCACCGGCGCCGCCGTCCCAGCGGCTGCCGAGCAGTTGCAGCGGCTCCAGGTCGACCGCCGCGGTACTGCTAAAGCGCACGCGCTGGCCATCGACCGGCACCGAGGCAATTTCGCAGCCGGGCTCGATACGCGTAACCTCCTGCAATGCCGTGCGCGGCTGAAATTGCAGCAGCGTCAGGCAGGGCAACGGTTGCAGGTAATGGGGATAGAGCAGCTGCGCCAACTCTTGAATGAACTCGGGAAACTCGTCGTCCAACCGTTGGCGAACCATCCCGGTAAGAAACGCCACGCCTTCGAGCAAGCGTTCGACGTCCGGGTCATTGGCCGAGTCCACCCCCAGCAGCGGCGCCAGGGCCGGGTTGCGGCGGGCAAACTCATCGGCCAGACGCCGCAGTTGGTTGAGTTCACTTTGATAATGGCTGTTGAGCATGACTTAGTGCATCGCCAGGGACACGCGACCGTCCGAAGACACACGCGTTGCCAGGTGAATAGGAATGTCCCGATCGTCGATCGACACCACGCCCTCAAGACTGAAACTCAGCGACAACACTTCCTGGGCACCTTCGGCGACCAGAATGCGCGGCGATTTCAAGCGAGGCTCGTAGCGGGCGATCATGCGCGTCATGTTCTCGATTATTTGCGTGGTCTCGCCGGTCGCAAACGAACCGGCCAGATTGGTGAAGTCGGGTACGCCAAACTCGGCGTCAATCGGCACGCTGCCGCGCCGGGTATTCAAAATGCGTTGCAGATGCTGGACGATCGACTGCGTCAACACTTCAGCCTGGGTCAGGTGCGTGCGACCGGTTTCGGCCTGCAGGCTTGTGATGCGCTCCAGCAATCGCTTTTCTCTCAACGCGGTGTACCTTCTGCAATAACAAGAACACCGCCCTGGACCAGGGCGGCATTGAACTGTCGAGCCTGGCTTACGCTTTTGGCGCCAACCACGAGTCTTCGGCTTCGATACCGTCCGGCACCCAGGTCCAGACGATTTTTTCGTAGGTGATGCCGATGTCTTCCATATGGCCCATTTGCTTGAACTCAGGGCTCAACACGTTCGGCACCCAGGTGCGGGCCGAAACGAGCACGGCATTGCTCAGGGTGATGGTGTAGTACTTTTCTTCGGTGCCTTTAGGCGAGATCCGATAGAACTCCAACACAACAGACTTGAGCTGCTCGCCGGAAGTCAGGGCTTGCAGCAGCTTTGGAGAAGACTTATCGATTTCCTTGGTCAGGGTCATGCCCTGGTGGACACGCTTGCCGGCAGGCAGGCCGGTCTGCGGGTTCTTGGGAATATCGATCAGGTGTTCGACGGCCTGAACAAGGATCTTTCCTTCATGACCGGTAACCGTGCTGGAACCTTCGATCTTGCCTTGGTTCTGGCCTTCGATACTCAAGTAGCATGGCATTGGCATAACGTGTACTCCGGGTTTAATCAGTGAGTTTTCAGGCATCGATCAGCGCCTCTGGCCCTGTCTCGCTGCGTTGAATCCATCTTATGGAAACGCCGAGGCAATGACCCTCGGGTGAACACCTGAATGGGCAACGGCGGCGTTGCCCATTCGCGCTACCGATCAGCTCTTGTCGAGCTTGCCCACCAGCGACAGCGTGAAAGACGCGCCCATGTACTTGAAGTGCGGACGGACTTTCAAACCGACGCGGTACCAGCCTGGATCGCCTTCGACGTCGCTGACGGTAATCTCCGCCTGACGCAGTGGGCGACGGCTGCGCACACCGGCGGCGGGGTTATCCATGTCGGCCACGTACTGGCGAATCCAGGTGTTGAGTTCGGACTCCAGGTCGCCACGCTCTTTCCAGGTGCCGATGTTTTCGCGCTGGATGACCTTGATGTAATGGGCCAGGCGACTGACCACAAAGATGTACGGCAGTTGGGTGCCCAGCTTGTAGTTCAGCTCGGCTTCCTTGCCTTCTTTGTCATTGCCGAAGAACTTGGGCTTCTGGCACGAGTTGGCGGAGAAGAACGCCGCGTTATCGGTGTTCTTGCGCATGGTCAGTGCGATAAACCCCTGCTCGGCCAGCTCGAACTCGCGACGCTCGGAAATAAGCACTTCGGTCGGGATCTTGGTCTGGGTTTCGCCCATGGCCTCGTAGTTGTAGATCGGCAAATCACCGACGGTGCCGCCACCCTGTGGGCCAATGACGTTGGCGCACCAGCGGTACTGGGCAAAGCTGTCGGACAGGCGACTGGCAAAGGCAAACGCAGCGTTGCCCCACAGGAAGTCCTGGTTGCCGCCACCGACGTTCTCGTTGTAGCGGAACGTCTTGGCGGGGACCGTGTCTTCGCCATAGGGCGTGCGCAGCAGGAAGTGCGGCAATGTCAGGCCAACGAAACGCGCGTCGTCGCTTTCACGAAAGGCATTCCATTTGGTGAACTGCGGCCCCTCGAAGACGGCTTGCAGATCCTTGAGATTGGGCAGGTCGGCAAAGCTGTCGATGCCGAAGAACTGCGGGCCGGCCGCGGCGATGAAGGGCGTGTGGGACATGGCCGAAATCGCGGCGACCGACTGCAGCAACTTCATGTCCTGCGGGCCGGGGTTGAACTCGTAGTTACCGATGATCGAGCCGAACGGCTGGCCGCCGAACTGGCCGAACTCGGCGGTGTACACCGCCTTGTACAGACCCGAACGGGTGATCTCCGGCGCATCCTCGAAATCTTCGAGCAGCTTCTCTTTGGACACGCTGAGGATTTCCAGCTTGTTGTTCTCGCGAAAATCCGTGCGGTCGACCAGAAACTTCAGCGAGCGCCAGGACGACTCCAGCTTCTGGAACTGCTGGTGGTGAATGATCGCGTCGACCTGCCGGCACAGCTTGGCATCCAGCGTGGCGATCATGTCGTCGATCAACCCGGCGCTGACCTTCTCGGCCTGCCGGGCCGGCTCGAGCAGTTCGGTGACAAACGCTTCGAGGCCCTGACGGGTGACGGCATACGCCTCGTCGCCCGGCTTGACGCGCGTCGCTTCCACCAACTGATCCAACAGGGAAACCGACTCGACCGCCTGGCCGGTCGTGCTCGCTGCCTGACTCTTTTCTTCGCTCATGGGTTATTCCTTGTCCTTTACGCCAAGTTCCGAGAGCAAACGCTCGCGGGCCCCGTCATCGTTCATCAGGGCCTGCAGCTGCTTGCGAAACTCCGGCAAGTTACCCATCGGCCCTTTCAAGGCCTTGAGCGAATCCCGCAGGGCGATCAGTTGCTGCAACTCGGGAACCTGGGCCACGATGGCATCCGGCTCAAAATCGCGAATGGACTGGAAGGTCAGCGAGACCGGGATCTGCTCGTCCTCCGGCGCGTTTTCCGCCAGATGATTGGGTACCGCCAACTGCAGGCTCAGGTTCTGGCCCTTGAGCACATCGGTGAAGTTGTCTTTGTCGACGCGGATCGGTTTGAGGTCTTCAACCGGCGTGTCGTCTTCACGCAAGGTGAAGTCGCCGATCACCAGTTGCTTGAGCGGCAGCTCGACCTGTTCCTGCGCGCCGCCGGTGTCAGAGCTGTAAACAATATTGACGCGCTCTTTAGGCGCGACCGAACCTTCACTAGCCATTAAATCTCACTCCTGTTTACCGGACTCGCTCAACGCAGCCGTTAGAAAACTCATGGCATGGATATGCACACGCCTGCCAGGTATTGCCTGTTGCCCATTCAACTTGCCGGCGGGCTGGCCAAACGCCAGAACGCCGGCAAATCCATTGCAGCCAACTGTTGCGCCCACAGCGCTCTCGAACCGCCGTCGTCATGCGCCAGTGCCAACTCCAACAACGGCCGGACCAGCTCCGGCTCCCAACGATCGAGGCCCTGCTCCGTCGCTTCCTGGAGCAACACATCCAAGGCAACACCCAACTGAGCGCGCGGGTCGAAACGCTGTAGCAGATGGCATTGGGCAGCGCGCAGGCGAAACCGCTCGCGGCCGCTGCCGGCCTCTCGCACGGCGCTCTGCAAACGCGCCAACGCTTCGTTCAAACGGCCTTCGGCGGCATCACGCGCGACTTCATCGATCAGCGTTTGCAGCCCATCCGTGGCGCCGCTGCCGGCCGTCGGTGCCAAACCTTCGAGCCAACTGCGGGTCGCGCCATCGGCGAACGGCTGGCCGTCGGCGAATGTCAGCTCGACCAGCGCCGGCAGGCGCGCCAGAAAATGACGGGTTTCCAGGGCCAGGCTGGCAGCACCGGCCTGCGCCGCCGAACCGAGCCTCAAGAGCGCGGCGTGACTGGCCCGATTGAGGTCCAGCCAGCACGGATAACTTGGTAACCGACCTTCGCAAAAACGCACGATGTCCAGCGGCTCGCCAACGCTCTGCAAGCGGCTGAAACTTTCGAGTTCCGCGTCCGAAGGCGGCGGCACGCGTGTCGTGTAGCCTTGCGCAGGAGGGACCTGCTCCAGGGTCGTCCACGCCAATTGGCGATTGAGGCGAAACAGCAACGGCAAGGTCGCCCGAGACTCCAGGCAAAACCCCAGCAGCGGTGCAAGCGAGGCAAACACGCTATTGACCGCGTTCTCGATGGCTTCATCGCTCTCAAGACGGCCCAATGGCGGAGCCGGCACAAGGGCCGGGAGCGGCGCCGAAGGGGCGTGCGCAACCGGCGTCGGGAGCGCTGTAGGCGCATCGACTGCCGCTGGAACCTCTTCCGCCGTCACCGCTATTGGCTCGACACCCGCTTGCACGGGCAACTGCGATAGGCGACGACGCAACGCAAAAAAACTCGGGCCGTCGGCGTCCCGGTCGCGCCAATGGCGATCGATGGCGTCCCAGTCTTCGAGCAACTGCGCCAATTGTTCTCCGGGCACCGCTTCGAAGTTGGCTTCAAGTTTGACGGCGAGCCACTCGAGCATCCACTCGGCCTGGTTGCGCCGGGCACGCAATCGAGCCGGCGGCGGGGTCAGGGTCTCCCAATACAACTCGAGCATTTCGCGCACTATATGCACGCCGGTCGCCAGGCCGGAAATGCCTTGCAGAGTGGTCCAGGCACATAACAACCAGACCGCGGCATTAAAGTCCTTGCCCTCTTCTCGCAGCACTTTTACACAGGCATCGGCGACTTTCTGCCAATCCACTCCGGACTCGGCGTGGATATTGTTCAATTTATCCACTTCGATTTGCGCGAGGGAAAAAGCCAGCCCTTCCCGAGGATTAACGCCTGCAGGATGAGTCAAACTGATCGCAAACGAACCTACTTCCCGGTCGAGGCAACTCATCCGTTACTCCTTACTTCAATAGGTTGTTTGATACATCGTTGCCGCGTAAAAAAAATCGCCGCCGATGCCGGGTTGATTTATGCAGCGGTGACGATCTTCATTGATTGATCCAAGGCCTGAAATTCCGCCCACCGCGGCTGTAATCCGCCAAGCCAAAGCCCCGCGCGTTGAAGCGTCGGACAAGCATGTGTCAGCCAAGGCGCCGGGGCCATCGGGTGAACACCTGAAGTACTCGCCGGTTTAACGTACCCGTTCAGATCATCGCGCCGAAAATAACAAGACCAATACCCAGCGCACTTTGCTTGAGAAACAAGCGCACGCGTTCACAGCGTGGAAACACATAAACGCTGTCAAATTCGAATTCGCGTCAATCTATCAAGCGCCTTGCAGATGGCTTGACCCTGCGTTGCAACTTTTCAATTATTTTCAGGCGCCCGGCCCCGCTCTTGCCGCCGCCAGAAAGTGCGCAACAAGTTGGATACAAGAGGGATTGTCATTACTTTCATGGAGAAACCGGTTATAAGGAGCACAACAACCCATTCTGACTGGCTGCCGCTAGGCAGCACGGACGTACAGTGGGAAGATGCAACGCCTGTTCACGGGGCGTGAACATAGGCTTTCCGGGTTGTAGTGAATCCATGAACAAACCAGCCTCACTGATATGCGCCCCTAAACACGTCGGCTCCAGGCACGCCCATGATCACTTCGAGGTCAGCGCCGAGCCGGTTGCCAACCAACTGCTGGCCTGGCGTGATCGGGTCGGACACGTCATCGACGTCCTGCCTACATCCCACGCAACCACCACGCCCTTCAACGCGAGCATTGACCGCTACAAATTGGGTGATCGCGTCTTCACCGACTGCTCAAGCGACGCCTTGTTGCTCGACCGTTCGATTGCGCGCATCTCTACCGACAAGGTCCGGGACTATGTTTTCCAGGTCTTCACCCAAGGCGCAATGGAGTCCATTCGAGGCGGCCCTCAGGAACATGGCGCGTCCGCCAGGGCGAGCATCGTTGCCATGGACATGAACCAGCCGATCAAAATGAGCCGGGGGCGTTGCCGCGTATTGACCTTCTTTGTCTCGCGCCCGGTGGTGGAAGCGGCGCTGCCGCATGCCGAGTCGATCCACGGGCGTGTCTTCGAGAATACGACGCCTATGACCCAATTGATGATCGAGCACGTCGAGGCGTTTTCCAGAAAACTGCCGGTTATCAGCAGCGCCGAGGCCGCGTCGACATTCGATACCGCCGTTCAACTCATGCTCGCAGCCTTCTCGAAACAGGCCAAGCTGGGTGGGCACGTGCGGGCGGCGGCGCGCAGTGCGATGTTCGATAAAGCCAGGCGTTATGTGCAGAACAACCTGTATCAACCCTGGCTGACGCCAGAGTACGTGCTGATGGCCATGCAGCTACCTCGCGCCACGCTCTACCGTCTGTTCCAGCATGAAGGAGGGTTGGGTCGTTACATCCTCAACTGCCGCCTGCGTGAAGCCGCGGACGAACTGGTGCGCTATCCTGACCGCCAGGTGATTGAGATCGCCTACAGCCTGGGCTTTAACAGCGCATCGGCGTTTACCCGCGCGTTTCGTCGTCGCTATGACCTGGCGCCGCAGGACCATCGCCTGATGGCTGCACAGCGAATGGGCAACGCTATGCCGGGGCACCGTAACGTCGCTGGCCGAATCGATCAGTGAGCCGGCTGGCGCGCTGGAAATTTCAGCAGTGCGAACAGGCTGACCAATAGCGCGCCCAGCAGATACCAGGAAGGCGCCATTGCGTTCTGGGTAACTCCGATCAACCACGTCACAAAAAACGGGCAGAACGCCCCGAAAATCGTCACGCCGAAACTGTAGACCATCGACATCCCCGTGGCCCGGTGATGCGCCGGAAAAGCCTCCATGATCATGACGGTAGCGACGCCGTTGTTGCCCATCGCGACAGCCGAATAGATGCCGATGATCAGCAAGGAAGCCAGCTCGCCGACCCCATGGGTCAAGGCCAGGAACACCGGATAGACCAACAGGATGCTGAGGATCATCGTCACGTATTGGGTCGGCTTGCGTCGCGGCAGCCGGTCGGCGAACCGCGCAAACAATGGCGCGGCAATGAACAGCATCGCGCTGGAAAAGCACGCCGAAAGCAAGCTCATGCTCGGCGACAGGCCTAACGTGCGGACCAGATAGGTCGGCATGTAGAGCACCATCAGGTAGATGCTTGCGGTGGGGGTTGCCATCATCAAGATCCCCAGCAATAGCTGGGGGCGGTGGTTTTTCAGCAAGACACGCAGCGACGGCGACTGGATACCACTCCGTGTTGTCTCCACCATATTGCGCCGAATGAACCACCCAAACGGCGCAATCAAAAGCCCAAGCACGAAAGGAATACGCCAGCCCCAGGCCAGCAACTGTTCGGGAGTCAGCAATGCGGTCGTGGTGGCACCGACAACCGCCCCCACCAAAACCGCGGCCGCCTGGCTGGCAGAACGCCAACTGACCAGATAGCAGCGTTGATTGCGCGCCGCCAGCTCCATCAGCACCACGGACGACACGCCGATCTCCCCTCCGGTCGCGAACCCTTGCAGCAACCGCGAGAGCACCAGCAACACCGTTGCGGTGACGCCGATCGATGCATGCGTCGGCATGAACGCGATCAAGGCGGTACCGGCTGCCATCAATAGGTTGGTGACATTCAAGCCGGCTTTTCGCCCTTTGCGGTCGGCGAGGTTGCCGATCACGATTGCGCCCAGCGGGCGCATCGCGAAACCGATGCCAAACGTCAACAATGCCATCAGCAACGAGGCGAACGAACTGTCCGATGGGAAAAACAGCTTGCCAATGATCACGGCAGAAAAGCTGTATACCGTGAAGTCGTAGATCACCAGGCCATTGCCAACGACTGTCGCCAGTATCACCTTCTTCGATTGCCTGAAGGTCACCGGACAATCGCCAGATTCAAGATAAGACATTTAGGCCGAGGTCCCGTCGAGTCAATCAAAGCGCGCTGGGTAGCGAACACGTGGGCCCAAAAGGCCCCTCATGGGCACGTTGGGCGCTAACAGCTCGATCGACGGGCTATTGATTTGTAGTAGCGTCCTGGCGGGAGCATCCTACGGAACAATATCAGGCTTGTATGTACCCCTTTTATAACGCCAGCAGGCGCGCACTCACTGCGGCTCCGCGCCGCACGCTTGATGTCGGAAGATCACGAGCGCTCGCACTGATTGACCCGTTGAGCGCCTTTGACGATCGCCCAACCTATCAATCAGCCCGCGGCTCTTTCCCCCACACGGTGACGTGACACATTCAACGCCACCAACGACGCCAGGATCGCCATCACCATCCCCGCAAGAAACCCACCGCTATACCCCGCCTGCGCAGTCAACCCCACCAGCAAGGTCGAAGACAGCATTTCCCCCAGATCACGCGTGCTTTGCACGGCGGTCATGTCCGTACCGGCCTGGTCGCTTTGCGCGGCGAAGGCCATGGAGGCAGTCATGATCACCACCGAGGTGGCGCCGGTCGCGAACGAGCCCAGGCCCACGGCCAACCAGATCAGTCCGGTTTGCGTGGCAAGCATGCCGTTGGCTTGCAGCAGCCAGGTCAACGCGGCAGCGCCGGCCATGCCCACCGCCAGGATGAACGTCGGCCACAGCCCCAACACCCGGATCAACCACGCACCACCGCCGCAGCCGAGGACGATGGTGACCACGCCGCCGCTCATGCCCAGTTGGCCGATAGCCTGCAAGGACCAACCGGCGTCATTCAGGAACAGCTTTGACAAGCCAAAACCCGACACTGACGTCATGGCCGACAACAAGGCGAGTACCACCAGCGCCAGCGCCTTCGGCCGCTTGATAAACCGCCATAATGAGGCATGCGCCACATCTGGCTGTTTTTCCTTGGCCGGTGCCACGTGCAGCCAGCCGACGCACACCAGACTCAACAACGGCACCAAAGCCAGCAGACTGAACGCGCTGGTTTGCCCCAGGTAGCCGCTAAGCAGCAAGGTACCGGCGCCGCCAACGAAGAAGCCGACCATGGTGCCGCCCACTTGGATGGCGTTAATCCGCGCGAGCATGTTGCCGCTAAAGTACTCGGCCGCCATGCCGTCGGTGGCGATGTCCTGGGTGGCGCTGGCCAGCGAGGCAACAATCAGCAGGCCCACGGCGATGCCTGCCGTCTCGACGCGCAGGCCGATGCTTGCCAGGCAGGCAATGCACAGCAGCACCAGTATCTGCATGGGAATGATCCAACTGCGGCGCCGTCCCAGGCGTGGGCTCCAATGGTTATCCACCTGGGGCGCCCAGAGGAACTTGACCACCCACGGTATCCCCACCAACGGCAGGAAGGCCAAGGCGTGGAGCGCCGCGCCGTCATGACGCAGCAGGGTCGGCAAGGCGTCCATGGCGATGCCGAAGCAAATGCCTTGGGACAGGTACAACAGTGCAAAGGTCAGCACCATGCGCCAATGTTTCAACAGATCCAGCATTACAAGTCTCCCCTCAGGCAACATTGGCGGCGGCAGCCCGTGCCGCGCGCGTAAAAGAAATCAGGCGCCGCAATGCCCACAGGGCACTGGCCGCGCACAGCAGCAACACAAGATCGATGGGCCATAGCGGCACGCTGCCTTGTTTCAGGCTGCCGGCCAGGTGCAGCAGCGCCGCCGCCAGGAAGCCCAGGCCCGTCACGGCCAGCAGCAGGTGCAGAGGTTGACGCCTGGGGGGCATCAGGCAGGCCAGCAGCAGGCTGGCAAGCCAACCGCCCCAGAACCACCACGCCAGGTTGGCACTGCCCAGCGCCCCCGCGCAGAGCAATACCGCCGTGGCCGCCAGCAACCCGCCACCGCCGCCGATCACCAGGCGCAGTAGCACCTGCCAACCGCCGCCGGCCTTGAGGCGCCGACGCTCCAGCCACAGGTACAAGCCGCTGAGCACCAACCCCGCCGCCGCCAACGCCATGCCGAAATGCACGGCACGCAGCAGTGACCCGCCAACAGGCACCCAGCGGTAGTCGGCAAAGTGCAGCGGCTGCACCGCAATAAACGCCTGCAACCACAGACCGCGCCCGCTGGCGCTGCTGGAGCCGACGGCGAGGCCGTCAGCGGCGCGATAGGCATGCCGTTCAAAGACGGCCGTACTGGGCAGGCCTTGTTGGATACCACTCACTTCCACCCAGGCATCCGGCTCACCCCAGTGGTGCAAGGCGACGTTTTGAGCAGAGAACCCCGGATGGGCGACGGCGTCCTCGCGCAGCAACTGATCCAGATCGACCGCCGGCGCCGAAGCCGTTGTTCGGTCGACCTGCGGCGGCGCCCCCAGCAATTGCATGAACGCTTGCTGCGGCGCGCCCGGGAACGCCTGCGCGGCAAGACCCAAGGTGCCGAGCGCCCCCAGGCCGGACAACGCGCCAGTGATACCAAACAGCAGCAACCAGGGCCCGCACCAACGGCCGATCAGGCTGTGCAAGTCATGGGCGAACACCCGTGCCCCACGGTCGCGCCGCAGGCGCTTGAGGTCTTGCAGGCGCCCACTGTGTAATGCACTGCCTGCCCAGATCATCAGCAACAACACCACGCCCAACAAGCTGATCAAAATCCGGCCGGGAAAACCGATGAACAGACTTTTGTGCAGGTTGAACAGGATATCCGCCGCGTTGCCTGACGCCAGCTCACGGCCGCTGACGGGGTCCAAGGCGACCGTGCAGTCCTTGGGCGATGCACACAACTCGACCACCGAGTGGCTACTGTCCGGCAAACGAATGCGCAATTCACCGAGCGCCAGGCCGCGCTCGCGAGCGATAGCCGGCCATTGCGCGACCGGTAGCGCCGGCCCGTGAGCCAACGCCGCCGGGCCGCGAAACCAGGCGCGCAAGTCTTCATGGGCCATGCTCCACGCCCCCGTCAGCAGGATCACGAACAGCAGTACCCCAAACACCCCGCCTGCCCCGGCGTGTACACGCTGAACCAATGCCCTCGGTGCGCCCATCAGGTTCATCGCCAGGCTCCATCCCAAAGCAGCCAGGGCGTAAACAGCAGCAGCCAGACGCTGGAGCGATACACCACGCGCTTGCGATCCGGCGCCAGCAACGACCACAGCAGCACCGTCACCAGAAACCCCAAGCCCAGGAACACGCCGGCATACAGCCGCTCCAGCCCACCGCCCCACGGATAATGCCGCGCCAGCAGGACGGCCAGTTGCAGGCTGCTGAGCACACTGCCCGCCAGCGCCAGACAAATGCGCAGCGGCCAGGAACCGAGGGCCGGCGCGGCCATCAGAACGTACCTCGCAGGGTCAGATTGAGGCTGCGCGGTTCGCCATAGCGGTTGTTCCAATTGACGTTGGACAGGCTCTGGTAGTACTTGCGGTCCGCCAGGTTGTTGCCGTTGACCGCGGCAGTCCAATGCTCGTCGATGCGGTAGGCGACCCGCGCATTGAGTAAGGCATAGCCGCCCTGCTCCAGGGTCACAGCGCCGGATTGGGTGGAGTAATTACTTTGCGCCTGCACGCCGGCACCGACGCTCCAGCGGCGGTCCTGCCACGGCAACTCGTACTGGGTCCACACCCGCGCCATGTGGCGCGGCGTGAAGCTGGCATAGCGCTCACCCGAAGCGTTGGTGTCCTTGAGGTACTCGGTGCTGGTGTAGGTATAACCGGCGGAGACGTTCCATTCGGGGGTGATATAACCGCTGCTCTCCAGCTCGAAGCCCTGGCTGCGAACCTTGCCGCCGCTGATGTAATAGGTGGTCGGCCCCACACCCGGGTGGTCCGGATCGACCTGCGGATTGTTCTCCAGGTCGATACGGAACACCGCCAGCGACACATTCAAACGCCCGTCCGCCAACTCGCCCTTGATCCCGGTTTCATAGGTCTTGCCCTCCACCGGTTTGAGCAGGTCGCCGCTCCAGGTTTGCCCGGTCTGCGGCTGGTAGACCTCGGCGTAGCTGGCGTACCACGACCAGTTCTGCGCAAAGTCCCAGATCAAGCCGCCATACGGGGTTATTTCCCGGCCGGGGGTGAAGTGGCTGGTCGGCGCGTTCTGGTCCCACCAACTGGCCCGGCCGCCGATGACCAGGGTCAGCGGATCGAGCAGTTTGTAGCGGGTCAGCGCGTAGACGCCCTTGGAGGTGGTCGTCGTGGAACCGGGCGATGTGTAGGCGCCGATCCCGGGTTTGGGCACACTGCTCGGGTCCCAGCGATAGACATTCACCGGCACGTTTAGCGGCGTGGTGAACTGGGCGGTGCGCTGCTCGGTTTCGCCGTGGCTGTAGTTGGTGCCCAACAGCAACTCATGGCTGCGGCCAAACAACGAATACGGCCCATTGACCGAGGCATCCACGCTCTTTTGGGTGCTGCTGAATTTATACGCAGCGCCCATCAAGCCACCGCCATCGCCGGTGAGCGGGTCGATGGCGCCAAAAGCACCGGCATAGCGCAGGCTTGAGTCGGCATCCTGGTATTCGGCGGCGACCTTGGCTTTCCAGTCGTGATCCAATTGATGCTCGAGAGAGCCGAACACCCGGCGCGTGGTCCACTTGAAGCGGTCCCAGTCCACGTCCAGATAGGTGGAGCGCGACAGGTTCAGGCTCGACCCGTCCTTGGCCATGGGCACGCCGGCCATGTTGGTCACCGAATCGATGGTCTGGTATTGCGCGCCCAGGGTCAGCAGGGTGTCGGGGCTCAGGTCGAATTCGGTGATGCCGTAGAGCAACTGGGTGTCTTGCTTGCCGACATCGTAGAAGTAGTCGCGATCCTCGTAGGCCGCCACCACACGCCCACGCACGTTGCCAGTCTGGGTCAGCGGCCCGCCGACATCCACTTCGCCACGGTAACGGTCCCAGGTGCCGCCGCTGAGGGTGGTGCTGGCGGCGAATGCCTTTTGTGGGCGCTTGCGCACCAGGTTGACCGTGGCCGCCGGGTTACCGCTGCCGTGCAGCAAACCATTGGAGCCACGCAGGATTTCGACGCGCTCATACACCGCCATGTCCTGAGGCGAACCGGCGGTTTCACCGAGCATCGCCGGCACGCCATCCAGTTCGAAAGAGTTGATCTTGAAGCCACGCACGTAGTACGCGGTGGTCAGCAACTGGAACGGCTGCACCGTCACGCCAGTGGCCTGCTGCATCACTTCATCGAGGCTGAACAGGTTTTGCTGCTCGATGCGCTCATGGTCGATGACGCTCACCGACTGCGGCGTTTCCCGCAGTTTGAGCGGTAGCTTGCCGATGGTGGTCACGCCGGGCGGGGTCACCTCGCCCGAGGTGTCGTCACCCGCGACCTTGATGTCAGGCAATTGCACGGTCGCAATCGCCTGTGCCAACGGGCTCAGGCCCAGCACCAGCACCATCCCCAGTTGCGCCCCATTACGTTGGAAACCCCGCCCCGCCTTTGTTGCTCCCCGGTGTGACATTGCCCAGCCTCTTTATCGATAATAATTCGCATTAGTATCGTTTAAACGAACGCTGCGACTTTTCGATTAAGGGACTTTTTCAATGGCTGCCCGGCAGGTTTTGCTCGACGAACTGCGCATACCAGCGGTGCGTGGCCAGCAAATGCTCATGACTGCCGCAGCCGCTGACGCTGCCGCCTTCCAGCACCAGGATCTGATCGGCACCGCGCACCAACGTCGGGTTGTGCGACACCAACACCACGGTGCGCCTGCCATGCAGCGCCTGCAGGCTGCGATTGACCCGTGCTTCGCAGCGCGCATCGAGGCTGGCGGTGGGTTCGTCAAGCAACAGGATCGGCGCCGGGGACAGCAGCGCGCGCGCCAGGCCGACCCGTTGCCGCTGGCCGCCCGAGAGTAATGCGCCGCCCGGCCCTACCTCACTGTGCCAACCCTGCGGCAGGCTGCTGAGCACCTCATCCAATGCAGCATCCTTGGCGGCGTGTTGCAGTTGCGCAGGCGTGGCTTGCGGCCGGGCCATGCTGACATTCCACAGCAGGCTGCCGGCAAACAGCCCGCTGTTCTGGAACACTTGCGTGAGGTGGTTGGCCAAGGTGTGTTCGCTTAGCTGGCGAATGTCCACCTGGCCGAGTCGTACTGCGCCGGTCTGCGGGTCCATGCCACGCCCCAGCAAGGCCAGCAGAGTACTTTTACCCGCGCCCGACGGACCGACAATCGCCGTGAACGTTCCCGGCGCGCAATGGATGTCCACATCCTTGAGCAACTGCTCGCCGCCTTCGCCGCAGATATTCAAGCCTTGCCCTTGCAAACTCGCATCCTGAGGCTGCTCTCCGGGGTGCGGGCTGTGCAGCGTCGGCATGGCCAACACCGCGAGCACTTGAGATAACGCCTGCCACGCCATACGCAAAGCCTGGTCCAGGTAAGCCAGTTGCGACAGCGGTTCGATGAAGCGCACCAGCAACACCAACACCGCCACCAACAGCGCGCCGGATAACTGCCCCGCCGCCACCGCCAGCACGCCACCTGCCAACACCAGCGAAAACACCACCTGCACCGCCGCCGCAAAGCCAAGCCCGCTGGGCAACGCGCGGCGGTTGAGACGGTGCGTGGCCTGGTGTTGCTCGTGCAAGGCCTGACGCAACGCCAACTGGCCCTGGCTGGCATCACCGGCGCTGCGGATCAAGGCCTGTTGCTGCGCGAATGTCTGCAACAGCTGCCCGGCGCGACGGTCGACTTGCTGGCGCAGTTGCTCCAGCGCCAGGCTACGTCGCCCGGCCCAACGCAGCAGGGCGAACAACGGCAGATAAGCCAGGGCCAACGCCAGGGCCAAACGCGGTTCAATAAAGATCAGCCCCAGCACCACCATCGTCGGCGTCACCAGCGCCGTTACCAGCGGCGCCAGCAAGTGCGCCGGGATGCCCATGCTGTTGAACACCGGCCCGCGCACCAAGTCTTCCAACTGGCCCTGACGCGCCAATGGCAAGCGCGGCAGCTGTTGCACCAGTTGCGAGACCAGGCCGGCCGCCAACCCGGCTCCCGCCAGATAACCACGGCGCTGGGCAACGTAGCTGACCAAGGCCTGCAGCAACGTCAGCCCCAGCAACAGCAGCACACTTGGCTGCACACTCTGTTGATCGAACCAGGCCAGTATCAGCGGCACCAGCGCCAACCCCGCCAAGCCATCCAGCACGGCGGCCAGTAGCATCCACCCCAGGGCGCCGCGCAGTACGCGCCGGGCCTGGTCGGGCAAATGACGCAACGGCGAAAGTACACTCATGACACGAACTCCAGTTGATCAGCCGTCGACATTTGCTCGTCCCACAGCTGGCGGTACAGGCCGTCCACGGCCAACAACTGTGCATGACATCCGCGCTGCACAATGCGCCCTTCGCAGAGCACCAGGATCTGCTCGGCATGGGCGATGGTTTCCAGGCGATGGGCGATGATCAGCCGCGTGCGCCCGGCTGCGTCGTCGCGCAGTGCAGTACGCAAGGCGCGCTCGGTCTGCGGGTCGGTGGCGGAGGTGGGTTCGTCGAGCAACATGATCGGCGCCCGCGACAGCAGCGCCCGCGCAATCGCCAGGCGCTGCAATTCGCCGCCGGACAGCCGCACATCATCGTCCACCACGCTGGCGTAGCCCTTGGGCAACCCCATGATCCAGTCATCCAGGCAGGCCGCCTTGGCCGCGGCGCGAATCTGTTTTTCACTGGCGTGCGGCTGATACAGGGCGATGTTTTGCGCCAGTGACAGGCGCAATGCCCCCGCCTGCTGAAACACCAGCGCCAGATGCTGCTGCAATTGGCGGCTGGCGATCTGCCGAACATCCACCCCGCCCACGCGCACATGCCCGCTGTCGACGTCCATAAAGCGGGCGATCAAACCGGCCAAGGTGCTTTTCCCCGCGCCGGACGGCCCCACCAGCGCGGTGGTAGTGCCCGGCTCCAGGCGCAGGTTGATCGCCTTCAGTACCGTGACATCACCCTGGGAGAAGCTCACATCGAGCATCTCCACGCTGGCGTCCCGAGGCGATTGCGGCGCGTCGGGCTCGATCAACGGCGGTGTACTCAACACCTCCTGTAGGCGTCGGGCACTTGCGCGCGCGTTGTTCAGCGCATCAAAGCCGTGCCCCAGCGCCAATACCGGCGCCGCCATGGCGCGCACCAGCAGCAAAAAGCCGCATACCTGCACGGCGCCCACTTCGCTCACGCCGATAAATAGTGTGCCAAGTACCACCCAGGCCAACAGCCACGGTGCGCTGAGCAGGACCTGGATCAGCGCAGCAAGATGGCCGGCGCGACTCACCCAATGGCTGAAGCGCTGATCAAACTGCTGCACCGCCTCTTGCACACGGCGATGAATGCCCGCGCTGGGAAATTGCCGGACCAGGCCCAGGTTGCCGGCGAACTGGCTGTAGTCGCTGAACAACCGCTGGATTGCGCCATTGCGCTGGGCCACGTCCTCGCGGTAATGCGCCGAGCCCAGGCGCCAATAGCCCAACACGCCCAATGCCAACGGCAGCAGGCACCAGAGCGCCAGGACACTGTTGCTCCACAGCAGGTAGGCCAGGGTGGCCATGGGAATCAACAGCAGGTTGACCAGGTCGGTCGGCGCATGGCCCACCAATTGGTGCAAGGCCCGCACATCCTGCTCGGCGTAACGGGTGACGCCCTCGGGCCCCAGCCGTGCAAACCAGCCCAAGGGCAAGCGTTGCAGATGCTCGGCCAGGCGCACGCGCAGACGGTCACACAGGTCGGCGTCCACCTGATGGGTCAGGTGCAAGGCCAGGGTCTGGCCGCACAACCACAGCGCTGACGCCACCACCGCCACCACCACCCAGTTCAGTGCCGAAGACGCCAGCGGCGGCGCCTGGCGCAAGCTGTCCGCCAGTTGCGCCAAGGCTATCAGCGGCAGCAGCGAGCAGATCCCGGCGACGGCCTGCAACGCGATCGCCGCCCCTAAGCGCGCACGGAAAGGACGCAGCATTTCGCTCAAGTGGCTCATCGGACGTGCTCCAATGCCTGGGCCAGGCCGGCCGCCGGTAACGTCAGCGACGGCTGCAGCGGGAACCCGAGCGCCGCCGTCACCTGTTGCCATAACCTCACCACTTCCAGGCTGCGCTGTTGCAGGCGCGCCAGCCCCATCCCCGTGATCAGCGGTTGCAATGCACTGGCCGCAGCTGTCGGCCAGACGCGGCGGTAAACCTGCGTCCAATCCGCCGCCGCGGCCTCCAACACTTCGGCGCACGGCAGCGGCTCATCGGCCTGCGGCCCAAACAGGTCGAACACCCCGTCGGCATCTTGCACCGGCGCACGCACGGCCGGCAGCCACAGCAACGGTCCGTGGGGCGAGGCCAACAGCAACGTGCCGCTGTCAGTGGCGATGCTGATGCGCTGCAGCCTCTGCATGCGCCCGTCATCATTGGCGGCCAACTCATTGAGCACGCGCAACGACACCGGCACTTGCGCCATGACCAGGCTGATATCCCGCCAGGCCGACAGCGCCGGTGCCACGCAGTCCACCGACCATGGGCCTACCGATTCCAACAGCGCCGCCAGCACATCGAGGGTGGCGTAACTCACCTGCACCGCGCAGTCGGCGTCGATATGGCGAATGCCCTGTTGACGATGCAGCTGCCGCGCCAGCTCGATGAACCGCGCCACGCACGGCAACTGCGGGTAGAAACTGTTGAGCAGGCAGCGCCGATGCAGGCGCGCCGCCGTGCTCAGCAAGTCTTGCAGTTCCTGGGGCAGCAACGGGTGCTCGATCAGCACATCAATGCCCCGCTCCATCAGCGCTTGCGCCAAGGCGGGGCCTTGTTCGCCCCTTGCTGCGCCGCCCACCGCTACGCAAGCCAGTTGTGTGTCGGCGGGTACGTGGGCCAAGGCATCGAAACACGGCACTTCGAGATAGCGAGCCAGTGCGCGGGAGCGACGACTGCCCTGCCCCAGCACCCCGACCAGTTCCAGGTGCTCGGCCGCAGCCACACCAACGGCGTAGAACTGGCCGAAGCGCGAGCCCACCACCAGGGTTTTCACAGGCATAGTCATGGGCGTTCCTCCAGCAAGTAACGACTCAGCCCGGCGTTCAAGCACTCGAAGTGATTGCCGCGCAGGGTCTGCACAGTCAGCGGCGCCAACGACGCCGCCTGCCACCAGGCCTGCAGAGCGGCCTGGTGATCGGGGATCAACGGGTTGGCGACACTCGGCACAAACAGGCGGATGGCGCCCACATACGGCGCGCCGTCGCTGTAGTGGCTGGCGCGCACGGAATGAGCGAACACCCGATACAACTGCTCATCGGCAATGCCCTTGGCCGCCGCCAGTACGCGGGATTTGAGCGCAGTGGCGTCCAGATCCAGGTGTTTGTCGAGCAACTGTTCAGCCGCCGGCAACCCCAGCGCAGCGGTGTCCAGCCCCAGGGTGCCGGCGAAGCTGTAGAGCATCTGCACTTCATCCTCCACCAGGTACGGAATGCGGTAGCTCGATACGATGTCCACCCGCCGCACCTCGGCGCCCAATTGCAGCAGGGCCTTGGCCAGCTCCAGCGTTACCAGCCCGCCGGAGCAGTAGCCCAGCAAGTCGAAGCGGCGCCGGCCGCTGTCCCACAGCGCCTGGGCATAGCGTTTGCCGAGGGTGGCGTTGATATGCTCCGGCGGCAGGCTCAGGTAATCGTCGCTGTCATGCACCGCCAACCCCAGCAACGGGCCACTGCCGGCCAGTTCGGCGATCAACCCGCGATACGGCAGCAGCGTGCCGAGCCCTTCATGCACCAGCACCCGCGCTGTGCCTTCACCCGCGGCCAGTTGCGTCAGCGCATCCACCCGCCCGCGCCCACCCAACGGCGCACGGCGGGTGTCCGTGGAGGGCACCACTGCGGGGGCTTCACTGCTCGACTCACTGCGCAAGCGCTGGGCCAGGCCTTCCGGGGTCGGCTGGCTGAGAGCCCAGCGCAACAGGCGGTCGAAGGGGTGCGCACGGGCCAATGGCTCTTGCTCGCGCAAACCGGCGATCAATTGCGCGATCAGCAGCGAGTCACCACCAGCGCCGAAGAAATCCTGATCCGCCGACACCCCACTGCAATCGAGTACTCGCTCCCAATGCGCGATCAAGCGCTGCACCAGCTCATCCGCCACTTCCGTGCGCGCACGGCGTGCCGGTTCGAGCTGGCGCTGCTCGGCTTGGGTGGTCAGCGCGCGGCGGTCAATCTTGCCATTGGCAGTGACCGGCAAGCGGTCGAGTATCCGCACCTGCGCCGGCACCATATAACGCGGCACGCGCTCGGTGATGAAGGCCAGCAACGTCTCCTGGCTCAGTAATGGCCGGTCGGTTTTCACGCGTGCGACCAACAGGTCGTAGCCCAGCAGGTGCAGCACACTGTCGGCCGACGCCAGCGATTCGGCCTGGTCGCCGGCCTCGCTGTTCAGCCACGCCAGCCACTGGTCCGTATGCACAAACAGCTGCCCGGAGGTGGCACGCACGTCCTGCGGCGTCTCCATCATCAGGCTTTGGCTGATGCTGATTTCGCGGTGTTCGCGGGTCAGTTCCTGGATCACCAGCCAGGCATCGGCTTGCAGCAATTGGCGTAACCCGGCGAGCAGGCGCGGTGTATCCAGGGCGTTGTTCAATGCGCCGGAGCTGAGCAGCAGGTCCAGGGACCCCGCGGCAAGCCCTTGTTCGCAGGCGGGTTTGTTCATGTCGAACGGCATGAAGCGCACCCACGGATACGCGGCAAAGCGTTCGCGCGCAGCGTTAAGGAAATAGCTCGACACGTCAGAAAACACATAGTCGATCTGCACCCCGTCCGCCACCAACGGCGCCAGCGCGGGGATGATCAGCGCACTGGCGGCACCGGTGCCGGCGCCCACTTCCAGGATGCGCCAGCGGCGCTGGCTCTGGCGCGCAACGATCGCGCAAACCGCCTCGGCCATGGCCCGATGCAGCACTTGGGCATGCTGGCCACGGCTGTACATCGCCTCGGCAATATGTGCCGAGCCCTGCGGGAACATCAGGCTTGCCGGGCTCAGGCGCCCGTCCAATTGCTCGGCCAGGCGGGTCGCGCTGGTGCGCAGGTAATCGACCAATTCCAGCGGCCAAAGACCGCTCGGCGCCAGGCGGGCGAACTGTGCCCAGGCATCGTGCTGATTCAGGTCAGCCGTGCTGACCTGGCAGCGCCAACCGTCATCGTCTGCACACAGGTAGCCGCTGTCGGTCAACAACGTCAGCCAATGCCGCAACAGGCGATGCTGACCGGCGTCGAGTTGCAAGGCCTGGCACAGCGAGTCGAATGCCACGGACTGCCCCGGGATCAGCAAGCCACTGCCGCCCAACCAGTGCAGCAACGACACATCCGCCGCCCGATCCAGCGCCGCCAGTGCCGCTTCGATGGCGGCGCGCGGGCCGAAATCCGCGTGTTCAAGGGTGTGGCGTGACTGGCGCAGGACTTCGCCCAGCTGTGTGCTCAGGTGAGGCGCAGGCGCGTTGGTGTGCAGGGTGACGAAGCTGCACAGCGAACGTTCGTGACGCTCGCCGAGCAACACCGTGGTACTCGCGGCGATCTGCGGATGGGCCAGCCAGCCCGCGTCGATTTCCGCCAGTTCGATGCGGTGACCGCGAATCTTCACCTGGTCATCCTGGCGCCCAAGAAACTCGATCAAGCCTTCCGCGTCCAGGTAACGCCCCTGGTCACCCGTGCGGTACAGGCGACGCCCGCTGGCATGGGTGATAAACCGCTCGGCGCTGCGTTGCGGGTCTTCGGCATAACCCAGGGCCAGGCCGAGTCCGCCGATATGAATCTCACCACGCACACCCACCGGGCACTGGCGGCCCAGCGCGTCGAGCACTTCCAGGGTCTGGTGCTGGAGGGCCCGGCCGTAGGGGATGCTCGGCAAGGCCGTATCTTCGGCACGAATGGGATGCTCCACCGACCAGATCGCCGCTTCGGTGGCGCCGCCCAGGCTGAACAACTGGCTTTCGGGCCAGCGTTGCCACCAGCGCGTCGGCAGCGTGGTGGGAATCCAGTCGCCGGACCACAGCACACAGCGCGGCCCGGGGATTGCGCCGGGCTCGGTCTCCAGGTAATCCACCAGCATCTGCCCTTGTGCGGGCACCGAGTTCCACAAGGTGATGCCGTGTTCCTGCATCAATTGCGCCCAGTGCGAAGGATCGGCGCCGCGCTCGGGGTCGGGCAGCACCACCTGCGCACCGACCGCCGTGGCGCCGAAGAAGTCATACACCGACAGGTCGAAACTCAACTCTGCCAGGCCCAGCACGCGGTCATCGACGTTCACCGCGTAGCGCTGGTTGATGTCATCGAGGGTGTTGACCACCGCGCCATGGCTGAGCATTACGCCTTTTGGCGTGCCGGTGGAGCCTGAGGTGTAGATGATGTAGGCCAGGTCCGCGGCCTCTACCGCCAGCGGCTCACGGGGTGGCCAATGCGGGTCGGCGGCAAGCGTATCGATGGCGATGCGCGGAAGTTCAAGGGTGTCCGGCCATGCCTGGGCTTGCAGGACAATCACCGCGGCAATCCCCGCGTCGCGCAGGATCGCCTCGCGGCGCAAGGCCGGTTGGCGGATGTCCACCGGCACATAGGCCGCGCCCATCTGGGTAATGCCCAGCACCGCCATCAGTTGCCAGGCGCTCTTGGGCAGCATCACCGCCACCCGCGCGCCCGGCTGCACGCCGAGCGCTTCAAGCGCCTTGCGCACCGCGGCGGCATGCTGGGCGACCTGACGATAGCGGTAACGGCCGTCGCGGTCGCTGATCACGAGGGCATCCGGAGTTCGCCGCGCCTGTTGGGCGAAGCCGTCGGCGATATTGCGCGCTGGGGCGCTGGCGTGGATCGGCGGGTTTGCCTGCTGCGCGGGCAGCACGATATCGCCACGCGCTTGCCACAATTGCGGGTCGCGGGCCAAGCGTTGCAGCAAGTCGACGTAGGCTGCGAACATCTGCGCGGCCATGCCTTCGGGCAACACGCCGATGCGGACATCCCAGCCGATCTGCAAACCGCCGTATTGGTCGCTGACCTGGCAGTCGATCCACACTTGCGGGGTTTGGCTGATCATGTAGCTGGGCGGCTGCAACACACGCCCGGCATCGCCGAGCATGCGTTCGACGCTGCCGATGCCACTGGTGAACACCACCGGCATCAGGTCGGCGCCACGCCCTCGCACACGGGCCAGTTCGCGCAGTACCTCCACGCCGGTGAAGCGGCTGTGGTCGAGGTCATCGAACAGCTGCGCGCCGATACGCCGCGCACGCTGGACAAAACTGGCGCCCTCGGTGCCGTCCACCGCGAGCAGGCTCAGGGCGGTGAAGTCCCCCACGACCTGGTCCAATTGCGGGTGCAGGTTCGGCCGGTTGAGCACGGTGAGGTTCAGGCAAAAGTCCGGGCTTTGGCTCCAGCGCCCGATCACCTCGACAAACGCGGCCAGCGTCACGCCCGCCGCGCTGAGGCCTTGGGCGCTGGCAAGGGCGCACAGGGCGTTCCATTGCCCGCTGCTCAACACGCCATGGTGGTGGGCGAAACGCGTGGAGCCCAAGCCCGCGTGCTCGCTCAGCGGCAGGTCCGGACGCCCGGGCAGGCTGTCCAGGCGCGCCAGCCACCACGCCTTGTCGGCGTGCCAGGCGGTGCTGCCGCGCGCTTGCTGTTCGTGCTCGAGGTAGTCGCGAAAGGTCGCTTCCAGCAATGGCCAGTGGCGCGTCGGTTCCAAGTAGCGCTGGGTGAGTTCTGCCAGCAGCAGTTGCAGGCTGGCGTAGTCGAACAAGGTGAAATCCACCGAGCAATGCAGGATTGCCTGCTCGCGTCCCACGCTCAGTTCGGGCAGCAGGATCGGCCATTGATCGAGCGCATGGCAGGCATGGTCCAGGCGCTTGCGCACGCTGTTCAGGTGCGCCTCGAACGCCTCGGGCGTAGCGTCGCGGCGGTCATGCACCGGCAGCTGTTGCCATGGCACCTGGGCTTGCACCCGTTGCTGATGGTTATCGACCACCGCGCGCAGCATCGGGTGACGTTGCACCACGGCGTTCCAGGCCTGTTCAAGGTGTCCGGTGTCGACGTTCGCCGGCCACGGGTATTCGACATACAAGTGGCAAGCGTTGCCGCCATAGTCAAAGGCCGGGTTGCGTCCCAGTACATAGGCGCCCTGTACCGCGCTCAAGGCGAAGGGTTGCAGCGCCTGCTCCGGCTGTGCGCGCCATTGTTGGGGCGCAAGATGCACCAGCAGCGCTGGCCGCTGGGCGCGAATACGCTCCGCCAGGGCTGAGTCCAATGCGCCTTGCGGCGCGCGAAAATGCAGCTTGCCGTCAGTCGCCCAGAGTTCGATCTGGCGTTCACGGCAGATGTGCAGCACATCATCCAGGCTCATAACACGCCCTCCTCGATAGCCACTTCGTCGCTGCGCACCAACAGCGCGGCCATGCCTGCCAATGTCGGCTGCAGGTAGAAATCGCTCATGCGCAGGCTGGCGCCCAGTTGTTCACGCACGCTGGCCAGCAGCCGCGTCGCCAGCAGGCTGTCGCCGCCCAGGCTGAAAAAACTCGCCTGGGCGCTGCGCACCGGCCGTCCCAGGATGGCCTCCCAGCACGCGACCAGGGGCTGTAGCTCGGCACTGAGTTCGCCGTCTTCGTTGTTTGCCGGTTGCCTGCGTTGCAACGCGGCGCTGAGGCTGGCGTGCAGGCGCGCGCGGTCGATCTTGCCGTTGGCATTCAGTGTCAGGCGCGGTACGGACCACAGATGCTCGGGCCGCATCGCCTGGGGCAAGCGTTGTTGCAGCCATTGGTCGAGGCTTTCAGCGGTCAGGGTTTCATCCGCCGCACGCGCACTCAACAGCAGCATCGCCGGGTTTTGCCACAGGCATTCCAGGTGGCGAAAACCGCTCTGGCCGAGCAGGTGCGCCAGTTCGGCAGCGTCAGGCAATACCGGTGCGCGCTCATCCAGCAGCGCCGCGCTGACCAGCCGCAACGGCGAGTCGCGCAGCAGGTCGGCCAGCAACAGGCGGCCTTGCGGCTTGAGCAGTGCCTGCGCCAGATTCAGCCCATCGCCGGGCTGAGCATAACTGTGCAAGGCCGCGAAGCTGATCACCACGTCGTACTGTGACCAGTGTTCAGCGGGCAGCACGCCCTCCACCAGCAGTTGGCTTGCCACGCGCCGGCGCTTGCCCACGCTGGCCGCCAGCAGGCCGGGGCTGCTCTCGAACAAAGTCAGTTGCACGTCGCGCGAACTCGCATGGTTCAGCCATTGCTCCAGCAACTGCCCGCCGCGCACATCCAGCACCGCGACTTTCAGCGGTGTGCCGCGGTGTTGTTGGAGCGCCTGGCTCAGGGTGTCCAACACCTGGCGGCCCGCCGGCAGGTTCAACGCCATGGCCTGCGGTGCCAGCAACGGATCGAACAACACTTGCGAGGCGCCGTCTTCGGTGCGCAACAGCACCTGCAAGGCACCGACCATGCGGTGCAGATCCGCCTCGCGCCACCCCAAGTGCGCCAACGCGTCGTGCAGGCTGAGCGACTCGACATGCTCGGCCAGCCACTCGCGCCAGGTGTCGAGCAGGGCGCTGGGCGGCGGGTCTTGCAGCAGGCAGCGCAACAGCTGCGCAGTGACCTGGTGTTCTGCGGCCAAGGTGTCGTCGAGCATCGAGACGGCCGGCAACGCCTGCGCCGATGCAGATTCAGGGCTGATCACCACGGCCGCGCCGAGGCTGCCGTTCAACACGGCGGCACAGGCGCTTTCAATCCGTGGGTGGGCGGTGAGCGCCGCTTCGATTTCCCCCAGTTCGATACGCTGCCCGCGCAGCTTGACCTGCTGGTCCATGCGCCCGAGAAACTCAAGGGTGCCATCGGCCCAGAAGCGCCCGCGGTCGCCGGTGTGGTACCAACGCCCGTGCTCATCACTGCGAAAGCGCTGTGCGGTCAGCAGCGGGTCATTGCGATACCCCCGCGCCAGGCTTGCACCACCGATCAACAGTTGCCCGATCACCTGGTCCGGCACATCGCGCCCGGTGGCGTCCACCACCCGATACGCCTGGCCGGCCAAAGGCTTGCCATAGGGAATCGACGGCCAGTGGTCGGGGACCTCATCAATGCTTTGCAGGTTCGACCAGATACCCGCTTCGGTGGCGCCGCCCAGGCCATACACGCGGCACTGCGCGGTGGCGTGGCGCCGCAGGCGTGCGGCGAGGTCGAGGGCAATCCAGTCGCCCGACAGCAACACCGCCCGCAGGCTTCGGTAATCACAGGCATCGGCGCCGACGCCCAGGGCCATTTCCAGCAATGCCGGGGCCGAATTCCACAGGCTCACGCGGTGTTCGGCGATCAGTTGCGCCCAACGCGCCGCATCGCGGGTTTCTTCAGGTTGCAGCAGCACCAGGCGAGCGCCCTGCCCCAGCACGCCAAACAGGTCGTACACCGACAAGTCGAAATCCAGCGCCGACACGGCCAGCAGGCAATCATTCGGTGTGACCTGCAGTTCGGCCTGCACCGCGTCGATCGTGTTGATTGCGGCGCCATGGCAGACTTCAACACCTTTGGGAATGCCGGTAGAGCCCGAGGTGTAGATCACATACGCGCTGGCGCGCGGCGATAGCGTTTTCGGCGCGACCAATGGCGCGGACTGCTCAAGCACCGCCGGGTCAAGCCATTGCAGCGCGTTGCCCGGCGGCTGATCGGCAATCACTCGGGTGATGCCCGCAGCCGATTCGATCAGGCTGCGCCGCGCAACCGGCTGTGCGGTGTCCACCGGCACATAGCAACCACCGGCCGCCAGCACGCCGAATACGGCGGCGATCTGGCGAGGCCCACGCGGCAGGCAGACCTCCACCGCCTCGCCCTGACGCATGCCCGCCTCAAGCAAACCCGCCGCTATACGCAGGGCTTGGGTGGCCAGATCGTTATATGTCCAGCGTTGCGCGCCGCAGATCAGGGCGAGTGCGTCGGGTTGTCGGGCACTTTGGCGAAAAAAGTCTTCGAGCAGGCCACGCCCCGGCGCCAACGCCGGCAGGCTGTTCTGCTGGTCGCGGCGCGCCTGTTGCGCCAGCGGCAACAGCACCGGTTGCGGCTGGTTCCAGTCGCTGTCGGCGAGACGCTGCACCAGCTCGACATAGGCGCTGAACATCGCCTGCGGCACGCCTTGCGGGAACAGGTCGGCAACGCTGTCCCAGGCCAGCAGCACGCCGTCCTCAAGCCGATACAGTTGGTGGTCGAGCCACACTTGCGGGGTTTGCGAGAGCATGTCGTGCAGGTCGCCAAACACCTCGCGAAAGCTGGCGGGGACAAAACCCGAATCGCTCAGGTTGCAGGAAAACACCACCGGCGCGGAACGCGGATGACCTTGGCGACGAGCCTCACGCAGCACTTCCAGCGCGGGAAACGCCGCGTGGTCGATGGTGGCGTGCAAATCGCGCTGGTAGCGTCGGGCGCCTTCGGCAAACGGCAACTGCGGTGCGTCTTCACACGCCACCAGCAGCAAGGTGGTGAAGTCGGCGATCACCTGATCGATGGATTGCTGGTCATCGTGACGGTCGAACAACGGCACATTGAGCAGGAAGCTCGACTGTTCACTCCAGCGTGCCAACACCGCGTTGAATGCCGTGGCGAACACACTGGGCAACGTCAGGCCATGGGCCGTCGCCTGGCGTTGCAGGCGTTCGGCTTCTGCGTGACTGAGTACGTAAGCCTGGCGGGTAAACCGTGGCGCACGGATCGATTCCGGGGCACAGGCCAGCGGCAGTGCGGGGCCGTCCGGCAACTGCGCAAGGCGTTCGCACCAATACTCACGATCTCGCGCATACGCCTCTGCGCGACGTTGGCGGCGCCGGCCCAGGTAGTCGGCAAATTGCACGTCCGGCGCGGGTGCAAGCGCGGCTGGCGCCTGATAGGCCTGGCCCAGTTGCGCCATCAACAGGCGCAGGCTTTCCACGTCAACCGCCAGCAGGTCGACACTCAACCACACACGATCACGGCCTTCGGGCAACTGCACCAGGCCGACCAGCAACACCTGCCCCGCGTCCACGGCCAGGCATTCATGCGATCGCCATTCACGCAGCGCGTGCCAGGCGTCTTGCGCAACCGCTTGAGTGTGGTGGCGCCAATCCTGATGGTCGAAAACCGGCAATTGCGTTGCGCCAAGAATGCGTTGGCGGCCGTCGTTGAAACTGGCACGCAACATCGGGTGACGCGCCTGCACGCACTTGACTGCCGCTTCCAGGCGTTGCGCATCGATGCCCTGGCAATCGAATTCCAGCCATGCGTGGCAACTGATATTGCCCAGCACTTCGGCGGGCCCGCGCCCCAGCCAGTACGCCTGTTGCACCGCGCTGAGTTCAAAACTGTCGTCGGCTGCGCTCAACGGGGCGACATCAGCCACCTCCACACGTCGCACCGCCTGGCCATGCAGCAGGCCAAGCCAGGCCGCGAGGCTGGGTTCGGCGCTGAGTTGGGCGAAGTCGACCCGCAACCCATGGCTGCGCAGGCGCTCCTGCAAGTACATCAGGCGGATGGAATCCAACCCGCAGCCCAAGAGGTTTTCCTCATCGCCCAGGCTGTCGATTTCTTCCACGGTAGCGCCCAGCAACTGGGCCAGGTGTTCGATCAGCCATCTGCGCAGTGCGGTGGTGTCTGCTGTTGTCAGCTCGCTCATGAAAAGCTTCCTGTGACCCGTCTAGATAAAGTCCCTGGCTCACCAAGATGGAAGCCATTCTCAATTGGAACTCTATCGCAAGCGGTTTTTCAGAAAGCGCTCAGGGCTTTAGATAAACAGGCCTTTTCATTCGATTCAGAGACACCGTGCCGTGATCAACGGATTTCGCTGGGCGATACACCGTAGCGTTTGCGAAAGGCGATGGAAAAATGCGCCGGGCTGAATCCCACGCCATAGGCGACGGTAGACACATTGCTTTCCTCGTCGCTGAGCATGCGGTGGGCTTCGTTGAGACGATGTTCGTGCAGGTAGCCGAACACGCTGGTACCGAACACTTTGCGAAACCCCGCCGTCAGTTTGCGCGGGCTCATGCCCACGTGACTGGCCAGGGCGTTCAGGCTGGGCGGTTCGAGCAGCGAGCGCACCAGACGGTCCCGGGCGGCGTGTACACGCTCCACATCCGACGAGGTGATGCGCAGCTTATGCTCCGGTTGCCCGCGCTCACCGAGCAGGAACTGCGCGCTCAACGCGGTCAATTCCAGCGCCTTGCCACCCAGGTACAACGAGCGGCTCGGGCCCTGCATCGGGCATGTTGCAATTTGCGTGGCCAGTGCCTGCATCGCGCGCGGAGCCGGGCGCACCATCATGTACGGGTCGCCGCCGCCACTGCTGAGGAGCTTGCGCGGGGCCAGGCCGAGATGGCGGTCGAGGGATTCGAGGTCCAGCTGAACGATGGTGTAGCGCAGTGGCGTGGTGGTGCCGTAGATCTGCGACGAGGTGAACTCGCCGTCGTTGACGATGGTGCACAGGCTCGGCCCCTTGATCGACTGCTCGCTGTGCCCGGGGATGCGGCACGACAGCTCGCCACTTTGCACCAGAATCAACTTGAGGCCGCGCTCCAGCGGGTCCTCGACCCAGTTTTCGCTGTCTGACCACAACGTGCCGGTGACCAGGGTCATGTGCGGGTCCAGGTAGACCGTTCCGGGTTGGTTGCCCTTGGGTTCGGCCTGCGTCTCTTGTCGACTGGGGGCGATGATCGTAATAGTCATTGGGTTTTCCCTTGATCCTGAGGCCATTACGCGGGGCCTGACCTGAATGAGGAGGAGGCTTTTAAACCGTAAACCTCCCTGTTTATAGCCGCTGTGTATTTCATCTAATGAAAAAGTCACAGGTCCGAAAGCCTTGGCGTTGAGAAGCGCTCGGCGAAGGACAATGATAATAGATCTCATTTAGACGTTTGTAGCCAATTATTTCTACAAATAGGGGATTCCATGTCATTGCACACCTGCGCACCCGATTCAGACAGCGTTGGCGACGCGCCCGACTGGCCTGCCGCGTTCGCCGAACGCTACCGCCAGGCCGGTTACTGGCAAGACCAGACCTTCGCTCAGGCCCTCGATACGGTCGCCGCGCGCACCCCATCGGCCATCGCGATAACCGACGGCCCCTTGCACCTCAATTACCGCAGCCTGGCAGACCGCTGCCGGCGCCTGGCTGGCGGTTTGCACGCGCTGGGGATCGCAGAGGGCGACAATGTGGTGGTGCACTTGCCCAACGGCACTGCGTTTATCGAAGTGTGCTTTGCGTTGTTCCGCCTGGGCGCCCGGCCGATCCTCGCCCTGCCCGCCCACCGTCAACATGAGATCGGCGGCTTTTGTGGCTTTGCCCAGGCCTCGGCCTACATCGGCTGCGCTCAATTGGAGGGCTTTGATTGCCGCTCGATGGCGCGCCGACTGGCCGCTGCCAACCCGCTGTTGCGCCACGTGGTGATCGACGGCGATGCGCAGGAGTTCACCGCGTTGAGTGAGCTTTACAACAGCGCGCCGCTGGAACGGGACGCCGGTCGCGCCGACGCCGTGGCGTGTTTCCAGCTGTCGGGAGGCACCACCGGCACGCCAAAGTTGATCCCGAGACGGCACGCCGAATACCTCTATAACGTGCGCGCCAGCAGCGAAGTCTGCGAGCTGGATGCGCGTACCGTTTACCTCACCGCGTTGCCCATGGCGCATAACTTCACCCTGTGTTGCCCGGGTGTGATCGGCACCCTGCTGGCCGGTGGGCGCGTGGTGTGTACGCGCCGCTCGGACCCGGAGTCCTGCTTTGCGCTGATCAGCGAGCAGCGTGTCACCGTCACCGCCTTGGTGCCGCCGCTGGCGATGCTCTGGCTGGACGCCCAGGACCAGCGCCAGGCCGACCTGTCCAGCCTGCGCGTGCTGCAAGTGGGCGGTGCGAAATTGCTCAGCAGCGCGGCAGAACGGGTCACGCCGACGCTGGGCTGCACCTTGCAACAAGTGCTGGGCATGGCCGAGGGGTTGTTGTGTTTTACCCGCCTGGATGACCGCCCGGATCTGCTGCTGCATACCCAGGGCCGTCCGCTGAGCGCCGATGACGAAGTACGCATTGTCGATGAACAGGGCCAACCGGTGCCCGAGGGTGAAGTGGGTGAACTGCAAGTGCGCGGCCCGTACACCATTCGCGGCTACTATCGCCTGCCCGAACACAATGCCCGGGCGTTCACCGCCGATGGATTCTATTGCAGCGGTGATCGGGTCAGGCGCACCGCCGACGGTTACCTGGTGGTCGAAGGTCGTGACAAGGACCAGATCAACCGCGGCGGTGAAAAAGTCGCTGCCGAAGAGGTGGAAAACCTGCTGATCGGCCATCCCCAGGTACACGACGCCGCGCTGGTGGCGATGCCGGATGCGGTGCTCGGCGAATCCACCTGTGCCTTTATCGTCGCCCGTGACCCGGCGCCCTCGGCCTTCGCACTCAAGCATTACCTGCGCGGCCACGGCCTGGCGGCGTTCAAGGTGCCGGACCGTATCGAGTTCGTCGCACACTTCCCGCACACCGGCGTGGGCAAAGTCAGCCGCAAAGACCTGCGCGAGCGCCTGCGCCAGGCCTGGCTGCAGAGTGCCGCTTCGTGAACCTGCACGACGAACGCTGGGTACGCGCTTATCGACTCACGCCCATGCCACGCTGGCGATGGGTGTGTTTCGCGCATGCCGGGGGCAGTGCAAGTTTCTTCCGCGACTGGGTCCATGCCCTGCCCGCCGACATCGACCTGTTGGCCATCCAATACCCGGGCCGCGAAGACCGTTTCAGCGAGCCGTGCCTGACCGACATGCAGCGCCTCGCCGACGGTGCCGCGCACGCGTTGTCGTGTTACGCCGACCGGCCGCTGGTGTTGTTCGGCCATAGCCTGGGGGCGGTGGTGGCATATGAAGTGGCGACGCGCCTGGAACAACGGGCAATCGCCGTCGACCACCTGTTCGTGTCCGCCCACCCGGCACCGCAGCGCCAACGCGGCGGGCAGTTGCACCTGGGCCCCGACGCGGCCCTGCTGGACGATGTGCGGCGCCTGGCCGAGCGCCCCAATGCGTTGCTGGAGAACCCGGCCCTGTGCGAACTGTTCCTGCCCGGCTTGCGCAACGATTACCGCATCGTTGAAACCTACACCTGTGCGCAACCGCGGCCACTCAAGAGCCGCATCGGGGTGTTCTACCCCGAGCAAGACCCGGAAATCGAGCTTGATGAAGCCATGGCCTGGCAAGCCGCCAGCCACCAGCCACTGCACCTGCAGCGCTGGCAAGGCGGACATTTTTACCTGGTCGAACAACGCCAGGCACTCATCGACGCCATCGTCGCGACGCTGTCGACCCCATCGCCCTCCTTGAAGGAAACCTGTCAATGAAAACCCCCGACGCCTGTGATGGCCTGCAGGACATCCGTCACGCCATCGATTCACTGGACCACCAGATCATCGACCTCATGCGCCAACGCATGGCTTACGTCAAAGCCGCCGCGCGCTTCAAGCCGACCGAAAGCAGCATCGCCGCGCCCGAACGCGTTGCCCAGATGCTCCCGCAACGCCGCGAGTGGGCCGAGCAGGCCGGGCTGGACCCGCACTTCGTCGAAACCCTGTTTGCCCAGATCATCCATTGGTACATCGGCCAGCAAGTGTTGCACTGGCGCGCGATGAGAACGCTGGCATGAGGGCCTTTGCACAGTTGCACGCCCATGCCGAGGGGATGACCGAGGTGTTCGAGCACGCCCAGCGGCGTGCCGTCGAACAAGGTGAGCCGGTGTTGGCCAGTTACTCGATGAGGATCGCCCCGCTGGACTTGCTGGCGCTGTTTGGCAGCGCCGACCAACCTGGCGCCGAGTGCCTGTTCTGGCGGGCGCCGGAAGACGACAAAAGCCTGTTCGGCTGGGGGGTGGCGGCGGAACTGAGCAGCGCGGGCCCTCAGCGTTTTGCCTCGGTCGACGCGCAATGGCGACACTGGCTGCAAAGCGCGGTGATACACGGCCCGCTGGCGCCTTCGGTGTGCGGCGGCTTTCGATTCGATCATCAGGTCAAGGCCAGCCCCGCCTGGCAGGGTTTTGGCGATGCGTCCCTGTGGCTGATGACGCTATTGCTGGTGCGCGACGGTGCAGACTGTTGGCTGGTGTGCCAACAGCGCGTCGCGCCCAGCGATGCGGCGCGTTGCTGTTGCGAGCACGTACTGAAGGAGTGGAACACGCTGATGGATCGCTACGTCAGCGGCGCGCCCTCGACGGCTGCACGGCAGCACACCCGCGACCAGAGCCTGCCGCGGGCCTGCTGGGAAAGCAAAGTCGCGCATGCCCTGGACGTGTTGCGCGACACCGCGTTGAACAAGGTGGTGCTGGCGCGGGAAGTGGTCAGCGAATTTTCCCGGCCTATCAGTGCCGGGCGCACCTTGGCTGCCCTGGCGATCAACGACCCCACGGCGTACTTGTTTGCGTTTCGACGCCACCACGCGTGTTTTATCGGTGCCTCCCCGGAGCGCCTGGTCAAACTGCACAACGGTCACCTGCAAACCCTGGCGCTGGCGGGCACAGCCCGGCGCGATCCCTGCCCGGAGCAGGATGCACAACTGGCGCAAACGCTGCTCGACTGCCAGAAGAACCAGCATGAGCATGCCGTGGTGGTGCAGATCATTCAGCGTGACCTGGCGCCCTGGGTACGCCCGTTGCACGTTCCCCCGGCGCCGCACATCAAGCGGCTCAGCCGCGTGCAGCACTTGGCGACGCTGATCGAAGGCGCACTGCGCCCGCAGAGCAGTTTGCTGGACATGGTCGCAGTCCTGCACCCGACGCCCGCCGTCGGCGGCCATGAACGCGGCCAGGCGCTGGAGCATATTCGCCAATTCGAGGGCTTTGACCGTGGCTGGTACGCGGCGCCGTTAGGCTGGCTGGATGCCCACGGCAACGGCGAATTCATCGTCGGTTTGCGCAGCGCCTTGCTCAACGGCAACCAAGCCCGTCTATTTGCCGGCTGTGGCATCGTCGAACACTCCGACCCTGCCAGCGAATACGACGAAACCTGCATCAAGTTGGCGGGCATGCGCGCCGCGTTGCAGGTATAACCCGCTGCCCGATGCTTGAATCAAGTCCGGCGCAGGCCTACCCTGCACACGGAAAATTCACCCTCTGAGTCAGGAAGACCTTACATGTGGGATGGCAACGTTACCTTTGGTGATTCATGGGCCGGCTACATTGGCCGCGCGGATCAGAACACTGCCCACTCCCATGTTGCCATTCAGCTGTGCATCGGCGTACACCAGCCCGTCACCCTGGAGCTGCCAGGCCAGTCGATCCGCGCGGCCGGCGTGATCATCGGGCCCAATGTCGAGCACCGTGCCGTGCCCGACATTCATCCGGTGGCCTTTGTCTACGTCAACCCGGATACCCCGTTGGGGCGTGCGCTCAACGCGTTGCTGCAAGACAATGGCATCGCCCTGGCCAATGACGAACTGCTCGAGTGCTTTCGCCACTCCAGCTCCCTGTCTCAGTTTGTGGAAGCGCTGGGGCGCTTGCTGGCGATTACGTCGCCCATCGACCAACGCCTCTACAAGGCCTTGAACATTCTGCGCCTGGACCGCGACGGTCCGGGCTCCGTCAGCCGCGCCGCGAGTGCGGTCGGCCTGTCCAGCCCGCGCTTGCGCTATGTCGCCACGCACCAGATGGGCGTGTCGCTGTCCCAATGGATCATCTGGAACAAACTCGAGCGCGCGTCCAAATCCCTCGCTGACGGTTCCACCTTGTCGGATGCCGCCGCCGACGGCGGCTTTTCCGACCAGGCGCACTTGGCCCGCATCATGCGCCGCATGATTGGCATGACGCCCCGCACCGCTGCCAGGGTTTTGCGAAAGACAAGCGTTTCGTTCAAGACGCATTGATATCAAAAAGCCAATATCGATCGCATCTTATTCGCGAAAACGATAAGCGCTGATTGCCGGCCTCACACAGCACCTCAGCGCTACCGACAGTGAATGCAAGAGTGTTCGCCAGGGGTATCCGTGCCCGGGATTTGGCGGAACGCACCGTTAATTCTTTCGATGAGTCCGCAGGAAGCGTCCTACATGTCAGAACAGCAAAAATTAACCGTCCTTCTCACGGGTGGCTCAGGCGTACTCGGTGAATCACTGATCGACTGCCTGGCAGAGGACTTTGACCTGGTATGCCTGGCGCGTAAAAGCCGCATTCGCCACCCGCGCGTGGAGGTGCTCAAGGGCGATATATGCAGCCCGCGACTGGGGCTGGACGTCGGCGATTATGAAGCGCTGCTCAAGCGTGTCGATTGGGTGATCCACGCCGCAGCGGTGACCCGCATGGATGGCGATATCGACCAGATCTTTTCGGTGAACTACCTCGGCACCGAAAACGTCGTGAACTTTGTCCAGCAAGCCAACGTGCCGCTTTACCACATCAGCACCGCCTTCACCCATCCGTGCGACTACTACGAAGGCGTGCAAGCAGAAACGCCTTACGAAGTCGCCAAGCGCCAGGCTGAAACGCTGGTGCGCTCGGCAGGTATCGATGTTTCGATCTTTCGTCCCTCCATCATCATCGGCGACTCGGACAGCGGGCACATGCCCAACTTCCAGGGGTTTCATATGACCATGGGGCTGATGATGTCCGGCGTGCTGCCTATCGTGCCCTGCCCGCCTGCCGGGTATATCGACTTGATCGCCCGTGACGTGGCGGCGCGGGCGATTGCCAACGCGTTGCGCCAGCGCTTGATCGGCGCAGACTACTTTCTCACCAGTGGCCCGCAGGCGCTTGATCTCAACGGCCTGTTGGACCTGATGTGCCAATCCATGGAAGCCCAGGCCCAAGCCTTCACCCGGCCGCGCTGCATGGCGCCGGATATTTATGAGCGGCTGATCCGCCCAGTGTTCCTCCCGGCACTGACCGGCAATATCCAGGCCGCGCTGGGCCGCGCCAACCAGCTGTGTCGCTATGCCTGCCTGCGTACACCGCTGCCCACGTCACTCCCTGAGTTGCTCGGCGAACCGGCGTTCAGCGCACGGGATGTCAGCCGTGAGTTACTGCTCTCGCTCAACCACTTGGCGCCCAAGCTGGGCGCGTTGACGCGCATGCTCAAGCAGCCGATGCCAACCGTCGCACAGGCGTCAGTCGCATGAACCCGCTTCTTACCGAACCCGCAGCCGACGCCGCACAGGTCGACCAGTACTTCCGCCAGCACGTGAATTCAGGGTATGCGCGCCTCGCGTCGTTGATGAATTTGCCGATCGAACAGTCCAGCCATGGCGTCTATATCTACGACAGCCAAGGCCGCAAGTACCTGGATGCCGGCGGCTATGGCGTATTTTTCCTCGGCCACGGCCACCCGGTGGTGGTGGCGGCCGTCACCCGACAGCTGCAGCAAAACGCCCTGGCCAGCAAGCTGTTGCTCAACCCGCAACAGGCTTTCGCCGCGCAAGCACTGGCTGCGCATTGCCCTGGCAACCTGGACTATGTGTTCTTTTGCAACTCAGGTGCCGAGGCCACCGAAGCCGGCCTGAAACTCGCCCGGCTCAACGGCTGCCGCCGCACGCTGTCGACCCTCGGCGGCTTCCACGGCAAGACCCTCGGCGCACTCGCCGTCACTGGCCGCGAAAGCTACCGCGAGCCGTTCAGCGGCCTGCTCAGTGAAAGCACGTTCGTCCCCTTCGGCGACAGCGCCGCGCTGGAACAGCAATTGCGCGCTTCACCGGACAAGGCCTGTGTGATTCTCGAACCGATCCAGGCCGAAGCGGGTGTGATCCTCGCGCCGCCAGGCTACCTGACACGTGTCCGCGCACTGTGCGACCAGTACGGCGCCGTGCTGATCATCGACGAAATCCAGTCCGGCATGGGCCGTACCGGCCATTGGTGGGCATGCGACCAGGAACAGGTGGTGCCCGACATCATGCTGGTGGGCAAAAGCCTGTCCGGTGGCTGCGTGCCGGTCAGTGCCATGGTCGCCAGCGCAGCGATTTACGCGCCGTTCAACCGCAACCCCACGGTGCATACCTCGACCTTCGGCGCCAACCCGCTGGCCATGGCGGCCGTGCAGGCCACATTGCAAGTGATGGTGCAGGAAGACCTCGTGGAACGTGCCCGGCTGATGGGCCAGGACCTGCACGCCCGCTTCAGCGCGCTGTTGCAGCAGAGGGGCCTGGCCGAGCGCGTCAAGTTGCGCAGTGCCGGCTTGTTGCTGGGCTTTGAATTCAGCGACGCCTCGGTCGCCGCGAACATGGTCATGGCCCTGATCGAACAGCAAATCATTGTGTGCCACTCGCTCAATGACCACCGGGTCGTCAGGCTCACGCCTTCCCCGCTGCTGACAGCCCAGGATTGCAATCGGTTGATCGAGGGGTTCGCCCACGCGCTGACCACCTCAATACCATCCCTTTGATTGGAGTTTCCCCCATGCAAGAAGTCAACGTACTGGCCCATATCCCCAGTGCCTGCGCTGATGAAGTCTTTGCCGTGATCAGCGACTTCAGCAACTACGTCGAGCTGTGCGAGTCGGTGCGCAATATCACGATCAATAAGGTCAGCGACCAGGTGTCGTTCACCTCCTGGGAAGTCAATTTCCACAGCGGCATTCTCAAGTGGCAGGAGCGTGACACGTTCAATACCCAGACCCGGGAAATCCACTTCGAGCAAATGAGCGGCGATGTCGATCACTTCTCCGGCACCTGGCAAGTGTTGCCGGACGGCAAAGACGCGGTCATCACCTTCGCCTCGCGCTTTGACCTGGGCCTGCCGATGCTCGCCGACATGCTCGACCCCGTGGCCCACAAAGCCATCCGCGACAACATTCACTCGATCATCACCGGTCTGTTCCCGGCGAGTTACTTGAAGGCCTGAACCATGTCCCTTTCACTGTTGAATCGCTCGCATGCCTTGCTGCACAGCTACGCCCCAGGTTTTGACGAACGCCTGGCGAGCATCGCATTCGCCGAACGCGAAGCGCCGCCTAGCGAAGTCATCGCCCTGTTCAAGCAACAAGGGCCGGTCGGCCTGTTGGTCAACCGTGCCGCGGGCGGGTTGGGCGCGGGCATCCTTGATGCCGTGCATGTGCAGATCGCCCTGGGCGCGCGTTCACCCTCGCTGGCGGTGGCCAGCACCATGCATCAGTTTTCCGTGGCGAGCCTGTTGGCCCTCACCCAGAACGGCGGCGGCGCCGAAGGTTTGTTGTTGGCGGCGGTCGCACAAAAGCGCTTGCTGCTGTCCTCGGGGTTTGCCGAAGGCAACTCGGGTGCCGGCATTCTCGATTCGAACATGCAGGCGCTGCAAACCCCTGAAGGTGTATTGCTCAGCGGCAGCAAAAAGCCCTGCTGCCTCGGGCAGTCGATGGACTTGCTCACCGCCAGCTACACCCGCCAGACCGCCGAGGGCGAAGAGCTGATGGTCGCACTGATTCCGGCGAATGCACCGGGCATCACGCGGTCGCCGTTCTGGCAGAACAGCGCACTGGCCGCCGCCGAAAGCATCGAGGTGCGCCTCAACGAAGTCTTCGTGCCCGAACGCATGTTGTTTTCCGCCGGCTACAAACACCTGTTGGGCGACGTGCAAACCGTCGGTTTCATCTGGTTCGAGCTGTTGATTTGCGCGTCCTACGTGGGGGCCTGCGCCGGTTTGGTCGAGTCTGTGATCGAAGCCGGGCGCTGGACGCCCCATCACCGCGTGGAGCTGGCGGCTCAGCTGCAACTGGCGATCAGTGCCCTGGAAGGCGCGGCGCTGGATATCGAACGCAACCCGCAGGACCTGCCGAACGTGCTGGCCCGCCTGCTGCTGGTGCGCTACGGCATCGAACAACTGCTCACCGAACTTTCGGACCAGGCCCACGCCATGCTCGGTGGGATGGCGTTTATCACCAGCAACCAGAGTTCGAACTGGTTGATGGCCTGCCGTGGCCTGCAGTTTCACCCGCCGGCGAAGATCTCGATGGCGAGCAACCTCGACACCTACTTGTCCCACTCAACCTTCAGCATCGCCGGAGCGCACCCATGAACCTGCTCGGAAAAATCGTCGTGATCACCGGAACCGCGCGCGGCCTCGGTTACGCGGCGGCCTGCACATTGAAAAAACAGGGCGCCACCGTGATCGGCCTGGACATTCTTGCGCCACAAGAGCCCGGGTTGCTGGATGGGTTTTATCAAGTCGACCTGTGTGACCGAACGGCGCTGGCGCAGGTGATTGGCGCCATCAGCACCGACTTCGGCGACATCGATATCCTGGTGAATAACGCCGGCACCCTGACCCTGGAACGCGGTGAAACCGGCGTCACCGACGCAGTCACCCGCGCGGTGGATGTGAACCTGTTCGCGCCATGGCAATTGGTGGCCGGGTTCCTGCCGGGGTTGCTGCGCAAGCGCGGCAAAGTGGTCAACGTGTCGTCGCTGTTTGCCCTGGTGAACGCGCCTTATGTGGCCGCATACGCTGCCAGCAAACGCGCGCTGAGTGCTTATTCGGACGTGCTGCGCATGCAATATCGCGGGCAGCTCGACGTGGTCACCGTGTACCCGGGCTTTATCGACACCGCCATTCACTTGCCCGCCCAGCGCGTGGGTTTGTCGGTCAAGCGCCTGGTGACGTTCATGTGGGGTGACAGGACCCTGCTGTCTCTCGAAGAGAAACTCGATGCCGCCGCCGATGGCCTGGTTCGCGCCTGCCAAAAAGACGGCCTGCGCAACCGCGGGCTGACCTTTATGGGCACGCTGGCCATGTACACCGCGCGTATCGCACCAAGTGTGGTCGACGCCTTTATCGCCCTGCGCCTGCGCACGCTGACCCGCGGCGGGCACCTCGCGCTCAAACCTGAACTGATCGAGTAACGCGTTGCCAATGGCCAGACAACTCCACAGCAAGCCTCAGGTCCGCCTCGATCGCGCCTTGTTCAAGGCCCGGTCGGGTGAGTCCCTGTTGATCATCGGTTACGCCTTGTGCCTCTTCCTGCTGCCCCTCGCGCTGTTTGTGTGGGTGGCGAACACGGCCGCCACCCTGTGGGTGTTGCTGTGCTCGCCCCTTTGGGTGCTGGCCGGGTACGGGTGGTTTCTGCAAGCGATCCTCGGGCATGAAGGTTTCCACTTCAACCTGAGCAGCACGCCTATGCACAGTTGCTACCTGGGCATTTTCACCAGTTCGTTGCTGCCTGGATTCTGCGTGACCGGTTACTTCGTCGACCATTGGCAACACCATCGCTACAGCAACAGCGAACAGGACCCGGACTATCGGCACTTCTCGCGTTATCGGAGCCTGTTTAGCCGCCTTGCGCTGTCACGGTTGATGGCCACCTCGAACTATCTGCAGGCGACGTTGCGCCTGGCTTTCGGCCCGCCGGTCAGCCCATCGCCCTTGCCTTCGCCTTTGAGCGCAGCCCAGGTGCGACGACTGGCGCGCTGCAATATCGCGTGCCAGGTCGGCTGGTTGAGCGTCTACGCGGTCGCCCTGTGGCAGATCGACGGGCTGCTGCTTGGGTTTGCCTTGAGCCTGGCGGTTGCGTTCCTGCTCTCGGCAGTCAATGCCTATCAGGAACATGCCTTCAGCGAGGGCCATGACCAGCCCCCTGCCCGCTCGCGTACCTCGCGCCTGAGCACCTGGCTGCACGCCGGCGCGAACTTTCACCTGGAGCATCACTTTTATCCAGCGGTGCCGTGCTGGCGCCTGCCCCGCGTCCACCGCCAACTGCTGGACGCGGGGTGGTACGCAGACCGGCAATACCTGCTGGAAACACGCTTCATACCGTCCTTCAAGTACGCCTCCGGTCGCCATCCTTACCGTGGCGACACGCTGAACGACTGAACGGTCCCCTTACTTTCCCCATGGATTTTGGCCTGAACCGTCAGGCCGCAGGAGCTGCTATGCCTTTTGATATCGACCGCCACATTGAAACCGAGCGCGCCCAGTTATTCGGCCACCCGCTTTTCGCCAATATCCGCACCGTTGAAGATGTACGCACACTGATGGAATTTCATGTGTTTGCCGTATGGGACTTCATGACCCTGCTCAAGCGCATCCAGCGCGACCTCACCTGTGTGGAGTTGCCGTGGGTACCGCCAACGCATATCACGGCTGCGCGCTTGATCAATGAAATCGTGGTCGGCGAAGAAACCGACGAACACCCCGATGGCGGCTTTATCAGCCACCTGGACCTGTACCTGACCGCCATGGATGAAATCGGCGCCGACAGCTCGGTATTCCGCCGTTTCCTCGCCGCCATCCAGGCCAAGGAACCGCTGGCCAAGGCCCTCAGCGACCGCGATATCCCATTGGCGGCCAAAGTGTTCATGTGCCAGACGCTCGATGTGGCGCAACACGGCACCACCGAAGCGGTGTTGGCGTACTTCTTCTTTGGCCGTGAAGACATCATCCCCGACATGTTCGGACGCCTGCTGTCGCAATGGTCGGTCAGCGAAACCGAGGTGCCGATGCTCACCTATTACTTGAAGCGCCACATCGAAATGGATGGCGACGATCACGGCCCGGCCGCTAAACGCATTATCGCTGAAATCGTCACCACCCCTGTGCAACACCAGCACATGGTCGAAAGCGCCAAGACCGCGATCAAATCGCGCATCGATTTGTGGGATGGCGTGCATCACTTCCTGCAGCACAAAGCGCAACACGCCACGGACCGCCCTGAGTGCCTAAGCCTCGCATGACCACAGGGAGCAGGACATGACCAAAGGTAAATTGATAAAACTGACACTGTGCGGCGTTGTGGTCGGTGGGTTACTGCTGCTCGGCTGGCAGCGTTGGCAGTATTCCAACGCTTACGTGAGTACCGATAACGCCGAGCTCGATGGCGTGATCATTCCGGTGCGCGCCAAGCTCTCGGGCGTGGTGATGAGCGTGCCGGTGACAGACAACGTCACGGTGCAAAGCGGTGATCTGCTGTTTCAGATCCGCGACAGCGAATATCAATACCAGGTCGAGCAGCGTGAGGCGCAATGGCAGGCGTTGCTTGCCGCCGCAGGGCGCGGCGGCGGTCCGGGTGCGTTGGACAGCCAGGTCCTCGGCGCGGTCGCAATGCGCCAGGCGGCGCAAGCGGCGCTGGCACAATCCAGCGCCAATCTGGAGCAGGCGCGCAACGATTACGGGCGCGCCCGCCGCCTGGGCGCCCAAGGTGTGTTGAGCACCCAGGATCTCGAGGTGGCCAAGGCGCGTTTCGACGCCCTGAGCCACGCCCAGGAAGTGGCACGCGGCAATGCCCAGGCTGCCGCGCAAAGCACCTTGGCCAACAAAGCCGAACTGAAAGTGCAGGACTACCGGATCGCGGCGGCGCAAGCCGAACTGGAACAGGCCCGGATCAAGCTGCACGACACTCGTCAGACCGCGCCGGTGCGCAGCATCGTCTCGAAAAAAGAAGTCGAGCCGGGCCAATTCGTGGTCGCCGGGCAGAAGCTGTTGAGCCTGATTGCCACCGACCCGCTGTGGATTACCGCCAACTTCAAGGAAACCCAGGTCGGGCGCGTGCGGGTCGGCCAGTTGGCCAAGGTCACTGTGGATGCGTTTCCCGGGCAGGCTTTCGACGGGGTGGTCGAGAGCCTCGCACCGGCTACCGGCGCAAAGTTTTCACTGCTGCCCCAAGAGAACGCTACCGGCAACTTCACCAAGGTGGTGCAGCGCGTGCAGGTCAGGATTGCCCTCAAAGACGTGCCGGATGACTACAAAGCCTTGTTGAGCCCCGGCATGAGCGCCTTCGTCGAAGTCGCCACGCAACAGCACGGCAGCCACACGTTATGAAGTCGCCGTATCTGATTGCGCTGACCGTGACGCTGGTGTCGATGATGGAGCTGCTCGACGTGACCATCGTCAACGTGGCGATTCCCAGCCTGATGGGCACCTACGGGGCGTCGGTCGATGAAATCTCCTGGGTGTCCACCGGCTACGTGGTGGCCAACGTAGTGATCCTGCCGGTCAGCGGCTGGCTGTCGGCCTGGTTCGGGCGGCGCACTTATTACCTGGTCTCCACGGCAGTGTTCGTGCTGGCATCCGTGGGCTGCGCCTTTTCCGCCGAACTCTGGCAACTGGTGGCGTTCCGCGTACTGCAAGGCTTGGCGGGCGGCGGGTTGCTGGGGATTTCCCAGGCAATCATTTACGACGTATTCCCCAAGGAGAAGGTCAGCAGCGGCATGGCGTTGTACGGCGTTGGCGTGATGATGGGGCCGACGTTGGGCCCCACCGTCGGCGGCTATCTGATCGACACCTTGTCCTGGCACTGGATATTCCTGATCAATCTGCCCATCGGTGCCGTGGCCCTGCTGCTGTGCTGGCTGTGCATCGGCGATTCCGCCAATGAAAGCAAACCCAGCAGCGTCGACTACAGCGGCTTCTGCCTGCTGGCCCTGGGCGTCGGCAGCCTGCAGATCCTGCTGGAGCGCGGCGAGCATTGGGACTGGATGGAATCGAACTGGACGGTTGCCTGCCTGTTGCTCAGCAGCTTCAGCCTGGTGGGGTTCTTCTGGTGGGAACGGCGCGCGACCAACCCGATCGTCAATGTGGCGTTGTTTCAGAACCGCGAGTTTTTGATGGGCTGCATCTGCGCGTTTTGCGTGGGCTTCGGGCTGTACAGCACGTTATTCATGGTGCCGCTGTTTTTGCAGACGTTGCTGGCACAGAGCGCGTACCAGAGCGGGCTGGTGATTTTTCCCGGAGCGGTGGCCAGTGCCATCAGCACCTTGGTGATCGGCAAGCTGTCCCAGGAAAACAAGATCGACGAGCGCGTGTTCGTGACCTTGGGCATCGTCATGTACTGCTACGCGATGTTCCTGCACACCCAGTTCACCCTCGACAGCAACCCGGACACGCTCTATTGGCCCCTGGTGATTCGCGGCCTGGGCCTGGGCATGATCTTCGTACCGCTGACCAACCTGGCCATGCGCCGTCTGCCGCTGACGTTGATCTCGGGCGCCTCGGGCGTGCTCAACCTGATGCGCCAGTTGGGCGGCAGCGTCGGCATCGCCATTGCCGCGACCCTGCTCACGCGGTTCTCGTGGGAGCGCTATCGCCTGCTGTCCGAGCATGTGACCGAGTCCAGCCTGGTTGCCAGCGGCTGGGGCGGCGTGGAATCCAACCCGCTGTTTCTGTCCCTGAACCTTGCAAGCCATCAACAAGCCTTGGCCCTGATGCCTTACCTGCAAGCGCGTGAACAAGCGCAAATGCTGGCCTTCAGCATGCTGTTCGGCACATTGGGCGCGGTCATGGCCATCGGCATTCCCATGGTGCTGATGATGCGCAGAAGCACCCTCAGCCGATAACTTCTCCAGTGGAGCACATCCCCTTGCGTATTCCAGGGCTGCATCTCGACCCGATCACACTGCTCACTTTCCTGTGCGGCCTCAGCCTCGCCTGCTGCCCGGCCAATGCGGCGGCGGAAGACTTGTACCAGCTGTACCAGAAGGCGCTGACCCACGACATGAAGTTCGCCGCCGCACAGGCGCAACAATTGGCCACCGCAGAAAAAGAACCGCAAAGCCGTGCCAACCTGTTACCGGACCTGTCGGTCACCGGCGGCGCGGCGTGGGTCGATGCCGAGGATTCGTCCGACTACCATCGCAACCGCAATAACACCAACGCCTATGCCGTGGTTCTCACCCAACCGCTGTTGCGCTGGCAGAGTGTGGTTGCCCACGACCAAAGCAAACTGATGATCAGCGCCAGCGAGGTGCAGACCGAACAGGCGCGCCAGGACCTGATGCTGCGTGTCGCCCGCGCCTACTTCGACGTACTGCTTAACCAGGAACTGTTGAACACCCGCACGCAACAGTTGCAAACCCTGCAGGAGAGCCAGGACCGCACCCGGCGTTTGTTGGCCGACGGTGCCAGCACCCACAACGCGCTCGAACAGGTTCAGGCCAAATACGACCAGGCCTTCGCCGAGCAAATCGCCGCACGCGGCGCGCTGGATATCGCCACCGAAGCCCTCACCCAATTGACCGCCGCCCAGGCGCGCCCATGGTCGGGCAAGGAGCCACAATTCAGCGCTCCGGTGCCCGCCGCGATCGGCGCCTGGGCCACCACCGCGCAACAAGGCAACCTCGCCGTGCAGCGGGCGCAGATTGCCCAGCGCCTGGCCGAAATGGACATCGACAAGGAACAAGCCGGCCACTTGCCGACCCTTGACCTGATCGCCGCCCATGGCCGTTTTGCCTCGGTCGGCGGCGATGTGTACGACGTCACCCTGCCGGAGAATCGTTATAACCAGACGGTGGTCGGGGTCAAACTGAGCGTGCCACTGTATGGCGGCGGCCGTACCAGCAGCCGCGTGCGCGAAGCCCATGCGTTGCAGAGCAAAGCCCTGGATGAACTCGAAGATGCGCGCCGCAGCGCCGGGCTGATGGCCCGCCAGGCCTACCTGCAAGTGACCAGCGGCATGAGCCAATACCAGGCGCTCAAGCAGGCGCTGAAATCCAGCCAGGTCAACCTCACGTCGGTGACCCACGGCTTCGAGGCCGGTGCGCGCATCAACACGGAGGTGCTGGACGCACAGCAGAAAGTCACGGACACCCAGCAACGTTTGGCCCAGCAACGCTACGCGATTCTGCTCGCGCAGCTCAATCTGCTGGCGTCGACGGGGAACCTGAACGACGTGCGTCTACGTGAGGTCAGTCGCCTGCTCGATTGAACCCGGTGCGCGCCCCATTCAGCCCATGTACCTGAGCCATTGAATTCAGGGTTCGATAATCGAACGGGTTCCCACTTCTGCCGTTCAAGTTCACTGCGTGAATGCGGATAGCACGATCACTATTACTTAAGTGGTCTGCGGAGTATGCCCATGTTTGCCCATCTGAAAATTCGCACCGGGATGATCGGGGTGCTGCTGCTGTTCGTTATTGCACTGTTGTTCTCGACCCTGAACGGCTGGCGGTCGGCGGTACGCAGTCACGAGCACATTGACGAGTTGGGGCGTACCTCGCGACAAATCGACGGGATCAACAACGCATTGCTGCTGGCAATCCGTACCAGCGCCAACGTGTCCTCGGCGTTCATCGAGACCGTCGGCGGGCGTTTCGACGATGCGGAAGCCCGGCTGGTGCGCAGTGAGGCGATCTGGAGTGACGCCATCGCCAAGGTCAATGCCTCGACCACAGACTTGCGTGACCCGCAGTTGAAGGCCCTCGCCGAAGATCTCAAGCGTGCGTTCGCCGTATACGGCACGGCCATCGTCGGACAACGCGCCGCCACTCGCGCGCGCTCCGCCGAAGAGTATTTTCAAGTCAACATCGATGCCGGCAACAGCATGACCAAGCTTCAGGAGATTCGCGTGAAGCTGGTCGGCGCGTTGGATGCCCGTGCCCAGGAGATCAACACGGAGGCGGCTGCGCGGCTGCAGACTTCGCAAACCCTGGCCATTGCCTTGATCCTGCTGACCCTGGCACTCGCTGTCGTCTGCTGGGTATTCATCTCGGGCACCGTCCTGCGCCCATTGCGCGCGGCCGGCGAGCACTTCAAGCGCATTGCCGGGGGCGATCTGACCCGCGAAGTCGTCTCGCCTGGCCGCAACGAAATTGGCGAGTTGTTCCTTGAACTGCAACGCATGCAGGCCAGCCAGCGTGAAACACTGATCCAGATCGCTGACTCAGCCACGCAGTTGGCCTCAGCCGCTGAAGAACTCAACGCCGTCACCGAAGAAAGCAACCGTGGCCTCCAGCAGCAGGACATGCAGCTGGAACAGGCCGCGACCGCGGTGAACCAGATGACCAGTGCGGTCGAAGAAGTGGCGCGCAACGCGGTGTCGACTTCGCAAGCGGCCACCGCCTCCAATACGCTATCGGAAAAGAGCCGTCAGCAGGTACGCGAAAACATCAGCGGTACGCAATCGATGACCGCCGAAATTCAGGGCAGCGCCGAGCGTATCCAGCACCTCGCCAATGAAGTGCGCAACATCGGCAAGGTGCTCGACGTGATCCGGGCAGTCTCGGAGCAGACCAACCTGCTGGCCCTCAACGCGGCGATCGAAGCGGCCCGGGCCGGTGAAGCCGGTCGGGGGTTTGCTGTCGTGGCCGACGAGGTCCGCACCCTCGCCTACCGCACCCAGGAATCGACCCGCGAGATCGAACAGATGATTGCCAGCGTGCAGAGCACTGCCGAACACGCGGTGGATTCGATGCGCAGCAGCACGGCACGGGCGCAAGGCACGCTGGAAATCACGCAGGCGTCGGGGGTGGTGCTGGAGGATATCTTCGCGGCCATCGGCCAGATCAACGAGCGCAACCTGGTGATTGCCAGCGCCGCCGAAGAACAGGCCCAGGTTGCCCGTGAGGTCGACAGCAACCTGTTGGCGATCCGCGACCTGTCGGCGCAATCTGCGGCGGGCGCCTTGCAGACCAACGCCGCGAGCCATGCGCTGTCACGCTTGGCTGCGGAGCTGAGCGGGCTGGTGGGACGCTTTCGGACTTGATCCTTGGCGGCCCCTTATCTTGAGCCGCTCCCAACTCGTTCCAACCGCAGCTGTATAAATTCCAGCAACGCCCGAACCCGCGCAGTCACGGAATGCCGGTGGCTGTACGCGCCAAGCAATTGCAGCGGCGCAGGGCGCAGGTCCAGCGACACTTCCCGCAATCGGCCCGCGGCAAGATCTTCCTGGCATGGATAGGCTGCCACTATCGCGAAACCGATGCCTTGCCGCGCGCCCGCCAACGCAAGTTCTCCACTGTTGACACGATAGCGACTACGCACAGATACCTTCACGATTTCGCCTGTGCCGTCGAGAAACAGCCAGGGCTGGCCCTTCAATGCGCTCAGTGTAGTAATGCACGGCAAGGACTCTAGTTCGCGCACTTGGCGCGGAGTTCCCGTTTTGGCTAACAGAGCGGGTGCCGCGACCACAATGCTGGGTAGCGTAGCGAGTTCGCGGGTGATGATGGTGCTGTCATCCTGGCGCCCACGATGGAAGACGATAGAGAGGTCCACGTCTTCCCGGAGCGCTTCTAAACCGGTCAGGCGCGTGTCGCACTCCAATTCGACGCCAGGATGGAGGCTACAGAATTCGGCCAGGATAGGGGCCAGTAGCCTTGGCGCTTCGCCTGGCATGCACATCCTTAAGGGCCCCCGCAGTTCACGCTGCACCGCGCCAAGTTCTTCCTCAGTGGAGAGCAAGGAATCGAGCAAAGGTTTTGCACGTTCGTAGAGAAGTCTGCCGGCTTCAGTCATGCGCAGGTGGCGAGTACTGCGCTCCAGCAAGCGGACGCCCAATCTGCGTTCCAGCGAGGCGACGTGGCGGCTGACGTTAGAGGATGGCAGGGACAGTAGGCGCGCCGCGCCGGAAAAGCTTTGTGCATCGACGACCGCCACGTATACACGGACGGTGTTCAGGTCGAGGGCATTGCGCATGATTATCCCGATTAAGGTATTAAAGTCGCCCATTTTTACATAATAGTTCTCCCCATTGACGGAATCTAAGATGCCGTCTCGTCCGATGGGTTGTCGCCGATGGCGTGTCGGGACGGATTGAATAGGAGATCCAGCGTGGAAATCGGAATACTTGGCGGCGGAATTGCGGGGTTGAGCGTGGCGCTTGCCTTGCGCAAGCGGGGACACAGTCCCCGGGTATATGAGCGCCGGACGGGGCCAGCGACCATGGGGGCTGGCGTGACGCTCTGGCCCAACGCTGGCTTTGTGCTGGAGGAACTGGACCTCCTCCAAGACATCGCGGCAGCGGGTGGCCGGCCAGTGGTAGTGCGCCGCCAGGACGCTGCGGGCAATTCGTTGGGGGGCATCGATATCGCGCTGCTGGACCAGACAATGGGATATCCGACTCATACCATTTTGCGGAGGGACTTGCAGGCAGTGCTGCTGAAGCATGCGGCACAGAGCGGAATCCCGGTGGAGTTCGGGCATCGGGCGGTGGGGATCGATCTGGAGGCTAATGGCAAAGCGGTAGCGCGCTTCGAGAACGGGGTGAGTATCCGTCCAGATCTGCTTATCGGCGCAGATGGCCGTATGGGGTCGGTGGCACGCGGGTTCGTTGCGGGGGACAACACACCGGTTTATCAGGGATTTGTGAACTGGATAGGTGTGGCGCAGGGGGAAAGTGCGTTGGTGAGCGATATAGCGATTCAGGATTATTGGGGGTCGGGCAATCGCTTCGGATGCGTGCCGGTCCGGCCGGAGTTGGTCTACTGGGCAGCGGCGCAGGCGCGGCCATTGTCAGGGGCGACGCCCGCAGCCGATATGCGCAAGGAGATCGAGGATCTGTTCGCGGGATGGCCGGAGCCTATCGCCCGTATCATCCAGGCGACGCCGGCGCACGCCATCCGGATGATTGCCGTGCACGACTTGGAGCCGCTGCACACGTGGAGCCGGGCTAATGTGCTGCTTGTGGGAGATGCGGCGCACGCGCCGTTGCCGACATCGGGCCAGGGCGCTTGTCAGGCGTTGGAAGACGCTTGGCACCTTGCTAGATGCCTGGAAGGAACGAACGGCCTTGATGAAGCCTTGCAGCGCTTCGCGGAGATCCGCGGGCCGAAGACCGCCAAGCTGGCCGAGCAGGGTCGAGTCTTCGCTCGCGGTCTGTTTGCCACTGATCCTGAAACCTGCCGCATTCGCAATGAACGCGCCAAGGCGTCCGATCCCTTGCGTGATGTGCAGGCCTTGGCGGCAGGATGGTCACAGGGTTTGCCGATGACAGGCTGCACGGACAGCACGCCGATGGATGGCGCTGACTTCGGCAGTCTGTACCGCCTCTGAAAGACGGTGGCAATCTGGACACCGCATGGCGTCTCCGGCCCCGAGATGCCTCACTGTAAACCGAGCCCCATGACTTTACCCACCGCGCTGGAGCGCCAGGTCTAGCAGCTCACACTGATGCTCTTCAGATGTCGGCTTCTGGCCGATTCTGTTGAAAATGTAGCTCCCCTATCTGGCCTGCGGCAAAGTATCTGCATTGACCAGCAGGGAAGGATTTGGAATAGGAACGGCGTGTTGGCTGCATGAAATATCCGCTTAAAAGGTTAGAACTGGTGCCCACTTAAATGTAAGTGCACACCATGTCCTGGCTCTTCGGGGCTGGGCAGATGACTTGGCCGGACGGATACACGTTAGCTGCAAATTTGATGCTGAATTAACATAGAGACCTCGCCCAATACATTGCCACGTCCATGCAGACTCTCGAAAACACCTTGTTTTTATATGCCAGACAGCACCTGCCAACACTTCCGAAGATCTACATGTGGACGCTTGATACCACCCTTGTTCACCATTCATTCAAATGGGTCATTGGCCACGCATGAAGGCTCAGGCGATCCAACAAAGCTGGATTCGAATTGCAACGACCAGTGTCTACTCAACCTACATCGAGTTACTCATGAGCGTCTCCCGAAAACTTGACGTCGAGATAGGTGATCTGGAAATGCTGCTCTTTGCGAAAGCAGAAGACCTTGCACAAACGTTCAACACGACCTCCCCCTCTGCTTGAACGAGAAAAAGCTCACAGAGCTTGATCTACACCCGTATGTTTTTTTGAAAGATGGCCGACGCAGAGAGCGAGTGAGATTGACCAGTTGCTTGCGCACCAGTGGGTACTCGCTTGAGTAATACACCGTGACTTTGGCGCTCAGCGCTCTTCAATCACGCAGCGGCTTTGTCGGAACCTGGACTTTTCACGACGACTGTCCGCAACGCACGTCCCGAATACTCGATAGAAATTGCCTGGTTTGACGGTTGGATCGCAGACAGACGACGCGACATGTTGAGGGCGCCGTTGCCGCAAGCTGCCTCATCTTGGCACGCGCCGATTTACGGGTAGTCCACATGAAGTTGAAAAGCGCTAGAAGGTTCTTTAGCTGCTCTGGGCAATCCTCTGGAAGGTCGGGGCGAGTGCTACCACGCTGGGTCAAAGTTCTAAGAAACACACGCCAAAACCGAAGTACCGGCGACCGATCAATCCATATTAAGAGGTCGGCTCTGGCAATACGGTTATCCCAGGTGGCCGAATGGCCACCTTCAAAAATCCACTGATCGCGAGCCTCGGCCTCGTGACAAAGGCGAGTCTTCTCATCAGCGTTTCGCTCAACCCATCCCGGTTGCCAATGGATCGTGTCGATATGGATGACCGGAAGACCTGTGTGCTTGCCCATCGCCCGAGCCAACGTACTTTTTCCTGACCCCGGTTGGCCAATAATCATGACACGCTGCATAGGAGCCCCTGCGCATTGAACATCCTGATAATACTGAGCGACGCTGCTCCTCATTGGAACACTTCACAATCGAATCGTGTTGATTAGTGCTACGCGGCGACGGGTGAAGTTCCAGGCAATAGGCGAGAGTAGAAGGACCGCGACAAGAAACGCCACCTGGGACAGGTAGAACGGCTCCAGCCACTGCTGGTTCAATGCGACGTAATAGGTGTTATGGGCGACGTCAGCCAGAATGATTGCTGCTGTAAGGATGATGCCCACCCTTGGTTTTATGAAAAGGAGCAGTGCCGCCAGCGGGTCAAAAAACGTAAGCGCCCCCCAGAAAATACGGCTAGCCCAATAGGCGCTGGCCCCGTATCCGTAGTCCCAGAGCAACCCATGCTGAAAATCTGCTCGAATGTGATTGGTGGTTGCGACCAAAAGGCAACAGGCGAACAAAACTCGGATGACGAATGACGACCTTGGCATAGCTGGATCTGCTCTCGTGAAGTAATCCTATGATAACGGGATCAACCAACGTCGCAGCAATGTAAGCGTATGGCAAACCCGTCTTGACCAGACGACTTTGGGCCGTGCGACAATTGGTTGCATATCGTTGGGCAAGAAATGTAGGTTGTACCGTCAACATAAATACATCGTTTAACTGGAGCTACATGGACGAGCTAAGAGTTTTCAGCAACACCCACTGGATAGTAACTCATCGGCGAGATTCACGTTACGACGGGTATTTGATAATTTCATCTGAAGAGACGGCTTCAGATCTCAGCGATTTGAGCGACGAAGCCATGTCATCTCTCGGTTTGGTGATGAAAACCTCGGAGCGTCTGCTGGCAAAGGTGTATTCCCCTTACAAAGTAATGTTCTACAAATTGGGATTTTCTCCTGACTTCAGCGCACATTTTCATGTCGTTCCAGTCTCGGAAGACTTGCTCGCAGAGATATCAAAACACCCCGGTTATTCCGACAATCCTGACGGTAATGACGCAATTGTTTTTCTAAGTCGAGAGTACTGTGAAAGACCTCTTACCGCTGGCGAAGCAGAGAAACAGCTCTCGGCGGTTCATTTGCTCAGGGCCTTTCTGTGACTAAGATACTTTCGCGCGGTTAAGCGGATACCCACTTGTGCGGTGGCAGTTCTTCAATCTCACTCGCCCGCTGCGTCGGCAGGCGCGTTAGAATATCCCTCAAATACGCGTATGGACCATGCCCATTCAACCGCGCAGTAAGCGTTTGGCCAACTCTCCTGGAGTAGTTGGGGTATTGCGCAGACTCTCCCATCCAATTGCATGGAATTGACATAAGTGTCCATTCAACACGCATGTTGCGTGGTTAAACGCGCGCCCACTTAACTGTTGACTCTGATAGGAATAGGCAATGTTCTAAGACAAACCGGCATAGGTGACCGAGTTTTCGATAGATATCATGGCCTCGTCCCTATTTATTGGAAGTCGCCATGAACAGCAGAAAAACCATATTCATCACGGGGGTGAGCAGTGGCTTCGGCAACGCGCTGGCGCAAGAAGCTCTTGCCGCGGGCCACCGTGTCATAGGTACCGTGCGTAGTGAAGCCGCCTTGCGCGCCTTTCAGGCGCTCTCGGTGGATCATGCTCATGGGGTGATTCTGGATATCACTGACTTCGCCCGGATCGACAGCGTAGTAGCTGCTATTGAAGCAACCCACGGCCCAGTCGACGTGTTGGTCAACAACGCCGGCTACGGTCATGAGGGCATCTTTGAAGAGTCGCCGCTGGAGGAAATGCGTCGCCAATTCGACGTCAACGTGTTCGGCGCGGTAGCGGTGACCAAGGCTTTCGTGCCTTATTTTCGCAAGCGTCGCACTGGTCATATTCTTAATATCACTTCTATGGGCGGCACCATCACGATGCCGGGCATCGCGTACTACTGCGGGAGCAAGTTTGCTCTCGAAGGTATCTCCGATACGCTGAGCAAAGAACTGCTACCTTTCAACATCTTCGTGACCGCCGTGGCACCTGGCTCGTTTCGCACTGACTGGGCCGGTCGTTCGATGCAGCGCACCCCACGAAGCATTGCTGACTATGACGCCAGTTTCGACCCGGTACGTAAGGCCCGCGAAGAAAAGAGCGGCAAACAGCTTGGCGACCCGCGAAAAGCGGCGCAAGCGATGTTGCAGGTTATTGCCAGCCCGACACCACCGGCACACTTATTATTGGGCAGTGACGCGCTGGGGCTGGTACGTGACAAGCTGAATCGCACGGCCAGGGAGATTGATCAATGGGAAGCGCTGACTCTTACCACCGACGGTTGAGCGGCCAGCAGAGGGGACATCAATGAATCGGGCCGACTCACGCACCTCGCGCATGGTGCATTTGATGGAAACCCTCGCGCCGGTCGAGGGCTACAACCTCAGCACGCTAGAGGATATCCGCTTTTTGCGTTCGAATCGGCCACTGACTCGCACTCCGGTGCTGTATGACCCGGGTATCGTGATCCTGTGCCAAGGGCGCAAACGTGGCTATCTGGGCGATGACGTATACGTTTATGACGCCCAGCACTATCTAGTGGTGTCCGTCCCAGTTCCTTTCACCATGGAGACCGATGCCAGCGAGGCGCAGCCAATGCTGGCGGTCTACATGCGCCTCGACTTACAAATGGCCAGCGAGTTGATACTGCAAATGGATGAAGCTCTCGGGCCAAGTGATGCCCAGCCCAAGGGCATGTATGCCTCGCCAATGGACGATTTGCTGCGCGCCTCGACGCTACGCTTTCTTGAGGCGATGAGCAGTCCGGGCGAAGCGCAAATACTTGGGCCGTCGCTGGTGCGGGAGATCTACTACCGCATCCTAACCGGCGAGCAAGGTGGTTCGATGCGCGCCGCGCTCAATCGCCAGGGTCACTTTGGTAAGGTCACTCGTGCGATCCGCAAGATCCATAGTTGCTACCAGGAGCGCCTGGATGTGGTGTCCCTTGCCCAAGAAGCGAGCATGAGCGTGCCCAACTTTCATCTGCACTTTCGCAGCGTGACGGACTCGTCGCCGATGCAATACCTGAAGTCGACGCGCTTGCACCAGGCGCGATTACTGATGCTACGCAACGCTATGACCGCTTCGACGGCGGCGTTCAATGTAGGCTACGAAAGCGCCTCGCAATTCAGCCGCGAATTCAAACGTTTCTTTGGGCGCACGCCCCAGGCAGAGATCGAATGGATGAAGGCGACCTACGCACTGCCTGCGCCGTCCACGCCATCTATGTACGTCTCGTCACATTAGCGATGAGCCGACCCGCTGCTCCGGCAACCCCAGTATCAGCGCTGTCCGCACCTGCCCAACATACTTTGGGCGGTTGAACGGGTGCCCATTTATGCGGCAGCAACTCGTTAATCTCACTTGCCCGCTGCGTCGGCAGCCGCGTCAGCACATCTTTGAGATAAGCATACGGATCATGCCCGCTGAGCCGCGCCGACTGGATCAAGCTCATGATCGCTGCCGCCCGTTTGCCACGGCGTAAAGACCCTGCGAAGAGCCAGCTCTTGCGCCCAAGAGCCCATGGCCTGATTTTCTTCTTCAGGTGCTTGTTAACGTCAATGTTGTTGAAGTCCTCTGCCCCAGTACTGCCCACGCTTTTTGTAGCGCTTGATGGGGGACCGGACGGTGATCGATAGCGCGAAAAAAGCAAGGCGTCTTGGGCAGAGATAACACGCGTGACTGGACGAACAGGCGCGCCTCACGCCCGCCAGGCCCGTGAGATAATCACGCGCTACGAGCGGACGACTCCGCCGAATAGATGACGGTTTGCGCGCTGTTCGCCGCAACGGTTTGCCGGGTGAAGTAGGTGTCGCCTTCGTCGGTCAGAATCTCATAGTCGACTTTTTGCGTGCTGCTGGCGTGTTTGATGATTTTCAGCACGCGCTGGAATTTCACGCTTTGCGTGCCGTTCTGGTTGGGCCCGGTCAGTACATTCACGCTTTGAAACCAGCCGGCGTGTTTCTTGTTGCTCACCAGCGCGTTGGTCATCGCCTCGAACCGCTCCAGGCGGGTGAAGCCCCACAGCGTCTGCTCCTCGACGGTTGCGTCGGGGGTGGCGGCGCCGGTAAACACGAAGATATTGATCGTCGGGCTGTCTTCACAAAAGAAGTCATACGGGACCAGGCCATCGACCATTTTCCTGCCGGGCACAAAGCCCTTTTTATGCACCTGAAACATCGCCACCTCCGCTCAAACAATGGCGACAAGTCTAATGAGCGGCGACGTACAGGGCGGTCAAGCCAATGTAATGTCGTGTAAAGATCGCGCGTTGTGCAGGTTGACCTCAACGGTCAGCCCACCGCCTGACTCATTGCGAGCCACGATGCTGCCGCCGTGCATCTGCACTGCCCGCGCGGCGATGGCCAAGCCCAGGCCAAAGCCGACGCTGGCATCCCCCGCGCCACGCTCGAACGGTTGGAAGATGCTGTGCAATCGATCGTTGTCGACGCCCGGCCCGTGGTCGCTGATCGCCACAGTGAGGCGGCTCGCGTCGGGATTGATGCGCGCTGAAACCAGCACCGTGGTGTCCGGCCGCGTGTAGCGCACGGCGTTGCGGATCACGTTCTCGAAGCAGCGGTACAGCAGCTCACCGCTGACACAGGCGATAAACGGCGGGCAAGCCTGTAGGTGTACGCGGCAGCCTTTGATGCCGGCTTCGAACTGCGCATCTTCGACAATCATCGCCAGCAACTCGATGATGTCCACGGGTTCGCGCTCGATGCTTTCGGGCCGGCCTTGCAGGCGAGCCAGGGTCAGCAGCGCTTCGATCAGGGTGTCCATGCGTTCGGATTCATGCTCGATGCGTTCGAGCATTTCCATGCGTGCAGGGTCTTGGCGCAACAGGCCGATGGCCGCTTGCATGCGCGTCAGCGGCGAGCGCAATTCATGGGAGATGTCGTGCAGCAGATGCTGCTGGGCTTGCACCAGCACCTTGAGCTGGTTGGCCATGCGGTCGCAGTCTTCGGCTAGGTCGACGATTTCATCGCGGCGCTTGCCCATGGCGGGTTTGACCCGGGTTTCGAAGCGTCCTTGGGCCACATCGCTCATCGCCCGACGCAAGTAGGCCAGCGGCCAGGCCAGGTAGTACGCCATGTAGCCGCTGAACAGCGCACTCATCAACGTGCCGATGAGCAGCGGGATCTGGTGCCAGGGCCTGCCGGGGACGTTGCCGGGGGCGTGGGTGGACCTGATCGAAAGCGCCAGGCCTTCCTTGCTGGTGACTGCTCGTTCATAGGCCGGTTGCTCTACGGGCGCCCCCACGAGCAAGTGACCGTTGCTGTCATAGACGCCGATGTTCTCATCCGGCGGACGTTCCCAGACCGTGAGGAGCTGGCCTGCCGCGTCGACACCGACGCGTTCGAGCAGCCCGGTTTCCGCTGCCAGAATGGCTTCCACATACGGGTCGCTCGGGCGAAAACGGCTCAGTTCAAGCACGCCGATCCCGACCAGAAACGTCAGGGTGGTCGCCAGCCAGAAGGCCAGGAACAGTTTCCAGAACAGCAGGCTGGGCCGGGTCATTCGGCGATCAACAGGTAGCCAAGGCCGCGCACGCTCTGGATCCAGGCCTTGGTGTCCAGGCGCGGCCCAAGCTTCTGCCGGATGCTGCTGATGTGTACGTCGATGCGCCGGTCGTAGCGGGTCAGCGGGCAGCCCAGGGCGTTGAGGGACAGGTCCTTTTTACTCACCACTTGGCCGGCGTTGCGGGCCAGTTCTTCGAGCAGGCTGAATTCGGTGCTGGTCAGGCCCAGCTCGACACCGCTCCATAGGGCCTGGCGCTTGCCGGGCCACAACACCAGCGCGCCGGTCTTGATCACTTCGGTGAGCGGCTGGCCCACCGGCTGCACCCTGCGCATGATCGCGCGCAACCGTGCCACCAACTCGCCCGGGGAGCTGGGCTTGGGCACGTAATCGTCGGCGCCGAGTTCCAGGCCGGTGATGCGGTCGATGTTGTCGCCACGGGCGGTCAGCAGCACCACGGGCACTTGGCTGACCGCGCGGATGCGCCGCAGCACCTCGATACCCGAACGCTGGGGCAGCATGACGTCCAGCACCACAATGCTGTAGCGCCCCGACAGCGCCTCGACCTCGCCCTCCTCGCCCGTATGCACGGCCGTGGCCTCAAAACCTTCGCGCGCCAAGTATTGGCTGAGCATTTCCGTCAATTCCTGGTCGTCGTCGACCAACAGTACGCAGATCATCGTGGGCTCGTCAGTGTGGGGTTGTCCATTATCAGCCTTTGCGCAGGTTATCAGGCCCACCTTTACCTAACTTGACATTCGGTTAACCGCACCAAACGCCGCGCACTCTTATGCTGGCTGTTCACCGGTCGGCGAGTGAACCCAGCACGCCGGCGCTGCTTGTCGATGTGTTCTGGAAAAGATCTTGATGAATTTTTCGCGCCTGCTCTGCTCGGTTGCGCTGCTGCTCAATACCTCACTGGCACTCGCCCAAGGCTTCAAAATCTCGGATATTCGAATCAATGGCCTGCAACGCGTCTCGGCGGGCAGCGTATTCGGCGCATTGCCGCTGAACGTCGGCGACGAAGCGGATGACCGGCGCCTGGTGGATTCCACTCGCGCGTTGTTCAAGACCGGGTTCTTCCAGGATATCCAGCTGAGTCGCGAAGGTGATGTGCTGATTATCAATGTCGTCGAGCGTCCTTCGGTTGCCAGCATCGAGTTCGAGGGCAACAAGGCGATCTCCACCGAAGATTTGATGAAAGGCATGAAGCAATCGGGCCTTGCCGAAGGCGAGATATTCCAGCGCGCCACCCTGGAAGGCGTGCGCAACGAGTTGCAGCGTCAATACGTTGCCCAGGGCCGTTACTCGGCCTCGGTCGACACCGAGGTCGTGGCCCAGCCGCGCAATCGGGTCGGCCTGAAGATCAAGATCGATGAAGGCGAAGTGGCGTCGATCCAGCACATCAACGTGGTGGGCAATACGGTGTTCCCCGACGACGCGTTGATCGACCAATTCACGCTCAAGACCAGCAACTGGCTGTCATTTTTCAAGAACGACGATAAATACGCACGGGAGAAACTCTCCGGCGACCTCGAACGGCTGCGCTCCTATTACCTGGACCGTGGCTATATCAACATGGATATCACCTCGACCCAGGTCTCCATGACCCCGGATAAAAAGCACGTCTATATCACCGTGAACATCCAGGAAGGCCAGAAATACACGGTGCGTGAAGTCAAGCTGAGCGGCGAGCTGAAAGTCCCGCAAGAGCAGGTCCAGTCATTATTGCTGGTGCAAAAGGGCCAGGTGTTTTCGCGCAAGTTGATGACCACCACCTCGGAACTGATCACCCGCCGCCTGGGCAACGAAGGCTATACGTTCGCCAACGTCAACGGTACGCCTCAGGTGCATGAAGAAGACCACACGGTAGACATCACTTTCAGCATCGACCCCGGCAAGCGGGCTTACGTCAATCGCATCAACTTCCGGGGCAATACCAAGACCGACGACAAAGTGTTGCGTCGCGAAATGCGGCAGATGGAAGGCGGCTGGGCGTCGACCTACCTGATCGACCAATCCAAGGTGCGCCTGGAACGCCTGGGGTTCTTCAAGGAAGTGAACGTCGAGACGCCGGCCGTGGCCGGGCTGGATGACCAGCTGGATGTGAACTACGCCGTGGAAGAACAAGCCTCCGGCTCGATCACGGCCAGCGTCGGCTTCGCCCAGAGTTCGGGCCTGATCCTTGGCGGGTCGATTACCCAGAACAACTTTCTTGGCACGGGCAATTACGCCAGCCTGGGGCTGACCCGTTCGTCCTACCAGAGCAAGTACAACATCGGTTTCACCGACCCCTACTTCACCACCGATGGGGTTAGCCTGGGCTACAACGCGTTCTACAGCAAAACCGACTACAACAAATACTACGATGACGGGGTGTCTTATTACGCCATCAACAGTTTTGGCCTGGGTGCCAGCCTCGGTTACCCGATCAACGAGACTTCGCGCCTGACGTTCGGCCTGACCGCACAACACGACAGCATCGAGCCGGGCACCTACAGCGCCGACGAGATCTACGATTTCATCGAGCGCGAAGGCAAGGAATTCACCAACTTCAAGGCCAGCGCAGGCTGGTCGGAGTCGACCTTGAACAAAGGCGTACTGGCCACGCGCGGGCACGCGCAGAACCTCAACCTGACGGTGACGGTGCCCGGCAGTGACCTGAGTTTCTACAAAATCGACTATACGGGGCAAACCTTCCTGCCGGTCAGCAATACCACCGCCCTGCGCTTCCATACCAAGCTCGGTTATGGCAACGGTTATGGCTCCACGGACGGGTTGCCGTTCTATGAGAGCTATACGGCCGGCGGCGAAGGCACGGTGCGTGGTTTTGAAAGCGGCACGCTCGGCCCGCGCAATACCCCGGCGACCGGGACCTATGCCAGCGCAGGTCAAGCGTACTACTCGGACCGGACTACGGAGGCACTGGGCGGTAATATTCTGATTACCGGGGGCACGGAGTACTTATTTCCCGTGCCGTTCATCAAAGACAACAAATCCGTGCGGACCTCCTTGTTCTGGGATGTGGGCACGGTGTATTCGGACAAGTGTTACCTCAGCACCACCCAAGGCTGCGGTGGTGTGGACCTGAGTCAGATGGCCAGTTCGGTGGGGGTTGGCGTGACCTGGTACAGCCCGCTGGGGCCGTTGAGTGTCAACCTGGCTTATCCGATTCGCACGCCGGAGAACGCGGATAAACAGGTGTTCCAGTTTTCCATGGGCCAGACGTTCTGACCATTTCAGCGGGTTAACGCGTTGCTCGCCGTCGCAGGATACCGGCGTTATGTTTTATCGCCTGGCTCCGATGGGGCCTCGGCGACGGTTGCAGATTCGCGAGGCACATACGGTTCTGGAATAGAGGGTGCGAGTGGGCGCCGTGTGAGGGCTGACCGGGACTTGCCGCGAACCTTCTCTTCCCACTTGGCACGCTCCTGAGGGATGTCTTCGATCGGGATTTTCCTGTCCGTGCGTCTAAGTGCGATCAGTACCACCACCAATACGGTTACGACGGCCGAGGATAGAATATCTAAAAGGTCCATGTTTCTTTCCGGTAGCCGTTGGCCGGCAATGGCTTGACTTCGCTGATGGTTGTTCGGCGAAGCAGAAAATTACTTTCCGATCGTTGTAAGAACACTATTCCAGGTTGTTTGTTTTCCTTAGTTGCGTAGGCGTTACGCCAAGTTTGCTGCGCAGGACACGGGTCAAATGCGCCTGATCTGAAAACCCACAATGATAGGCAATTTCCTTAATCGACAGTGTGCCGCTGTACAGCATTCGCTTGGCCCGCTCGATGCGCTGCTCGGTAACAAAAGTGTGTGGCGAACAGTCGAACGATTCACTGAATTTCCTGGAAAACGTCCAGACACCCAACCCTACGGCATCGGCCATTTCGTCCAGGCGTATGGACTCTTCCAGATGAGCATCGATGAACTCGAGCAAGTACTTTTTTTGCTGTTGCGACAGCCGACCAGGCGCACTGGACTCTTTAAAGGTGACACTGGCGTAATGCCGTAGAAGGTGAATGGCCAACTGCATGCTCAAGGCTTCCACATACAATGCGCCACCAATCCCACGACTTCTTACTTCATTGGTAATTGCGCCGACAATAGCCGTGAGGATCGTGTCTTGGGTACGGAGCAGATCATGCAGGCGCACCTCTTCAATCGGACGTTCCATAACATCCATGGCCACACGAGACATCAGCGTATTGGAAAGATAGAGATGAGAAACATCAATGTCTTGCGTCCAGTTCCAATGGGAGTCCTGTGACATCGTAAGCAGGGAAATATCGCCCGGCGCGCAAGCGGTACGTGTCCAGCCCTCATCCACACAGCGATCCATCGGTGTACGGCCGCCAAAGTAATAAACGATCATGAAATGATCAAGGGGTGGAATGAGGACGTCCTGACCTTTATATCGATATGAGCGTTGCTGCATATCTTTCCATCCGAGTTCTTCGCTTGAGCTGAGAACTACGCCTGGCACCCACTTGAGAAGTTCCTTTGGAGTAATGACGGTCGGCATACTTGAAGTCTCACTTGAGGGCCGTCACCCTGGCTCTTATTGCGCTCCTACGCAAAGTTGAAAGCACTCGAGAGATGGCCGTGGAGTATTGTTTTTATTAGTATTTACAGCTCACCAGAATACTAGCACGGGATGAGCAGTGTCGAAAAAAAATATCCAACGTTATGCGACTTAAGTGATTATAAAAAAACCGAACACAGGGATTAAATGGGTATAAAGCGTGACCGAGATGATTTGCATGGGTTGAGGGTTGCGAACGTTTCCCGCCCCGCTAAAAAAACGGCCACCGCCGGGCGGCCGTAAAGGGGCTGCGAGAAGTGATTCTCGCAACGGAGCGACGCCTGCCAGGCCAATGCCTGGTGATGTCTTCACTGATTTTCCTGGCATAGCCGGCGTTGCTCAGTGACTTAGAATACGTAAAGTAATCGAAGATTGACGCGAGACTCTTCCTTGAAGCCATTTTCAACTGAAAGGTCTCGCCCCAATGTCGCAAGCAACTGAGTTTTCGGCGTCACGAAATAAGACCCGCCCAGCATTATTTTTGCTTGACGGCTTTCATCTTCCAGTTCAGTTCCGTCAACTTTCCTCTGCCCGCCCCATAGCCGGGAATAACCGACATGCATAGCCGCGCGCTCACTGAACATGTACCTGATGAATCCTTGCATCTGATACTGCGGGTCCTGCTTCAGCGTCAGGTCGCGGGAGGAATAACGATCGTTGTCGCCGAAAAAAGTCACGTCAGCGACGAAATCCAGAATGACGCGGCTGCCGATGCCGTGCATGTATCCGCCCTGCAAGACATACTTCCATCGGTTCTCCCCAATATTCAACTCTTTATTCTTGTTGTAGTCGCCTATTGGCAAAAAAAGATATTGAGTGACGGCCAATGCGCGGTTTGTTGAAGGGTCCTGATGGATCCAGACCGCATTGGCCAGAATCGGATCGCCCATTCCGCTTTCGCTGCCCATGCCTTTTATAGCGCCACCGGCCGACAAGTGGCCAAAAGGCAATAACAGTTGGATATTCGTCAGGACGCCTGCAAACGCTTGATAGCTGACCCCCCTCAGAATGCTGACATCCGAGTACAGGTCATATTTGTCGCTTAACTGATTGCCGCGCACGTAATAATCGTGGCGTTCTGCGTGCTGTAAATACAGCAGCCCGAGCTGTGTGCCGTCTGGCATAGGCGTATAGTCGCCAGGATCGACATCCAGTGCGTGGCACACAATCGGAAGTTGTAGGCCAAGCATTAAAGTCGCCAACTGAAACGCATGCATAATTCGGCAGTGGGTATTGTTTTTTCTCAGGCAGTCGACGCTAGCAGCAGAACTCGACTTGAGCGTATTGGCCGCGCGCAAAGCATGTGCTGTTGTTATTATGTTCATCTTCAACCCTGTTTTTTTTAAAATTGTTCTGGGTCTAGCACAGGTGTCCTGTGCTATTTTTTTGAAGCTTTTTTCAATGTGTCGGGGACGAAAGCAGCTCTGCCAGATGGGCGTCCAGTTGATTGAGCATTTGCGTGTCGGTGCCAAAAAGTCCGAGGTGACCGTCGATTGATTGCAATGGCCTGAACTCGCTGTTCGGGATCATTTTCTGCTCCGACAGACAATCGTCCACGGTAAAGAACTGGTCATGTGAGATGGGCATGACATAGGTTTTCGCGCGGATTCGCCCCAGGGCCGTCGCAAGATCACCGCCCGTGTTTCGACTGACATCGCCCCGCTGCCATTTCCAGGCCATGGTCAGGAGGTTGTTAGGGTCCATTGCTGCAAAGTAGTTCGTCATAAAGCTGTCGACGAATACCTGCATCGACTCGAAACCCAGCGCCTTATGCCGCTCGGCGCGGAAGAACGCGGTACTCCAGCCCATCAATGTCCAAACTTTCGCGTGGCGCTTGAGCCCAGCCGCCACTGCCGCCGATGAGCCGTATAAGCCAGCCCGGAAGGCCGGATCGGTGGTTATCGCATCAATCAGTATTTCGCTGAACAGGAAGTCATGTTCGCTATTGCGCGCGGTGCCCGCTATAGCTGCGGCGCGTTTGACAAAGTCTGGATAGCGCACAGCCCACTCGTAGGTTTGCTGCGCGCCCATCGATCCCCCGACCACTAACGCCAGGCTCTCGATGCCAAAGTATTCGGTGAGCAATGTGTGCTGGGCACTGACGTCATCGCCAATTCTGACATTCGGGAACCCAGGGCCAGCCAATGAACCGCCGGTGTTACTCGCAGAGCTGGAAAGACCGTTACCGATCTGGTTGACGACGATGATGCAGTATTTCGCAGGGTCCAGCGCCCGCCCTTCGCCGATGTAAATCTGCTCCATCGCCTTGCTTGTGCCGGAATACCAAGTGGGAACCAGTATGGCGTTAGTCTTGTCGGCGTTCAGGGTGCCATGTACGGCTACGGCCAGCTGACATTCAGGAATGCACGAGCCTTCTTCAAGCTGAAGCGCTCCGATGTTGATCAGTTCAAAAGGACCGTGATGTTCCTGGGAGTAATAGTTGTTCATTTCAGGTTACCTCGAATATCGAGCTGTCACGGCGCAATAGAGAGTCGGAGTGACAGCTGCAATCAATGAGCAGTCGTTCGACCTCAAGCCATTTCAAAGCCTGGGTAACCCTGTGCGGCTATTTCGTCGCAGCGGCGATGATAATTACCGACGCCGCCGATATACGATACAAGTCGGCGCGGTTTTCCATCGACGTTGGAGCCCATGTACCAAGAGTCGGTTTTGACGACCAGGGTCTTCGCCGCCGTCTCGTCGTGATGCTGTACCCAGTCGTCCTCGAACTCTTTGGAAGCTTCCACGACTTGTTTGCCGTGCTGGATGGCAAACTCAATGCATCCGGTGATCCAGTCCACCTGCTGCTGCAGGCAAGTGGTCATGTTGCAAAGTGCCGCCGACGGTGCCAACGGCGCACCGGTGGTGAACAGGTTGGGGTAGCCATGGATCTGCAGCCCCATCGATGTACGGATTTCTTGTTTCCACTGCTCCCTCAGCGACCGGTTATCGCGCCCTCGAATGTCGATCCGGCTGAGTGCGCCGGAGCCTGCATCGAAACCCACGGCCAGCACGATGATGTCTACCTCGTGAATCTTTCCATCCGCGGTCTGGATCCCCTCCGGCACAATGCGCTCGATCGGCGACTGCTTGCAGTCGACCGCCTCGACGTTGGGTTGCAGATAGACTTCAAGGTACTTGCTTTCCAGCGGTACGCGATGGGTGCCGAAGCCATAGTCGGTCGGGATCAGCAGGTTGCAAAGATCTGGCCTCGACTGCAGGCGCTCACGCATCTTGATACGCACGAACTCCGACACGACTTCATTGACCTGTTCGTCAAAGAACATCTCGGGAAACGACGCCAGCCACATGGCCAAAGAGCCATCCTCCCAGAGTTGTTCAAGCACGGCTTGTCGCTCGTCGGGGGTTTTCTCGGCCCAGGGGCCGGCGTCGAAGTCATAGTCGAAACCGGCAAAGGTCTCTCGCACGCGCTTCTTGAGCTGGTGGAATTGGGTGCCCCACTTTTCCCAGTCTTCTTTGCTGTACTTAGGGTTCCTCATCGGAATCACATACTGCGGGGTACGCACGAAGACCTTCATCGATCCCACCGCCGGAGCGATGGTCTGGATCACCTGAATACCGGTGGCGCCAGTGCCTACCACGGCCACGCGCTTGCCGTTGAAGTCCACGGGGTCTTTTGGCCACAGGCCGGTGTGATAGATCTGACCGTTGAAGTCGGTTTGGCCGGGGAACCGATCGGACAGCGGAGCGGACAGCATCCCGCAGCAAGAGATCAGATATTGCGTATTGATCGTTTCGCCGGCCTCGGTTGTCACCCTCCAGTGCCCGCTCTCTTCGCAGAAGTGCGCGGCAGCGATGCGGGTGTTGAACTGGATATCTTTCTTGAGGTCGAGCCGATTGGCGACGAAGTTCAGCCACTGCTCTGTTTCGGGCTGAGCCGGGAAACGCTCGGTGGGTTGCCAGGACTTATAGAGTTCTTCAGAGAACCAGTACTGATAAATTTCTGCCTGAGAGTCAAACCGCGCACCGGGGTAACGATTCCAATACCATGTGCCGCCCACTCCGGAAGCCGTATCGTAGGCGCGGACCGTCAAGCCCATCTCACGAAGTCGATACAACTGGTAGAGGCCAGCTACCCCTGCACCAATCACCATTGCGTCCAAGTACGTGACTTTGCCGTTTTCGGCAGACACAGCGGCGAGTTTAGATTGAGCACTCATTTTGAAGCCTCATATTGTTATGTTTATATTTGCCTTTACTTACTTGCTGCCAGGCAATGCTTAAGGCACGGATAAACGATAACAACCGAGGCGCGTTCTACTCTTGAAGGAAATGGTGAATAGCTTGAACAATCCGGTGCGATGAACCGGGCTTCGCCGAGGCCGACGACAGAGGGGCGCGACGCAACCCGACCGACGCGCTGAAGACGCGTAGGCCGGCGCGTCCAGGCATTAAAACCAGGTTTCCATCTGTATCCCGTATTGCCATACACCGCCGGCCTTGAAGTCGGTCTTGCCGAAGGCGTCAGAGGTCGCGTAGTTGTCCAGATCGGAAGACCAGTTCATCACGCTTGCGAACACTCGCAACTCGGGCCGCGTGAGAAGGTCGCCAACGTCAAGCTTGAATGTTGGCGCGACAGTGAACTTCCAGAAGTTACCGTCGACTGCATTACGTTGTAGATAGCCCTTCGGGTCGAGGTTCATGGTTTGCCAGCTCAATTCGTAGGCCATCTCAAAATTGCTGTTGATTTCATTGGCCAAACGCATGTTGAGGGTCATCCAGCGGTAGTCGTCACCCTTGACGTATCTATCCTTGCTCTGCTCGGCCAACAAGCTCGGGCCGATGCGCCAACCAGGCGCGATGGGCGTCTCGCCATACAGTGCCAGACGCAGAGCGCGGGCATCGTCAATCAACTCACCGTCCGAGCCGACGTTCTTGACCTCAGCGCCCAGGCCTTGCCCATAGAGCAGCGCGGTTTTGAAGAAGCCTTCCCTGCCGAAAAAGTTTTTCTGGTGGTTGGCCAGCATGGTGTGTACACCGGAATTCGCAGGCCTGAACCCCGCTTCGTTGGTGCGGGTGGCGAAATCGTTTTTCTTGGCGCCAATGCCATTGAACATCCACTGCCACTGACCATTATCGAAGAACTGGTTGGAGGTCAGGATGTAGCTTTCCACATCGGCATTCACACCGTCTCGACTGAAATCGCCGTAGGTACGCCCGATCAACGAGTAATTCGAGCGCCAATTCTTGTTCATCTGCACATCGTAAATGCCACCCCCGGTGCCGGCCAGATAGACAACGTCCGAATCCATCCAGTGGATATCGAAGTTATCGCGATCAAATCGCTTACCGGCCCACAAGGTCGCGTTCTCGAACACTGAGTTGCCCTTGAACGCGGCGAGACGGTCGAGTTCCGTGAAGACCTGGCGCACGTTCAACTTGCTTTCTTCGGCGGTCCAGTCATTGGAACTTTCCACGCCGTCAGCGATGGAGACCGTGAATTTCGCGCGGGTACCGTTCTGCGCATAGATCTCTTTCGACAGGTCTATACGCATGTAGGTGTCGTCTTCGTTACCGAGGCGCCCAACCGCACCACCGACCAAGCCGGCCGGTGTCGTATACGGCCCGCCGCGGCCACCGCCGAGTCCCTGGTCAATCAGCAATCCCGAGCGGGCATAGCCTTTGAAGCTGAAGCCGTCTGTGAGGTGTCCGGTACCGCCCGGTTTTTCCAGGCTTTCTTGGCGGGCTTCGAGCTTTGCCAGCCGGGTATCCAGCGTCGGTGCCGCCGTTGCTTGCGCAGTGGCGGCAGCGGGCTGCAAGGGCGGCGTGGCGAGTTTGATCTGTTGCAATTCTCTGGCGAGTGCCTGGGTTTGCTGCTCGGCTGCGGCGGCACGTTTCTCGGCGGCGCTGGCGCGGGCTTCGAACGCGGCCATGCGTTCTTCCAGAGTTGCGGCCTGGGACGTCGCCGCCGAGGTGCTGAGCACGCCTGCGAGCAGCCATTGTGATGCTTTCTGCATGTGGATTTCCCTGTTTTGTTTTTATTGTTTTGTCCCAGCGACAGACGTGTTTTTCCGTGAGGTGTGAATTGCCAGAGTCGGCAAAAAAAAGGATGCCTCATCGAAAATACGCTGATACATTGAGCGTGTTAACGTTAACTTCTCTAAAAACAAAAATAAAGAGGGCTTTATGAAACAACTGAAATCGCTCCTTCCCGCAGCGCTGCTTACCCTCTGTGCCGGGCTTCCTGGCGTCTCGAACGCAGCCGATCTGACGATCTCGTGCGGTGCAGTGGGTGCCGAGTTACAACTGTGCAAGGAGGCTGTCGAGGCATGGTCGAAACAGACCGGCAACAACGTCGAGGTGGTTTCCACGCCGAACTCGGCAACCGAGAGGCTGTCGTTCTACCAACAGATCCTCAGTGCGCAGTCCAGCGACATCGACATCATTCAAATCGACATGGTGTGGCCGGGAATGCTGGCCAAACACCTGATGGATCTGCGCGAGGTGCTTGCGCCGGACGCGACCCAAGGCTACTTCCAGGCCCAGATCGATAACGCCACGGTGAACGGACGGCTGGTGACGATGCCGTGGTTCACCGATTCGGGCCTGCTGTATTACCGCAAGGACTGGCTCGAGAAGTACAACAAGCCGGTGCCCCAGACGTGGGAGGAAATGACCGCTACCGCCAAGGAAGTTCAACAGGCCGAACGCAACGCCGGTAACCCCAATGTGTGGGGCTACATATTTCAGGGGCGCGCCTACGAAGGTCTGACGTGCAATGCACTGGAGTGGATCAGCAGCCAACCGGAAGGCGGACTGGTCACCCCGCAAGGCGACATCGTGGTCAACAGCCCGGCTTCAAGAGCGGCTTTGACCCTGGCGAAAAGCTGGGTCGGCGACATCTCCCCGCGTGGCGTACTCAATTACACCGAGGAAGAAGGACGTGGTGTCTTCCAGTCGGGCAATGCGCTGTTCATGCGTAACTGGCCTTATGTCTGGGCCCTGGTGCAAAGCCCGGACAGTGCCGTCAAAGACAAGGTGGGCGTCGCTCCCCTGCCCCGCGGCGGCAGCGCCGGCAGCCATGCGTCCACCCTTGGTGGGTGGGGTCTGGCGGTTTCGCGTTACAGCGCCCATCCGAAACTTGCCGCAGAGCTGGTGAGTTACCTGACCAGCGCTCAAGAGCAAAAACGGCGTGCGCTGATAGGCGCCTATAACCCGGTGATCGAGGCGCTGTATCAAGACCCCGAACTGCTCGCGGCAATGCCTTACTACCGTCAGCTCCACAGCATCCTCAACGACGGGGTCATGCGCCCCGCCTCAGTCACTGCCGAGCGCTATCCACGGGTTTCCAATGCGTTCTTCGATCGGGTGCATGGCGTGTTGGCGGGTGAGTTGCCCGTCGATCAGGCGCTTGCCGAGCTGGAAAGCGAACTCACGCGCATCAAACGCCGGAACTGGTAAGCCACAAGGAAGGAAATCACCATGTCTGTCTCTACTCCCCACGCCTCCTGTGACGAGCCCCTGCTCGCCAGGGAGACGCCCATACAGCGCCGCCGCCTGCGCGCCGCCTGGCTGTTTCTGACACCGATGTTGCTGTGCCTGGCCCTGGTAGCGGCCTGGCCGCTATTGCGCACATTCTGGTTCAGCCTTACCGACGCCAACCTGGCGGACACCCGTGGCGCAACCTTCGTCGGCTTTAGCAATTACCTGTTCTACAACGGCTCCGGCTGGTCGGGCATCCTGGTCGATCCACAATGGTGGAACGCGGTGCGCAACACGCTGCATTTCACCGTGGTGTCGGTGGGCCTGGAGATCGTCCTCGGGCTGCTGGTGGCATTGCTGCTGAACATCAAGTTCACCGGCCGGTCCCTGGTGCGTGCGTTGATACTGATTCCCTGGGCGATTCCTACGATTGTCTCAGCGAAAATCTGGTCGTGGATGCTCAACGACCAGTTCGGCATCATCAATCACCTGATGCTGAGCCTCGGCCTGATTGACACGCCGTTGGCCTGGACGGCTGACGCGAGTCTGTCGATGTGGGCCGTCATCATCGTCGACGTCTGGAAGACCGTGCCCTTTGTCACACTGCTGATGCTGGCGGCCTTGCAGATGTTGCCAAGCGATTGCTACGAAGCCGCCAGGGTCGATGGCATTCATCCGCTGCACGTGTTCTGGCGTGTCACGCTTCCACTGTTGATGCCTGCATTGCTGGTGGCGGCGATCTTTCGCATCCTCGATTCGCTGCGGGTATTCGACGTTATCTATGTGCTGACCTCGAACTCGTCGAGCACCATGAGCATGTCGGTCTATGCGCGCCAGCACCTGGTGGAGTTCCAGGACGTGGGCTATGGCAGCGCGGCGTCGACGTTGCTGTTCCTGGTCGTCGCGGTGATTGCGTTGCTTTATCTCTACCTCGGACGCCGTCAACTGGAGGTGCGCTCATGAGCCCGCGTCTACTCAAAAAAGCGCTGTTGCGCCTCGGGTTCTGGTGCCTGATCGGAATTTTGCTGCTGTATGCGGTCTTCCCTTTCTACTACGCCATCGTGACGTCGCTGAAGCCATCCAGCACCTTGTTCGAGGTGAGCTACTGGATCGACCGTCCCGACTTCTCCAATTATGCGGCGGTACTCCATCAACCCTCGTTCCTGAAAGCTATCGGCAACTCGCTGGTGGTTGCGCTGTGCGTCGTGACGCTGGCGTTGTTCCTCAGCCTGACCGCCGCCTATGCCTTGGGCAGGGTGAAGTTCCGGGGGCGCGGCACAGTATTGATGATGGTGCTTGGCGTCTCGATGTTTCCCCAGGTCGCGGTACTGTCGGGGCTGTTCGAAGTGATCCGCGCCCTGGGCCTGTACAACACGTCCTGGGCGTTGATCCTAAGCTACACGATTTTCACCCTGCCCTTCACCGTCTGGGTGCTGACCACATTCATGGGCCAACTGCCCCATGAGCTGGAAGAGGCGGCAATCATGGATGGCGCTTCGCCGTGGGTCACGCTGACGCGGGTGTTGTTGCCGCTGCTCTGGCCCGCCCTGGTCACCACTGGCTTATTGGCCTTTATCGCAGCGTGGAACGAGTTCCTGTTCGCCCTGACCTTCACCCTCACCGACACGCAACGCACGGTACCGGTCGCCATTGCCTTGATTTCCGGCGGGAGCCCCCATGAGCTGCCGTGGGGGCTGTTGATGGCCGCTTCGGTGCTGGTCACGGTCCCATTAGTGATTCTGGTGCTGATCTTCCAGCGCCGAATCGTATCCGGCCTCACTGCCGGCGCGTTAAAGGGTTGATGCCCAACAAATACAAGGAACAGCATCGTGATCAAATTGAAACTGGACAACGTGAACAAACAATTGGGCGGCGCGCGGATTCTTCGCGACGTCAGCCTGGAGATTGCCGCGGGCGAGTTCGTGGTGTTCGTTGGCCCTTCGGGCTGCGGAAAATCGACCCTGCTGCGACTGATCGCCGGGCTGGATTCGATCTGCGGCGGCGACCTGCTGATCGACGGACGACGGGTCAACGACCTGGAACCGCGTGAGCGCGGCGTCGGCATGGTGTTTCAGTCGTATGCGCTGTACCCGCACATGAGTGTCTACGACAACATCAGCTTCGGTCTCAAACTGGCCAAGACGGAAAAGAGCAGCTTGCGCGAGCGCGTGCTGAAAACTGCGCAGATCCTGCAACTGGACAAACTGCTGCAACGCAAACCAAAGGAACTGTCCGGAGGCCAGCGTCAGCGTGTGGCCATGGGCAGAGCCATGGCGCGGGAGCCGGACATTCTGTTGTTCGATGAACCGCTTTCCAATCTGGACGCATCCCTGCGGGTGCAGATGCGCAACGAAATCGCCCGTCTGCATGCTCGACTGGGCTCGACCATGATCTACGTCACCCACGACCAAGTAGAAGCGATGACCCTGGCCGACAAAATTGTCGTGCTCAACGGCGGCCGCGTGGAGCAGGTCGGCTCACCGCGCGAACTCTATGAACGCCCGGCCAGCCGCTTTGTCGCCGGTTTTCTCGGCTCGCCCAGAATGAACTTTATGCCGGCGCGCCTGCATGCCCCAGGCAAAACCAGCCTGATCGACACCCCTGTAGCGGGCATGACTGCCCTGCCCTTCGACAGCTCGAACCTGCCGGCAGACGCGCAGCTGAGCCTGGGGATTCGCCCGGAGCACCTGTCGCTCAAAGCGGCTGAGGGCGCCAACGGTGTCGTCGTGACCGGGGTCGAATACCTGGGCAGCGAAACCTATGTACACCTCGAATCGGGTCAGGACGAACCCCTGATCTGCCGTTGCGAGGTCAACGCCGGATGGCAGGTGGGCGATCGGGTCGAGCTGCAGCTGGACACTGACAACCTGCACCTGTTCGACGCCGACGGCACCGCCTTGAAACGCCATCCGGCCGCCGCCGAACACCTGCCCGATGACGTCGCTCTGCATTCATTCCGAGCACGCGCCCTATGACTTTGTCCTTGAATACCCTGAGCGAGCCAATGCCTTCAGCCCTTGACCTTGCGCAGCGCGCACTGCATGACGGTGCGTCTCGCGTCGTCGACGACTATCGCCCCGGCTATCATATTGCGCCACCGGCCGGCTGGATGAACGACCCGAACGGGGTCGTGTACTTTCGTGGCGAATATCACGTGTTCTATCAACATTACCCATTTGAAGCGAAATGGGGCCCGATGTATTGGGGGCACGCCAAGAGTGCCGACCTGGTTCATTGGCAGCACCTGCCCATTGCGCTGGCGCCCGGTGATGAGTGCGACCGTGACGGTTGTTTTTCCGGTAGCGCAGTGGTGTGTGGGGATACCTTGGCACTGATCTATACCGGGCACACTTGGCTTGGGGAAGTGGGCGACGAACGCTCGATCCGTCAAGTCCAGTGCCTGGCCACCAGTGTCGACGGCATCCGCTTCGTCAAGCATGGCGCAGTCATCGAGACCGCGCCGCAAGACAACATCATGCATTTTCGCGACCCCAAGGTATGGAAGGAGGATGACGCTTGGTACCTCATTGCCGGCGCACGCCTGGGCGACAGGCCGCTGCTTCCGTTGTACCGCTCCACCGATCTGCACACCTGGGAGTTCCTTGACTATATTGCCGCGGGCAGCGACGGCGATGGTTATATGTGGGAGTGTCCGGACCTGTTTCGACTGAACGGACGCGACGTGCTGCTGTATTCCCCGCAAGGCATGCTTGCCCAAGGGTACGAACGGCTGAACAAATACCAGACGGGTTATCGAGTGGGCCGGCTCGACAGCGCGTGGCACTTCACCGGCGGGCCGTTTATCGAGCTGGATAACGGCCACGATTTCTACGCCGCGCAGACCCTCGTGGCCGCCGATGGTCGGCGTCTTGTCTGGGCCTGGCTCGACATGTGGGAAAGCCCGATGCCGAGCCAGGCCCATCACTGGAGCGGTATGCTCGGATTGCCACGCGAACTTGAACTGTGTGCCGATCGCCTGCGCATGTTTCCGGCCCGGGAACTCACCGCACTGCGCGGGACGCTGCTGCCGGCTACCGCGTGGTGGGAGGCGTCGGGAAGCCGCTGGGTGCCGCAAGTGAATGGCGATATGCTGGAAATCCATGTGCATCTGGATTTACTCGGCTGCACCGACGGCCACTTGGGAGTCGCCTTGCGTTGCAGCGACGATGGCCAGGAACAAACCCTGCTCTACTACGATGCGGCGTTGCAGCGCCTGGTTCTTGACCGCAGCCGCTCGGGCGCGCAAGTCAGCGGCCAGCGCAGCGTGGCGATAGACCCGACACAAGGGCAACTGGCACTGCGGGTGTTCCTCGATCGTTCGTCCATTGAAGTGTTCGACGAAAACGGCAGCTTCAGCCTGAGCAGTCGCCTCTACCCGCAACCCGGCAGTCTGGGGGTGAAGCTCCTTGCAAGCGGGAGTGGTGGGCGTGTCGCCATTCCCAAGGCATGGCCACTCGCCTCGGGATGGTTATGAACCGTGTCATTCGAGTCGCGAGAAGCGCAGGCCATGTGTCATGATTCGGCCTCAACCTGACCGGTCTCGCTTCGCATGACTTCAGTGAAAGACGTTGCACAGCTAGCCGGCGTGTCCCTGATGACGGTTTCCCGAGCGCTCAACAACCCGGAAAAATTGAGCCCCGAAACCTATCAACGGGTGCGCCGCGCCATCGACGAATTGCAATTCGTGCCCAGCCTGTCGGCGCGCAGGATTCGCGGCGACAACCTCCAGACTCGAACCATCGGCGTATTCGCGCTGGACACCGCGACAACCCCGTTCGCCGTCGAACTGCTGCTGTCCATCGAACAGACCGCGCAGCAAGCCGGCTGGAATGTATTTATCCTCAACCTGTTAAGCAACCCGCCCACCGACCAGAACATCGACCTGATGTTATCGCACCGTCCCGACGGGTTGATCTTCAGCGCCATGGGGCTGCGCCAGGTGTGCATTCCCGAGCGATTGAAGAGCACCCGCCTGGTGCTCGCCAATTGCCTGGCGGATGACAGTCGCCTGGTCAGTTATGTGCCCGACGATGAAATGGGGCAGTATCGAGCCGTACATCACGCCTTGAGCCAAGGCTATCGGCGCCCTCTGTTGATCAATCTCCCAAAACAGAGCCTGGCGTGGGGGCTGCGGCAAAAAGGCCTGCAGCGTGCCTGTCAGGCATTCGGGCTGTTGCCTGAGGCACTCCTGCAATATGACCTTTCCGATCATGACGCCTATGGCGAAACCGCGACCATCCTCGACCGGCACATCATCGAGGGTCGCCCCCAATTCGACATTCTGATCTGTGGCAACGACCGGATTGCTTTTTGTGCCTACCAGGTGTTGTTGGGCCGCGGGCTGAAAATCCCCGATGATGTCGCCGTGCTCGGCTACGACAATATGATCGGTATCGCCGAACTGTTCATCCCACCGCTGACAACGGTACAACTGCCGTACTACGAGATCGGTCGCAGGGCCGCCCGACACCTGATCGACGCCGTCGAGGTATCGGGAGCCCAGTCAGTCGATTGCCCGTTGGTTGCCAGGGCGTCGCTCTAAGGGATCGGTTAGGGTTTCAATCAGCCCAGAAACGCTCCAATGCCTCGACTGCAAAGTCCGGCAGCGGCGGCATTTTGCGGGTGTTGACACACGCCAGGCGCAGAATCAGCAATTCATACGCGGTGAATTGGGAGAAGTCCAAGTTCAGGTCAAACACCTTGTTTTCATTGGTCATAAAGAAGTAGGTAAAGTCCCTGAACCCTTCAATCACCAGCGAATCGACGCCGGCTTTACTCGAGGATGAATCGCAGAAGTAGTCACACTGTGAGCCGAGGAAGTACAGGCAGCCTTGGATCACGTGGCCGAGGACTTTTTGCGTATCGATCCCCACCATGTCGTAGGAAAACCGAGTCAGCTTTGCCAGATTCGTCATCGCTATAAAGTCGGCCAAGCAAAACGCCTGCTGTCGAATGTCCAGCAACTCGTCGCAGAATCGCTCCAGCAGACGGTCCGAGTCATGAAGGGCGCTGAACAATGGATCGCGTGAAATCAGTCCAGGATCTTTTACGTATTCTTCAGGCAGGTAGTTGATGGCAGTGATCACCGAGCACTCCCATTCATCTTGGACAAGTTCCGACATAACCCCCTGAAGGGTGACCAGAAGCGCACGTTTATCGACATCGCGCGCGATCAGATCGCAGGCCTGGACCTTGGGTGTATTCTCATTCAGATCAAGGAATACGGCGTTGAGCAGCCCGGTGATGAAGCCGTCCTGTTGCTCGTCAGTGAGGTATTCAAGATGGCTCAGAATGGCGCTTGGCGTATCCGGCCCGGTTTCCGTCAGCTCAAGCAGCAAGGCTTCATAAAACCAGTCCAGGCCGTAGACCTTCCGGATGTAATCCAGGTTCAAGATCCCGGACCGGGTGATGAAGTCAGTCCAGTTGTGGTTCGGGATATCCATCACACTTGAAAAGCGATGGGGCACGCTGATGTTGATGGGCATCAGCGGGAGCAAGGTTTCCCGGTCGCCGCCCAACCGCGTGCTCGTCCAGAGCGCTGGATTCTCACTGTGAAGCAAGGCCGCAATGGTTGTGGGTTTGAACTGCGTGGAACGTAGGGACTTTTCCATGAGGTAGGCTTGGATCGGGCAGGCAGCCATTGCCTCAACCAGGCGCACGGTCAATTCGGAAGCCGTCAGCGCCGCGCCCGACGCAGTTAACAAGAACCAATCCGGGCGATCCCAGATCCGCAGCGCGTCAATATCCTCAAGCCGGGCTTCGGCCTGACGCATGAACGTTGTGAGCACGGCTTGTGAAAAACCCATGCTCAGGGCAACCAAGGCTGGCGCCAATGCACTGGGAACCTCTGCAATCCTGCAGTTCAGGTTGAGATCAAGCACCTGCGTCGGATCTTCGCAGCGATACGCGGTGGCATCAAAGTTGGCGCCCTGGCGATTCAGTTGGGTCGCGATAAAACCCGCGCCCCAATTCGGATGAGGGCGTGTCGAGTGAAAATACATCGTGTGCTCCAAGCCTTGATGTTGAAATGACATTGTCGGTGGTTTTCAAGGCAGAGGACATACTCACGCGCGAAGATTTGGTGCGGCGATTGCGCGAAAGTGTCTGTCCTACCCCAGCCGCTATGGATCAATCTTACGACGCAGCCACGACAACGGGCCCACAACGCAAAAAACCGCGTAAAGCAATGTCCGTATCAACGCTCGTACCGGCCAGCATGCGGGCTGCCATTTAAGCGCGGGCACAAAAGCCCCGTGTGGTCTGAAATGCGCGAGTGGGCGGGTTAGGAAGTCGTACCACAATCCACCTTCAGCTATCTGCGTGCGTAAATTCTGCGGAACAAAAAAATCCGAGTGGCCAAACTGGGGGTTGCTTACGTTGAGTGTGCTCATGGATGCGTAGCCCACTTTGCCGCCAGGGCCCGCTCCCGGGATGGTGTATTGAGCCAGCGGCACGGCTGAGTCTTTGCCTCCGACATGATTCATGACGGCCTCCACCCGCCCTGACTCGATATGGCTGCTCCAATCAAAATCAGGCCGCACGATGCTACCGGCGGTGATGACGCGCCCGAATTCGAGGTCTTGGAAATCTGGATCCTCCAGAATCAACGAAAACAATCGAGTGCCGAAGCTGTGCGCAATGATGTCCGGCTTCGACGGGCGCTCGCTGCCGGTCGCCTGCTTGATCGCAATTCTGATTCTGTCGCCCAGCCGTCTTGCCAACCTTCGATGGAGTGGCGTTATCAGCACGTCGATGGTTGCCCAACCGTATTTATAGATGAGCACCGGAGCCGAATACCGTAGTCGATTGGCTATTTGCCAACTGAACTCTTCTTGCCATGGCGCGCGGCTGTTCATGCCATGGATGACGATGACCCACCGGATGTCGCGACTGTTGGCGCCCTCGAGTCGATAGAAATACTCGACGATAATCTCGACGCCCTCCTGCTGAAAATCTGCCTGGCAGTAGGGGCAACTTGCAAGCGTCTCGACTGTATCCGCGGGCAGCACGCTGGCGCATAACGGGCAACGACAAGCCTCGATTCTCCTGGCCGCCGTTGATCTCACAAGATTGTTAAAAAAGGATATCAGCGCAGGATCGTTGGCGTCGGCGCCCACGGATTTTGCGAAGTGTGCGAGGGTGAACTCCAGACCATCGCCCTGCCCCGTGCGCCGGTTGATTTCCGCTTCCCAGCGACGTTCTTGCGCTTCAAAAGGCGTCATGATTGGCTATTGTAATCCCACAAAATCTCAACCACTCTAAATACATCCTCACGCTTGCATTGCGCCAAGATCCTCAGTCGGCCTTCACTGCCATAGACCTGCACGACGATTCGACGACTTGTACCGTGTTCCTCTGGGACAAAATGAAGCATACCTTGGGCTCTATCGAACTGACTGGCGTCCACTGCGTGGAGAACGCCGCGAACGGCGGCAACGGATTCAATGCCGCCTTCGGCAAGGGTCGACGCCATCTCCACATAACCACTGTCGAGTTCGTAGCGTGTCGAATGCACCCCCTTGTCATCCCTGGCGGCCACTTTGACCGCCTGGCTGAGCGAGATCCGCACAAGGGGCACAACCGGGCAACCGATGGCCCACAATACTGCATCGACCTCTTTCAGCACCGCCGCATGATCTATATCCGGATTGCGATGAATCAGGATCGCGCAATAATTCTCAGCAAAATGCCACTCAAAGCGCACCACGCTACGATCAAAGCGTTGACGATAAGCCTCGAACCGGAACCGTTGCAGTCCCTCCGCCACGATGTAGTCTTTAGGTGTCCAGCGATTCCAGCCTTCCCTGCTCTGATGCCACTCCATTGAGAGCCCGGCCTGCCCCAGGCCAATATGTTTGAGTTCAAGTCCCTTGGGGAAATCCAGGCTCGCCCCCGCGCCCAATACACCCGCATACGGGCTGGCAGCGATTCCCGAGGCGAGCGCCACGGCCTCGATATCGGGCACTTGGAACAAGTAGAGATGCTGGTCGCCCCAGCCTTCAACCTGCGCAAGCCAAGCCTCGAGCTTGTCCTGGGTGATGATGTCCTCTTCAATGGCGCTATCAAGGTTGTTAGCGAAGTCCTCCTTGGTGGCGCCGATCCGGGCGCCGCTATCGCGCAGCAGTTCCTTGATGAACGCGTTTCCCTGAGCCACAGCGACCTTGCGCCCTAACTCCTTGAGTTGCTGCTTGTTCATCGCCATGGCCGCGGCCTCAAGGAACCACTACAAATGGCACGCTCTGGATCACCGGCATCATCTCTCCCGAACTGGTGACGACCAGTTGATGCCGGCCCTTGTGAAGGGTGTTCGCGGCATAGTTGAAACACGCCAGATTGGTTGACCCATTGACGCTGACAAGGGTCAAGCCTTTTACCTCTGTAGGGGGGGTATCTTCCAGATTGAATACCCGATAGGTCGGCGAATTGACTGGTTTGTTGTGACTCAGACAGAACGACGTGTTGGTGGTGGCGCTGGGTGCAAACTCGCCCTTGTCGTTCAACGGCGATACGAAGGAGATCCCGTTGCGGCCGGTCAGCTCCAGCGCTTGCGCGGTATCCAGGGCGGTCCTGGCACGTTCGTAACCTGCATTCATCAATAACGCGCTGGTGCTTTTCTTGTTAATGGATTGCACGGCCTGCTCCGCCTCGATCAATGCACGGCGACGGCCCCACAGCCCAGCGTCGCCGCCCTTGACCACGGAGAATGACAGCCAGGTTTTGTCCTTGAACAACTCACTGCCTTTACGTAAACCATGGTTGCCTGGCTCAATGCCGTCTGCCCCTAAATCGATATCCTGGAGGGATGCCCGATCCGGCGTGTCAGTCCAACCGCGCCGGATGGCGGTAGGAATCAGCATCAGCGAATCGCCGATCCAGGCCAGTGGGTTTTCTTGATTACCCCTGCCCGTTAGGTAGAAATAGCAATTGGCCGGCGCGCATCGCTCCTGGTTGATCAGCACGTAGTTACCGGGGTTGAGGGGTAGCATCGCGCCATTTTCACCAGCCGTGGCATCCGCCGGGCGGGCAACCATGTCCATGTCGATTTGCATCACCACGTCGTCCTTGTTCAGGGCTAGCAGACTCTTGGCAACTTCCTTGGCGAACACCTGCTCGGCAGCGGTAACCGGGTTGGCCAGCGATAATGTCTTGCTGGCAGAACCGATGAAATCGAGAAAGGCGGCAGTGTCTTCATTCTCGCCTTGATCGTATTCAAGCACCGTCAGCTTCATCGACAAATGATCGGAGTCTAGCTTCTTGGGGCCATACAGCAGCTTGTTCAAAATCGGAGGGTTGGCGCCGTCGGCGACGCCAAGATAAGGGCCGAGCACTTTAGTGATGGTTTCGGTTTTTTCGTCATTCCCCACCTCGGTGAATTCGGCAACGATCAGCACCTCATTGACCCCACCGAAGTCTTTGAGGTACTTGAAGTAGGCGTCCGTCAGATACACCGCGAAGACATCGCCGCCACTGCCGTTGCTGTCAGGCTTGCGAATGGCGTGGGTGTTGTCGGTGCTGAAAAGATCGGCCGTAACGCGGCTGGCGCGGGCGTTTTTCAAATCATCCAGGGCGTGTTTGTATTGAAGGTCGGCGGCGTCGAACTTACTTTTTGCAGCCTTGATCGATTCGTCCGTCGCTGGCGGTTTTTTTAACTCTGCCAGCTCGTTTCCTGCTTTGATCCGCGCTTGCAGGAGCGTGGCCGTGTCGAGGAGTTTTTGATCGGCAACCGCGGTTGGTTTTGGTTGGATCTGATAGAGATGAGCCGTTGCAGTCGGGACCGCACAGCCGGACATCATCAATGATAACCCGCCTACAAGTGCTGATAGAGCACAGCCACCAGCGATAGCACTCAGCCTTCCAGTGGCCTGTTTTAACCGGTTAGAGGTATGCATCCTGTCTCCCTCTGCTCAATGCTGGCAATTTGACTTTCGGTGCAGCCTAGATCAGGCCTAGAGGGAACGCAATTGGATGACCTACCGTAAATATCAAACAGGGTCTTCCAAAGACACAACGGGCTGATGGGGCGCCGGTATCACCTCACATGGGCGACTCTTGACCCACAGCCCAAACTCTTTCATTACCGCAACGACCGGTTCCAATCGTCGCCCGTCCACGGTGAGTTCGTACTCAACCGTCACGGGCACGGTGGGGAATACCGTCCGTTTGACCAGCCCGGCTTGCTCAAGGGCGCGCAAATCGAGGGTCAGCATGCGTTGTGAAATAGCCGGAATGTCGCGCCTCAGCGCATTAAAACGCTTCGGCCCATCGAGCAGGTAGGACGCAAGAAGCAGGCGCCAGCGGCCACCCAACAAACGCATCGCTTCTTCGACCGAGCAGCCGGAGATGTTGTCTTTCATAGTCAGAGTCCTGGCCGGGTGTAGGTATATTTTTTGTACCTATACTACAAAATAGTGCGTTCTTCCTATTTTATACCGGGCATCTAGAATCAGCTGAAGCGCGCTCTCCATTGGATTGACAGCGCTCCCCCTGTCCTGGAGTTTGCCAATGAAGTTGTACTACATCCCCGCGTCTTGCTCGCTTTCGCCCCACATCGTTCTGAATGAATTGGGTCTCGATGCCACGCTGATCAAGGTCGATCACAAGACGCACCTTACCGACTCGGGCGCCAACTACTTCGAGGTCAACCGTCTGGGCTACGTACCCGCCATCGAGCTGGACGATGGCACGCTCCTGCGTGAAGGCCCGGCAATCGTGCAGTATTTGGGCGACCTGAAGCCGGCGCTTGGGCTGGTTCCCGCTCATGGCACCCTCGATCGATACCGACTTCAGGAATGGCTGAGCTTCCTGTCGTCTGAGATTCACAAGGGCTACATTCCGCTGTTGTACGCCACACTCGCAGGTCAATACGTCGAGACTGCCAAGCCAAAGCTGGAAAAGCGCTTCGCCTGGATCGACGAACAATTGAGTACCCGTCCATACCTCATGGGCGATGCCTTCACGGTGGCGGATGCCTATCTGTTCGCATTGACCGGCTGGGGCCAGGCCTCTTGGCTGACCAGCTATTACAAGGCCGACATCCACTTCGAGCACTTGCATAACCTCCGGGCCTGGTATGACCGGGTCAAGGTGCGTCCTGCGGTGCGCAAAGCATTGCGAGACGAAGGCCTTGCATGAAAGGCCTCACGTGCCGATGTTGCCCCGGTCGGCCTCATCGCTCGGTAACCGCTGCGTCTGCACCGCCAGCACATGCCGAATCGTCGCCAGCACCGCGTCCGGGCTGAGGCTCATTGAGTCGATGCCAATCGACACCAAAAACTCCGCCATCTCGGGATAATCCGACGGCGCCTGCCCGCAGATTCCCGAGTGTCGGCCGTTACGCTTGGCGCCTTCTACCGCCAGGCGAATCATCTGCTTGACGCCCGGGTCGCGCTCATCGAAATCGAAGGCGACGATTTCCGAGTCGCGGTCCACGCCGAGCGTCAACTGGGTCAGGTCGTTGGAACCGATCGAGAAGCCGTCGAACAGTTTGGCGAACGCGTCGATCTGGATCACGTTGTTGGGTATTTCGCACATGATGTAAACCTCCAGCCCGTTGTCTCCGCGCTGCAGGCCATGGTTGGCCATGGTCGCCAATACCCTTTCGCCCTCCGCCACGGTGCGGCAAAACGGGATCATCAACTTGATGTTGGTGAGGCCGATGTGTTCGCGCGCCCATTTCATCGCCGCGCACTCCAACGCAAACCCTTCGGCATAAGCCGGATGGCTGTATCGGGACGCGCCGCGAAAACCGATCATCGGGTTGTGTTCTACCGGTTCGAAATACTGCCCACCCAGCAGGGTCGCGTACTCATTGCTCTTGAAGTCGCTCATGCGTACCACGCACGGTTTTGGGTACACCGCTGCGGCAATGGTGGCGACGCCTTCGGCCAAGGTCTTGATGAAAAAATCCGTAGGGTCTGCATGCGCGGCGCTCAGCACGGCGATTTTTTCACGGGTGGCGTCATCCAGCTTTTTCGGGTGGACAAGGGCCATCGGATGGACCTTGATGCATTCATTGATGATGAACTCCATGCGCGCCAGACCGATACCGTCGACCGGCAGCGAGGCCAGGCTGAAGGCCTGGTCGGGGTTGGCCAGGTTCATCATGATGTGCGTGTCGGGATGCCCGAGTTGGCTGAGGTCCGTTTCCTCGACATCAAAATCCAGGATGCCGTCGTAGACCGTTCCGATTTCGCCTTCGGCGCAACTGACGGTCAACAAGGCGCCGGTTTTGATTGTCGCTGCCGCATTGGTGGCGCCCACGATCGCGGGAATACCCAGCTCCCGCGCCACGATGGCCGCGTGGCAGGTGCGTCCGCCGCGGTTCGTCACAATCGCGGCGGCGGTTTTCATCACCGGTTCCCAATCCGGAGTCGTGGCTTCGGAGACCAGCACTTCGCCCGGTTGAAACTCGCTGAGCTGTTTCACATCGTTGACGATACGGGCCTTCCCGGCACCGATGCGGGTGCCGACCGCCTTCCCCTTAAGCAGCACTGACGAGCGTTGCTTGAGGTGATAGATCTGCAGCACGCTGCCTTTTTTCTGCGAGGCCACCGTTTCGGGGCGCGCCTGGACCATATACAAGTGGCCATCGATCCCGTCTTTCGCCCACTCCATGTCCATGGGTTTGTAGAAACCGGCTTTGCTCGAATAGTGGTTTTCAACCTTGATGGCATAGTCAGCCAGGACCATCACGTCCCCGTCCGAGAGGCAAAAGCGCGTTTGTTCTTCGTCGGGTGTTTCGATATTCGCGGTGTACTCCTGCGCGATGTTCCCGGTATTGAGGGTGTCGGTAAACACCATCTTCTTTTCTTTGCTGCCCAGGCTACGCTTGAGCACGCCACGATAACCGGCGACGAAGCTGGGTTTGTGTACGTAGAAACTGTCCGGGGCCAGCGCGCCCTGCACCACATTCTCCCCAAGCCCCCACGCGGCGTTGATGAACACGACATCCTTGAAGCCGGTTTCCGTATCCAGGGAAAACATCACGCCGCTGGCCCCGAGATCACTGCGCACCATTTTCATGATGACGACGGCGAGATCGACTTTGAAGCAATCAAAGCCGTTGTCGTATTTGTAATGGATCGACCGATCGGTGAAGTTGGAGGCCAGGCAACGCTTGTAGGCATCGAGCAGCGCATCTTCATTGGCGATATTGAGATAGGTCTCGTTCTGCCCGGCAAATGAGGCCTGCGGCGAGTCCTCGGCGGTTGCCGAGGAGCGCACGGCCAGTGAAAAGCTGTTGCCGTATTCGCGCTTGAGCTGGGCGTAGCTGTGCAGTATCGCGCTCTTCAGGTCTTCCGGCAGCGTACAGCCATACACAATCGCCCGCGCCCGTTTGCCGCGGGCTTGCAGGTCCTTGATGTCGTTGGGGTCGAGGCCGTCGAGCGCGGTATGCAGCGGCGCCCACGCCTTGTTGTGCTCAAGGACATAACGGTACGCGTCTGAAGTAACGGCAAACCCGTTGGGTACGCGGATGCCCTGGCCTGTCAGGTTCTGGTACATCTCTCCCAGCGAGGCGTTCTTGCCACCGACCTGTGCGACGTCGTTGATACCCAAGTCCTTGAACCAACGAATGTGCGGCTGTGAATGGGTCACGATATCTCTCCATTGAGTGAGGGGACCGCCAGGGATACCCGATTGGCCTTCAGCAATCGCAGATACAGGGCGCTGTAAGGCTTTATGGCTTGGTGCCAATCGAACGGCTTGCGCATGGCGCGGCAGCGCATTGCATTGAGCAACTCAGGGTTGGCGAACACCTTGATCGCCCGCGTCAGTGCTGCCGCGTAGCTTTCCACGGTGGGCGCCTCGAACAGAAAACCGCTCACGCCATCTTCGATCGTGTCGGCCAGCCCACCGGTATTACGGGCTACCGGTAATGAGCCGAAACGCTGCGCATACATCTGGCTCAGGCCGCACGGTTCATAGCGCGACGGCATGAGCAGGAAGTCACTGCCGGCAAACATGCGCCGGGCATCCGTTTCGTTGAAGCCGATAAGCACACCGACCTGGCCCGGGAAGCGCTGGGCCAGCTCCCGTGCGGCCTCCTCTTCCTGCGGTTCGCCACGGCCGATGATGGCGATCTGCCCGCCCTGCCTGACGATGTGCCCGGCAACGCCAATGGTCAGATCCAGGCCTTTCTGGAAGACCAGACGCGATACCACCGCGAACAGAGGCCCCGTCGACGGCTTGAGATTGAACAACTGGCGGACATAGTGGGCGTTCACCGCCTTGCCGAGCCAATCGTTAGCGGCAAACCGGCAGATCAAGTGCTCATCGGTTTCGGCGTCCCAACTGGCGTCGATACCATTGGCAATGCCGCTGAGCAGCCCTTGTTCGGCTTTGCTCTGCAGAAAGCCGTCCAGGCCGCAACCGAATGCTGGCGTGGTGATTTCCCGGGCGTAGGTCGCGCTGACGGTGGTGATGTGGTTGGCATAGGCCATGCCGGCCTTGAGCAACGAGAGCTTGCCGTAGAACTCCATACCGTCCGAGGCCAGCGCGTGCTCGGGGATGCCCAGTTCGCGCCGGGAACCGCTGCTGACCATGCCTTGATAGGCAAGGTTATGGATGGTGAAAACGCTCGGTGTGGCCTGCCCACGCCAGCGCATGTACGCCGGCGCGAGGCCGGCCGGCCAATCATGCGCGTGCACCAGCTCCGGACGCCACTGGCACTTCACCGCGCCTGCGGCGAAGTCGGCCGCGGCCAGGCCGAGACGGGCAAACCGGATATGGTTATCCGGCCAGTCACGGCCATTGTTATCCCCGTAAGGAGTGCCTTCACGCTCATACAGTTCGGGACAGATCACCAGGTAAATGACCAGGCCATCCGTCATGTCCATCCGCACGATCTTGCACGCCGGCAATGCCGCATGGCCCTCCAGCTCGCTGATCACATGGACCGGATTTCCACTGTTGAGCACTTGCGGGTAACCCGGCATCAACACGCGCACATCGTGCAGGGGATGCAGGGCCCGGGGCAATGCCGCCGATACATCGCCGAGCCCGCCGGTTTTCACGAGGCCGGCCAATTCGGAGGTCACGAACAGGACCTTGGCTCTCGCCGCCACGCTGGTAATGGCCGGTGAAACCGGCGCTAGCGCCAGCGGATCAACAGTCGAGGTAACCCATTCACTGACCGGCAGATTGAAACGTTCAGCCTGCGGGGAAATGGCGGCTGCGCCCATGATCCTTTTCCTTTTTGTTGAGTCGAGAGTGCGGGAAGACGGTTAAGTCAGTCGCACGAGTATCTGGGGTTGCTCCCGATGCCCTCTGATCTTTATCAACAAATGCGCTTTGCTGCCGCGTGGGACAGCGCCCGTTGCGATAGGTGATGCTCTCGGTGTTCACCGTTCTTCAGCTGTTGGCCGCCAGGCTTTACCCCGGTTTGGCTCGCTGACAATAGGCGCATCGCCGCTCAACGCTGCCACGCAATCAATGGGTTTTCCGCTGGCAGAAAGGCATCCGCGTGCCAGGCGCGAACCCTCGGAGTGTAGTGCTCCAGCGGGCGCGTGGCGGCGACCGAAATGGAATAGATATAACCCTGGATGGCGCCCGGAATCACATCGACGGCTTTCATCAGCAAGCACTCTGCGGGGTACTCGTCGCACAGGCCGCCATAGAGTTCCACCTTGACCCACAGAGGCGAGATCTCACCCAAATAGACCGGCACGCGAACGCTCAGACAGTCGCCATCGCGATGCCCCTCGACCGCGCCGAAGTGAATATTGTCCCAGGCCGCCGTCAACGCCTTCTGCCAGGCATGGAGCGTGCGCGCCAGTGCCGCGTTATCCTCGCGGCGGCGTCGAAACGCCTGAATCGCCGGTTGGTAAAGATTCTCCAGGTATTCCTGCAGCATGCGATTGCTGCTGTAGTACGGCCCCAGCTGCGACATGCTGGCGCGCATGCGTTGCACCCAGTCGCGTGGAATACCCTGTGCATCGCGTGAATAGAACGTGGGGACGACCTCGTTTTCCAACAGACCGTACAAGCGCTCGGCGTCGACGTCGTCATCGCTCGGCGCGTCATCCCCGATCGCCCAGCCATAGGCGGGCTGGTACGCTTGCGCCCACCAACCATCGAGTTCCGAGAGGTTCAACCCGCCGTTGACGAGCACCTTCATGCCACTGGTGCCGCAGGCTTCCCAGGGCCGACGCGGGGTGTTGATCCAGACATCGACGCCTTGCACCAGGTGTTGGGCCATTTCCAGGTCGTAGTCTTCCAGGAACACCACATGCCGGCGCAGCCCCGGGCGATGCACGAAGTCGAGCCATGCCTGGATCAGTTGCTTGCCCCGCTCATCGGCGGGATGAGCCTTGCCAGCGATGAGCAGTTGTACCGGATGCTGCTCGTTGGTTAACAGCCGCGCCAGGCGGTCGCTGTCGTGCAGCAGCAGGTTCGGGCGCTTATAGTCGGTGAAGCGTCGCGCAAACCCGAGCGTGAGGCAGTTGGGGTCAAACACCTGCCCGCCCTCCGCCACCTGCTGCGCCGATTCGCCACGCTGCTCGAGCTGCCAGGCCAGGCGCTTGCGCGCATAGTTCACCAGGTCGCGCCGTTGCTCGGCAGCCATGTTCCACAAGGCCTCGTCGTCATTGTTGGCGACCGTCGCCGGCAGCAACTCGACTGCGCCGCGCCAACGCTCCTTGCCGCAGCTTGTGGTCCACAGATGATCGGACCACATTGAGTCCCAGGACGGCACATGCACACCGTTGGTGACATGCCCCACCGGTATCTCTTGAACAGGCCAGCGGGGATACAAATCGCTGAATAGCCGTCGGCTGACCTCGCCGTGCAAGCGGCTCACACCATTGGCTTGAGCGCACCCACGCAGCGCCAGAAAAGCCATGTTGAAGGGTTCATCCGCGTCCGACGGATTGCGTCTGCCCAACGCCAGCAACTCGTGCGATGTGAGGCGGCAGTCGTCGAGATAGCCGCGGGCATACTTGAGCACCAGTTCCGCGGAAAACACATCGAAACCCGCAGCCACTGGCGTATGGGTCGTAAACACGTTGCCTGCCCGCGTCGCCCACCAGGCTTCCTGGAACGATGTGCCCTTCTGATGCATGAAGCGCCGGGCACGCTCCAGCACCAGCAGTGCAGCATGACCTTCGTTGAGGTGGCACACATCGACATTGATCGCCAACGCTTCGAGTGTGGCCCAGCCGCCGATGCCAAGCACCACTTCCTGCAGCAAGCGCATTTCCGAACCGCCACCGTACAACTTCGAGGTGATGCCACGGTCGCTGGCGCCGTTGAGCAGGTCATTACTGTCGAGCAGGTACAGGCTGGTACGCCCGACGATGGCCTGCCACACGCGTAAATACAGGGTCCGGCCGGGAAGCGCCAAGGGGATTTTCAACCACGCGCCGTCCTGTCCAAACGTCGGCTGGATCGGCAGGCTGGTGGGGTCGTTATAGGGGTAGGCCTCCTGCTGGCGCCCCATCGCGTCGATGGATTGTCGAAAATAGCCTTCCTGATAGAGCAACCCCACCCCGAGCACCGGTACGCCCATGTCGCTTGCCGTCTTCAGGTAATCCCCGGCCAGCACACCGAGCCCGCCGGCATAAAGCGCCAGCGCCTCGCTCAGGCCGAATTCCATGCTGAAGTAGGCGATCTGCTTGGAATCGCCGGCGCTTGTCTGCTGCGCATACCAACCCGGCTCGCTGAGGTAGTGCCGATGCTCTTCGATGGCGTGCGCGAGGGTTTGCGAGAACGTCGCATCTCGGCAGAGTTCTCCTAGCCGGTGCGGCGAGGTGTTCTGCAGTATCAGCCAGGGGTTGTGGGTACGCTCCCACAGCTGCGGGTCGATGCTTTTCCAGAGCTCGTCGAGCGCATGGTTCCAGGTCCAGCGCAGGTTAAGCGCAAGCTCGGTCAATGCGCGCAACTGCTCTGGCAGTTCGCGTGGCAAGAATGCATACACGTCGACACCTCAAGGCGATAGTGGCTAAAGCGCCTCGCTCGATGCCGGCGCCGGCAGCAAGGCCAGGCTGTGTCGAGCGATGACTGCATTTTCATCAGTGGCGATGACCCAGGCCGATACAGGGCTGTCCGGCGTCGTCAGGCAGGCTCCGGTGGGCGGGTGCTGGTTGCGGGTTACGCCTAACCAGGCGCAACCGTCGAGAATCCCCTCACGCACGGTGGGTGCATGTTCGCCAATGCCGCCGGTGAACACCAACGCGTCGAGCCCGCCGAGCAATGCGGCCAGCGCGCCGATTTCCTTGACGGCACGCCGTACAAACAACTCAATGGCCTGCGCGGCCCCTTCGGCGTGGCTGGCCAGCAGCGTCCGCATATCACTCGCCACACCGCCAGAGACGCCCAGCAATCCGGACTCGTGGTACAGCAGGTGTTCAACCGCCGCCGCGCTCATGCCGCGTTCGCGCAGCAGGTACAGCACGATGCCGGGGTCCAGGTTGCCCGGGCGGGTGCCCATCAACAGCCCGTCCAGGGTGGAAAACCCCATGGTGGTGCCGCAACTGATGCGGTTACGCATCGCGCACAGGCTGGCACCGTTGCCCAGGTGTGCGACCAGGGTGCGCCCGGCCGCCGCGCGCGGGTCGTAATCCGCCAGGACCCCGGCAATGTACTCGTAGGACAAACCATGGAAGCCGTAACGCCGCAGGCCCGCCTCGCTCAGTGCCCGGGGCAGGCCGTACAAGGTTTCCAGCGGGTCGAGCGTGTGGTGAAAGGCGGTGTCGAAGCAGGCCACCTGAGGCAGCTCGGGATGCTCGCGGGCCATATGGAGAATCGGTGCCAGGCACAAGGGCTGGTGCAAGGGCGCCATTGGAATCAGTCGTTGTATCTCGTCGATCAGCGCGCTATCGACCCGCGCAGCCACTTCCCGACGGGCGCCGCCATGGACCACCCGATGCGCCGCGCCGACAATCTGCCATTGGCGGTTGCTGCCCAGCCAACGCATCAGGTTGCCCAGGGAAACTGCGTCCATGCAACTGTCGGCGCGCCATTGCTCCTGATGTTCGGCCTCGGATCCTGGGGCCTGATACACCAGCGTTGCCCTGCCCTGGCGCACTTCAATCATGCCGCTGCCCAGGCAATGGACCGTGGGTGCCGCCACGAAGTAAAGGGAAAACTTGAGGGTTGAAGAGCCCGCATTCAGCACCAACAACGCCGGGCAAGGGGCATCCATCATGCGCGGCTCCACAACGCCGGGGAATCCACGGCCTGACGGGAGCTGCCAAGCAGTAACCGTAATGCTCGCATCATGGGCCGCCTCGACACTCGATGAGGTTACAGGGAACCTTGCCCCAGGTTGGCCTTATCCTGGCATCCACGGGGCGCGGCTGCTTGACCTTCCTCAATAAAATGTTCCCGTTACGGTTCAGGGCGTTCCTGGCGCATCAATATCATCGACGAACAACACTTTGGCGTTTAACGACGAAAACACCCGCGAAAAAATGTTTTTTGAAAAACAATTCAATCAGTTAAGTATTGCGACTGATCCGCAGACACTTACATCTGATCTAAATCAACCAGACCCAGCCCCTTCGCGCAGAAATTAGATGCAGCAGTCGCACCCTCGCATTCGACGGTGCAGATACTCACGTTTTCGTGGAGGCTCGTCATGGCTACGCATCTGCAAGGCTCTCAACCGATCGTCCCGCCGGCTGTCCAACCCGTGGCAGGCAGTCTGCGCAAGGTAGAACCCAAGCGCTTGTCGCTGAGCTTGTTGATTGCCCTGGTGGTCGGTTCGATGATCGGCAGCGGCATTTTCAGCCTGCCGCAAAACATGGCCGCCAGTGCGGGCGCCGGTGCGATTCTGATCGGTTGGTTGATCACCGGCATCGGCATGCTGTCGCTGGCGCTGGTCTATCAGACCCTGTCCAACCGCCAGCCCGCGCTGGACAACGGTGTGTTTGCCTATGCGCGTGCGCTGGGTGGCGAATACCTGAGCTTCAACTCCGCCTGGGGTTATTGGATCAGTGCCTGGATCGGCAACGTCAGTTACCTGGTGATCCTGTTCGCTGCGCTGAGTTACTTCTTTCCGGTGTTTGGCGAAGGCAATAACAAGGCGGCGATCGCCGGTGCGTCCGTGGTGTTGTGGGCGTTGCACTGGATGATCCTCAGGGGCTTGCGCACCGCTGCGCGGGCCAATGCGTTGACGACGGTCGCGAAGATCGTGCCGTTGCTGTTGTTCATCGGCCTGGTGATCGCCGCGTTCCAGCGTGAAACGTTCACTGTCGACTTCTGGGGCTCGCCAGCGTTGGGCAGTACGCTCGATCAAGTCAAAAGCACGATGCTGGTCACCGTTTGGGTGTTTATCGGGATTGAGGGCGCCAACGTGTTTTCTGCCCGTGCGGCGGAGCGGGCCAATGTCGGGCGGGCCACGGTGATCGGTTTTGTCATCACGTTGTTGCTGCTGATTTCGGTGTCCTTGCTGTCGCTGGGGGTGCTCAAACAACCGGAACTCGCCGCCTTGAAGAACCCCTCGATGGCGGGCGTGCTGCAGGCCGCGGCCGGGCCATGGGGCGCGGTGCTGATCAGCATCGGCCTGATTGTTTCGGTCGGCGGCGCCCTGCTCGCCTGGACGTTGCTGGCGGCCGAGTCGGTGTTCACGCCCGCCAAGGAAAAGGTCATGCCTGTCTCGCTGGGCGTGGAAAACACCCAAGGCGCGCCAGCCAATGCGCTGTGGCTGACCAACGGCTGCATTCAATTGTTCCTGCTGCTGACCTTGTATTCGAGCGCTACCTATCTCGCGCTGATCTCCCTGGCCACCTCGATGATTCTATTGCCGTACCTGTTCAGCGGCCTGTATGCGCTGAAATTGACCTGGAAGGGTGACACCTATGCCGGCCACCGCGCCCTGCAATTGCGCGACATGGCCATCGCGGCGGTCGCCACGCTGTATTGCATGTGGTTGCTCTATGCCGCCGGGCCGAAATATATGCTGCTCAGCGCCCTCCTCTACGCCCCGGGCTCGTTGATCTACCTGGGCACCCTGCGCGCCCGTCAGGGACAAGCGCTCAGCGGCCCCGAGACCGGCCTGTTGATCATCATCTGGGCGGCCGCGGCCTATGCCGGCTGGATGCTGTGGTCGGGGACGCTGACCTTGTAACGATGGGCTTGCCCCCGTGTTCTGTCCTGGCAGGCCGCGCAGAGGCCGTTCTGCTGCCTGCCTTCTATCTGAAGAGGAGTACCGAAAGATGAGCAATTCCGCAAAAAAAATGCCGGTCACTACCGAACATAAATCCGACCAGCATCCCATGACGACAGACCTGTGGCGGCCGCTGGAAAAACTGCGGCAACAGGTGGACCACCTGTTTGATGACTTCAATCTCGGTTCCGGCCTGTCGCCCTTCAGCCGGGGGCTGTTCGACGTTGAACCGTTCTGGCGTCGCGAGCTGATCGGCCATGGCATGCCTGCCGTGGACATCACCGAGAAAGACAAAAGCTACGAGATCACCGCCGAAGTACCCGGCATGGATCAGAAAGACATTGAGGTCAAACTGTCCAACGGCAGCCTGATCATCAAAGGCGAGAAACAGGAGGACAAGGAAGAAAAACGCAAAGGCTACCATCTTAGCGAGCGTCACTACGGTTCCTTCGAGCGGGTGTTCAACCTGCCCAAAGGTATTGATGCCGATAAGATCGACGCGAGTTTCAGCAAAGGCGTGCTGTGCATCTCGTTGCCGAAAAAGCCAGAAGCCATGAAAGCGGATAAAGTCGTGCCGATCAAAGGCGAATGAATCCCAGGCTGCACTGCCCCTTGGCGGGAAACCGACAAGGGGCTTTTTTTTATCTGCAGTGGTTCAACGCTTCATCCCCGGAAAATATCGAACAGCTCGATCTTCAAGAGCGTGCGAATGCACAGGTAACGCCTGCCGAACGTCAGCCTAAGCCACATGTTCAGCGGCAGTCCGTTACGCGAAGAGATGATAGTCGGGGAAAACCAAGCCAATGCTGTTGAGTCGACGCGCAGGTGCCAGATGTGCTGCCTGGCAGGGCTGGTTGCAGGCCTGCGGCTGTCTTGCAGCAAACCCGACGATGTGTCGGGTGCTGCAACCGTTCACTATTTGCGGCTGGCTTTTTCGAGCATCCGGCTGGCGCGCTCATTGGCCTGGTCGGCAGTCTGTTGCGCCTGATTGGCCGCCATCGCCGCCTGCTCCGCTTTCGAGTAGGCTTCATCGGCTCTGGCGCGTGCCGACAGCGCAGTGCTTTGAGCAGCCTCCAGGCGTGCATCCAGTTCTTTGGCCGGTTTGTTACTGCAACCAGCCGATAACGCGAGGAGGACGCTGAGCAACACTACGGGTAAACGCATATTCATGGGTATTCTCCTTGAGGGTCGTAGCAGGAACGCTCCGGCTACGGTTCAAGTATCCGGCGCCGTCGGTGCGGGGCTCTGATTTTTGTCAACTTTCGACCAAGAATCAGACCGAACCGTCAGTTCCCGGCGCCTTGCGCACGCCCGCCTGCCGTAGCAGCCAACAACGACTTCAGCGCGCTCAGCGAACGGGTATTGAGTACATCGCCCTTTTCCAGCCAGGCACGCCGGGCTTGCGCGACGCCGTAGCGCAAGTACGCAAAATCCGCGGTGCGCTGGGCATCCGAATTGATGCTGATCAGCACGTGTTGGTCTTTGGCGTATTGGCATTGAAGGTCGAACAGGTCCATGCGCTGGGGTTGTGCGTTGAGCTCCAGGCAGCAGCCGCGTGCAGAGGCGGCCCTGATGACGGCCGACAGGTCCATGTTCAACGGCGCGCGCTGATTGATCAGGCGACACAGCGGGTGCGCCAGTAGCGTGAAATAGCGATGATCCATGGCCCTGAGCAGGCGTTGCGTCTGTTGCCGCAGTGTCAGGTTGAAATGCATGTGGACCGCGCCCACCACAAGGTCCAGACGAGCGAGGACAGTGTCTGGCAGCCCCAGGCTGCCATCTTCCAGGATCTCGACTTCAACCCCCTTGAGCAAGGTGATGCCGCGCAGGCGGGCGTTGAGCGCATCGATCTGGTCGATCTGCTTCAGCAGCCGCTCGCTGTCCAGGAAATGATCGGTGATCGCCAGGTATTCCAACCCGGCTTGCTGCGCGGCCAGTGCCATCTGTTCCAGGGTATTGGCGCCATCCGCGTCGCAGGTGTGCGCGTGCAAGTCACCCTTGAGATCACTCACTTCCACCAGCCTGGGCAAACGCCCGCTGAGTGCCGCCGCGACCTCACCGCGATCTTCGCGCAGCTCCGGCGTGATCCACGGCAACCCCAGGGCCTGATAAACCGAGACCTCCGTGGCACCCGCCAGGCGTTCCTCGCCCTTGAACACGCCATACTCGTTGAGCTTCAGGCCCTGTTCCCGCGCCTGCTTGCGAATCGCAATGTTGTGCGCCTTGCTGCCGGTGAAATACACCAGCGCGGCGCCCCAGTCCGCGGGCTTGACCACCCGCACGTCGACTTGCAGGCCGGAGTCCAGTACGACACTGGCCCGCGTGCGGCCTTTGACCAATACGGTGGACACCTCCGGGTGCTTGATCAGGTGTGCAGTGACCGCCACTGCGGGCGCTGCCGCCACCAGGATGTCGATGTCGCCCACGGTATCGCGCATGCGCCGCAGACTGCCGGCCAACCTCGCGTCCTCGACCCCGGGCAGTTGATGCAGATACTCGATCAACTGCAGCGCCACGGGCTCGACAACGCCCAGCGGCAACCGGCGATCCTTTCCGAGCCCCTTCTGCGCGGCGCTCAATAAGCGCGCCTCGAGCCTTTCGCCAAAACCGGGCACGTGGCGGATGTGGCCCTGCTCGGCGGCCTCGCACAGTTGCTGCGCGGTTTCGATTCCCAGGCCGTGATACAGGTGTTTGATGCGTTTGGGGCCGAGGCCGGCGATGGACAGCAGTTCAACCAGCCCAGGCGGCAATGTCGAGCGCAGGCGTTGCCGTAGCGCACAATCACCGGTGCTGGCGATTTCACTGATCTTGGCCGTCAGATCGACGCCGATACCCGGCAGTTTCGGCAAGGTTTCCCCACGTGCGATGAGCGGCGCCAACTCGACCGTCAGCGCCCTCAGCGTGCGCGCCGCAACCCGATAAGCGCGGATGCGAAACGGGTTGGCGTCATCGATTTCGAGCAGGTCGGCGATATCGTCAAACACCGCGGCAATGTCCTCATTACTCACCGCCCGCGAGCGCTTGACCGTCGACGTCGGCGCGCTGGGCGCCTGCGGTACGGCCGTGAGCTTCATGGCCCCAGCCTGGCCATGTAATGCGCGACTGCCTCGGCATCGGCGTCCGACAGTGTGTGCGCAATCTGGCTCGTCAGGTCACCGCGCTCACGCAGGTCGGCCTGTTGAAACACCTGGATCTGGCGAATCATGTAGGCGGCATGCTGGCCTGCCACGCGTGGGGTCTGGCCATGGCCCCGGCCCTCGGCGCCATGACAGGCGCTGCACTGAGCGATGCCGGATTCCGGCACGCCGTGGCGAAAGATCAATTCGCCCCGCGCGTCAGGCGTTTCGGCTTCAGCCTGCATGGCCGGCTGTTTTGAATAGTAGTCCGCCAGTTCAGTGATCTGCGATTCGGTCAAATGGGTAAAGCCCCACATGTATTGAGTCGAGGCTTTATCCATGCGCGTATGGTTTTTGAAATCCGTCAACTGCTGCTTCAGGTAGTCTTTTTGCTGGCCGGCCAATTTGGGAAACAACGGCGCTACCGACTCCCCCGTCAGCCCGTGGCACAGCGAACACACGTCGTTTACCAAGGCCAGCGCGGGCATGGATGCGGTTTTTTGCGATGCCCGGTCGCGGGTGTCGGTACAGCCCACAAGGGCCACCACACAGAGGGCAAGCGTCAGGTGTGATCGATTGATAGAGCACCTCATATCACAAGCCTCCATGAGCAGCGTCGGTAGCCGGCGCGTAACGGGTTCAGCCACCTTGGCTCAAGGCCGTGCCGGCTTTATTGACAAAACTCAATGATTCACCTGAGTCAGGGTGTAGGAATAGATAAACACTGAACCGGACGACGGCCGTGAGCACACCCGCCCAACGCATGCTGGATAAACACTATGGCGCGTCTCGGCAGGTCGATAGAGCCGCCATCGCGGCGGTCCTGCGCCAATTTGCCGAGCCTCTGCCGGCGTTCGATTCTGCGGCGTTCGGCGAAATGTTCGATCGCTACGCGGATGCGCGGGTGGTGCTGATCGGCGAAGCCAGCCACGGCACCAGCGATTTCTATCGCGCCCGAGCCGCCATCACGCAGCGCTTGATTGAGCGGCATGGCTTCTCCATCGTCGCCGTTGAGGCCGACTGGCCCGATGCAGGGCATGTCGACAAGTACGTCCGAGGGCTGGCCCCGTCGGCCTGGAAACGCCATATCTTCAGCCGCTTCCCCACCTGGATGTGGCGCAACGCCGAGGTCAAAGCCTTTGCCCACTGGCTGCACCGCTACAACCATCAACGCGCCAGTGCAGACCGCGTGGAGTTCCGTGGCCTCGACGTTTACAGCATGCGCAACTCGATCCATGAGGTGCTGCACTATCTGGACAGCGTCGACCCGCAACTGGCCCAGGAAGCACGGCGGCGCTACGGCTGCCTGACGCCCTGGCAGGATGACCCGGCCTTGTACGGTCACTTCGTCGAACGCAATGGCCTGATGCCCTGTGAACCGCAGGTGGTCGAACAACTCAACGTGATGCTGGCCAAGCAATTGGCCGGGCTCATCCAGGATGACGAAGGGTTTTTCAACGCCACGCAAAACGCCCGCGTGGTGCGTGCGGCGGAACAGTACTACCGCGCCGTCTATCGCGGCTCGACCGCGTCGTGGAACCTGCGTGACCGCCACATGTTCGACACCCTGCGCGCCCTGCTGGAACACCGGGGCCCGCAGGCCAAAGCGGTGGTCTGGGCGCACAACTCGCATATCGGCAACGCCGCTGCCACGGAGATGGGCTGGAAGGGCCAGTTCAACATCGGCCAGCTGTGCCGCAGTGCCTATGGGCGCGACGCCGTGCTGATCGGCATGAGCACCGACCGTGGCCACGTGGCGGCGGCCGACGATTGGGACGCCGAGATGCTCATCAAGGCGGTGCGGCCTTCCCGTCCCGACAGTTGGGAGCATCAGTTCCTCGAAGCCGGCGTGCCGGCGTCGTTGACCGACTGGCGCGACCCGCAGCGCGCCGAGCTGCGCACGGTGTTGTCCGCCACCCTGCTGGAACGCGCGATTGGCGTGATTTACCGGCCCACAACCGAACGCGACAGCCACTACTTCGAAGCGGTACTGGCCGAACAGTTCGACGCCATGCTCTGGTTCGAGCAGACGCAGGCGGTAAAGGCCCTGGCACTGCCCAAAAACGAGGAGCTGGAAGCGGAAGACGAAACCTTTCCGTTCGGTGTGTAAGGCTCACCTGGCGCGACGCATCTACAGCGGGTGCGCTTCAGTCGATTCGCGTTGCCAGGCCCGCTGCAATAACTCAATGACCTCTGCATCGGTGGTCTGGGGGAAGTTCGAGTACCAGTAACCGATGGACATCATCCGCTCAGGAATCAGCGGGCAGATCACTTCATTGACGATGCAGCGCAGGGTCTCCACCGTATCCAGCGGCGCGACCGGCACCGCCACGACGATCCGCGCCGGGGCCTGCACCTGCGCCGCCTGGATCGCGGCGAGCATCGAGGCCCCTGTGGCCAGGCCGTCATCGATCAGGATGACCACCTGATCCTTCAACTGCAGCGGCGCCCGCGTGCCCCGGTAAACCTGCTCACGGCGCGATAACTCGCGAGTTTCGCGGGCGACCACCGAGTCATAACTGTCTTGATCAATCGAATGAGCCCGCAGCACCTCTTCATTGCGGATCTGGATACCGCCACTGGCGATGGCGCCCATGGCGAATTCGGGTTGGGACGGCATGCCGAGCTTGCGTACCACCATCAGATCCAGGCGCACCTGCAGGGCCGTGGCCACCTCATACGCCACCGGGACGCCGCCACGCGGCAAGGCCAGGATGATCACGTCGGGGCGGCGGGCGTATCTGAGCAACGGCTCCACCAGGCTTTGACCGGCCACCGACCGATCCTGCCAGAGCGTTTGCAGCGAAGGGCTATAACTCATGGGTCACCTCATCTGTGGTTTCATTGCACACCGCCTTTGCCGCGCTAGACCGCCAGTACGCCGCAAGGCACCTGATAGAGAATGTGTTCGGTGGTACTGCCCAGCAGCTTCTCGATGCCGTGATACTGGACCCGGCCCATCACGATCACATCCACCTGGTGTTCCTTGGCGAATTGACTCAACACCGCAACCGGATTGCCCAAAACGAAGTGATGACGATCGGAAGGCACGCCATAGTCTCGCGCCAGTTCGAGGAAGGTTTTTTCCTCCTTGCTCGCCAGGTCCTTACTGAGATTGGACAGGGCCATACCGCCCATGTCAGCCATGTAGATCGTCGACATATCGCAGGCATACAGCAGGTGCAGCTCGGCATCGCATTGCAGCGCCAGGCTGGTGGCCTGCTCAATGATGCGCTGGTTCAACGCGCTGTTGGCCGGCTGAACATTCGACACGTCAACCGCTGCCACGACGATGCGCGGCAAGGCATGCCCACCACCGCCGACCAGATAGACCGGAATCGGACACTCGCGCAGCAACTGCCAGTCCAGCGGGGTGAAGAACGCGCGCTTGAACGCGGACTCTTGCTGCACTTGTTTGATCAACAGATCGGGCTGCGTCTCGGTGACGTAATCCAGGATGTCTTGCTTGAGGTTGGTGGCCCAGGCCACCTGGGCGGTCACGTTGAGCCCCAGGGCGTGGAGATTCTTGGTTTGGGCGTTCAGCCAGTCGCGGTGGTCCTCGAGGTAGCTGGCCCGGGCCTTTTCACGCACGTTCTCGGCCAGTAGTAACAAGATGTCCAACGGTGCTGCCAGCGCGACAATATGCAGGCTCGCGCCGCTGGCCTTGGCCAGGGCGGCAGCATGGCCGATTGCCGGGGAGTCACGCAGGGCGGGATTGATGATCAGTAACAAACACTGGTATTGGCTCATGATCTGGCTCCAGGGAGGAATGAAAAACAGCCCACGCGTCCACGGTCTTAACGGATGGGGCCAGGCGGCGGCGTCGCGGGAACCATGCGCCATCCCTCAGGACACTGGCGTACGCTCGGGTAATAGCCTTTGGCGGAATCGCAGTAGTACCAGGCCGATGGCGCGGCCGTGACGGGCTGAGGCTCGACCACCACCGTCGGCGGGCTGGCCGGGTAGTAGTACGTCGGGGCGGGATAGTAATAAACCGGATACGTCGGGTAGTAATACGGCGTGGCGATGCGCGCGGCTTCCCAACCCAGTCCCAGGCCGAGGCCAAACCCCCACCAGCCCGGCCCGCCCCCGTGCCCACCGCCATGCGGCCCGGCATGCGCCGGCAATGCAACGGCGGCAGCCAGCAGGATGAACCCTGTCAGCACGCACTGTTTTACTGAGTCACTGTTCATGATGTTCACCCAGGAGGCTCGCGAATAGCATTACGGTTGGCTGGTCGGGTTGAGCCCGCCGCACCCTTGCGGCCATGCCATGTGCATGGGCATGTGCATGGGCATTCGCCAACCGTCCTGATCGGCGATGCGGTGATGCATCACCGTCCAGAACAGATCGAAGATGGTTTTTTGCTGGGCATCGAGGGCATCGTAGAAGGTTTGGGTGCGTGCCTGAGCCGCGTCCAGACGGGCCAGTTGCGCCTGCATCCAGCTGGTTTGCGTGCGCAGGCGCTCTATGCCTTTGGCCATTCTCTGCGGTGTTGTTTCGTCCTTCAGCGCTTGTCTGGCATTTGCCTTGTCAGTAGCGGCTGGGTTGTCGTTTTCCACTTGCTGATTGGCGTCTGCGATGACGCCTGCGGCCCAGGTTTCCCAGGCGGGCATTTGCTCCGGCTTGAGACTGAGCTTGCCCTTGAGTTCTTCCAGGGTCTGCTGCGTATGCTTGACCCAATCGAAATTCGAGGCGTGACGGAACATACCGCCCTGCCCTGGCCCTAGCCCTAACCCTGGCATCGCGGGGTTGGCAAATGCGCCGGTGGACGGTAACAGCAGAACACTTGCCGCGATCAGCAAGCACTGGCCAAGCAAGCGTGGCTTGTTCATTTCAGCTCATCTCAACGTCGTGGGTTCAATCCGAGCATAGGAGCCGGCCTGGCGGGCGATCTGATCCACGTCAGAAAACCGAGACACCGGTCAACCGCTGGATCAACGGTAGCCCTGCCTGGGGCATCAGCCTATCCAATGGATCTCTGGGGTCTTATGCACGATGGGCGCGGGCACAGACTTCGGGTGCCCCACGATAATCGGTGCCACGGGTATCCACTCGGCGGGCAGGCCGAGCGCCTGCTTACCCTGCGGCGTATTCAGAAAGCCCTGGGCGAAACCGATCCAGCACGTCCCGAGCCCCTCGGCATACGCCGCGAGCATCAGGTTCTCGGCCGCCAGGGCACAGTCTTCGACAATCCACTGATTGGGCGCGTTGCCCGAGATCAGCACCAGGACCGGCGCGTGGTAGAAAATCTGAAAACTGTCCTCGCTGAGCAACGCTTGGAAATGGCTGGAGTGCGTTCCGGCGGGCGTGGTGGCGAGCATCCAGGCCCTGGCTTCGCGGGAAACCCGCTCCAGCAGCGCCTGGTCGCGGATCACCGTGAACGTCCACGGTTGTTGGTTCATCGCGCTGGGCGCCTGGGCGGCGGCATCGATCAAGCGACAAATGAGTTTTTCATCGAGCGGTTCTGGCGTGTAGTCGCGTGTCGAGCGCCGGCCGGCGATTGCCTTGGTTACGTTCATGGGTGCATGCCTCCATCAGGGCGATTCAAATCGAAGCAAGGCGCGAGCAGGCGCTCAACCTTCAGGGAACGACGGTTGGGCTGGCGGTTCTTTTTCTGGGATATCGGTAATGGTCGCTTCGGTCAGCAGCAGGATACTGGCCACGGAAACTGCATTTTCCAGGGCAATACGCACGACTTTGGTCGGATCGATGATGCCGGCTTCGTACATGTCGACATAAGTATTGGCGGACGCATCAAAGCCAATGTTGCCCGGCTCCGCCAGCATGCGCGCAACGACCACGCCGGCGTCCACCGCCGAGTTTTCCGCAATGCGCCGCGCCGGTGCTTCCAGGGCCCGGCGCAGTATCTGCAGGCCGGTGCGGACATCGCCCTCCTGCCGGGTTTCCTCGGCGGCGATCAGCGGCACCGCTTTGAGCAGCGCGAGGCCGCCGCCAGGGACAATCCCTTCGGTGATCGCCGCGCGGGTCGCCGAGATCGCGTCATCCAGGGCGTCCTTGCGCGCTTTCATTTCGGCTTCGGACGGCGCGCCGACCCGGATCACCGCGACGCCGCCGGACAGCCTGGCCAGCCGCTCCTGCAGCTTTTCACGGTCGTAATCGCTGGTGGTAGCCGCCATTTGCCCGCGGATCTGCTGCAGGCGCGCGTCGATCGCGGCGCGTGTACCGGCGCCGCCGATCAGCGAAGTGCTGTCCTTCGACACCACCACCCGATGGGCCCGCCCCAACTGCTGCAGGTCGACCTGTTCGAGGCTGATCCCCAGTTCGTTGGAGACCACCGTGGCGCCGGTCAATACGGCCATGTCCTGCAGCATGTCCTTGCGCCGGTCGCCAAAGCCTGGGGCCTTGATCGCCACGGCCTTGAGCACGCCGCGGATGTGGTTGACCACCAGCGTGGTCAACGCTTCGCCTTCGATGTCATCTGCGATCAACACCAGGGGCTGACCGCTTTTGGCGACCTGTTCCAACAACGGCAGCAAGTCTTTGAGTATGCCGATCTTGTGGTCACAGAGCAGCAGGCAGGCATCGTCGAGTTCGACCTGCATTTTCTCGGTGTCGGTGACGAAATAAGGTGAGACATAACCCCGGTCAAAGCGCATGCCCTCCATGACCTCGACCACCGTTTCGGTGGTCTTGGACTCTTCGACGCTGACCACGCCTTCAACGCCGACCTTCTCCAGCGCGTCGGCCACCAGTTGACCGATGACCGCGTCGTTATGCGCCGACAGCGTCGCCACCTGGGCTTTTTCCTTGGGCGTGCTGACGGGGCGGGACTGCGCCGCCAGCGACTCGACGACCAGCAGCAGGCCCCGATCCAGGCCGCGTTTGAGATCGATCGCGCTGGCCCCCGCGACCACGTTGCGGATGCCATCGGCCAGGATCGCATGGGCCAGCACCGTTGACGTGCTGGTCCCGTCGCCGACCGCGTCACCCGTGCGTTCCGCGGCCTGGCGCAGCATTTGCGCGCCGAGGTTCTCCTCGGGGTCCTGCAGGTCAATGCGTTTGGCAATCGTGACGCCATCGTTGCAGACCGTCGGGTTGCCCCACTTGTTCTGCATCAACACCGACTTGGACTTCGGCCCCAGCGTCACGCGCACCGCGTCCGCCAATTGGGTGGCGCCGCTGAGGATCTTCTCGCGGGCAGCCGCGCGAAACACGATTTTACTGTGAGCCATCAGGGTGCTCTCCTCTCACGTCGACGGAACTTGCATGCTTCTCTGAAGTGCCTGCGGCGAGGTTGACTTTTATCAACAAACTCACACCCCTTGCCGACGCCCGCCGCAACGCTTACACCGGCGGTCGCCGGGCGCTCTGCGAGTTGACAAAAATCAACCCGCTCGGGCGGAAACAGCGTCCAAATCAACCTGTGAAATCCACCCGATCGTCAACACGTGGGTTTGCCCCTCTCGATGCGTCAGGAGAAACACCATGGACAAGTATCAGCAGAGTCAGAAAAACAAGCTGTTCAAAACGCCGCCCCATGATCCCTATTGCTTGCCGCGGGTTGAAGGTTCGGCGGTGTGCCCGCAGTGCGACGCGGTGTATCAGGCCGGGAACTGGACCTGGAACCGACCTGAAAACGCGGTGGTGCATGACGCGCAAACCGTCACCTGCCCGGCCTGCCGCCGCATCGCGGACAACATGCCGGCCGGCACCCTGATGCTATCGGGCGGCTTCTTGCAAAAGCACCATGATGAAATCATCCACCTGATCGAAAACACCGAAAAAACCGAAATGGCCGAGCATGCGCTGGAGCGCATCATGCGCGTGACGGAGGTGGCGGACGACCTGATGGTGACCACCACCGGCATTCATCTGGCCAATCGCCTGGCGCATGCACTGGAAGGCGCATTCAAAGGCAAGGCGCAGTACCGCTACGGTGATAGTCAGTACGGCGTGAACGTCACGTGGGCACGTAACGAGTAACCCCTCACGCCACGCTACGGCGCAGCGCGAGCGCGGCTCAACCGCTGGCGACGGTAAAAGAGCCGCTTGACCCATTCCGCCGCGCCCATGTAGGCCAGGCTGATTGCCAGCACTGTCAGCAGGATCGGCAGTGGCAAGGGCACCAGGCCGAACCAGGACGCGATCGGGCTGTAAGGTAGCCCGACGGCCAGCAGGCCGATGGCTGCGGCGCTGAGCAACAGCAGTGTGGCCGGGCGGCTTTGGTAGAACGGGCGGTAGGTTCGCACGATGAAGATTGTCAGCAGTTGGGTCAGCAGCGATTCGACGAACCAGCCGCTGCGAAACACTTCCGGGCCCTTTTCCGCCAGCAGGTACAGGGCCGCGAACGTGAGCACATCGAACAGCGAACTGACCAGCCCGAACACCACCATGAAGGTGCGGATTTCCCTGATATTCCAGCGGTGCGGGGTGTTTTCCCATTCGCGGTCGACGTTGTCGCTGGCGATCCCCATGGAGGGGATATCGGACAGGAAGTTGTTGAGCAGTATCTGCTTGGCCAGCATCGGCAGGAACGGCAATACCAACGAAGCCAGGGCCATGCTGATCATGTTGCCGAAATTGGCGCTGGAGACGATGGAAATGTACTTCAAGGTATTGGCAAAGGTATGCCGGCCCTCTTCGATGCCTTCGCGCAACACGTCGAGGTTGTGCTCCAGCAACACGAAGTCGGCGGCCTGCTTGGCCACGTCGGCGGCGTTATCCACCGAGATCCCGATATCGGCGACTTGCAGCGCCGGGGCATCGTTGATGCCATCGCCCATATAGCCGACAACGTGCCCGGTCTTCTGCAGGGCGCGGATGATGCGTTCTTTCTGGTTGGGGTCGACCTCGGCAAAGAGCGTCGTCAGTGGCGCCAGGTGCATCAATGCTTCGTCTTTCATGGCCGCCAGCTCGGCGCCGGTGATGATGCGCTCTACGGGCAGGCCCACGGCCATGCCGACATGGCGGGCGACCAGATGGCTGTCGCCACTGATGATCTTGACTTGCACACCCAGGCGCTCGAGGTTGGCGAGAGTGTCTTTCACCCCCGGCTCCGGCGGGTCGAAGAACAACAGAAAACCGCGGAAGGTCATGGCCTTTTCTTCATCCCGGCCGTAGTGCGGCTGGTCCGGCAAGACCCGCGTGGCCAGGCCCAAAACCCTGAAGCCCTGCTCGCTCCAGTCGGCGAAACGCTGCGCGATGGCGGCCCGCTCGGTGTCGCTCAGCGCCAGCAACTGTTCGCCGCGGCGCACCTGTGTGCAAACCTCAAGCACATTGTCCAGCGCCCCCTTGGTCACCATCAGCCGGGCGGCCTCAGGCGCATTCGCGACCACCACGCTCAGGCGCTTGCGCACGAAGTCATATGGCACTTCATCGAGCTTGCTCGCGCCGGGGCATGGCGCCAGGGTTTTGCCGGCCAGGGTGATCGCATCGTCCATGGCGTTGCGCATGCCGGTCTGCAGGCTGGAGTTGAACACCGCCAGTTGCAGGATCGTGGCATCGGCATTGCCCGCCAGATCCATGGCGCCGTCCAGCACGACGACGCCGCGGGTCAGCGTACCGGTCTTGTCGGTACACAGGATGTCCATCGCCCCGAGGTTTTCAATCGCATTGAGGTGACGCACGATGACCCCTTTGGCGGCCATGCGTTGCGCGCCTTTGGCCAGCGTGATGCTCAGGATCGCCGGCAACAGTTCCGGCGACAGCCCGATGGACAACGCGATGGCAAACAACAGGGTGTCGAGCGCGGGACGATGCAGCAGGATATTGATGCCGAACACCACGATCGTGATCACCAGCATCACCCGCAACAGCAAGCTGCCGAAGCGACGCAGGCCGCGCTCGAACTCCGTCTCGGGCGGGCGCAGCGTCAGGGTCTTGGCAATGCGCCCGATCTCACTGTCCGAGGCGTAGCGCGTGACCAGCACCTCGGCGGTGCCGCTGCGCACCGAGGTGCCCATGAACACGCAATTATGCCGCTGCCCGAGCGTGGCATCGGCGGCGCAGTCGCCCGGCAATTTTTCCACCGGGAAGGTTTCGCCGGTGAGCAGGCCTTCACCGATGAAGCAATCGAGCGCCTGCAGGATCCGACCATCGGCCGCGATCAGGCTGCCGGCGCTGAGTATCAGGATATCCCCCGGCACCACCTCGCTGGCGGCGATGTCCACGGCCTTGCCGTCGCGCCGCACCGTGGCGCGCAGCGCGATCTTGCTGCGCAGTTGCTCCACCGCCGTACTGGCGCGATTTTCATACCAGGCGCTGAGAACCGCGCTGATCAGCACGATGCAGCCGACAATCGCCGCATCCAGCCAATCCCCCACCACCACGGCGACCAGCGCACCCACGATCAGGATCAGCACCAAGGGCGTCCGCATTTGCTCCAGCACCAACCGGGCCAGGCCGCGCGGTCGGTCTTTGGGCGTGGCCGGCGCGCTGCGCACCCGCGCGTTGGCGTCGGCCTCGCTCAAGCCCTGCGGCGTGCTGTGCAGGCTGCTGAACACCTGGCTGACTGGCGGGCTCCAATAATCGCCGGTTGCCACGCGGGTGGGCGGCTTGACGTTGGATCGCCATTCACGATGGGCCAACCAGAGGCCGGGCAGCATCGGCAACCAGAACGTCAGCCCGCGGAATAACAACGTGGCGGAAAGCGCCACCGCAATGTTCACCCCCACCCAATGCAGCGTGACCACCGCCGCCGCTTCAAAGGCGCCGAGCCCGCCCGGCACAATGCCGATACTGCGCAGCACGCTGGCCAGCATAAAACCGGCAAACAGCCCCAACGGCGGCGCGGACACACCCAGCGCGCGCACCAGCACCCACAATGTGGCGCTGTCGAGCACAATGATCACCAATTCCAGCAAGGTAATCCGCCAGAGTAACCCTTGGCTGCGTACCAGTTGCTTGTCGGCCCCGGTGAGCAATGACGCAATTCTGGCGACAATCGGAAAATGTCGCCCCGGCAAATGCGCGACCAGGCGCCGATTGCCGGCCAGCCTTGGCGTGACCACTGCCAGCAACAGGCTGACGGCAACGAACACCAGGCACGCCGTCACCACCGCAGGCGTGGCATGGCCCTGGAAGATCACCACCGGTAACGCCACGCCGACCGACACTGCATAGGCCAGGAAATACCCGGACAAATCCAGCACCAGGCTCGCCAGCACCAGCGGTTTTGCGAACCCGAGGCGGACGAAGGAGGCCACGACCGCAAAGGCGCCGCTGATGCCGGAGGACGGCAGGGCCTGATCGACAAACAGCTTCATCACGCTGAGTTTGCCTGCCTCCCAGAGTGAAAGCGGCTGCGTCCCGGCCCTGAGCACCACCCGAAAGACCTGCCCTTGCGCCATATACGTCAGGACTTGCAACGCCAGGGCGCCGACCAGCCACAGCGGCTCTGCCTGGGTCAGCAAGCGTGTGAAGGATTCGACGTCGGTGAATTGCAGCGCCACGCCGACCACTGTCGCAAACATCGCGGCGCCGAGCAGCCACGTCAGCCACAGCGCGGAACGGCTGTAATGCTGTTCCTCTTCAGGTACAGCCGGATCGATGAAACCAGCAGTGGGCGGTTTGACAGGCATGCCGTGCCCCTGAGCGAATCAGCAGAGAGTCCGATTCTGGCGCGGCCTGCGCGGGGCCGTTTGATCCAAGTCAACCTGCCCCTGGACGATCGGTTAGTCCGCATCACGCTTTCTGACCTTGATCAATACGCCTGCTGCGCATACCCCTCAGTGTGAACAAGGCCGTTCTTCGACCCCACTGTGCGCTGGAGCCCCCCATGCTAGCTAATCAACACACTGCGGCTCTGATTGCCGAGATGGATAAAACCTCGCCCGCCGAGCATTGGCTGGAAAAACTGCACGACGGAACGCATGTGCTTATCCGTCCGTTGTCGACGCACGATCACCTGGGCCTGCTGCATTTTTTCCAGCGGTTGTCGCCGCTGTCGCTGCGCTTCCGGTTTTTGGGCGCGGTGACCCATGTCGATGCGAGCGCAATCGATACACTGCTGAGCGAGTCAGCGCAGATCAGCCGCGGCTACCTGGCCTTGATCCACCATGACGGCGAGTTGCAGGTAATCGGTGTCAGCCGCTACCGGCGTGCCACCGATCAGGACGAACAGTGCGATTGCGCGGTCGCCGTCGCCGACCCGTGGCTGCGCAGGGGCCTGGGCCGTTTATTGCTGGGGCATCTGATCGATGCCGCCAAGCGTGAGGGGTTTCACAAAATGTGCTCGACGGACCTGTCGACCGATTACCCGATTCATGGCTTGTACAAGCAATTGGGTTTTACCTCGGCCTATCTGGGCCGGGATTTTGATCGCATCGTTCACGAGCTGGAACTGTAGACGCGCACGCCGCCCGACCATTCACTGCGGTTCCAAGTGGTAACGCGATTGCACCAGGTGCGCGATCTGTTCCTGGGCATCCCGCAGCGGTACAGATGCATCGTTTTCAAGCAGACGGGTTTCGTTGGCCAGCACGTCGTCGCGGATCACCTCGCGAAACCAGTTGGAAAAGTCCCCGGCCTCGCGGTGTTGGCGGAACGCGGGATCGTCCAGGCGCGCAAGCGAAGACAAAAACTCCGCAAGGTTCGAAGCGCGCTGGTCAAGGCTGGGAAAGTAGAATGCATGCCAGGCGCCCACATCCCCGACCGCATACTTGCCGCTGTGGCGATGATGTTTCTGCTCGGGTTGCTGCTGCGCCATCAGCACCACGTCGCCGCCATGACGAACGTCCCACAGACAGAAATAGTCGGGCGCGGATGAGCGCGCCGGGAATTCGGGGCAGCGTCGCTGCGTATGCTGGGCGTAGCGTTGGACCAGTTCGCGGGCGGTGCTGCCCAGGGTCACCAGTACGTCTACCGCGTCCAGCAGCGACGGGCAGACTTGATCGAAGTCCAGGGCAACGATGATCGCCCCCATATTCGCCAGAAACCCCGGAGGCCAAGCGGCGCAATGGGGCAGCATGTAGTGGGCCTCGTCCACGACCATCCAGTACGGGCGGCCGGTGCTGCTGCGTAGCTGCTGGATAAACGGCAGTAATTCGCCGAACAGCTGCACGCGGGCGGCCGGGTCCAGGGCCAGGGTGCTCACCACCACGTTAAGCCGCGCCTGTAACAGGTGATGCAACGATTCTTCGGTTGTCGGCGGAGTGGTCAGGCCACCGACCGTGACCGCACCGTCCAGCGACAGATAGTCGCCTTCCGGATCAATGATGCAGAAGCCCTGGTGGGCCTCGACCATGCGTTCTGTCAGCCAGGTCACGTAGCTCGACTTGCCGGAGCCTGAATTGCCGATCACCAGCAGCACTGATTCCGGCGGCAACCACACCTTGCGTGCATCGGCGGTCCGCCCCAGTTGCACGCCGATACGCTCGACCGGCACCAGCGCGGCGTCCTTTTGCAGCAGCATGTCTATCAGCTCGCAGACCCCGCGCCCGTGATCCTGGCTCAGGCAGATGTCCGCGCGGGCCTTGATTGAGTCGATCGCGTTGTTCACCGCCGCCGCACAACCGCAGATCGCGAGAAACGCGTGGTCATTTTCGGCGTCGCCCACGCCGACCACATTCAGTTCGCAGATGCCCAGCCTCAGCAACGCGGCACTCAGCCCCGAGGCCTTGTTCACCCCCGTCGGCAGGACCATGATCGCGTCCTTGTTGAACGTCATCTGCAGCTCCAGGCCCAGCTCGCGAATCGAGCTGATCACCGCGTCCTCGAACGGATGCCAGGTGGCGATGACGGACCTGCCGACGGACAAGGATGAAACCCCTTTGTCGCGCAGGCGCTCGACCAGTTCGGTGGAGGCCGAATCGGCGATGAGTTCCTCGGTGTCAGTGCGCGGGTCGTACAGGAGCGCGCCATTCTCCACGACCACCAGGTCAAACAGATCGAGCTGGGTAAAATGATGCTTGAGCGCCTGCAACTCCCTGCCGGTAATCAACAGCAACTTGCGACCGCTAGCCTTGAGGCCGGCAAGCGCTGTACAGACGTGTTCGGGAACATTGCCGTTTTCGGCAATGGTTCCGTCATAGTCGACCGCCAAGGCTAAGAAATGCATGTTCGCTCCATGACGGGTTGGGTTGTACAGGCCCGCGCTAAGAAGATGAAACCTTGCCATTGATTCCAGGCAGAGGCTCGCTGGGCAAAGGTTCCTTGTGCAGGTACTTTTCGAACCAATCGCCGGTCAGCCTGGCTACGTCCGCCAGGGTGCCCGGCTCTTTGAAAAGGTGCGTCGCGCCTTTGACGACCTCCAGGCTTTGCGTGCAGTGCAACGCCCGACTGGTCCGCACATTCAAGCGCAGGATCATCGGGTCTTCCGCGCCCACCACTTGCAACGTCGGCGCTTTGACCTCGCACAACGCCTGGGCGGCCAGATCGGTGCGCCCGCCTCGACAGACCACCGCCCGCACACCGCCCACGTGAGCCGCGGCGACCAGCACGGCGGCGGCGCCCGTACTGGCACCGAACAAGCCCATGGCAAGTCGGCGTAATTCAGCGTCTCGGGCGATCGCGTCGATGACCTTGACCAGTCGATCGGCGAGCAATGCAATATCGAAACGCAGCACACCGGTCAGGTTATCCCAGCGCTGCTCTGTCCTTGTCAGCAGGTCGATCACCAAGGTGCCCATCCCGTGGCGCGCCAGGTACTCCGCGATAAAATGGTTACGCGGGTTCGAATGACCGCCGCCACTGGCATGGACGAGAACGACCAGGCTTTCGGCGCCTCGCGGCAATCGCAGATCACCGGCCAATTCATAGCCGGTAAAGTTAAACTTTTTGTATTGAAGCTCAGATACTGCAACACCGCAGTGAGAGGCCATTAGTTGAATACCTTCGTATATAACCTTTTCGAGGGGCAAGGTACTTCAAGAGTGGCTTCATCTTTCTTTTTGATTGTTCGTCAGGTCGATGGATTGGGCATGAACGCCTATCAGGTTAAAACCGAAAAAAGCCCGGCCTGCTCTGTTGGATACACGACGATGACCTGAAGCCTCTGGGGGGTAAACTGCGCTTTTCCGGCAAAGCGTACTTGATAAATATCAAACGCACGGCCATCCACGTTTCAAATCGGACATTTGACGTGCAATACACCACTCGCCGACATGTCCACGGACAATCAGCCGTACAGTCGACGCAATAACCCAGGTAAAAGATGCGGCACTTCTTTGGCCAGTAACCCTGGGCCGAATTCGGCAGCGGCCACATCATGCAACCACACGCCCGCTGCCGCAGCCGGAAAGGCCGGCATGCCCTGGGTCCGCAGCCACCGAATAATGCCGCCCAAAAGCTCGCCAGTAGCGGCCGAGGGCACACTGCAATGGATCACGGCGCGGCCATCGGGGCAGGCAATCACTGTGTCACTGCCGCGATGCACAACCACAGCCGAGCCGTGCTGGGCAGCGGCTCGAGTGCGGGTCAGTTTGTCGCCGACGAAGTCGAACATCCGCCGAAATTCGCTCTCGTGAAGGGTCAGCACCTGCGTGGCATCCGCCGCAACGACCGGTGGGTGCCCCGCGACGGTATCGAGACCGGCTCGCGGTAAATCGGGCAGCCACAACCCAGGGTGATTCTCAAATGCCTGGGGGACGATGGCGTCGAGCACCGCTTCGGGCGTGCCAATATCGGCCACAATCACTTCGCCACACAGATCGCGCCCCGGTAACAGCAGATGCCCCGGCTTTTTGCGAAAAAACGTCACCGTCAGCACCGCCGCCACCGCGCCCAACGACTCACCGCTATCGCCCATCACTCCGCTGGGCGTGTCGACCGCGACAATCGGCACCGTACCACGGCCAGCCGCAGCCAGGGTGTCCAACACCTGCCCCTCCAGCGCACGGGCGAGACCGGCGCCGAACACCGCGTCGACAATCAGCTCGGCCCCTTCAAGCACCGCGGGGCTCAGGGCTTGAACCTCGCCCGGCCAGCGCTGTGCATGTTGCCCGGCTTCGCCTTTCAGCGCGGCGCGACTGCCCCACATCGCCACCCGCACTGGCCAGCCCGCTTGCGCAAGCCGGTACGCGCAGACAAAACCATCGCCGCCGTTATTGCCCGGCCCGCAGAGCACCAGCAGCGGCCGGGGTGTCCAGCGCCGCTGGATTTCGTGTGCCACCGCCGCGCCGGCATTGCTCATCAACTCGAAAGACGACACGCCGGCAACCACCGAAAGCCGGTCGGCTTCCGCCATCTGGCGCACCGTCAGCAAGGCCGCCTGGCGCGCGCCGTTATCGAGGTCGGGGCTCAACGTGTTCATGCTTTTCACACTCTCGATCGCTACTGAAGTCACTCACCGCCTGCGCGGTGACGTCGCCCCGCTTGGTTACCCCAAGCCTCTGACCGCCTCGATCATCTTGACCAGGACGGCCTGTGCATCGCCGTACACCATGTTGCAGTTTTCCGCATAAAACAGCTGGTTCTGAATACCAGCATAGCCCTTGCCCTCCCCGCGCTTGACCACGTACACATGATGAGCCTTGTCCACATCCAGGATCGGCATGCCGTAGATGGGCGAGGCTTTGTCGCTGCGCGCGGCGGGGTTGACCACGTCGTTTGCTCCGATCACCAACACCACATCGGTGTCGGCGAAATCGGTGTTGATGTCGTCCAACTGGAAGATCAGGTCGTAAGGCACACCGGCCTCTGCCAGTAGCACGTCCATTTGTCCCGGCATACGCCCCGCCACCGGGTGGACCGCGAATCGCACAAGCACGCCGTGGGCCTGTAACAACTTCACGAACTCATAGAGCTTTTGTTGGCCCTGCGCCACGGCCAGGCCATAACCGGGCACGATGATGACTTTATTGGCGTACCGCATGGCGACGCCGGCATCACTCGCCGCCGTCGGCTTGAGCTCACCCACGATCGCCGCGCCTTTGCGCACGGGTTGGCCGCCAAATCGGGCAAACAGCACATGCGCGACCGTGCGATTCATGGCCTTGGCCATCAGCAATGTGAGCAGCACACCCGCGGCGCCGACCAGCATGCCGGCGATCATCATGGCCGGAACCTGCAACACAAACCCTTCCAGGCCGACCGCCAGGCCGGTGAAGGCATTGTAGATGGAGATGACCACCGGCATGTCGGCACCGCCGATGGGCAATGTCATCAGCACACCAAACAACAGCGCGCAGCCGAAGAACACACCGATCAACCACAGCACGCCGTTCAACGAACCGTGTTCGGCGTGCATGACCACCATCAGCCAAGCGCCTACGCACAGCGTCACCAGCATCAGCAAGGCGTTGATCAGTTGCAGGCCTTTCATGTGCAGCGGCTTGTTGATGCGGCCATCCAACTTGGCCCAGGCAATCAAGGAGCCGGATAACGAAATCGCACCGATCAACGCGCCAAACAAGGTGCCGGCCAATGCCGAAAGGTCGAACACTCGGCCCCCGAACAACTCCATGGCGGCGATCGCGGCGGCGGCGCCCCCGCCCATGCCGTTGTATATCGCGACCATCTGCGGCATGGCGGTCATGGCCGCCTTGCGCCCGCTCCACCACGCTGCGCCACCGCCCAGCAGCAGCGCGACGAGCGCCAGGCTGACGTTGACAGGCAAATGTGGCCGGGCCGCCTCACTCACCGAAAATACGTAGAGAAAACTCACGATAACGGCGGCCGCCATGCCCCAACCGGCGACATGAATGCCACCGGCCGCCGTGACCGGCGAAGACATGCGCCACAACCCGAAAATCAGTAGAAAAGCGGCGAAGAAATACACCAGCCCTATCAGCCACTGCGACGTCATAATCAACATGGTCAAACCTCAAACCTTTTCAGGCTTCCGGGTGGCAGAGTGATGAGCTTTGCGCCGCTTGGGTTCCGGCGCGCTGGTCTGGAACATCGCCAGCATCCGGCCCGTGACGGCGTACCCGCCCGCGGCATTCCCCGCGCCCAGCAACACCGCGACAAAACCAGCCGCCTGTTCGGCCACGCTCGCCGCATCGAGCAGGCCGATAAGCCCGCCGATCACCACGATGCCATGGATAAAATTCGAGCCCGACATCAACGGCGTGTGCAGAATCGCCGGGACCCGCCCGATGATGACCCAGCCGGCGAACGCGGCGAGCATGAAGATATAAAGCCCGACGAAGCCAACACTGTTCATGAGGTCTTCTCCTGGGTTGCGGCATCCGCCGGGTTCAGCGAATGCATGAGTTTGCCGGCATGGGTGAGTACCGTTTGCGCCAGAATCTGATCGTCCCAGTCGATGCTGATGACGTTGTTCTTCAACATCAGCGCCAACAGGTTGAACTGGTTTTTCGCATACAGCAGGCTGGCGTCTTGGCTCAAGGATGAGGGCAGATTCAACGGCGCCATCAGGGTTACCCGACCGATCGTGACGGTCTGTCCAGGCACGCAGCCTTCGCAGTTGCCGCCGCCTTCGGCGCCAAGATCGACGATCACCGCGCCAGGTTTCATCCCGGCAAGCTGTGCGGCACTGATCAGGCGCGGGGACGGCCGCCCCGGCACTGCCGCCGTGGTAATGACCAGGTCCGCCTGTTGGATATGCTCCGTCAGCACTTGAGCGACTTGGGTTTTCTCTGCCTCACTCAGCTCCCGTGCATAGCCGCCCTTGCCTCGCGCATCGACCCCGACATCGACAAACTCGGCCCCCAGGGACCGCGCCTGTTCCGCGGTTTCCGGGCGCACGTCGTAGCCCTCCACCACCGCGCCCAGACGATGGGCAGTCGCGATCGCCTCCAGCCCCGCCACGCCCAACCCCAGGACCAATACCCGCGCCGGCCCCACGATACCCGCCGCGGTGGTGACTTTTGGCAGGATGCGAGACATCTGCACCGAGCCCAGTTGGACCGCATAGTACCCAGACAACGCCGATTGACTGGACAGTGCATCCATCGACTGGGCCCGCGTGATGCGCGGCAGGCGCTCCATGGCAAAACACGTGATTTGGCGCTCCAGTAAACGTTGCACCAAGGCCGGATTCTTCTGCGCATACACAAAACACAGGAGTACCGACCCGGGCTTCATCTTGCCTACGACTTCCAGCGAAGGCGCCTGCACCGCGAGAAGCACATCGGCCTCATGCAGCCACTGTCCGCCGCTGGACACGAACAGCACATCCGAATAAGCAGCGTCCGGCAAAAAACTCGCTTCACCCGCCCCCGTCTGCATATGAAGCCTTGCCCCCAGCGCGCATAACTTCGCGCAGAGGCCAGGCACGAGGGCCACACGTCGTTCGTGCGGGTGGGTTTCTTTCAGCACAGCCACATTGACGTACATCGCGCGCTCCGTTGAAGGCACCCGCGCATGGCCGGGCACCCGGAATGTAAACAGGACAAGGCTTCAGACCGGCGCCTGAGCCAACACGTAACGCACCAGTTTTTTATTCACGAACTGCTGGATACCCATGTCGCCCAACTCGCGGCCATAGCCGGAGTCCTTGATGCCGCCAAAGGGCAACTCGGCATCGCTCCAACTGATGTTGTTGATGAACATCATCCCGGTCTCGACGCGACTTGCCACACGACGCCCCCTGTCCAGGTCACGTGTGAACACCGAGCCGCCCAGGCCGAAGTCGGAGTCGTTGGCCAGGGCGATCGCGGCGTCTTCGTCCTTGACGCGGAAAAACAGCGCCACCGGGCCGAAGAACTCATCCCGGAACGCCGGGTTTTCAGGGGCGATGTCAGTGAGAATGGTCGGCGTCATAAAGGCGCCGGGGCGATCGATACGTGTGCCCCCGAGCAGAACCTTCGCTCCGTGATCGGTCGCCGTGCGAACCTGCCCGAGCAACTGCACCAATGCCGCTTCCGAAGACAGCGGGCCCAGGGTCGTCGCTTCGTCCATGGGATCGCCGGGTTTCAGCGCCGCGAGCCCGGCCTGAAAGCCCTTCAGGAACGCATCGGCGACCTTATCCACGACAATGAAGCGTTTTGCCGCGCAACAGGTCTGCCCGCAGTTGTACATCCGCCCCCAGATCGCCCATTTGACGGCCAGCTCCAGGTCGGCGTCTTCCAGCACAATGAATGCGTCGCTGCCGCCCAGCTCCATGGAGGACGGTTTCAGGTTCTGCCCGGCCCAGGCCGCCAGGCTGCGGCCCGCGGCGACACTGCCGGTCAGTGCAACCCCGCGAACACGCGGGTCATCGACCACCTGTCTGGACTGCTCATGGGAGATCGACAGGTTGGTATACAGCCCGGCAGGCGCGCCGGCTTCGAGCAGGATTTGCTCGAAGGCCATCGCGCATTGAGGCACGCAACCGGCATGCTTGATCACCAGCACGTTGCCTGCCATCAAATGCGGACCGGCCACGCGAGCCAACTGATAGAACGGAAAGTTCCACGGTTCGACCCCAAAGATAACGCCGATGGGACTGCTCTCCATGTGCGCCTCGCCTTGGCTCGGCTCCAGCGCTTGCGGGGCCAGGAAGCGTTCCGCGTTCTTGGCGTAGTACGCCATGATATCGGCGCTGAATTTGACTTCGCCTCGGGCCTCGTCGATGCGCTTGCCCATTTCCAGCGTGATCTTACGGGCCAGGGCATCGAAGCGCTGATGCATCAATTCACCGGCCTTCGCGATGATCGAGGCGCGCTGGGCATACGTTGTGTGTTTCCACGTCGCATAGCACTGCGCCGCAGCCGCCAGTTTGTGCTCCAGTTGCTCAGCCGTCAGCGTATCGAATTGTGCGAGCAACTCGCCGTTGTATGGATTGATCGTTGTATAAGCCATAACGGTTGCCTTCCCATGAGATTGAGTTAACCAACGTCAACCGGCTACCTTCAGCCGCCGTCCCCACGAACCGGCATTACGTTGGCCTGAATGCATTCAGCTGGCTAGCGTCGGAAACTACTTACGTCTCCCCTCTTGAGCCCAGGCCAGAGCCTGAAGAGCGGGCACTCTAACGGTGCCTTCGGCGCACTTCGTTGGCGCAAAGCGCGGTGATGTGAACCGAAAGGCGGCCTGAACAAGGCGCTCAGCGTGAACGGCCTGCTCGCTCGCGATCAACCGAGCGGTTTAGAACCGTCGGGGCTCGGTAAATACTTACATAGATCAATTAAGCCGCCTTACAAACTGCATAGGATTGCGCATCAGGCAATACGACTTTGCGTCTTGCCAGGAGGGGTAATCATGCAAGTCAAGCAATCCATGTCGGAAGAGGTGTTGCCACGTCAGGCATCAGGCCCGGCATCGGCCTACTGTCCCCTCCCCGCTGAACGGCTGGGCGGCATCGATCAGAAACTTCGCCAGACCGCGCAATTGGTTTCACTCATCGTCGGGCAGCTTGAGGCCTGTGAATTCGACCCCGCGACACCGGCGCGCAGGGTGCTTGAACAATTGGATGCCACGCTGGAGAAATTGTTGAGTCGATTCGGGCTCGACCAACCCGCCCCCGCGACAGACTATGATCGCCACGCAGCGGTGGATTTCCCCATACAGACCCTCTTCAAGGCATTGGCTCAAGACTTTTTGCCGTTGGCCGCCGCCCAGCGCCGCAACCTGCGGATCGTGCCGTGTTCGTCGTGGGTCAGGAGCCTTCCCGATTGCCTCAGGCAACTCTTGAGCGGTCTGCTTGCCAACATCATGGACAGTACCAGTACGCTACGCCTGACACTGGGCTGCAGGCGCCACGCGGAGTGGCTGAGCATCGAGCTGTGGTTCGCGGGCTGCAAAAGCCGCGACGACGCCTTGCGTATCGTGTCGATGCCTGTCTATGAGGCTTCGCTGCCGGGTGCCTGTGGCAAGCCTGCCCTTCGCTCGATAGCGGAACTCAGCGCGATGCTGGGTTTACAGCTACAGGTCAAAACCGCTGACGAACGCGCGACGCTGATTTCCATCAGCGCGCCGTTATCGCCGTCAGTCGTTCAGCCCGGCGCGCGCAGGCAACAGAACGCTCGAGCGCTGGGCATGGCTCGCACGTGCCTGCTGTTGATCGTGGAACCGGACGCCCTGCTAGGCGATATGCTCAGTTGCGGTTTGGGGGCGCTGGGCTATCGAACGGCAGCGGTGCGCGATAGCGTCGCCGCGTTGGAATGGATCGCGCGATCGGGCATTCAACCGGACCTGATCTTGACCGAGCACGTGCTCGAGCGGTCCTCGGACGGTGTCCAACTGGTGCAAAAGATTCGCGATCAATTCAGCCGAACCACACCCGCGGTCATATTGACCGCCGAGACGAAAAAGCAGGTTTCCCAGTCCGCCCTGACCGCCGACTGCATGCTCCTTCGCAAACCGGTGAGCCTGAACCTGCTGCGCGTCACCCTCGCCAGTGCATTGAGTACACACGCCGAAGTACACGCTGTTCACGCCATGCCTCCGTCGCGCCAACCCGTCATTTACGTGGTGGACGACGACGCCGCGCTGCGCAGCGACTTGCGCACGCTATTGGAGTCGGAAGGTTACCTGGTGCGCGACTACGGCGCTGCCGAGCAGTTTCTCGACAGTTATACCGCTGACCAACCGGGCTGCCTGATCATTGATGCGCGCCGCTCGGGCATCAGCGGGCTTGAGACGGTGGCCCGTCTTAAAGCACAGGGCGACGAGTTGCCCGTTCTGATGATCAGTTGCAACAGTCGCGTTGCCGATGTCGTCGATGCGATGAAGGCTGGGGTATGCGACTTCATTGAAAAGCCGTTTCGTTATCAGCAGCTGTTAACCAGCGTGAAGAAAGCGTTGGCCAGCCAAGTCGCAACCGAGAGTTCCCAGGTCCTTCGCAAGGCTGCGATTGACCATATCAACCACCTCACCGCACGGCAGCGCCAGATTCTGGCGATGGTGCTGGACGGTCATCCGAGCAAAAACATCGCTGCCAACCTGGGGATCAGTCAACGGACAGTGGAAAAGCACCGAGCGTCGATCATGAGCAGGACCGAAGCCAGGTCGATTCCCGAACTCGCCCGCATCGCCCTGGCGGCCGGCGAAAAAACACTCTCGGCGGCTGCCAATGACAAACGCAACGGGCTCATCGGCGGATGATCGCGGAAGGTTATGTCGAACCCGGCGATTCAAGGCCGCTGGGCGATACCATCAGATTGTCGACAACCTTCTGCACACCCGCAGTGCCCGATGCCGTCAACCGCGCCATATCCCGCTCCGGGAGCGATCCGACAACCCCCGAGAGCGTGACTTCCCCGCCCTCCACACGCACGTCGATAGCGTGGGCGTCGATGATCGCCTTGCGGCGAAACGCTGATTCGATATCGGTCTTGATGGTTTGCGCAGAGGCGTGGGCCTTGACGACGATATCGTTACTGATCCCCTTGATCCCTTGCAGATAGCGCACTGCGTAGCCGGCCGTCTGGCGCTGATGCTCAGAATCCACTTCTCCGCTGAGCACCAGCCAGCCATCGGTCACGCTGACTTTGACGCGGTGGTCCGCCAGCGAGGTATTCCATTGCAATGCGGAAACGGCGGCCGCGACGAGATCGCTGTCAGTCCGCACATGACTGGAAGGCAGCACGACATCGATCTGGTTGAGCAGATCCACGACACCGGCGACATGTGCGACCGCCTGTTCCGCGTGCCAGCGCTCGGCGTGACTGGCGACATTGCCGGAAAGCGTGACGATGCCATCGGACACTTGAACCAAAATCTGATCGGCTTTAAGTGCCAGGTCCCAATTCAGTTCTTCGATCACCTGTTGCCTAAGCTTTTCATCGGTATTCATAAAAAAGCTCCAGAGTTTTTCAAAAGTCTCAATCAGCCAAAGCGTATCCGGTTGCGATGTTTTTCAGCAGGTCGGAAAGTACCCATCCTTGGCGCGGGAGCGGTGATTCAGGCGCGTTTTTTTGGCGCTAGACCGGCAAAGGCTGCGCGACCGCCGGCAGTTCGACACTGTCCCGATACTCCGGCACCGACACCGACCAGCCCAGTTCCTGGCTGATGCGCCGCCGCAGCACGTCCGAGGCGTTCGGCTCGCCGTGTACGACGTAGGTGTGTTTCGGCGCACGCTTGAAGCCGCGCAGCCACTGCATGATTTCATCGGCATCGGCGTGTGCGGACAGGGTTTGCATCGGCACCACCTCGGCGTTGATCGGCACGTCCTGACCGTGGATACGCACCGACGGCACACCCGCGACAATCTGCGCGCCACGTGTGCCGCCGGCCTGAAAGCCTGGCACCAACAGGGTGTTGAGCGGGTTGGGCGCCAGCGCCTTGAGGTGGTGCAGCACCCGCCCACCGGTGGCCATGCCACTGGCGGCAATGATGATCGCGGGGGTGCGCTGCTGGTCCAGGTCAATCGACTGTTGCACGGAACACACAAAGTGCGTGCCATCGCACATGCCCTGGCAGTCCTCCAGCGACAGCCGATGCTCAGAGCGAAAACGCTGGTACAGGCGGGTGACCTCGGTGGCCATCGGGCTGTTGAGGTAGATCGGCAGGTCCGGGATCGCGTGCTGTTGTTTGAGTCGATACAGGTGATACATCAGCAGTTGCGCGCGCCCCACCGCAAACGACGGCACCAGGGTGATGCCGCGCCGCAGCGCCGTGCGGTTGATCACGTCCGCCAGTTGCTGTTCGGGAGGCTCAGCGGGGTGTCGACGATCGCCGTAGGTGGATTCCACCAGCAGGTAATCGGTCTGCTCGATGGTTTCCGGGGCGAACATCAGGGGATCGTTTGGCCGCCCCAGGTCGCCGGAACACACCAGCGTGACGCCATCGGCGACGACTTCGACCGTCGCCGCGCCAAGAATATGCCCGGCGTCACGCAGCAGGATGGTCAAGCCCGGCGCGATCGCGACCCGGTGGTGCAGCTCGATCGGCCGCAGCAGCTTCAACGCGCGCTCGGCGTCCTGTTCGGTATAGAGCGGCAGCGCCGGGTCATGCTTGGAGAAACCATGCCGGTTGGCGAATTCGGCCTCTTCTTCCTGCAGGCGGCCACTGTCGCGCAGGAGGATTTTCGCCAGCTCGCAGGTGGCCGGCGTGGCATACACCGGCCCGCGATAGCCGTTGCGCACCAGAACCGGCAGGTAGCCGCTGTGGTCCAGGTGGGCGTGGGTCAACACGATGGCGTGCAGGTCTTGAACCGGCAGCTGGAACGTGTCCCAGTTGTGCAGGCGCAATTGCTTATAGCCCTGGAACAGGCCGCAATCGATCAGTACGTGCAGGTCGCGATGCTCCAGCAAGTACTTGCTGCCGGTGACCGTACCGGCCGCCCCGAGAAATGTCATACGCATGGCTATGTCCTTGAGGTCTCATGGGATCGGTGGTTTCAGTCAACCCAGGGTGATGGCTTGACGATCATCAAACTGCAGGAGGTGCGGTTCAGCACACTCTCGGCGGTGCTGCCGATCAGCCGGTCAAGCTTGTCGCGATAGACCGTGCCAAGCACCACCACGTCGAATGCATTGCGCCGGGCGAACAAGCTGATCACTTTGTGCGGAATGCCGGTCAGCACATGTTGGCGTTCCTGCTCGACCCCATAGCGTTCGGCGAGCACATCGAAGGCTTCCACCTGCGCGTCATTGACCGCCTCGCCCAAACTGCTATCCAGGCTTTGGGTCGGCACGCTCGTGGGGGTATCGCCCACCACCGACCAGTTGCTGACATTGAGCAGGTGCAGATGGGCATCGCACACATGCGCCAATGTCGAAGCCAGTTCGAGCACGCGCTCGTTCAGCCCGTATGTGAGTTCTTCGAGGTGCGACAGGTCAATGGCCGCGAGTACTTTCAACGGTTTGGGGTGCCTGGCGTCGGTGACCAGGTGCAGGCAGGCCGGACAATCGCGCAACAACAGCCAATCCAGGGGTTGATGGAAGGTCCGGTCAAGGGCCGAGACATGCTGGACGTCCTTGATCACCAGGTCGGCGTGAAAGTCGTTCACATACGCCAGCACGTGCGCCAGGTTGGGTTTGGCCCACACCACTTCACAGCTGACCGCCAGCCCCGCACGCCGTTGAACGCGCATTTGCTGCTCCAGCCAGTGGTGATGGACCTGCAGGTAGCCTTCCCTGGCCTGGGCCATCGCGTCATGGTCAAACAGGCCGGCCACCTCCAGCGATGCGACATAATCAAACGCCACAATGTGCAACAACGCGCCGGTTGCAATGGCCAGTGCCTGGGCCCGGTCAAAGGCCGGGGTGCGTGTCATCTCCGAGGGTGCAATCAATAAAATACGTTTGAGTGGCAGCATTAGATACCTCGGCCTGGGCGCATGTAATCACCTGACTGCAACCCGACGTCCTAGCGAGCAGCGTGGTGCCCTGTTGTTGTGACTGAAAACCGTCGGTCAAGTATCTGGCGCCATAGGGCGCGCGCTCTGATCTTTGTCAACTAATGGCTGGCTTTCACACAATGAGTGAATCACTCAGGCCTTGTTGATATAGCTCAATGATTTTCCGTGGTTCGAGCGTAGAAACCAGTGACTGGCCACTCTCGGCCCGTCATCAGCCACGAATTCGATTGAGGACACCATCATGAGCGACTTGAGTTTGCGCAAAGCCATTATGGAAGAGCTTGAATTCCAACCGCAGATCGATGCAGCCAGCATCGGTGTTGCCGTGGAAAACGGCGTTGTCACGCTCACCGGACATGTCAGTAGCTATGAACAGAAGGTCTGCGCCGAGCAAGCGGTAAAAGGCATCAAAGGCGTGCGCGCAGTCGCCGAGGAGATCCAGGTGCGCCTGCACAAAGGCGCCGGTACCGCGGACGACACCATCGCCTCCCGCGCCCTGAGCATCATCAACTGGAGCGCCGACGTACCGGCGAATGCGGTTAAGGTCATCGTTCAGAACGGCTGGATCACCCTCGAAGGCCAAGTCGACTGGCAGTACCAGAAAGAAACCGTAGAGAAGGCGGTGCGCAAGCTGTCCGGCGTGCTTGGGGTGGATAATCGGCTGACCCTGAGCCCGCGGGTAGACATCGTCGATATCCGCAAACGCATCGAAGATGCGCTCAAACGCAATGCTGAAGTGGACGCCAAGGACATTCATGTCAGGGTCGACGGTGATGTGGTCCGGCTCGACGGCAAGGTTCACCTGTGGCGCGAGCGCAAGCTCGTAGAACGGGCGGCCTGGTCGGTGCCGGGCGTCACGCGGGTGGAAGATCACCTGCTGCTCGCCTGAGGTGATGCATGCTCCAGTGCGCCGACTGGGGCATTCAACGTTTGTGTCTGCCTTGCGTGCCCTTTTTTGAGTCAAGGTCATGAAAAAGAACCATCAGTGGAACCTGTCTTACTTTCTGACCGCGTTTGTCGTGTTCACCGTTGTGCAGTTTCTATGGACGGAACACCGCGTGGTGCAAAACATCCCGTACAGTCAGTTTCTGCAGTTGCTGAACGAGCAGAAAGTCAGCGACCTGCAGGTCGAGAAAGACCAGATCAGCGGCAAGCTGCAAGTGCCGATCGACGGCCATAACCTGTTCACGACGGTGCGGGTCGACCCGACGTTGGCCACCAGCCTGGCGCAGTCGGGCGCGAGCTTCACCGGGGTCACTGACAATACCTTTTTAAGCGGCCTGCTGGGTTGGCTGCTGCCTTTTATGCTGATCATGGTGGTCTGGCACTTTTTGTTTCGCGGCGTCGCGGAAAAACAGGGCCTGGGCGGGCTGATGAACATCGGCAAGTCCCGGGCCAAGGTGTTTGTCCAGCGCGATACCGGGATCACCTTCGCGGATGTCGCCGGCATCGACGAAGCCAAGGCCGAACTGGTGGAGATCGTCTCGTTCCTCAAGGACAAGGCCAAGTACGCACGGCTGGGCGCGCATATTCCCAAAGGCACGCTGCTGGTCGGTCCGCCGGGCACCGGCAAGACCCTGGTGGCCAAAGCCATCGCTGGCGAAGCCGGGGTGCCGTTTTTCTCGATCTCGGGCTCGGAATTCGTCGAGATGTTCGTCGGCGTCGGCGCCGCGCGGGTCCACGATCTGTTCGAACAGGCGCGCCAAGCGGCACCGTGCATCATTTTCATCGATGAACTGGATGCCCTGGGCAAGATGCGTGGCGTCGGCGTGTTCGGCGGCAATGACGAAAAGGAACAGACCCTCAACCAGCTCCTGGCCGAACTGGACGGCTTCGATCCCCGCGAGGGCGTGGTGCTGCTCGCTGCGACCAATCGCCCGGAGATTCTCGACCCGGCGCTGCTGCGTGCCGGCCGGATCGACCGTCAGGTGTTGATCGATCGCCCTGACCGCAAGGGGCGGCAGGCGATTCTCAAGGTCCACCTGCAGAAAATTACCGTGGACAAGGCCCTCGACAGCGAGCGCATCGCCGACATCACCACCGGTTTCACCGGCGCCGACCTGGCGAACCTGGTCAACGAAGCGGCGATTGTCGCCACCCGCCGTGGCGCCGACACGGTCGGCCTGGACGACTTCACTGCGGCCGTGGAACGCCTGATCGCGGGCATCGAACGCAAGAGCAGCGTGCTGCGCCCCGAAGAACGCCAGGTGGTGGCGTACCACGAGATGGGCCATGCACTGGCGGCGAGCCACCTGCCGGCCATGGACCCGGTACACAAGGTGTCCATCGTGCCGCGCGCCATTGGCTCGTTGGGCTACACGCTGCAGCGCCCGACGGAGGACCACTTCCTGATCAGTTACCAGATGCTCAAAGACCGCATCGTCGTGCTGATGGCCGGCCGCGCCGCCGAATTTCTGATATATGCTCAGACGTCCACCGGGGCCGCCGATGACCTGGCCCGTGCGACCGATATCGCGCGGCAGTTGGTGACCCGCTTCGGCATGAGCGCCGAACTGGGGCAGTCGGTGCTGGAGCGACAAAACATGACCTACCTGGGTGAACAGATGCAGAGTACGGGGCAGAAAGATTATTCGGAACAGACCGCCAGGGAAGTCGACCTGTGTATACGCGCCCTGCTCGACGAAGCCTACGCCCGCGCCAAGAGCTTACTCCAGGCGCATCGCGCCGACCTGGAGGCCGGCGCGCGCCTGTTGATGGAAAAGGAAAGCCTGACCCCAGAGGACTTCCCCGCGCTGCTGCCGATGAAACCCGTGCCGGTCGCCGCAGGTTGAGCGTCGCCCTGAAACCACGCACTGAGGCTCGCCATGCTGGCCGTCACGCTGATTAATACGCTGGTGGTCATCATCGCCGTGATCATTCATTACGAATGCCTGTTGCGCCTGAACGACTGGTTGCCGCGGCTCAAGGTCTGGAGCCGCTTCAGGATGGTCATCGGGGTCTTCGGTGCCCTGCTCGCCCACGCGATCGAAGTCTGGTGCTTCGCCCTGGTCTATTACCTGATGACACGCGACGGCGAGTGGGGCAGCCTGTCGGGCCAGTTCGATGGCTCGTTCATGGACTGCGTGTACTTTTCCTTCACGACCTACACCACCATCGGTTTCGGCGACATCACCCCCATGGGCCACATCAAGTTCCTGACCGGCCTGCAAGCGCTGACCGGTCTGGTGCTGATCACGTGGACGGCGTCCTTTCTGTTCCTGGAAATGCAGAAGTACTGGAAGAACAAGTAGCCCCTAGCCGGCCGGGGTCCATTGCCAGTTCAGCACCTCGGGCAGGTCTTCGCCGTGTTCGATCAGGTACAGCTTGTGTTTCTCCATCATCGCCCAGTAGCGCGCCTGCGCGGTGTGGCGTTGCTCGTGCAGCCGGGGCACGCGCTCGATGACGTCCAACGCCAACCGGTAGCGATCCAGGTTGTTGATCACCGCCATATCGAACGGGGTGGTGGTGGCGCCCTCCTCGATGAAGCCGCGCACATGGAAGTTGTCGTGATTGGTGCGCTTGTACAGCAGCCGATGCACCAGCGCCGGGTAGCCGTGGAAGGCAAAGATCACCGGTTTGTCGGTGGTGAACAACTCATCGAAGGCGGCATCCGCCAGGCCATGGGGATGCTGCGATGACGACTGCAGCACCATCAGGTCCACCACATTGATGACCCTGACCCGCAGATCCGGCACGTATTCGCGCAGCAATGTCACGGCGGCCAGGGTTTCCAGGGTCGGTACGTCGCCGGCGCAGGCCATGACCACGTCCGGCTCCTGATCATCGCGGCAGGCCCAGTCCCAGCGGCCGATGCCCGCCAGGCAATGGCGCACGGCCGCGTCGATATCCAGCCACTGCCACTCCGGCTGCTTGCCCACCACGATGACATTGATGTAATTGCGGCTGCGCAGGCAGTGATCCGCCACCGACAGCAGGCAGTTGGCATCCGGCGGCAGGTAGATGCGCGCCACGTCGGACTTCTTGTTCGCCACCAGGTCGATGAAGCCGGGGTCTTGATGAGAAAACCCGTTGTGGTCCTGGCGCCAGACATGGGACGTCAGCAGCAGGTTGAGCGACGCCAGCGGCTTGCGCCAGGGCACGCCGGCTGCGGTTTTCAGCCACTTGGCATGCTGGTTGACCATCGAATCGACGATATGGATGAACGCTTCGTAACACGACAGCAGGCCATGACGCCCGGTGAGCAGGTAGCCTTCGAGCCAGCCCTCACACACGTGTTCGCTGAGAATCTCCATGACCCGGCCATCCGCCGCCAGGTTCACGTCGTCGGCCTCCAACGGGTCCATCCAGGCCTTGGCGCTGACCTCGTACACGGCGTCCAGGCGATTGGAGGCGGTTTCATCCGGGCCGAACAGGCGGAAGTTGGCGGCGCCCTGTGCGTTTTTCATCACGTCGCGCAAAAAGCTGCCCAATACCCGGGTCGCCTCGGCACGCAGGCAACCGGGGGCCGGCAGGGCTACCGCGTAGTCGGTAAAGCATGGCAAGTCGAGCGTGCGTAATACCAGCCCGCCGTTGGCGTGCGGGTTGGCGCTCATGCGGCGGTGCCCGGTGGGCGCCAGCGCGGCGATTTCCGGGAGCAAGGCGCCGTCGGCATCGAACAGTTCGTCGGGACGGTAGCTGTTCAGCCATTCCGCCAGTTGCTGCACATGCCCCGGCGCCTGAAAGTTGGCCAACGGCACTTGGTGGGCGCGCCAGGTGCCTTCGACCCGACAGCCATCGACAAATTTCGGCCCGGTCCAGCCTTTGGGCGTGCGCAATACCAGCACCGGCCACAGCTGGCGCTCCGGCGTCTCGGCGCGCCGGGGCTGGCGTGCCGCGTGCTGAATCTCGCGGATTTTCAGCAGCATGGTGTGAAGGGTGCGGGCAAGCTCCTGATGCACCTGCGCCGGGTCATCGCCTTCGACGAAGTACGCATCGTAACCATAGCCATACAACAGCGCCGACAGTTCATCTTCGCTGATCCTGGACAGGACCGTGGGGTTGGCGATCTTGTAGCCGTTGAGGTGCAGGATCGGCAGCACTGCCCCATCGCGCGCGGGGTTGATGAATTTGTTGGAGTGCCAGCTGGCGGCCAGCGGGCCGGTTTCGGCCTCGCCGTCGCCGATCACGCAGGCGACGATCAGGTCCGGGTTATCGAAGACCGCGCCATAGGCGTGCGCCAGGCAGTAACCCAGCTCGCCGCCTTCATGGATCGAGCCCGGGATTTGCGCCGAAACGTGGCTGGAAATCCCATAGGGCCAGGAAAACTGCCGAAACAGCCGCAGCAGGCCATTGGCATTGCGCTCCACCGAGGGATAACACTCGGTGTAGGTGCCTTCCAGGTAGGTCTGCGCGACCACCGCCGGCCCGCCATGCCCGGGGCCGGCGACAAAGAGCATGTTCAAGTCGTACTGGTTGATCAGCCGATTGAGGTGCGTATAGAGCAGATTCAGCCCCGGCGTGGTGCCCCAATGCCCCAACAGGCGCGGTTTGATGTGCGCCAGGGTCAAGGGTGTCTTTAACAACGGGTTGCTCTTGAGGTAGATCTGCCCGACCGCCAGGTAATTGGACGCCCGCCAATACGCGTCCAGCCCTTCCAGCTCCTCTGCACTCAAAAAATCGCTCATACACCCCTCCGTCAAGGCTCGACCCGTGGATTGTCGTTCGTCGATTCTGGGTGCCTCAACTGCGCGAGGCTTGATGTATATCAAGTCTTAAAGCCGGCGCTGAAGCTCAATTGAAACAGGAACTCGGGATATTGAGCAAAAGTCGAAGAAGCGCATTTTCCTCGTTCTCTCTATCACTCAGGCACATGCCTGGACGGAGCGCATGCATGAATGCCCATCACCTGCGTTTAGTCGGTCGCTCGACGGTGCTACCGCACACCTCCTGCCCCAGACCGGTAATCCCCCCCAAAACGGCATGTTCCGGTTGCGGCGTGTCGGCATGCAGCTTGCCGATCGGTCTCGATAGTCCTGACGTGTCCCACTTGGATGCGTTGGTGGTGCAACGCTTCAAGGTCAAAAAAGGCGCAGCTTTATTCCGTACCGGCGACCCCTTGCGTTCGCTGTATACGGTTCGCACCGGCTCGTTCAAGACCGGCATCGTGTCTGTCGATGGCCGTGAACAAGTGACCGGCTTTCAACTCTCCGGCGATATGCTCGGCCTGGACGCCATCAGTGACGATGCACACGCCTGCACGGCGGTCGCCCTTGAGGACAGTGAGGTCTGCCCCATCCACTTCGCCCATCTGGAGAGCCTGGCGCGCAACCTTCCGTCGCTGCAGCACAACCTCACGCGGCTGCTGAGCCGTGAAATCGTGCAGGATCACACCCTGCTGATGCTGATGGGCAACATGAGCTCGGATGAACGCCTGGCCGCGTTCCTGCTGAACCTGTCGCAACGCTTCAGCTCACGCGGGTATTCGGCCAGGCACTTTGTGCTGAAAATGCGCCGTGAGGAAATCGGCTCCTACCTGGGCTTGCGCCTGGAAACCATCTGCCGCGGCATCGCGCACCTGCGCGACCAGGGGTTGGCGCAGATCGTCGGCCGCAACGTCACGATCCTGGACCTGGAAGGTCTCAAGCGTCTGGTCGCGGGCTGCCGCCGACCGATCTAGCATTACCGCCCGAACACCTGGAGATTCGTCATGCGTGCGATGGTTCTGCACACCCCCGGCCAGCCGCTGCAACTGGAGCAGCGCCCGATCCCGACACCCGGAAGCGGGCAGCTGTTGATCAAGGTCCTGGCCTGTGGCGTGTGCCGCACCGACCTGCACCTGGTCGACGGCGAGTTGCCGCAAGCGCAACTGCCACGGGTGCCAGGCCATGAAATCGTCGGTGAAGTGACGGCCGTGGGCGCCGCGGTCGGGGCTGACTGGATCGGCCGCCGCGTCGGGGTGCCGTGGCTCGGCTGGACCTGCGGCGAGTGCGCTTTCTGTCGATCGGGCCGGGAAAACCTCTGCGATCAGGCGCTGTTTACCGGCTGCAATCTGGACGGCGGCTACGCTGAATACACGGTGGCGGACGAACGCTTCTGCCTGCCGATTCCCGACACACTCTCGGACGTTCAAGCCGCGCCCCTGTTGTGTGCCGGCCTGATCGGCTTTCGCGCCTTGCAGATGGCCGCCGACGCCGCCCACCTGGGGCTTTACGGCTTCGGTGCGGCCGCCCATCTGGCGATCCAGGTGGCGCTGGGCCGCGGGCAACAGGTGTACGCGTTCACCCGCCCGGGTGACAGCGCAGGCCAGGCCTATGCACGCTCATTGGGCGCCGTGTGGGCCGGGCCTTCGGACCAACTGCCGCCGCACCTGCTGGATGCCAGCCTGATATTCGCCCCGGTCGGAGCGCTTGTACCGCTGGCATTGGCCGCCACCGTCAAGGGCGGCTGTGTGATTTGCGCCGGGATTCACATGAGCGATATTCCGGCCTTCCCCTATCGACTGCTATGGGGCGAGCGCAGCGTGCGTTCAGTGGCGAACCTGACCCGACAGGACGGCACAGCGTTTTTTCAAACCGTGCAGCACACGCCGGTCCACTGCGACATCACCCGCTTCGCCCTGGAAGACGCCAATCAGGCACTCGCGCACCTGCGCAGCGGGCAGTTCAACGGCGCGATCGTGCTGACCCCATAACACGCAGCAGCGGCTATTTGCGGGTCGCGCTGGTCAGCATATGGATCGCTCTTTCGTTGGCTTCGTCAGCGGTGCGCTGGGCCTGGTTGGCCAGCGCCATCGCCTGCTCCGCCTTGAGGTAGGCTTCGTCAGCGCGCAGGCGCGCCGTGGCGGCATTGTTTTCCGCGGAGTCCAGGCGAGCCTCAAGCTCCTTGACATGTTGACTGCACCCGGCGGACGTTGCCAATACCAGCGCCAACAGTGAAACGGACAGGTAGCGGTTCATGGTGTTTCCCCTCGATTCATCGCGGTAAGAAATCAACAACGCACATTTTCAGTATCCGGCGTGGGCCCGCCCTGCCTCTGACCTTTGTCAATAAAGGATCAGAGCCCGGGCTAGCCCTTGACGTCGTTTCCCGGCTGGCGGATCGCTAAAATGCTGCCCGGCACCGAATACAGCGCCCGTTCGGTGTTGCTGCCGATCAGTCGGTCGAGCCCGACCCGGTGAGCAGTCCCCATGACCACCACGTCGGCCTGGAATTGCTCGACAAACTCCTGAATCACCGGCACTGGCTGGCCCATGACAAAGTGCCGTCTTTCCGGCGGTACGCCATAACGGTCGGCCAAGGTCACGAACGCCTGGTGCAACGACTGGCGCAGCTCTTCGGCGAAGTCCACGTTCCAACCGCCCATGGCCATCGGCGCATCACCGTTGAATGCCGGTGACAGGTCATAGGCGTACAACAGATGCAGCGGCGCATCGCATTGCAGGGCCATGGAGTAGGCGCACTGAATGATGGTGTCGTTCAGACCGCTGATCTGCGTGCCGGGCTCGAACGGATCGACGGCCGCCACTACGCGATGGGGCAAACCGTAGCGCGCCTGGCTCACCAGATGCAGGGGGGTCGGGCACTCGCGCAGCAGGTGGCAATCGAGCGGGGTGATGAATATGCGCTTGAGAACCGGCTCCAGCTTCACGTCCTTGATCACCAGGTCCGGGTTCAGATCGGCGATCGTGCGCAGGATCTCCAGCACAGGGTGGGTGGTGAAGAGCAATTCAACCGTCACCTTCAGCCCGTTACCGCCCAGGCGCTGGACTTCGTCGATCAGCCAATCGCGATAGCGGTGCAGGTAGTCCTGAAAAGCCGACTCATCGACGTGTTCTTCCCACAAATGAATGATCGGCGCAGGTTCGATAAACGCCCTGATATCGAGCGCCGCGCCGCTGGCCTTGGCCAGGGCCACCGCGCGCAGCAGCGCCGGGGAGTGATACAACGAACGGTCGGTGATCAGCAACAGACGTTGATATTGGCTCATTTCGCACCTCGTCGGGCACCGGTTGGTCCTGGCGCCAGGTTCAATCCTTCATCAGTTGCGCGTCGGTTTGATCGCCCACATGCTGCACGGCGCGTGGTGCAGCAGGCTTTCGGCGGTAGTGCCCAACAGCTTGTTCAAGCCCCAGTGCTGCACGGTGCCCATGACGATAATGTCGATCTGGTGATCGCGGGCGAAGTCGCAAATGTTGAAGAGCGGCGTGCCCTCGATAAAGTGCCGATGCTCGACGGGAATCCCCTGGCGCTCGGCCAACGCGGCAAACGCCTCATGCTGGGCTTCATTCAACGACTCATAGAGCCCGGCGGCCAGGGGCACCGCGCCGAAGCCCATGTCCTTGGCATACACCGCGGCCCAGTCGTACACATGCAGCAACTCGAGCTGGGCCTGGCATTGCGCGGCCAGCTTGACCGCCGCTTCGACAATCTGGTCGTTGAAGATCTGGTCCTGCTCCTCGCTGCGCAACACATCGACAATCGCCAGCACCTTGCGTGGCAACGGGTGGCGCGAGTCGGTGACCAGATGCACCGGCACCGGGCAGTCGCGCAGCAGTTGCCAATCCAGCGGGGTGAAGAACACCCGTTTCAACGCTGGCTCTTCCTCGGCATCCTTGATGATCAGGGCCAGCGACATCTCGTTGACGAAATGCAGGATTTCCTCATAAGGATGATGCACCCAGACCACCTCGCTGGTGACCTCGACCCCGCGCTGGCGCATTACCTCGGCCTGCTCGGCGAGCCAGTGGCGATGGGTGTCCAGGTACCCTTCCCGGGCCCGATTGATCTGTTCGGGCGCGAACAGCCCGGCGATCGCCAGGGCCTGCAAATAGTCGAATGCCACGATATGCAACGGCAACTGCATCGCGCGCGCCAAGGCAGCTGCACGATCGAACGCCGGTGTGCGGGTCATGGACGAAGGGGCAATCAACAGTAAACGCTGAGTCTGCAACATGGGGGCACCTCGGCACGCGGCCATCTGATTCGGTGGATAGGCCTTCAGATTGAGCGTTCCGGCTCAGCGGCTACTTGATCTTTATCAGTTGGTGCCCGCAAAAGTTGATTTTCATCAACAGCCGCCAGGCCCCTTGCCCCTAGCCTGCATCAAGACTTGCAGCGTCACCGGCTCCGTCGGAGGGCACCATGATCGAAGATGAGCAGCAAGTGTTGGTGAGGGCGTTGGACGCGGCGACAAACCCGGTGCTGATCACCGAGAGATCGGGTTGCATTGTGTGGATCAACCGAGCGTTCAGCCTGTTGAGTGGCTATTCGAAGCTGGAGCTGGTCGGTAAAACCCCGCACCTTTTGTCGTCGGGACGGCAAACCACCACGTTCTATCGAGAGCTGTGGATGACCATCATGGCGGGCCTGACCTGGCAGGGTGAGATGGTCGAGCGCCGCAAGGACGGCTCCAACTGTACGATCAATCAGGTCATTACCCCGGTGCTCGACCCGCAGGGCGTGGTCACGCACTTCATCGCGATCCTGCACAACTTCAAGGTGATGGACGAAGAACGTGCGCGCATGCAACAACTGGCGTTCCATGACGGACTGACCGGCTTGCCCAACCGCAGCCTGTTTCTGAGCCTGCTCAATCAAGCGATGAGTCATGCCACCCAGCAGCAACAGCCGCTGGCGTTGATGTTTATCGACCTGGACCGTTTCAAAGCGGTCAACGACACCCATGGGCATGCGTGCGGCGACAAGTTGCTGGTGGCGGTGGCCGAACGCCTCAGCCAGTCGGTGCGCAGGTCCGATGTCGTCGGCCGTTTGAGCGGCGATGAATTTGCGATCCTGGTGACCGGCATGGACCACGCCAGGCAGGTCGAGGTGTTGGCCGATAAATTGATCGGCGCGATCAACCAGCCGTTCATGATCGATGCCCACCGCCTGAACACACACATCAGCGTCGGCATCAGCCTGTATCCATGGGACGGGGCAAGCGTCGAGCAACTGCTCGCACGGGCCGACGACGCGATGTACCAGGCTAAACGACGCGGTGGCAGCGCCTGTCATTTCAACCTGCTTAGCCAGCCTGCCGACTGAACGGCGCACACCTCGCGCCCACCGTATGTGCGGTGGGCATAGCCCATTCTCAAACGTCATAATCCTGGGTTTTGTGGCGTGGTAATCTCTGACGACTATGAATAGGCATTGATCGTCAGTCGACAATGACCAGAACCAGGAAAGATCATGCCCAAAGTGTCCCACTCAGCCCTGCGTCGTAATTTCCGTGAACTGCTTGCTACGCCACTGTGCGTTGAGACGGCCTCTGTGTTCGACCCGATGTCGGCGCGTATCGCCGCCGACCTGGGCTTCGAAGTCGGCATTCTGGGGGGCTCGGTCGCTTCGCTGCAGGTACTGGCGGCACCCGATTTTGCGTTGATCACCTTGAGTGAGTTCGCTGAACAGGCCACCCGGATCGGCCGCGTTGCGCAGTTGCCGGTGATTGCCGATGCCGACCACGGCTATGGCAATGCCCTGAATGTCATGCGTACCGTCGCGGAGCTGGAACGCGCAGGCGTAGCGGCACTGACGATTGAAGACACGCTGTTGCCGGCGCAGTTCGGGCGCAAATCGACCGATCTGATTTCCATCGAGGAAGGCATCGGCAAAGTCAGGGCCGCCCTTGAAGCACGGGTCGACCCCGAGCTGTCCATCATCGCCCGCACTAACGCAAAGGTGTTGCCGACCGAGGCCGTGATCGAACGCACCCTGGCCTATGAAAAAGCCGGTGCCGATGGGATCTGCATGGTGGGTGTCAGCGACTTCGAGCACCTTGAGCAGATTGCGCAACAACTCACGGTGCCCTTGATGCTGGTGACCTACGGCAACCCGAAACTCAATGACAGCCAGCGCCTGGCAAGCCTGGGAGTACGCATCGTGGTGGCCGGCCACGGCGCCTACTTCGCGGCGATCAAGGCCACCTACGACAGCCTGCGCGCCCAACGTCAGCTCACCCACAGCACCTCGAACCTCAGTGCCACCGAGCTTACTCACACCTACACCCTGCCGGAGAGCTACGTGGCCTGGGCCAAAGAGTTCATGGATGTAGAGGAGTGAGACTGACCCCGGGTGCGCGTCTAGCCGACCCAGCCGACAGCGGTTTTCGGAACCACCTCCGACTCATCCAGCTTTGACGCAAACATGCTCACGGCTTGCACCGCATCGCTGGTGCTGGTGCGGATCTGCAGAATCACCGAACCCGCCTGGTCGGCCAGGCTGACGCCACGTTGCGCGCCTTCCTGGGTCGCGCTCATGCTGGCGACCGCGTCACGGGTTTCCGACAGAATCAGGCCGATCATCTCGGCAATCTCGGCAGTCGAACGGCTGGTGCGCCCCGCCAGTTGCCTGACCTCATCGGCCACCACCGCAAAACCACGGCCCTGATCACCCGCGCGCGCGGCCTCGATGGCGGCGTTGAGCGCCAGTAGGTTGGTCTGGTCGGCAATACCGCGAATGGTATTGACGATCGCAGTGATCTGCTCGGAACGATCGCCCAGTTGCCCCACCAGACGTGCCGAGGCGCCGATGTTTTCGGCAATGCGGCGCATTTCACTGGCGGTTTCGTGGATCACCTGGGTGCCATGTTCGGCGAATCGCTCGGTTTCCGAGGAAATATGATAAGCGCGGGAAGCACCGCGTGAATCCTCCTCGAACTTCTCGACGCGCTCGCTGATGTCGCTGGCGAACTTGACGATTTTGATCAGCTTGCCGTCGCCGTCATACACCGGGTTGTAACTCGCTTCCAGCCACACCACGCGGCCGTGCTTGCCGATACGCTTGAATTGCCCGGTGAAGAATTCACCATTGTTCAAGCGCCGCCAGAAGTCGGCGTACTCAGGGCTGTTGACCTGGGTCGGTTCGCAAAACATACGGTGATGTTTGCCTTTGAGTTCCGTCAGTGAATACCCCATGACCGCGAGGAAATTCTCGTTGGCATCGAGCACTTGCCCGTTCAAGTCGAACTCGATCACCGCCATCGCCCGGTCCAGCGCAGCCAGCTTGCTGCGGGTCGCCGCCTCCTGCTCCACTTTGCGCGTGACGTCGAGGGCGTACTTGACCACTTTCACGACCTGGCCACGCTCATCCAGCACCGGGTTGTAGCTGGCCTCCAGCCAGATGATCTTGCCGTGGGCGTCCACGCGTTTGAATGTGCCCGAGACGAACTTGCCGGCCCTGAGTTCCTGCCAGAACTCGGCATAGGCAGGGCTGCTGGTCAGCGCCGACGGGCAAAAATCACGGTGGGTCTTGCCGGCCAATTGAGCGCTGCTGTAACCCAGGGTTTTCATAAAGTTGTCATTGGCGCGCAACACCTTGCCATTGAGGTCGAATTCGACCACGGCCATGGAGCGTTCAAGCGCGGCAATCAATCCTTGGTATTCAGCGACTTCGGCCCTCCTGGCCGCCAGTTCTGTTTTTAGTGTGTGATTGAACATGACGTAGCCTCAGCCGTGTGTGGAATCGCGGTTTATTTCCTGCGCTATCGGCCAATAAATACCGGACTTGACCGATGAAAAATAAATATCATTTGACGTCAAATACCCGTCGCTCGCCACGCCTGCAAAGCCGAAGGGTACTGATCCGCGCGCGCCCTGTGTTTAAATTGACCACCCTTTCCCTGCCAAGAGATCCGCATGGCCAACAACGACCTATCCTTCACCCCTGATCCGGATGCCGACTCGATTTCCTCCGACGTGATCGGCTTCAACGGCATCCTGGTCTCCACCCAGATCCCGACCCGCGCCGACGGCAGCCTGGAACTGGGCGACATCACCGCGCAAAGCGAATGCACGCTGCAAGCCCTGAAAGTCGCCCTTGAACGCGCCGGCAGTTCCATGGACCGGGTGATGCACCTGACCATCTACCTGACCGACATGGCCGACCGCGCGGCGTTCAACGAGGTCTACAAGCGCTTCTTCGCCAAGCCGTGGCCGGTGCGTGCCGCAGTTGGCGTGGCGGCCCTGGCGGTGGAAGGCATGCGCGTGGAAGTCACCGCGATGGCCGCCAAGGCCTGAACCCGCGTCGATTGAAACACCCGTCATTGGCCTGGCACCTTGCAGGCCAAGCCCGCCGGCGGCCCTGCGGTAGGTGCCGGTCAGGCGTTTCACGGCTACAATGCGCGCCTCGACCGTGACAAGCCTGACTAAAAAAACTATGTCCTTGCCCAAGCATCACCTGGAATTGCTCAGCCCTGCCCGCGATGTCGCCATCGCGCGCGAGGCCATCCTGCATGGCGCCGACGCCATCTACATCGGCGGCCCAAGCTTCGGCGCCCGCCACAACGCCTGCAACGAGGTCAGCGATATCGCGCAGTTGGTCGAATTCGCCCGGCGCTACCACGCCCGCGTCTTCACCACCCTCAACACCATCTTGCATGACAACGAACTGGAACCGGCGCGCAAGCTGATCCATCAGCTCTACGACGCTGGCGTCGACGCGTTGATCGTGCAAGACCTGGGCGTGATGGAGCTGGATATCCCGCCGATCGAGCTGCACGCCAGTACCCAGACCGACATCCGCACCCTGGGCCGCGCCAAATTTCTCGACCAGGCCGGCTTCTCGCAACTGGTATTGGCCCGCGAGCTGAACCTGCAGGAAATCCGCGCCATTGCCGATGAAACCGATGCCGCCATCGAGTTCTTCATCCACGGCGCCCTGTGCGTGGCGTTCTCCGGGCAGTGCAATATCTCCCACGCGCAGAACGGCCGCAGCGCCAACCGCGGCGACTGTTCCCAGGCGTGCCGCCTGCCGTACACCCTCAAAGACGATCAAGGCCGCGTCGTCGCCTTTGAAAAGCACCTGCTGTCGATGAAAGACAACAACCAGAGCGCCAACCTGCGCGCCCTGGTCGATGCCGGTGTGCGCTCGTTCAAGATCGAAGGGCGCTACAAGGACATGGGCTATGTGAAGAACATCACCGCCTATTACCGCCAGCGCCTCGACGAGATCCTCGAAGACCGCCCCGACCTGGCCCGCGCTTCCAGCGGCCGGACCGCGCATTTCTTCCTGCCCGACCCGGAAAAGACCTTCCACCGGGGCAGCACCGACTATTTCGTCAGCGACCGCAAGATCGACATCGGCGCCTTCGACACCCCGACCTTCACCGGTCTGCCGGTGGGCGTGGTGGAAAAAGCCGGCAAACGCGACCTGCAAGTGATCACCCATGAGCCGCTGTCCAACGGCGACGGCCTGAATGTGCTGGTCAAGCGTGAAGTGGTGGGTTTTCGCGCCAATATCGCCGAGGCCAAGGGCGAGTTCGAGGAAGACGGCGAGAAGCGCTACCGCTATCGCGTCGAGCCGAACGAAATGCCGGCCGGCCTGCATCAGTTGCGCCCCAACCACCCGCTGAACCGCAACCTCGACCACAACTGGCAACAGGCGCTGCTCAAAACCTCCGCCGAGCGCCGGATCGGCCTGTCGTGGGTCGCCCGACTGCGCGAAGATCGCCTGGAACTGAACGCCACCAGCGAAGAAGGCATCACCGCCAGCGTCGCCCTGCCCGGCCCGTTCGGCGCGGCCAACAAGCCGGAACAGGCGCTGGACACCCTGCGTGACCTGCTCGGCCAACTGGGCACCACCGAATACCACGCCACCGCCATCGAGCTGGATGCGCCGCAGGCATTCTTCATCCCCAACTCGCAGCTCAAGGCCGCGCGCCGTGAAGTGATCGAAGCGCTGACAGCGGCGCGCATCGACGCTCACCCGCGTGGTGGGCGCAAGGCCGAAACCAGCCCGCCGCCGGTGTACCCGGAAGCGCACCTGTCGTTCCTGGCCAACGTGTATAACCAGAAGGCCCGGGATTTCTACCATCGCCACGGCGTGAAACTGATCGACGCGGCCTTCGAAGCCCACGAAGAAACCGGTGAAGTGCCGGTGATGATCACCAAGCACTGCCTGCGTTTCTCGTTCAACCTCTGCCCCAAACAGGCCAAGGGCGTGACGGGGGTGAAGACCAAGGTTGCGCCGATGCAGTTGATCCATGGCGATGAAGTGCTGACCCTGAAATTCGACTGCAAGCCATGCGAAATGCATGTGGTGGGCAAGATCAAGGGGCACATCCTCGGGTTGCCGCAGCCAGGCAGCGTGGTCGGCTACATCAGCCCGGACGATCTGCTCAAGACCATCCCGCGCGCGCCGCATTGATCGAACCGCGGGCGCGCTGCAACGGCGCGCCCGCTCTCGATCACTGCACTTGCACCACCGCTTTGGGGCGCCACCACCAGCCCCTTTGCAAACCGGCGGCAGCCAACAGAATCGCGGCGACACCCAGCCATTGCAGCCAACCCAGGCGATGCCCGAAGGCAATCCAGTCGACCAGAATCGCCGCAATCGGGTAGATAAACGACAACGCGCCGGTGATGGCCGTCGGCAACTTCTGGATCGCCCCGTACAGCAACACATACATCAAACCGGTGTGTACCACCCCGAGCGTCAACAAGGCCGCCCAGGCGTTGTGCGCCACCGGCAGACTGTGCCACGGCACCAGCGGCGCCAGTAACAACGCACCGGTCGTGACCTGGATCAGCGCGATCAAATGCGGCGGCACCGCCTTCAGGCGCTTGATGATCAGCGCGGCAAGCGCATACAGAAACGCCGCGCCGAGGGCCAGGGCGATACCGGCCAGGTAGTCGTCGCCGGTTGGCTGATTGCCATGGGCGCTGACAATCGCCAGCATCCCGAGGAATGCCACACTCAGCCACGCCAGCTTCGGCACGCTGAGCTTTTCACCGAGAAACAGCGCCGCCAGTATCACCAATATGAACGGCTGCACGTTGTACACCGCGGTGCTGATGGCGATGGACGCGCGGGAATACGATTCGAACAGCAGCAACCAGTTGCCGACAATGGCCCCTCCGCTGAGCATCGCCAGGCCGAGCCCGGCCCAACTGAGCAAGTCCCGGCGCAGATACCCGAGCAGCGCGCACACCAGCAATAATGTCAGCGCCCCGATCACGCAGCGCCAGAACACCACTTCGAGCACCGATACGCCCGACACCAGTACAAACCAGCCAATGGTGCCCGAGATCAGCATGGCGGCGACCATTTCCCACGACCCGCGACGGATGGATGTATCCATGATTGAGACTCCTCAAGTGAGGCTCAATTATGGCAAGCTGGTTCGCCGCGGCTCCAGCGCCTAAAAAAGGCGAAAAGCCTCAATGACCTTTATTTATTAGGCGCACACCATGATCGACACCATCGACCAACAACTGATCGGCGCTTTGATGGACGACTCCCGGCTGTCCCTCAAGGCCCTGGCCGGCATCACCGGCCTGTCCTCGCCCAGCGTCGGCGAACGCCTGCGCCGCCTGGAAGAGCGCGGCGTGCTGACCCATTACACGGTCGACATCGACCCCAAACACTTCGGCTACCTGCTGCAAGCCATCGTGCGTATCCGTCCCCTGCCCGGCCAATTGCAGGAAGTGGAGCGGCAGATCCAGGCCATCCCCGAATTCACCGAATGCGACAAAGTCACCGGCGAGGACTGCTTCATCGCACGCCTGCATGTACGCACCATGGACCACCTCGACAGCCTGCTGGATCGGCTCAACGTCTATGCCGAGACCAACACCGCCATCGTCAAGAAAACCCCAGTGAAGCGGCGCCTGCCACCGCTGACGGACTAACGCCGACAAACCTTAGGTGGGGATAGCAGTGGTTCAGGCACTTATGCAGTGACTGACACTCCGCTATCGGGAGCAAGCTCCCTCCCACAGGGCCAGGTCAAGTCAGTCGTGCAGAGCCTTGGCCGCGCCCAACAGCCCCTGAAACTTGCGATAACGCGCCTCCAGCACCGGCTGTTGCGCCACGTCCGGTACATACCGCGCCTTGACCGGCATGCCCGCCGCGAGCAACGCCGCGCCCTGCCCGATGGCCAAAAAGCCCAACTTCGCTGCGCCGATGCACGCGCTCAGTTCACTGCCGTGCAGCGTGAAGATTTCCCGCTGCAGGATGTTGGCCAGCAACTGCGCCCAATACTCACTGCGCGCGCCGCCACCCACCAGCGCACAGGCGGTGACGTCGGCGCCGCTCGATTGCACCGCGCGCAACGCGTCGAGCAGGCCAAAACCCACACCTTCCATCACCGCATACCCCAGCATCGCCGGGGTGCAGTCGTGGCCCAGGTTCATAAAGCCGCCGCGCAATAAGGGGTCGTTATGCGGGGTGCGTTCGCCGGCCAGGTACGGCAGGAACAACGGCGTGTCCAGCGGTACCGATTGGCCGATGGGCAACTGGGCCTGGACCTGATCCAACAGCGCCTGTTCATCCGGCATGCCCGTCAGGCGCGTGACCCAGCGCAAACAACTGGCGCCAGCCAGCATCGCGCCCATGGTGTACCAACGGTCGGGCAGCGCATGGCAGAAGCTGTGTACCGCGCTGGCCGGGTTGCCCGCCGCATGGTCGGTGATGGCGACAATTGCCGCGCTGGTGCCCAGCGTGATGAAACCGTCGCCGGCATTGATCGCGCCGATGCCGACCGCCGCAACCGGGTTGTCGCCACCGCCGCCGGCAATCACCACCTCGGCGCGCAAACCCAGCTCGCGGGCGGTCAGACACGCGCTTGCCGCACCGCCCTCCACCAGCCTGGGCATTTGTTCCGGCGCCAGGCCGGTGGCCCGCAGCATGGGGCTGAACCATTGACGATTGGCCACGTCCAGCCACAGCGTTCCGGCCGCATCAGACATCTCGCTGACGCGCTCCCCGCTCAAGCGCAGGCGCAGGTAATCCTTGGGCGACAGCACGCAATCGATGGCCTTGAACACCTCGGGCTCATGCCGTTGCAGCCAGAGCAGTTTCGGCGCGGTCAAGCCGGCCATGGGCAAGCTGCCGGTGACATCGGCAAACCCTGGCCCAAGCTGAGCCGCTTCGGCCACCGCGCGCGAGTCGTCCCACAGAATCGCCGGGTATAACACGCGATCGTCATCCCCCAGCAATACCGCGCCGTGCATTTGCCCAGACAGGCCGATGCACGCCACACGGGCAAACGATTCATGAGCGCGCAACACATCCAGCGCCTGCAAACAGGCTTGCCACCAGTCTTGCGGCGCCTGTTCGGACCAGCCGGGGTGCCGGCGCGAGACGCTCAAGCGCACGCCGGCCTGAGCCAGCACCGCGCCGCTGGCGTCCATCAGGATGGCTTTGAGTTCCGAGGTGCCCAGGTCGATGCCGAGGGAAACAGCAGTGTTCATACGCGAGTCATTCCAATCAATCACAGCCACAGGAGTTACGTATTTGCAGGGTCGGCTCCAGACGCACACTGCGGGTCGGCGCATCGGGTGCGGCCATGCGTTGCAGTAACAGGTTGACCGCACGAGCGCCGAGCGCCTGGACCGGCTGGGCGATCAACGTCAGGCGCGGCACAAAGAAATCCGCCCAATCAAAATCATCGAAGCCCACCAGCGCCATCTGCGCCGGCACTTCGATATGTGCATCGCGCAAGGCCTGCATGGCGCCGAGGGTCATCAGGTTGTTGCCGGCCATGATCGCGGTCGGCGGCGCGGCCAGGCCCAGTAACTGCACCGTGGCCTGGCGTGCCGGTTCGGTGTTGGAGCCGCCGTTGACCAGCAGTTGCGGATCGAACGCCAGCCCCGCGGCCGCCAATGCCGCGCGATAACCAGCCACCCGTTCATCCGTGGTGCTGAACCCCGGGCGCCCGGCGATAAAGCCGATTCGGCGATGCCCATGGGCGATCAGGTGGGCAATCAGCGCCTGGGTGGGCTGGGTATTCGCCACCCCGACCTGATCGAATTGTTCACTCATCATTCGGTCCACCAGCACCGCCGGAATCTCGCTGGCCCGTAGATACTCCAGGGCCAGCGAGCCGTTCGAGGGCGCCAATACAATGCCGTCGACGCGCCGGTGATGCAGCGCCGTGACCACCCGCAGCTCCTGCTCCGGGTCGTCGTGGGTATCGACGAACAGCATCATGTAGCCGTGCTTGGCGCACTCGGTTTCGATCGCGTGTACGGTTTCGCTGAAGTAATGATTGGACAGCGCCGAGATCGCCACGCCGATGGTGTTGGTGCTCGAACGCGCCAGCGAGCGCGCCAGGGTGTTGGGGATATAACCCAGTTCCTGGATCGCGCGCTGCACCGCTTGCACCGTGGCCGGGCTGACCTTGCGGGTGCCGTTCAACACATGGGACACCGTTGACGTCGACACCCCCGCTCTGCTTGCGACGTCATCCATGGTGACCACGGCGCTGTCCCCCCTCAATGACTCAGTGTTTACTCGACCAGCCGCTGTACGTCGCGACGTTGTCGCGGGTGATCAGTTTGGGCGTGAGCAGCGTAACCGTTTCGGCCGGCGCCTTGTCGTTGAGAAGGTCATTGCCGATGTTCACCGCCGTCTGCGCCATGGCCCATGGGTCCTGGCTGGAGGACGCCTGGATCTGGGTGTCGGTCTTCAGCGCATTCTCGATATCCGGCGCGCCATCTACCGAGGTGATGATGATACCGCTGCGTTTGAGCTGCTTGGCCGCCAGGTCGCTGCCGATGGCCTGGGGGTCGTTGATCGCGAACAGACCGTCGATTTTCGCAAAACGCGTGAGGTAGCCCTGCATCACGTTCAGGCCGCCTTCACGCGAGCCCTTGCCGTCCTGGTCATCGGACAGCACTTTGATCTGCGGCGCAGCGGCCAAGGCGGCCTTGCAACCTTTGACGCGGTCGGTCACGGCGGTCACTTGCGGGCCGTTCTGGATAATCACGTTGCCTTTACCCGCGAGCTTGTCCACCAGGAATTGGCAGGCCAGTTTGCCGGCTTCGACGTTGTCGGTCTGCACGGTCGCGTTGACCCCCTTGGCGTCCACGTCCACCGCCACCACGACGATACCGGCGTCACGGGCTTTCTTGATCGCCGAGGCCATCGCGGAGGGGTCGACGGCGTTGATCAGAATCAGGTCGACCTTGGACGAGATGAAGTTGTCGATCTGCGAAAACTGCTTGCTCAAGTCATAGTCGGCCGACACCGACGTGACCTTGACGCCGGGGTTCAGCTCCTTGGCGCGGGCCGTGGCGCCGTCGGCCAGGGTCACGAAATACGGGTTGCCCAGCGAGCCCATGCTGATGCCCAGGGCTTTCAATTCACGCGCTTCCACGGCTTGGGACATCAGGGCAGCCAAGGCAATGACGGGGAAGATGTGTTTTAGGTTCATGTGGGTCTCTCTTGTGATTGTTGTAGGAGTGAACTCAGGTCCGCGCACCGGACTGGCGATAGCGATCCAGCGCGACCGCGCCGATGATCACGATGCCCTTGATGATGTACTGCCAGATATCCGAGACGCCCAGCAGCACCAGGCCATTGGTCAGTACCGCGATGATCAGTGCGCCGATCAGCGTGCCGCCGATGGTGCCGACGCCGCCGGTAAAGCTGGTGCCGCCGAGGATCACCGCGGCGATCGCATCCAGCTCGTAGGATTGCCCCAGTTGCAGGCCATTGGCGGCGAACAGGCGTGAAGCACTCATCACCGCGCCAAGCCCGGCCAACGCACCGGACATCGCGTAGACGAACAGCAGCACCTTCCACACCTTGATCCCGGAAAGCCGCGCCGCTTCCGGGTTGCCGCCCACCGAATAGATCTGCACGCCCATCACCGTGCGCCGCAGGATGAACCACGACAACGCCACCACCGCGACCGCGATCACCACCAACCACGGCACGCCGAGGATCGAGTCGTTGCCGATAAAGGCAAACGGCAGGTCGGGGTTGAACACGGTCTTGTCGTCGGCCAGCAAACGCGCCAGGCCGCGCATGGCGGTCAGCGCGCCGAGGGTGACGATAAACGGCGGCAAGCGCATGAACGCGATCAACCCACCGTTGACCAGGCCCAGCAACAGGCCAAAGCCAATCCCGGCGGCAATCCCGAACATGCCGAACTGCGGCGACATCGAGGCCTGCAACGCCACCACGGCGGACGCCGCGAGGATCGCGCCGACGGACAGGTCGATGCCGGCAGTGAGGATCACAAAGGTCATGCCCGCCGCCAGCACCACGTTGACCGAGGCCTGTTGCGTGATGATCGACAGGTTCTGCACCGTCAGGAAGTTTTCGCTGGCCAGGGCAAAGCCCACCAGCAGCAGGACCAGCACCGGCAGCATGCCGACGCTGCGCATCAGTTCCCTGAGCCGCTCGGCCTTGCCGATTGGCGGGAGGGTCATTGTGTTGTTCGAATCAGCCATGGGCAGCCACCTGATCGCCACCGGTGGCGAGGTCAATAATACGTTCCTGGGAAATGACGTGGCCCGAAGCCCCGCCGACTTCGGCCACCAACTGGCCTTCGCGCATGATCAGCACGCGGTCGCAGGTGCCGATGATTTCCGGCAACTCGCTGGAAATCACCACGACGCCTACGCCGGCCTGCGCCAGTTGATTGATGATGCGGTAGATCTCGGATTTGGAGCCGATGTCCACGCCGCGCGTGGGTTCGTCGAGGATCAGCACATGCGGCTTGACCTCCAGCAGCCGCGCCAACAAGACCTTTTGCTGATTGCCGCCGGACAACGCGCCGACGTTGACCTTGCCCGACGCCACGCGAATCGACAGCGACTTGATCGCATCCTGCGAGCGTTGCGCGGCATGCCGTCGATTGAGCACGCCACCGGCATGGGCGTCCGGCACACAGGCGCAGACATTGATGTTGTCGGCCACGCTCATGTCCAGGAACAGGCCCTGGGCCTTGCGGTCTTCGGTGAGGTACACCACGCCGGCGCGGATCGCGTCGGCCGGGGTGCGCAGTTGGGTGACGGTCTTGCCCACCACTTCCAGGGTGCCGCCGGTGCGCGGGTCGGCGCCGAAGATCAGCCGCGCCAGTTCGGTGCGCCCTGCCCCCACCAGGCCGGCGATGCCCAGCACTTCGCCGGCATGCAGGTCGAAGCTGCAGTTGCGCACGCGTTTGCCATCGGCCATGTCGCGCACGCGCATCACCACCGCGCCAGGGTCATAGGCCGCGTGTTCCTTCTTGTAGAAACCGGAGAGGTCGCGGCCGACCATCATCTTCACCAACACCTCGGCCGACAGCGCGTCGCGGGTCAGTTCGCCGATGTACTGGCCGTCGCGCAGCACCGAAACCCGGTCCGACAGTTCGTAGATCTCAGCCATGCGATGGCTGATATAGATGATCGCCAGGCCCTGGCTGCGCAGCTGTTTGATCAGCGCGAACAGGCGATCGGTCTCGCGCGATGAGAGCGGCGTGGTGGGCTCGTCCATGACCAGGATCTTGGCGTGGGCATGCAGGGCGCGGGCGATTTCCACCAATTGGCGTTCGGCAATCGACAGGCTGCTGACCCGCGTTGCCGCGGTGAACTCGGCGCCCAGGCGTTGCAGCACTTCCACGCAACCGGCCTGCATGCCCTGGCGGTCGATGGTCCAGCCACGGCGCAGTTCGCGGCCCAGGTAGATGTTCTCGGCCACGCTCAGGTTCGGGCACAGGCTCAGTTCTTGATAGATCACGGCGATGCCGAGGGCTTTGGCAGTGGCGGGGTCGAACGTGGCGACAGGCTGGCCGGCGATGCGGATGGTGCCGCCCGGGTCGGCCTGGTAAGCGCCGGAGAGGATTTTCATCAGGGTGGATTTGCCGGCGCCGTTCTCCCCCATCAAGGCGTGGATTTCGCCGGGGTAGACTTTCAGGCTGACATTCTTGAGCACGCGCAAACCGTTGAAGGTTTTGCTGATGCCCTGCATTTCAAGCAAGGGTTCGAGGCTCATGACTGAGCTCCTGAATTTATTATTTTTGTATTCGCGCTCCTTGGATCAGAGCCGATCACCACCGACTCTAATCAGATAGATTTGCTTACGCAAGCGCTTGCGTAGCCCGTTTGTCGCTTGATGAAACGTTTCATCAAGCGACTTAACCGCAACCTCAGCGTTCTTAACGTTTTGGCAGCATGCGCAGCAAGGTGTTGTCCCGCACCCAATAGTGGTGGAACAAACCGGCGGCGGCGTGCAGGCCGATCAGCCAGTAACCGGCGCTGCCCAACCATTCATGCCAGTGCTTGAACTGCCTGGCCAGGTCCGGGTCCGCTGCGACCAGGGTCGGCAAGGAAAACTCGAAATACGGCACCGGTTTGCCTGCGGCGTTGAGCATCAGCCAGGCCAGCAGCGGCGTGACGATCATCAGGCCGTACAACGCCAGGTGCATCAGGTGCGACATGCCCGTCTGCCAGGCCGGCGGGCGCGGCACGATCGGTGGGCGCGGCGTCAGGCGCCCGAGCAGGCGCAGCCAGACCAGCAGGAAAATCCCGATACCGAACAGCGCATGGGCGCCGAGGAACAGCCCCTTGAGTGCGTGCCCGCGGGGCAACAGACCTTTGATTTCGATGCAACCGTACACGCCGACAAACAACGCCAGCATCAACCAGTGCAGAATCATCGACAGCCTTGAATAGCGCGCTGTCATCAGGTTTTCGCTCATAGAAAAGGCACCTTGTGCAGGGGTTGGGGCCGAACCCGGCCTTGATAAAGTCGCGGTCACCCTGCCCGGCTAGTCTTAAGACAATCTGAAGATCGCTGAAACGATCATTTTCGCCACCTTCAGACTTCGTTAAGAAATGCCTTTGATACTTCTCCCAACTTCACTTGGGAGGCATAACGCCAATGCCCGGTATCGATTGGAAGATTCCCCTGCCCCTGCTGTTCGGCCAAGCCGACAGCGCATCGCTGTGCCTTTCCCGAGCACTGCCTCAAGACCCCCAACGCCCGGCCTTCGAAGCCTTCATCCAGCAGCGCTTTCGGATTGCCCACGGTGCCGATATCCGTCATTTCATGCCGCAGCTGTTTGGCGTCAGCCAGGCCAACGGTGAACTCTGCGCCGTCGCCGGGGTGCGCCTGGCGAGCGACGAGCCGTTGTTCCTGGAGCGCTACCTCGACCATCCGATCGAGCCGCTGATCAGCGCCGCCGCCGCGCAACCGGTAGACCGCCGGGCCATCGCCGAAGTCGGCAACCTGGCCGCCAGCGACACCGGCAGTGCGCGCCTGAGCATCATCGCCATCACCTGGTTGCTGGCCATGGCCGGCCTGGAGTGGGTGGCATTCACCGGCAATATCGGCCTGGTCAACAGTTTCCATCGCCTCGGCCTGAAGCCCGTCACCCTGTGCGCCGCCGACCCGCAGCGCCTGGGCGATGAGCGCCATCACTGGGGCAGTTATTACGAAAGCCAACCCTGGGTGCATGTCGGCAATATCCGCGCCGGCTTCATCCATCTGCGCAACATGGGCCTGTTCTCGCGCCTGGGGTTGCCGACCACGATTGAGGATGCCTGCCATGTCGCCTGAAACCCGCCGTTTCCACGCTGTTCTTCGCGGCTATGCCGAACGCAATGACGGCGCCGTCGCCCTGTGGGGCGACACCTTGAAGATGGATTACACCGCGCTGTTCGCCGAGGTGACCGCTCGACAGGAACGCCTGCGCGATGAAGGCGTGAAGGTGGTGGCGCTGGCCCTGGACAATGGCATCGAGGCCATGCTGTGGGACCTGGCGATCCTGTTCGAAGGCTTGACCTGCCTGACCCTGCCGCCGTTCTTCAGCCCGACCCAGCGCGCCCACTGCCTGGAACAGAGCCACGCCGAGCGCGTGATCGCCGAGCCCTACCTGGACGCCGAATTGCACGCTGGCGGTTACCGCAAAACCGGCGACTTCTGGCGCCGCGCGTTCGACGGCCGCCCTTCAATGCCCCTGGGCACGGCCAAGGTGACCTTTACCTCCGGCACCACCGGCACGCCCAAAGGCGTGTGCCTGAGCGCCGACAGCGTACTGCGGGTGGCGCGCGAGTTGTACCAGGCCAGCCATGCCAGCGACCCGCGCCATCACCTGTCATTATTGCCGCTTGCCATCCTGCTCGAGAACCTGGGGTGCTACGCCGCGCTGTATGCCGGCGCCACCTTGAGCCTGCCCAGCCAGAAGAGCCTGGGCATCCAGGGCGCCAGTGCGGTGGACGCCGCGCAATTGCTCGGTTGCCTGGCGGTGCGCCAACCCCACAGCCTGATCCTGGTTCCGCAGTTGCTACTGATGCTGGTCATCGCCGCCGAGCAGAAAGCCTTCAACCCGCAAGGCCTGCGCTTTGCCGCGGTGGGCGGTGCGCGGGTCTCCAAGGCCTTGCTGCTGCGCGCGCAGCACTTGGGCGTGCCGGTGTTCGAAGGCTATGGCCTGTCGGAATGCGCCTCGGTGGTGTGCCTCAACCGGCCCGGCGCCCAGCGCGCCGGCAGTGTTGGCCAGCCGCTGCCCCATGTGGAGATCCGCCTCGCCGAAGACAACGAGGTGCTGATCAAGGGCTCGACCTTGCTCGGCTATCTGGGCCAGCCCGAACAGCCCGAACAATGGTGGCCCAGCGGTGATCTGGGCGCGTTCGACGACGACGGTTTTCTCTACCTCAAAGGCCGCAAGAAGCATCAGTTCGTCACCAGTTACGGGCGCAACGTCAACCCGGACTGGGTCGAGGCCGAACTGACCCAGGGCGGCGCCATCGCCCAGGCCTTCGTCTACGGCGAAGCCCTGCCGCAGAACCACGCGCTGCTGTGGCCTCATCGCGCCGACTGCACCGACGCCCAACTGGCCGCCGCCGTGGCCCTGGCCAACAGCGGCCTGCCCGACTACGCACAGGTGCATTGCTGGACGCGCCTGGAAGAACCGTTCACCGCCGCCAACGGCTTGCTCACCGCCAATGGCCGGCCACGGCGTGACGCCATCGTCGCGCACTATCAATCCCAACTTGCCCCTGCACTCAACGAGGAAACTTCATCGTGAACTTTTTCGACACCCTGCAAGACGCTACCCAACAAGAACGCCAGGCCCTGTTCAGCCTGCCGATCATCCGTGATGCACTGGAAGGCAAGGTCAGCCTGGAGAGCTACCGTGAATTCCTCGCCCAGGCCTACTACCACGTGCGCCACACCGTGCCGTTGATGATGGCCTGCGGTGCGCGCCTGCCCTCGCGCCTGGAGTGGTTGCGCAAGGCAGTCAGCGACTACATCGAGGATGAATATGGCCATGAGCAATGGGTGCTCGATGACATCGAGGCCTGTGGCGGCGACCGCGACGCGGTACGTGACGGACGCCCGGGCTTGCCCATCGAGTTGATGGTCAGCTACCTCTACGACCTGATCGCCCGTGACAATCCGGTCGGCCTGTTCGGCATGGTCAATGTGCTGGAAGGCACCAGCATCGCCCTGGCCACCCACGCCGCCGGCAGCATCCGCGATCACCTGCAACTGCCGGAGACGGCGTTCAGCTACCTGAGCTCCCACGGTGCCCTGGACATCGGGCACATGGAAACGTACCGCCGCTTGATGAACAGCCTGGACGACCCCGAAGACCAGGCCGCCGTGATCCGCGCCTCCAAAGTCGTGTACGCGCTGTACACCGACATGTTCCGCAACCTGCCGCGTAGCGGGGAGGCTCCCCATGCGCCTGTCTGAAGCCCGTGTGGTGCTGACCGGCGCCAGCGGTGGCATTGGCCTGGCGATTGCCACCGCACTGTGCGCCAGTGGCGCGCATGTGCTGGCCGTGGCGCGTCATCGCGAACCGCTGGAAGCCTTGTTGGCGCAATACCCGGAACAACTGTGCTGGGTCGGCGCCGACCTGACCTTCCTCAACGACCGGCGCAAGGTGCTGGCCGCCGCGCAAGCCATCGGCGGCGTCAACCTGCTGATCAACGCAGCCGGGATCAACCACTTCGCCATGCTGGAACAGCTCGACGAAAACGAGATCAACGGCATGCTCGCGTTGAACATCACCGCGCCGATCTGCCTGACCAAGCTGCTGCTGCCCATGCTCAAGCAAGCCGCGAGCGCGATGGTGGTGAACGTCGGCTCCACTTACGGCTCCATCGGTTACCCCGGTTATGCCACCTACTGCGCGACCAAGTTCGCCTTGCGCGGGTTTTCCGAAGCCCTGCGCCGGGAACTGGCCGATACGCGGGTCGGCGTGTTGTACGTCGCGCCGCGTGCCACCCACACGCGCATGAACAGCCCTGCGGCGCAGGCCTTGAACGATGCGCTCAAATCCAACGTCGACGACCCGCACAGCGTGGCCGCCGCCGTGATCAAAGCGATTGCCAACGACCGCCGCGACCTTTACCTGGGCTGGCCGGAGCGCTTTTTTGTGCGCCTCAACAGCCTGCTGCCGAACCTGGTCGACCGAGGCTTGCGCAAACAACTGCCGCTGGTCCGCCGCCTCAGCGATAAACCCGTGAAAAAGGATCTGAACCCATGAAACGCCTCTTCGCCGCGCTGCTGCTCACCGCCCTGAGCCCACTCACCTGGGCGCTGGACAGCGCCGACCAGCAACGCCTGACCGAGATCCAGACACGCTGGGCCCATATTCAATACAACTTGCCCGAGGAACAGCGCACCAAGGCCTTTGAGCAACTTGCCGCCCAGGCGACAGCCTTCACCCAGGCGCGCCCTCAAGCGGCCGAGGCCTGGATCTGGTCCGGCATCGTCAGCAGCAGTTGGGCCGGTGCCCAGGGCGGGCTTGGCGCGTTGAGCAAGGTCAAGGCGGCCAAGGTCGACCTGGAAAAAGCCCTCGCCCTCGACCCCAAGGCCCTGCAAGGCTCGGCCTACACCAGCCTCGCCGCATTGTATGATCGGGTTCCCGGCTGGCCGATCGGCTTTGGCGATGCCGACAAGGCTGACCAGTTACTCAAACAGGCCTTGCAACTGAACCCGACGGGCATAGATAGTCTGTATTTCTGGGGGGATCACCTGTACCGGCAAAAACGCTACAGCGAAGCCCGCGAGGCCCTGCAAAAAGCCCTGCTGGCCGCTCCACGGCCGGGCCGGGAAACCGCCGATGCCGGGCGGCGCAAAGAGATCGAAAGCGTGCTGGCCGACATCAACAAAAAACTCAACTGACGGGAGTCCGCGTGCGCCTATTACTGATCGAGGATGACGAAGCATTGGGTGAAGGTATTCACCAGGCGCTGGTGCGGGAAGGCTACACCGTTGATTGGCTCAAAGATGGCAGCAGTGCATTACATGCACTGCTCAGCGAAACCTTTGACGTGGCGGTGCTCGATCTCGGGCTGCCGCGCATGGATGGGCTGGAGGTGCTGCGCCGCTTGCGCGACAGCGGCTCGAACCTGCCAGTACTGATCCTCACGGCACGGGATGCCACCGAAGACCGGATCGCCGGGCTGGACGCCGGCGCCGACGATTACCTGATCAAGCCCTTCGACCTGGCCGAACTCAAGGCGCGCCTGCGTGCGTTGCTGCGCCGCAGCGCCGGGCGCGCACGGGTGATGATCGAACACGCGGGCATCTGCCTGGACCCGAGCACGCAACAGGTCAGCTACCATGGCGAACCGGTGCTGCTCACCCCCAAGGAATACCAACTGCTGCACGAACTGCTGTCGCCACCGGGCCGCGTCATGACCCGCGACCAGTTGATGCAGTTGCTCTACGGCTGGAACGAAGAAGCTGAAAGCAACACCCTGGAAGTGCATATCCATCACCTGCGCAAGAAGTTCTCCAGCGAGCTGATCCGCACCGTTCGCGGCGTCGGCTATCTGGTTGAGGAGCGCGGATGACTTCTATACGACGGCGAACCCTGACCCTGATCATCGGCCTGCTGCTCGCCGGTCTGCTGCTGATCAGCGCGCTCAACCTGCATGACAGCAACCACGAAATCGCCGAAGTCTATGACGCGCAACTGGCGCAGAACGCCCGCCTGCTCCAGGGCGTGATGAGCATGCCGCTTGCCAGCCAGGACCAGGAAGACCTGTACCGCGCATTCAACAAAGCCTTGGGCGAAGCGATGCCCAAGGTGGATGGGCACCCCTACGAAAGCAAAGTCGCCTTCCAGGTCTGGAACCCCAAGGGCGAACTGCTGGTGTTCACCGCCAGCGCCCCGTCATTTGTCCCCGCGCCCACCCAGCCGGGCTTCAGCAACGTCGAAGACCTGAACGGCCGTCAATGGCGCGGCTTCGTGCTCAAGGACAAGGACAACGGCCTGCGGATCTGGGTGGGTGAGCGCGACGACGTGCGCGCCGACCTGGTGCAACGCATCGTGCGGCATACCTTGTGGCCCAACGTGCTGGGCAGCCTGATTCTCGCGGCGATGGTCTGGCTGGCGATCGGCTGGGGCCTCAAGCCCCTGGCCGACATGGCCGCCACCCTGCGCGCGCGGCATTCGGGCTCCCTCGAACCGATGCAACTGACGCCGCTGCCCACGGAGCTTGAGCCGATGCAGGCGGCGCTCAACCGCATGCTCGCGCAGATCCAGGAAATGCTCGGCCGCGAACGGCGCTTCATTGCCGATGCGGCCCATGAAATGCGTACACCATTGGCGGTATTGCGCGTGCATGCCCAGAACCTGCTGGAAGCCGGCACAGAAACCGAACGGCGCGAGTCCCTGGCCTTTCTGATCGCCGGCGTCGACCGCACCAGCCGACTGGTCAACCAATTGCTGACCATGGCGCGCCTGGAGCCCAGCGCCGGGCAACCGCCGGTACAGGCCATCGACCTGGCGACAACGGTGCGCGAAACCCTGATTCAGTTGACCCCATGGCTGTTGAGCAAAGGCCTTGAGCTGGTATTCGACGCCGAGGATGGCCCGTGCCCGGTGAATACCGACGCCGCCGCGATCAATATCGCCCTGACCAACCTGGTGACCAACGCCGCGAATTTCTCCCCGGAACACGGGGTGATCACCGTGGGCTTGCGCAAGAACGCCATGCGTTTTGCCCTTACCGTCGACGATCAGGGCCCTGGCATCGACGAAAACCAGCGCGAGCGCCTGTTCGAACGCTTCTACAGCCGTGGCAATGCCCAGGGCGCAGGCCTGGGCCTGACCATCGTACAAACCATCGCCCAACGCCTGGGCGGCCAGGTCAGCCTGGAAAACCTGGCGGCCGGCGGCCTGCGGGCGACCCTGGAAATCCCTGCCTGACGGAGCATCAGCCGGCCCATGTGACCAGCCACATCGCGCCGACCAGCAAGACCTGGCCGACGATCACATACACCGCGAAGTAACGACCGCCGCTGACCCCGGCCACCACGCACTTGCTCAGCGCGTTGCAACTGACCGCGAGCAACACCGGGATGGACGCGGCCTCCAGGGACAGTTGGCCGCTGGTGGCCAGGGCCGCGATCGAGGCGATGGACGCGTGGGCATCGGCAAAGCCACTCAGGGTGGCAGTCAATATCACGCCGACCTGGCCGAAGTGATGGAGCATCAGCGACGACAAGAAGGTAATGCCGGTCAGGGTCACGACCATGATCAGCGCCAGCTTGAGGTCGAATGCGCCGCCCACCTTGATGGTTTGGCTGGCCGCCGCCGTCGGCGCGTGCCACATCAGGCACACACCGTACAACGCGGTGGTGGCAAACCCGGCGAGCAGCGGCCAGGCCATCTGCGACAGCAGCGCCGGCTCCACGGTGCCGAGGATCAGAGCCGCCTGGGCCACCGTCGCAATATTCGAGAAAATGGCCGCCGCCGCGAGGATGCGCAGGTGCTCCGGCTCTTTGGCGACCATCTGGCCCATGGCGGCAACGGTCACGGTACTGGAGGCGAACCCCGAAGCAATGGCGCTCACGACGTAGCCATAACGTGGTCCCAGCGCGCGCACCGCCACGTGCCCCACCGCGCCGACCGCCATCAACAACACCGTCAACGTGCAGATAGTGCGCGGGTTCAGCGCGCCGTAGGGGCCGATAAAGCGATCCGGCGCCAACGGCAGGACCACCAGCGCAACGACCAGCAGCAACAGGCCGTCGCGCATTTCCACATCGGTCAATTGACTGCGAGCAAAGTTGTGCAACTTGTCGCGATAGGCCAGCAGGCCGGCCACCACCACGCCGACGGCCGTGGCCTGTTCGGGAGCGACCCCGCACCAGGCGCCCAATAGCAGCACCGTGAGCAACGCCACTTCACTGGTGATCCCCGGGTCGTTGTCCCGGCTCTTCCAGTAAGCGGTACTGACGATCACGGCCAGGCACCCCGCGATCAGGCCCAGCAACAGGCCACCGCCGACTTGCTGCGAGACGTAGCCCAATAACGCGGTAATCGAATAGGTGCGCAAACCGGCAAACGCGCGCAACTCGCCCTGGCCCTTGTGGCGTTCGCGCTCAAGGCCGATCAGCATGCCGATGCCCAGCGCCGCGGCGGCACCGGCCAGCCCGAGGGTTTGCGTCATTTACAGGCGCCTTCAGGGGGTGATCGCGACCTTCATGACACCGTCGCGCTGATGGGCAAACAGCTCATAGGCGGCCTCGATATCGTCGAGCTTGAAACGGTGCGTCACCAGGGGCGACAGATCCACCCCGCCGCTGGCCACCACGGCGAGCAAACGGCGCATGCGTTCCTTGCCGCCAGGGCACAGGGTCGACACGATGCTGTAATCCCCCAAGCCCGCGCTGAACGCGTCGTAGGGAATGCGCAGGTCGCTGGAGTAGACCCCCAGGCTGGAGACCCGCCCTCCCGGACGCAGCACGCGCAATGCCGACTCGAACGTACCCTGGGTGCCCAGGGCCTCGATCGCCACATCAACCCCACGGCCGTCGGTGATGGTCATGATCTGCTCGACCACATTGCCTTTCTTGAAGTCGACGATATGGGTGGCGCCCAGGCTGCGGGCGACGTTCATGCGCTCGCTGACGCCATCGACACCGATGATCATCGACGCGCCTTTGAGCCGGGCGCCCGCCACCGCGCACAGGCCGATCGGCCCGAGGGCGAAGACCGCGACGGTGTCGCCGATGGTCACCTCACCGCGCTCGGCGCCGGAAAAGCCGGTGGACATGATGTCCGGGCACATGAGCACTTGTTCGTCGCTCAGCCCATCGGGGATCGGGCACAGGTTGGCCAGCGCATCGGGGACCAGTACGTATTCGGCCTGGCAGCCGTCGATGGTATTGCCGAACTTCCAGCCGCCGGCCGCGCGAAAGCCATGCCGGGTGTCGGGGCCGTCCTGGGAGCCGCAGCCGCACAGGCAGGCATAACTCTGCCCGCTGGGCGTGATGGCGCCGGCGATCACCCGCTGCCCCTCAACGAAACCACGCACCTGGGAGCCCAGCCGCTCGATCACGCCCACCGGTTCATGGCCCACGGTCAGCCCTTTGGCCACCGGGTACTCACCGCGCAGGATATGCACGTCGGTGCCGCAGATGGTCGTGGTGGTGATACGCACCAACGCGTCCAGCGGGCCGACTTCGGGGATGGGTTTGTCGTCGAGGACGATGCGGTTTTTTTCAACGAAGACAGCTGCTCTCATGGTTGCCACGGCGTGACCTCCTGCGTCTGGAAAAGCCTGAATGACATCCAGACTGCACCGCGATGACAACACAGGGGTTGATCATTATCAACAATCCTCTGATTGATCGAGACACCCGGCCGGATGTCGCTGAGCGTGCGCTGGCTCAAGGCGACTTGATGCAAGTCAAACCGGCGCCGGCGCCCGGCGCCATGATCTAGAGTAAGTATCATTGCCCGATGCTATCTGCTGGTTACCCAAGGGAGATTGCCCATGTCTGCTCAAGCACGTTTCTTACTGCTGGTTTCGCCACTGATGGAACACAGCCCCGCCTTCGACCGGGCCGCCGCCCTGGCCAAGGCTGAAGGCGCCGCGCTGCACATCCTCGCCTTCGATTACCTGGAAGGCCTGGCTACCGCCGGCCTGGTCAACGAGCAGGCCCTGGAACAGATGCGAATTGGCTATGTCGAGCGCCATCACCAGTGGCTGGAGGATCAGGCCAGGCCCTTGCGCAACCTCGGCCTGACCGTCACCACCGAAGTGGCGTGGGTGGAGCGCCCGCTGCAGGAAATTCTGATTCGTCTTAAGGAAGAGCCCATGGCCGTGGTGATCAAGGCGCTGGAGCATGAGTCCCTGTTGTCGCGCTTGTTGTTTACGCCGCTGGACGTCCACCTGATTCGCGAATGCCCGGTGCCACTGCATTTTGTCAGCGGTGCGCCCCATGCGTTACCGCGCAAGATCGTGGCGGCCGTCGACCCGTTCCATCACGACGAGCACTACGACAGCCTTAATGACCGCATCCTGCATGAAGCCGTCAAACTGGCGACAGCCTGCGATGCCGAGGTCGAGGTGATTTATGCTCATGACCTGTCCGATCTCGGGGCTCAGGAGTATGGATTCGGCAGCGGTGCCGGGTTCTTCTCTTCGGTGGCCGCCAAACGGCTGTTCGACGAACAGGGGCAGGCCTTCAATGACTTGGCCGCGCGCAACGGTATTCCGCCAGCGCAGCGCCATATGATCTTGGGTAACCCGGCGAAAGTGCTGTCCAGCTATGCCGATGCCTACAACGTCGATGTGATCGTCATGGGCCGGGTCGGTCATCGCGGCCTATCGCGCCTGCTCGGCAGTACCGCCGAAACGCTGCTGTACAAAATGCCTTGCAGCGTGTGGATGGTTAAACCGGAAGTGCTCGACTGAGCGCGGCAATCGTATGCACACCCTCGCTGCACACTCGCAGCGAGGGCATGTCAAAGGCATTCATTGAGGGGGCATAACGAGACTCATCACACTCGAAAGCGATCAGCGGTCAAATATATGAAACATGCACCTATCTTTCTCCAATATTTGGATGTTAAGTAGGAGGAATATATATGTGTGTGTGTGCAAGAGGCTTTTGTGATGAAGTCAACTCCAGTTCTTGTACAAGTCCAACATTTAAAAACAACCTGCGCGAGCTGCAGCGTTTTAGAGTTGTGTTTACCCCTGGGTTTGACCGAGATCGAAGTGGGTCGCCTGGACACATTGATTCCACAACGCGTCAAAGTCAAAAAAGGTGCTTCGCTGTATCGCACCGCCGATCCGTTACGCTCGCTTTACGCCGTGCGTACCGGATTCTTCAAGACCTGCATACTGTCCATGGATGGTCGCGAGCAAGTCACCGGGTTCCAGATGGCCGGGGAAATGCTCGGCCTCGACGCCATCAGTGCCGATGCCCATGCCTGCAACGCGATTGCGCTGGAAGACAGCGAAGTGTGCCCTCTGCACTTCAACCAACTGGAGCGACTGGCCGGTCAAATACCGTCGTTGCAACATAACTTGAACAAAATCATGAGCCGCGAAATTGTGCGTGATCACGGCATGTTATTGCAGATGGGTAATATGAACGCCGATGAGCGGCTTTGTGCATTTGTATTGAATATATCAATGCGTATGAGTACGCGTGGTTATTCATCGCGATCTTTTATATTACGCATGAGACGAGAAGAGATCGGCTCTTATCTGGGCCTGCGCCTGGAGACGGTGTGCCGCAGCATTGCGCAGTTACGCAAACTGGGCCTGGTGCATATCAGCGCGCGCAATGTCGAGATTCTCGACCTGGCGAAACTCAAGACGTTCATATCCGGCTGTCATCGGCATGGTCCCGAGTAACAGGGCCTCATCTGATCCAAATCAGCTTTATCTGTCGGCAAAGGCGTAGAACCGAAGCAACAGGGGGCCGCTCCTGTCGCCCCCAAACCTCGGAGTTCACACCATGCTTACCGTCGAAGAGCACAACAGACAAGCCGCCATCGCCTATAAAACAAGCCCGGAACCGCACTGGATCGATAAGCTCAATGACGGCCGCCATGTGCTGGTGCGCGCGTTGAGAATCGAAGACCGGGACCGCGAATATAACTTCATCAAGAGCTTGTCCCGCGAGTCCCGGCACGCGCGCTTCCTCGGCGAAATCAACGAGCCCGGCAAGACCCTGCTCGATCAATTGATGGATGTCGACAATCAGCAACGCGTGGCGTTTATTGCCCTGGTGCATGACAACGGCAAACTGATCGAAATCGGCGTTGCGCGCTATGCCGCGGCCAAAGAGCACGAATGCGAATGCGCGGTCACCGTGGCGGACCCTTGGCAGCACCTGGGACTTGGGCACATTTTGATGCAACACCTGATGACCGCGGCGAAAAAAAACGGCTTCACGTCGATGTACACCGTGGATGAAGCGAGCAACACCCCGTTGCGTGAGCTGACCAACGCGTTGGGCTTCCACACCGTCACCAATCCGGATGACGCTACCCAAGTGATCAGCAGCGTGAAGCTCTGAGTAGCAGCACGGTAAAAGGGCGGCGCGCCGCCCTTGCCTTCCATACACTCGTTCGAGTGTATTCATACCGAACCGAAAACGTCTGTTGCGCGAACGCCTGTAAGCAGGGTGAACCGCACCTGCGCCTGGCACTGCGCAATACCAGGTAACGCTGTTTTGGCTAAATGAAGGAATCAAGACCGCTTCTGTCGCTACACACGGTTAATGCCACGGGCACTGCCCCCCTGGCGTCATCTCGTAACCTCAGGCGACAGACCTCATGACCAGTGTTTCCACGCACATCACCGCACAACCCCAGCCATTCGCCCTATCCCACCTGCCACTCACCAGACACAAACGCGAAGCCCCTGCCCCCACCGAGTCGGCAGGCGACGCTCGTACCGAAGGCGATCGCGCATTGGCGGCCGAATACAGTACTGCGTTGCTGCTGGCGGCCAATCGCGAGAGCAATATCAACATCCGCCCGATACCTGCCGATTCCTCATTCGGTCGGTGGTGGGGGCAGTTGCGTGCCGCCTTTCGATCACCTGACGTCGTTCAGTGGATGCGTGACAAAGGTATTAATGCTGAGTCGATAACACTCAAACCGGAATCGGGAACGATCACCTTCAAGCTCAAGCCTTCGGTTGATCCCGAACAGAAACTGCATACCGTCGGGCAAGACGACAGGCGCTGGGGCGCGATCAGCGGCCCCATCCTCCAGGCCGCGCGTGTGATCAACGCGGGGCACGAGGATACGGCCTTCACGCCGCCGGCAAGTGATCTCAGTGAATCCGCACCTTGGTTTATGGTGGGGCGGTTTTATCAAGAGCGGCAAGACCTTACAGGGCCGGCGATGCGCAGGCGCGCTGAAGAACTCGACCGGGACCAAGGTTTTTCACCTCTCGACCCGAGCAGCGCGGCAGGCTTGATTGAATCGCGTAGCGCGGACGCGCTCCAAAAACAGGAAGCCACGGTGGGCGATGTGCTGAATCGGCATGAGGCCATCAACGAGCTGCGGCACCTGGCAAAGTCCGTGGACATCCGCAATCCCGAGCAAATCCCGGGCGAATTGAAGAGGCGGACGCTCTCTCTGTCTTCCCCGAGCACCTACCAACCCATCAGTGCTAGCCAATCGAACAGGGTCAGCCTCGTGCAATTCCTGGAAGATCATGGCTGGCATATTCCCACCCATCACGAACAGCTGGAGAACCTCGCAACCGCCCTCTCAACCCCAGCGCCCAAGATGCCGGCACACGGTAACCTCGGCGGAGCGCTGGCTTGGCCTGTGCCGCTGGATCAGGGAGACCTGCAACAGCTGAAGGCAGATATTGGTACGGGCAAAATTGGCGATATTGACTTAGGACCGTCAAAAAATGTCCTGGACTACCTGCTGAGCGGCAGGACAATTTCCGCGGCGGAACAGAGCAACCCGCGAAGGCTGATCGATACCTGGATCACATCGCCCAGAGGCAAGGCGCTGGGTGAGGCCATTCAAACTGCGTTCGAGACGCGGGGTGTCAAAGGCAGTGCTTCTGACTGGCTGCTCACGGCCCTGAACAGCGAAAGCGCCAGCGTCTCTGGCGACGACGTCGATCACCAAGCCCCTGGTCAAATTGAAGGCTATCGGCTGGTCTCGGCGGAGAACTCGGGCAAATCACCGTCGACGGTTGTCAAGGAGCTGGAGGATCACCTGGTCGCCAAAGGCAAAGCCTCATCCCCGGAAAAGGCCACGATTCAGGCTCACCTGTTACTGGCCAGCCGGGCACCGGAATTCCTGATCAAGGACATCCCGGAAGGCGTCGTCGTGGGCACCCACAGCTGGGTCAGTCTTGCCACGGCGGTTGCCCGAATCGAAGCGAAAGCGCCGGGAAACACGGCGTCGATGAGCTACGCCGACGTTATGCTCGAAGCCAGCGTTGCGCCGATCTCTGACGACGAACGCACTGTCGAATATGTCGCCCAGACCGACGCAATCAAACACTGGAGCGTTGCCAACGGTATGGATTACCCGTCGACGGATGCCTCAATGACGACTGCCCGCGAGGCCTACAGCGCGCAGATTCGAGAGTTGAGAGAGGCTGCGCAAACGCACATCGGGCAAATGCCGACGACGAGGGGCATTGCGCTGGAACAGTTAAAAGTAGCGCTGCCTCACGTCGACCCGGAACTGTTCGAAGAAAAAACTATCACCCTGCAGCCTTCCAACCGGCACTTCCCCGGGCCTTACTCGATACTGGACATGTATATCGATGGTCGAGGACTCAAAGGCGCACCGGACTCAGCGGATAATTGGGGGGAAGCGGGCCGTGGTTTCGTGAACCTACTGACATTTGGCGGCGTCACTCTGCGGCCGGACGGTCGTCCCAGCGCATGGGTGTCCTCCTCGGACGGGTTCAGCATTAGCGATGTGCTGGAACGGCTTAACGAACTACCGCGCCCGACGGAGATATTCAACGAGACGTTCTCGGATTACTCCAGTGCCGTCAAAAAAACGACCGCCGCGCAGCTCAAGCACCTTATTTCGAAACAGCCGCTGGAGGATCGGCAGAATCTGGAGTTTGGCAAAATAACAATCCGCAAAGAAATGTCGTTCCACCGCGCCGATCAGCCCAGGCGTGTTTCAGACGGTGTTCTGCTGGTCGAGACCGAGCGCAATGGCCAGCGCATGAGCTATGAAATCGACCGACTAAAGGGGACGGTGACCAAGCTGCCGGACAAGACTTATCGGGACTATGAGCCGACGGTTCATTCTATAAAAGCAGGCAAACGTTTTGATGAGGTAAAACCCGCAGGTCACTATGCAGCGGGGATAACCCATGAAAACAAAGATGCACAAGGCGCACCCAATAGTTTCAGTAGCGCTAGAACTCAATACATCGTTGATGCATTGGTAGAGGATATCAACTTGCCTGCGGTGGAGAAGTACGCCAAGGGCAGAACCACCTTTGACTCTGAAGTACCGCTGCATGAGACCGTTGAGGAGATCGCGCTCAACCTGATCCCGTTACGGTCAGCCATTGTTAATTTTACCAACGGCAATGTTGGTGGGGGCGTTGTCGATCTTGCCTTCGATATCTTTGGTTTCGCCGTCGGCTTGGGAGCCGCGGCAAAAGGCGCGAAAGTCGCGGCGGCCGGCGCATCGACAGTTGCCAAGGTTGGTCAGGTCGCCAAGATTATAGGGCGCGCGACCGTGGGCGCACTCAATCCATTGGACGGGGTTGCCGACCTGGTTCGCGGCGTGGCAAACGGCCTGCATCAAGGCGTCAGCACAGCGATCAAGGGGGTCAAACATCTGCGCGGCTCTTACCGAGGTGTCGATCTACTTGAATTGGCGAAAAAAACCGATGTCGCCGAAGGCACACTCAAAACAGCTAATGGCACACGCGAAAGCAAAGCGCTGGGAAAATTCGATGAGGCGACCAATAAGTGGTACGCCTACGATCCGCTCGCGAAGCAGGCATACGGCAGGCCGTTGGACAATTTCAGCGTTGACACGCCGAGGTTGAATGACCCCAATAGCCTGCACTCGATCGGCAGTAATGATGTGGTGAAGACCGCCAGTCAGCAGCACGGCGTGGCAGCAACCGGCACATTCAGCGTGGGGCAAGAGACGGTCGAAGGTAACGTGGTTTTGTTTCAAGGTAATTGGCATCGCTACGACGCGATCAATAAACGTGCCTTCGGCCCGCCGCTGACAGATTTCAAACCGAGCCGGGTCGCGGCCAATGGTGATGTGAGGTCGATGGACGCCGATTTGTTGGGCTATGAGGTCAAGTACATTGCGCCCCAAGAGTTATCGACAAAAGGCTTACAGTCCAATGTGTACGTGGGTCGCAGTAAAAAAGAATATGTAAAAATCGATGATAAGTTTTATGAGTCACACCTCAAGGATGGCCAGCGAGTTATCCGGCATCCGGCGCGCACTGGGCCTGACCTACCGGTCAGGGATCTGGGGCTTTCCGGATGGGAACCGCTCTCCAGAACCGACCGCCTCCTGGGGGGCGCGGGCGGCAACCCCTGGAACCCCGGAGAAAATACCTACTTAATCCCGCTGGACGATATCCACCTGACGGGAAACCCGACACGCCCCTATTCGCTGAACCACAAGGGCGTAGAACATGATGTCACCTTCAACATCTATGCCGGTACGTGGAAATCCAGCAACCTCAAACCAGCAAGCGGTGCCCAAGACCAGGACTACTTCTGGAGGAGTGGCAAAGGAAAATGGCAACGGGGAACGTTTAGTGAGTTTAAACACGCAAAAAAAGTCGATGCCCGCGCGTTTAAATACGTTGATGTTTCCCCTCCGACAATTTTACGGGTTCCAAAAGATGCTCATCCTATCCCCAAACAGATTCACTATTTTTGGGCCGGCAGTGACATTCCGCCGAACCTGATAGAAAACATCGCCAACAACTCTGCCAATGCACCTGGGTATAAATCCATTATCCATGTAGATGCGGACAGCCCGGCGATGTTTGAAAAAATCAAAAGCAAATTGCACACTCAAGCGCCTGGCCTAAGCGTCATGAATCTGCACGAGGACGATTTTTTCAAACAATTGAAAGACACTGAAATGTACAACTATTTTCGACAGGGGCAAGGTAAAAATCTCGCCGCCACTTCGGATGTCGCCCGTTACCCACTGATGAATAAATACGGAGGCATTTACCTCGACACCGATGATGCGATTCCAGTCAATATTGGCGCTACCGCATTGAAGGCGGGCTCCAGCGACATTCTGCTTAACAGACCCGTCGCCCATACTATTACGGACTACAAACCCTTCTACAACACCAGTAACTTTGCGACGCAGCCTGGCAATCCGGTTATTAACGATATGATCGCGGAGATGAACAAGCGATTTTCCGCTAACAAAGCTTACTTTGAAAGCAACCGCCCCACCGTCACCAGAGGCCCCGGAGGGGAAATCCAATACACCTCTGAATTTCGCACCTACGAAAGTAAGATTTTCGAGACGGTAGGCCCAACAATGTTTGATGACGTGCTCCAGTCAAAAAGACCTGACATGTACCATCTGGGCCTCGATGGGTTGGCTAAAGAATCGAAGATTGTCGACGGTAAGCTGGTCTCATCCGGACCGATAGTCGATATTGAACGTGAAGCGCGCCAATATTATGCGAGCAAGGGTATTACTCCGCCGGACCTGCTGGGTAATCAGATAAAAAAAATGAAGGAGCACTACCTATCACTTCTTCACCAACTCCAGATAAGGATTGGCGCCGAACACTCCTGGATAGGAACATGATCAACTAATGCTCATACCGGCAGCCGGCCAACGCTGGCAAGGTATGAACAATCAGTCTTGATGTTCACCGCTGCCAGGGTCCGCGGCGTCATCCGGTTCCTTGAGCGGCACTTCTGCATCATCCATCAGCGACCCCGGGTCTTCGTTGCCGGGGTCGTTGAGGTCTTCTTCCGAATCTTTTGACATGACCGTCTCCTCTGATCGCCTTGACATAGCGTAGCTCTTTTGAAGAACGCGGCCTGCGTCAAGATGAGGCCCTGCGCGGGTCGTTAAAGTTCCGATGAATCCCTGGCCGGGCATTCAGAGACGTTCAAGTTCGCGTATGCACTGTTGTAGTGCGCGCGCCGTTCCCTTGTGGCGAGCAAACGCGCTCGCCACAAGGGAATAGAGACGCTTTGCCGGTTTCGGCACAGGCATTGCTTAGTCCATTCATCGTTCACCCGTCATGCCCGGATACAGGAGCATTCGTTACCCCCCGACCCAGAGCCGACCCCATAAGAAAGTAAGGACCTGGCCCGATGGCACCCTGCGCCACGGGCTCATAAAAAATGCGTTTTTCAAAGCGGCAGTGCCCCCCGCGCTTCCCTCGGCACTGACAAGGTACTGGAATGGCTCGATCTTTCTTTGATGAAATGAATGACGCACACGGTGTATGCCGCGCGCACTATCAGGAATTCTCCCGCTGGCTGGCCAATACGCCGCCAGAACTGCTGGACCAGCGTCGCCGCGAAGCCGACCTGTTGTTCCACCGCGCCGGGATCACCTTCACCTTGTATGGCGACGAGCAGGACACCGAACGCCTGATCCCCTTCGACATCATCCCGCGCAGCATCCCTGCCAGTGAATGGAGCATCATCGAGCGTGGCTGTATCCAGCGCGTCACTGCGCTGAACATGTTCCTTGCCGATATCTACCACGACCAGCGCATCATCAAGGCCGGGATCGTTCCGGCGGACCAGGTGCTTGGCAACGAGGGTTATCAGAAGGCGATGGTCGGCCTCGACCTGCACCGCGACATCTACTCGCATATTTCCGGGGTGGATCTGGTGCGCGATGGCGACGGCACCTACTACGTGCTCGAAGACAACCTGCGCACGCCCAGCGGTGTGAGCTATATGCTCGAAGACCGCAAGATGATGATGCGCCTGTTCCCCGAAGTGTTCGCCAAACAGCGCATCGCGCCAGTGGACCACTACCCCAACCTGCTGCTCAAAACCCTGAAAAGCGCCAGCCGCCTGGACAACCCCAATGTGGTGGTGCTGACGCCGGGGCGCTTTAACAGCGCATTTTTCGAGCATGCGTTCCTGGCCCGGGAAATGGGCGTGGAGTTGGTGGAAGGCGCCGACCTGTTCGTGCAGGATCTCAAGGTGTTCATGCGTACCACCGACGGCCCCAAGGCCGTGGACGTGATCTACCGCCGTATCGACGACGCGTTCCTCGACCCGCTGGCGTTCAACCCGGAATCGATGCTCGGCGTGCCCGGCCTGGTCGCGGCCTACTGCGCCGGCAACGTGGTGCTGGCCAACGCCATCGGCACCGGCGTCGCGGACGACAAGTCGATCTACCCCTACGTGCCGGAAATGATCCGCTTCTACCTGGACGAAGAACCGGTCCTGCAAAACGTGCCGACGTTTCAGTGCCGCAAGCCGGATGAGCTGTCCCATGTGCTGGCCCACCTGCCGGAACTGGTGGTCAAGGAAACCCAGGGCTCCGGCGGCTACGGCATGTTGGTCGGCCCCGCTTCCACGGCGGCTGAGATCGAGGACTTCCGCCAACGCATCAAGGCGCGTCCCCACGCCTATATCGCCCAACCGACCCTGAGCCTGTCCACCTGCCCGACATTTGTCGAAAACGGCATCGCCCCCCGGCATATCGACCTGCGCCCGTTCGTGCTGTCGGGCAAGGAGACGCGCCTGGTACCCGGTGGCCTCACGCGCGTGGCGTTGCGCGAAGGGTCGTTGATCGTCAACTCGTCGCAAGGCGGCGGAACCAAGGACACCTGGGTGGTGGAGGGCTGAGTATGTTGAGTAGAACCGCCGCGGACCTGTACTGGATGTCCCGTTACCTGGAGCGTGCCGAGAACCTGGCGCGCATGCTCGAGGTCAGTTATTCGCTGTCATTGATGCCCCAGGCCGGGCGCAGCGATGGCCTGGACGAACTGGCGATGTCGCTGCTCAGCAGCGGCACCCTGGACAGCTACCTGGAGCGCCACGGCCAACTGGATGCCGAGCGCATGCTGCACTTCTTCGCCCTCGACGAAGAAAACCCGGCCAGCATCTACAACTGCCTGCGCGCCGCGCGGGGCAACGCCCATGCCGTGCGCGGGCGCATCACCGCCGACATGTGGGAAAACCTCAACGCCACCTGGCTGGAAATGCGCAGCATCGCCGCCGGCGGGCTGGCGCGCCATGGCATCAGCCACTTCTGCGATTGGGTCAAACAGCGTTCGCACCTGTTTCGCGGGGCGACGTCCGGCACCATCATGCGCAATGACGCCTACCGGTTCATTCGCCTGGGCACCTTCGTCGAGCGCGCCGACAACACCTTGCGCCTGCTGGATGCGCGCTACGAGATGTTCGGCGAGGAATCGGAGGAAGTCAGCGACTTGTCGGCGCGCGGTTATTACCAGTGGAGCGCCCTGCTCCGCGCCCTGTCGTCATTCGAGGCGTACACGGAGCTGTATCCGAATGCGCTGAATGCACGCTCGGTCTCGGAGTTGCTGCTGTTGCGCAGTGATGTGCCGCGTTCGTTGCATGCCTGTATCGAGGAACTGAGCCACATTCTGGCGGACTTGCCAGGCAGTTATGGGCGCACCGCGCAGCGCTTGGCCGCCGAGTTCGAAGCGCGGCTGCGCTATACCGGGATCGACGAAATCCTCGAAGCAGGCTTGCACAGCCGCCTGACGGAATTCATCGACACGGTACGCGAATTGGCGCGGGCGATTCACCGCTCGTACCTGGAGGTGGTTTAGACACCGAGGGGCGCGTGCTTTCGCTCGCGGTATTCCCGCGGGGAGCAGTTCATCAGGCGCTTGAAGGCACTGCTGAACGCGCTGTCCGACTGATACCCGAGTGACTGGCCGATACAGGAAACACTCCTGGCAGACGTGTTCAAGGCCTGTAACGCCAGGTGCATGCGCCAGCGCGTCAGATACTCCTGGGGCGCCATTCCGACCCGCTGCTTGAAGTGCAGGGCAAAAGTCGAACGGGACTGGCTCGCGACACCGGCCATGTCGCTCAAGGTCCAGCGGCGTGCCGGCGCGGCGTGTATTTGCTGCAGTACCGGCGCCAACCGCGGATCGTTCAACGCCGCCAACCAACCGGTGGTAGTAGCGCCCATGGATGACTGATAGAGGCGCAGGATCTGCACCAACATCATTTGCGCCAGATGCTCGGTCATCAACGCCGCGCCTTGCATCGGGCTGGCATATTCCCGAGCCAGGCGATCCAGACACCAGCGCAACACGCTGGCCTGCTCGGACCTCGCACTGATACGCACCACCGGCGGCAACCCCTCCAGCAATAGACGGGCGTCGTCACCGTAGCTAAAGCGCCCGCCTATCAGGAACAGATCCACAGTCTCACCCAGGCGAGCGATCCCCCCCACGGCGTCACGATACACCGCGCGCGCGTCAACGCCCTCAAGTGCAAGGTTGCTGGACAACCTCCAGGGACGGTTCTGCGTCAACAAAAAGCAATCGCCCTCGCTCAAGGGCATCGGTACGGGCATGCCCTCGACTTCCAGCCAACACTTTCCCTCCACCACGGCATTGAACTTGATGCCCTCCGGCGGTGGAAAATCCAGGGCCCAATCACCGCCAGCCTTGAGGCCGGCGAAATAGGACCGATGACTCTTTAACAGCCCCACCACGTCGGACAGGGTATCCATAAAAAAACTCCGGACGATCGCGACAGAAATACGGACTTTATGGCGTTTCGCGTCCGGCATCCAGGGGAGAACATAACGGCTCCCCCTGGAGAACTCCCTATGATCAATAAACAACGCCCTATCGAGAGTGGATTCGACGGCACGACAACCGCTATGCAAGCGTTGGCGGGTAAAGATTTGCACGGTATGACTGCCATCGTCACCGGTGGTTATTCAGGCATTGGCCTGGAAGCCGTGCGCGTGTTGGCAGCCGCAGGTGCGCAGGTCATCGTGCCTGCACGGGACCCGCTCAAGGCCGAACGCAACCTCGATGGCATAGCCGGGGTTGAGCGGGGCAACCTGGATTTACTCGACTCGGCGTCCATCGACTGCTTTGCACGCAATTTCCTGGCGTCCGGGCGGGCATTACACCTGTTGATCAATAGCGCCGGAATCATGGCCACGCCACTGCAACGCAACGGCAAGGGTGTGGAAGCGCAGTTCGCCACCAATCATCTGGGCCACTTTCAACTGACCGCCCGCCTGTGGCCGGCCTTGTGCGAAGCCGACGGTGCGCGGGTAGTGTCGGTATCGTCGCTAGGCCACCGGTTGAGCCCTATTCATTTCGACGACCCACAGTTTGAGCGACGCCCTTACGACAAGTGGGCCGCCTACGGCCAATCAAAGACGGCCAACGCGCTGTTTGCCGTGGCGCTGGATCAACGCGGTAAAGCACACGGCGTGCGTGCATTTTCCGTGCATCCCGGGGAGATCCTCACAGACCTGGTTCGCTACCTTGATAGGGACGACCTGGCGTTGATTGGAGCACTGGACGATTCAGGGAACATCCGTCCAGCCAAACATTACAAACGTCCCGAACAAGGCGCAGCGACGATGCTGTGGTGTGGCGTCAGCCCTTTACTGGAGGGTATGGGCGGCCTGTACTGCGAAGATTGTGAGGTTGCCGTGCTCTCTCAGGACGACACCAAACGCTCCGGCGTCCGCGCATGGGCCATCGATCCGGAGCAAGCCGAGCGGCTCTGGGCATTGAGCGCGCAATTGAGCGGCGTCACGCTTTAGTCGCTATCGCCCACCACCGAGGCAACAGCTGCCGCACCCGCGCTTCGCCGAACCGGTCATCGATCAACATCACCACGCCTTGGTCCTGCTGGCTGCGGATCACCCGCCCCGCCGCCTGCACGACTTTCTGAATGCCCGGGTACAAGTAGGTGTAGTCGTAGCCGGAGCCGAAGATCGCGCCCATGCGCTGCTTCATCTGTTCATTGATCGGGTTCAGTTGCGGCAGCCCCAGGGTTGCGATGAACGCGCCGATCAAGCGCGCACCGGGCAGGTCGATGCCTTCGCCAAACGCGCCGCCCAGCACCGCAAAACCGACGCCCTGGCTGTGTTCGGTGAACTGTTCGAGAAACGCCCGGCGCTCGGCTTCGGCCATGCCGCGTGACTGCTGCCACAGTGCGATGTGCGGGTGTCGCTCGGCGAGTAACAGCGCCACTTGTTGCAGATAATCGAAACTGCTGAAGAACGCCAGGTAATTACCCGGTTGGTGAGCGAACTGCTCGGCGATCAATTCAACGATGGGCTCCAGCGAGGTCTGGCGATGCACGAACCGGGTGGAGACCTCATCGACAATCCGCACCCGCAACTGCGCGGCATTGAACGGTGATTCCACATCGACCCAGGCAGTGTCCGCCGGCAGGCCCAGCAGGTCGGCGTAGTAATGGCGCGGGCTGAGTGTGGCGGAAAACAACACGCTGCTGCGCGCCGCCGTCAATCGCGGGCGGATGAATTCGGCGGGCACCACATTGCGCAGGCACAAGGTGGAACTGCTGCGCTTGCCGCGCAACTGACGCAGGCTGATATCAAAGATGAAATGTTCGTTGAACAGCTCGGCGACCTTGGCAAATTGCAGTGCCTCAAAATAGAACGCCTGCAGATCGCCATTGAGTGCTTCGGGGTGGTCGTTGAAATAGTCACCCATGGCGCCGGCGCAAAGGCTCAGGGCCTGGAGCATTTTGTCGGGTCTGCCTGCGTAGGCCTGATACGGCGCGAGTTGGTCCTTGTGCAACGCGTTCCACTCACGATTCAAGCGCTGCAAAGGTTTCTTCAACGGCTCCGGCGCCGTATCGCGCACGGTCTTGAGGGTGTACTGATCAAGGCTGGCGCTATACATCGATCGTGCGCGCTCCACCAGGTTATGGGCTTCGTCCACCAGCACCGCGACGCGCCACTGGTTGAGTTGGGCCAGCCCGAACAACAGCGCGCCGAAGTCGAAATAGTAGTTGTAGTCGGCGACCACCAGGTCGCTCCAGCGCGCCATTTCCTGGCTCAGGTAATACGGACAGAGGCCGTGCTCCAGGGCGACCTCGCGCAAGTTGCGTTGGTCGAGCAGGCGCACCTTGGCGGCCGCGATACGCGCGGCGGGCAAGCGGTCGTAGAAACCCTTGGCCAGCGGGCAGGATTCGCCGTGGCAGGCCTTGTCCAGGTGTTCGCAGGCCTTGTCCCGCGCCACCAGCTCCAGCACGCGCAGCGGCAGTTCGGGACTGCTGGCATACAGCACTTGCGCGGCGTCGAGGGCCAGCTTGCGGCCCGGGGTCTTGGCGGTGAGGAACAACACCTTGTCCAGTTGCTGGGGCGCCAAGGCCTTGAGCATGGGGAAGATCGTGCCGACGGTTTTGCCGATGCCGGTGGGCGCCTGGGCCATCAGGCAGCGGCCGGTGCTGACGGCCTTGTACACCGACTCTGCGAGGTTGCGCTGGCCGGGGCGAAAGGCGCTGTGGGGGAACGCCAGGGCCTGTGCGGCGCGGTTGCGGGCGTCGCGGTGCTGCATCTCCTGGCGGGCCCAACCGAGAAACAACGCGCATTGCCGGTTGAAGAAGCGTTGCAGATCGGCGGCCGCAAAGCGCTGGTTCAGCGAAGTTTCGCCCTCGCCGACGATATCGAAATACACCAGCGCCAAATCGATGTGCGCAAGCCCGAGCTTCTGGCACATCAACCAGCCGTAGACCTTGACCTGGGCCCAATGCAATTGCCGATGGTTGGCGGGCTGGGCGTCGAGGTCGCCGCGATAGGTCTTCACCTCTTCGAGGCGGTTGCTGTCCGGGTCGTAGCCGTCCGCCCTGCCCCGCACCTTGAGTTCCTCGTACTCGCCTTCCAGGACCACTTCGTTCTGGTAGTGCGCGCTGCGCCGCGAGGCGACCGTGCGATGGCCGGCGATGCCTTCCTGGGCGCTGGGCGACGGGGTAAAACGCAGGTCGAGGTCGCCGACCTTGGCCGTGAACTCACACAGTGCGCGCACCGCCACGGTGTAGCTCAAGCGGACTGCGCCCAGCGCACATAGCAGACGGTGACCGGCATCTGGTACTCGCCACAGAACTCCAGCCAGCGCAGTTGGTTGTCTTGCAGGCGATCGCCGGGGCCTTTGACTTCGATCATGCGGTAGGTTTTCTGCGCGGGCCAGAACTGGATCAGGTCCGGCATACCCGCGCGGTTGGCGCGGATATCCAGCAGCAGCCGCTCGAACCAGCAACGCAAGTGTTCGGCGGGCAAGCATGCCAAGGCCTGCTCCAACAGTTCTTCACTGAGCAGGTTCCAGAAGACAAAGGGTGACTGGATGCCCCACTTGTCCACGTACCGTTGGCGGATGGTGTGTTTGTAGCGGTCATCCTGCAGTTGCTCGAGACAGGCGGCAAACAGTGACGCACGGCGCTGATGGAAGTCTTCGCTGTGCAAATCCGCCGGCCCGCGCTGGAACGGGTGGAAAAATGCCCCCGGCAGCGGCGCGAAGATCGCCTCCCAGCACAGCAGGCCGAACAGCGAATTGATCAGGCCGTTTTCGACGTAGTACACCGGCGCATCGGGCTCGCTCAGATGGGCCTGCACGCAATACTCCACCGCCATCGAGGGCGGCGGCGGCGGGAGCGCCAGGTCCAGGCGCGTGACGTCCCGAGGCTTGGTCTTGGGCACGGCTGGCGCGCCCAGCTTGCGCCGCAGGCGCGGCAACACTCGCAGCAGGTGTTGCTGCTCGGCGGGGCTTTCCGGGGCCTCGTGGGCGGCACATGCCAGGGCCATGGCCTGGGCGTAGTCTTCCTGGCGCTCCAGCACGCGAATCAAGCGTGCGCGCGCGCCGGGATAAGCACAGGCCCGGTAGATCTGCTCGGCCAACGCCAACTCGGCACTGCGCTCGCAAGACTGGCCGACCTGGAACAACAGCTTGGCCCGGCGTTTTTCCAGCCAGGGGTTGTCGGTCTGCAACGTAGCGATCTGCGCCAGCACGCTGTCCAGCGCCTGCGCGGACTCAAAGGCTTGCTGGCACTGATGCAGGAACAGAAACCCCAGCACGTCATCGCGGCTGCGCAAACCACGGGACTGTGCGCAAAACTCGACTTTTTCGTAGGTATAGATGCCCAGGTCCGCCAGCACGAACTCCGACCAGTCCTGATGCAGGTTGCCGAAGAACATCAAGCGCAAGCGATCACACAAGTCCATCACAGTGACGCTGTAGAGCACGTCATCCAGCTCGGGGCACCAGTGGGCAAAGCAGCGACGCTCATCGAACTGCGGCGCCAGTTGCTCGAGCCAATCGGCCTTTTTGCCCTTGGGCTGCTCGATCCACGGCTGGAACGCGCCCAGCAACTCGCCCTTTTGCAGCAACCCGAACAGTTCGTCAAAGCCCAGCAGGCACTGATCATCCACCCAACCCAAAGCCTTCAGCGGACGCGCTGCCGCATGAGCGCAGCCGATCTCCGGGTAATTGAGCTTGCCCGCTCGAAAATGCACGCCCTTGCGCATCACCAGACGTACCAGTAATGCCTGGGACGCCTGCGGCAACCTGTCGAATTGCTGAATGAAATGCGCTTCTTCAGCATCGAGCAGATCAGCATAGCGTTGTGCCAGCCAATCCAGCACCTGACGGAAGTTATGCAGGTAATACAGGGGGTTTTCGAGGGTTTCGGGCATGGTCCGCAGCGATTAAATACTGGTTATGCATACAGAGTGCCGCCGCTGACGCGTTGTTGCAATCGGTAATAGATAAATGGCGCACGCAACTTTTTGCGTAAAAGTGATCAGATAGGGGAATTGATGGCGTAACATTTATGGCCCGCAGCCTCAGGCCGCGGGACTTTTCAGGGTTAAGGTAAGGGTTATGAACATGAAGAATTTGGGTCTGCCACTGGTTGCACTCACTTTTCTGGTATTGGCCGGTTGCGCGACGCAAACCGTAGTGACATTGCAGAACGGCACGCAGTATTTAACCAAAGACACGCCGAAGACCAAGACCGCCGACGGCTTCTATGAATTCACCGACATCGCCGGCAAGCGCATCCGCGTCAGAGCCGATGATGTGGCCACGGTTCGCAAGGAAGACTGATCCCGCCCTGCATCCCTCATCAAACATGTGGGAGCCCGCTTGCTCCCACCCTTTGAACCGCGTGCCAACGCGGTTTCAACCGATCACGACACCCTCCCCCGACCAGTTGCTCACCCCCACCAGCGTCACCGAGTCCGCGCCAAAACTGATCACCGTATCGCCGCCCACCGCCTTGGCGTGCTCGCGATAATCCAGGCTGCCCTGCACATCCGTGAACACCAGTTTGTCGCTCGATTGATAGCCGATCACCCGATCCTGGCCAAACGGCCCGCTGAACAGAAAGGTGTTATGGCCACTGTTGTCGCGAAGGGTGTCGTTGCCCTTGCCGCCTTCGATGAAGTCCGCGCCCTTGCCGCCCTGGATCAGGTCATTACCGTCACTGCCGATGATGAAGGTGTTGCCCTTGTGCGGCTCAGCATTGCGGTTGAGGTCCTGCACCCAGGTGGTAGCCCGCGCCGGGTCGGACAGGTTGGCGACAATCACCGTCGAGTCCCGGCTCATCTGGTCGTAGAACCCGGATTCGAGCACGCGGGTCATGCCGTCGCCATAGCCGCTGGGCAAATGCGACACCCAGGTCGGCAGGTTGGCAATGGAGAACGGCAGCACGTTCCACAGCGTCGAGGCGTAGTGATCGTTGAAGCTGACGATGTTGTCGGTGGTCGATTCATGGGGTTTGTCATGCACGCCCAGGGACGACAGGTTGAAGGATGAACCGTCCAGCGCACGGAATACCGGGTCGTTTTCATAGCCGATGTTCAACACCTTGTCGCCGGCGCTCTGGGTCGGCGACGCGTAGGCCACATAGTTGGCGTCCTTGTAGAACCCCGACCATCGCTGGTCGCTCAACTCCGCCAGGCTGTTGACCGCCAGCCCGCCGAGGCTGTGGCCGCTGACCAGCACGTCGGAACCGCTCAGGCCATGGGCGCCGGCATACTCGGCAACCGCCTTGAGCAAACCGCCGAAGGCTTCGCCGGCGTAGTTCTTCGCGTAATCCCTGGGGCCCAGGGCGGCGAGCAGATCGCTGAGCAGATCACCGATGGAATCGCCGATCAGGCTTTCCCGCGGCCCCGACGTACCGCGAAAGCCGATGCCGACTTCGAGCAGTCGACCGGCGTCATCGTACTTGCCCAGCACTTCGGCCTGCGCGGTGGTGTAGCCAGCCTTTTCACCGAAAAACGTGCCCCGGGCGTCGACCTTGCCAGCGTAACCCAGGGTGCTCGCGCTGAGCGGCGTCCATCCGGCGTGTTGCAGTGCTTCCAGGGCGGCCTTTTCCGAATCGGGATTCCACGGGATACCGGGAATCACGCCTTGGGAGTCGGCACCGCCGAGCAATGCACCGACCAGCGTCGCCGGCAGGCCAACGCCCAAGCCGTGGTGCTGATAGCCCACCGCAAAGCCGTTATCCAGGTTGTGGTAGGTATACAGCGTGATCGCCATCGCATCGGCGAACAGCGCCTTGGAACCCTCGGTGCCAAGGTTTTTATAATCAAAGATTCCCATCGGTAGTGCCTCTCTGTTGTTGGAGTTGTCGAGAAAGCGCAATGACGTCCCAGGTGCAGCTACGGCTGCTTGCCCACCGGCCCAAAGGCCTCATCGACTTGCGCCAGGTCGGTATCGCGCAGGTTGCCGGCGTAGTAGTGCAATTTGGTCCAGGCCATCAGGTAGTCATAACGCGCCTGGGCCAGGTCGCGCCGGGTGCTGTAGAGCTGCTGCTCGGCGTTGAGCGCATCGAGGTTGACCCGCTCGCCGCCGAGGATGCTTTGCCGGGTCGACACCACCAGCGCCTCGGCCGAGGTCAGGGCTTTCTGGTAGGCGCGCAGCTTGCTCACGCCCGACAGGCAGGCGCTGAACTGGCGACGCAGTTCGATCAGGGTTTCGCGGGTCTTGCCTTCCAGCTCGTATTCGGCCTGCTCCATGGCGCGGCTGGCCTGGCGCGTAGAGGCGGAGACAGCGCCACCGGCATACAACGGCAGGCTGACTTCGACGCCGATGGTGTTGGTGTCGTAGCGCTGGTTGTAGGTGTTGCCGCTGTCGGATTCCTGCTGGCGCGAACTGGCATACGCGGTGATCTTCGGCAAGTGCCCGGCACGGTTGCGCTCCACTTCATAACGCGCCACTTCCAGGGCCTGGCGTTGCGAGGCCAGCGTCGGGTTGTTGCTGATCGCCAGCGCGTGCCAGGTGTCGTAGTTGGCCGGCGTCAGGCTGAAGGCGGCGAAGCGCTGATTGAGCGGCGCGAGGTCGTGGATGTTGACGCTCTGCACGCCGATCAGCGCGCCCAACGCTCTTAACGAGGCGTCCTGTTCATCCAGCGCCTGGATTTCTTCGGCCGTGGCCAGCTCATAGCGCGATTCAGCTTCAAGGATGTCGGTGCGCGTGCCCTCGCCCTGCTGGAACAGGTGCTGGTTCTGCTGAAACTGCTGCTCGAAGGCGTTTTTCTTGGCGCGGGCGATCTCGATCTGGTCTTGGGCGAACAACGCTTGGGTGTAATAGCTCAACACCCGCACCAACAGCGCCTGGCTCTTGTCGCGAAAACTTTCATCGGCAAACAGCGCCTGGGCCACGCCCTTGCGGTAGTTGGCATAGGCTTCGTAGTCGAACAGCGGCTGCTGCAGGCTGAAGGTCGAGCCGTAGCTGTTGTAATTGCGCGCGTCGCGATAGCTGCCGCCACGCCCGTCAGGCAGGTGGGCTTCGGAATTATTGCGCCCCTTGTTGTAGTTGTAGGACAGCCGCGGCAGCAACCCGGCGCGGCCGATGGTGCGGTTTTCCAGGCCGGCGTCGCGTTCCTTGAGCGCGCCGAGGAACACCGGATCGTTGCGCAGAGCCTGCTCGTACACATCGAACGGGCCCATGGCGGCCTGGGCAGGCGCACAGCTCAACAGCACGGCAATGAACAGCGGTTTCATGTTCATTCCTCGGTCAACGCAGAGCCGGCGCGGTCGAGCAGCGGCTTGAACAGGTAATTGAGCAACGAGCGCTCGCCGGTACGCACGAACATCTCGGCGGGCATGCCCGGCTTGATCACCAGGCCGTGGAGTGTTTCCAGCGCGGCCTCGCTGACGCTGGTGCGCAGCACGTAGTACGGCGCGCCGGTTTTTTCGTCGAGCAGTTGGTCGGCGGAAATCAGGCTGACCTGCCCCGGCACACGCGGGGTACGGCTCTGGTTGAACGCGGTGAACAGGATGTCGACCGGCAGGTGGGTGCCGACCTTGTCCACCAGGTGGACCGGCAAATGCCCCTCGACTTCCAGCCGCGTGCCCTGTGGCACGATCTCCAGCAAGGTCTCCCCAGCACGCACCACCGCGCCTTCGGTGTGGACGCCGAGGTTGACCGCAATGCCATCGGCCGGCGCGTTGATTTCGCTGTGTTGCAGGTCGAACCCGGCGGACGTGAGTTGCTGCTCCAGGGTCAGGCTGCGCAGTTGCGCGTCAGCCAGTTGGCTGCGCACTTCCTTCTGGTATTCGTCGCTGTGCTGCTGCAGTTTGAGCCGCGATTCGAGGATGCCCTGCTCCACTCGGCCGCTTTCGCCGGTGTTCTGCGCCAGGTCCTGTTGCACCTGGGACAGCTGGCGCTGGTACTCCATCAAACGGTTGCGCGGGATGTAGCCATTGTCGGCCAGGGGCTGCAGATTGCTCAGTTGATCGCGCAAGGATTGAGCCTGGGCGCTCAGGTCGCTGCGTGCGCGGCGCATGCCATTGAGCTGCGCCGTGGCGCCGTCGATATTCGCGCGAATCCCCGCCTGTTCACGGGCAAAGGCTTCGCGGCGGCTGCTGAACAGTTGGCGCTGGCCTTCGAGCACCAAGGCCAGCGCAGGGTCCGGGGCGGTGCTGAGTTCGGCGGGAAACACGATGGCCGCGCGATTGTCGCGCTCGCTCTGCCAGCGCGCCACACTGGCCCAGGCCAGGCGGTACTGCGCTTGCAGCGATTGCACATCGGCCTGGTTCTGGGTCTGGTCGAGACGAAACAGCGGCTGGCCCTGTTTGACCGTCTCACCTTCGCGCACCAGGATCCGGCTGACCACGCCGGGGCTGAAGGTCTGCACGGCCTTGCGCTTGCCCGAGACCACCACGGTGCCCTGCACCGGAATGCCCTGGTCCAGCGGCGCCAGGCTGGCCCAGAGGAAAAACCCACCGGCACCGACCACCGTCAGCCACCAGCCCAGACGCACGAAAAAAGCGGCGTCGCGTTGTTCCACAGTGAGCATGCTCATGCGCCTGGATTCCTTGCGGTTTGATACTGACGACTGAAACTGACGCCGGTTTTTTCCTGCGTCGCCGCCTGCTGGCCGGACAACGCGCGCAGCACGTCCTGGCTCGGCCCAAACGCTTGCAGGTGGCCTTCGTTGAGCACCAGCAACTTATCGGCCTGGGCCAGGGCCGAAGAGCGGTGGGTGACGAGAATCACGCTGCTGCCCTGGGCCTTCAGTTGCACGATGGCGCTGGCCAGCGCGGCTTCACCGACGGTGTCGAGGTTGGAGTTGGGTTCGTCCAGCACGACCAGCCGCGGCCCGCCATACAGCGCACGCGCCAGGGCCACCCGTTGCTTCTGGCCGCCGGACAGGCCGCCGCCGTTGTCGCCCAACACGGTGTCGTAGCCTTGCGGCAGGCGCAGAATCAATTCATGCACGCCGGCCTGTTGCGCCGCCTGGACCACTTGCGCCGGGTCGGCATCGCGAAAGCGCGCAATGTTGTCGGCGATGCTGCCGCTGAACAGTTCGATGTCCTGGGGCAGGTAACCGATGTGCGGGCCAAGATCGTCACGGTCCCAGCGATGGATATCCGCGCCATCCAGGCGCACGGTGCCGGCCAGGGTTGGCCAAATGCCCACCAGCACCCGCGCCAGCGTGGACTTGCCGGACCCCGACGCGCCCAGCACCCCCAGCACCTCGCCGGCGCCCAGGTGGAAACTGACCTGATGCAGCGTCGCCAGGCGTCGACCCGGCGGGCCGGCGCTGACCTGCTCGAAACTCACCTGGCCCTTGGGGGCGGGCAAGGCCATCGGCTCGACGTCCGGCGCAAATTCGCGCAGCAGTTGGTCAAGCCGCTGATAGGCCAGCTTGGCCGAACTCCACTGCTTCCACACGGCAATCAACTGGTCGATCGGGCTGAGCACCCGCCCCATCAGGATCGAACCGGCGATCATCATCCCGGCGGTCATCTCGCCCTTGATCACCAAGAATGCGCCCAGGCCGAGCACCAACGATTGCAGGCACAGGCGCAGGGATTTGCTCAGCGCGGTGATCACCGAGCCGGTGTCGCTGGCCGCGTTCTGCAAGCCCAGGAACTGCGAATGCACGGCAAACCAGCGCTGGCGCAATGCGCCGAGCATGCCCATGGCCTGGATGGTTTCGGCGTTGTGCAAATGGCTGGTGGCCAGTTGGCTGGATTGCTGGGAGTAACCGCCAGCCTCAGCCAGGGGCTTGTTGGTCAGGTATTCATTGAGGCAGGCCAGGCCGATCAGCAGCAAGGCCCCCGCCGTGGCCAGCACGCCCAGCCACACGTTGAACAGGAAAATCACCAACAGATAGATCGGAAACCACGGCGCATCAAAAAACGCGAACAGCGCCGGCCCGGTGATGAACTGGCGCAGATGGGTCAAATCTGCCAGGGACTGCCCGGCATGCCCCTGGCCGCGTTGCAGGTTGCGTTCGAAGGCGGCTTTATACACGCGCAAGTTGAAGCGCCGTTCCAACTGGCTGCCGATGCGGATCACGATAAAACTGCGGATGACTTCCAGGCTGCCGATAAAGGCGAAGAAACCGACGACCATCAGCGTCAACATCACCAGAGTGGTTTCATTCTGGGAGGACAGCACGCGGTCATACACTTGCAGCATATAAATGGATGGCACCAGCATCAGCAGGTTAATTAATGCAGTGAAACAGCCAACGCTGATCAAAATACTTTTATATTCACCCAGCGCCTTGAATAAAGGCGCAACAACAGGGGGCTTCGCCATGGTGTTTGATCTTCCTTGAACCCAATGACCGGCAATAGTTGCCCCAGCCCCTGAATAAGCGGCGGCCAACTATTAAATTCGAGTTATAGCGTTATAACTAAGGTATTCGTTGCAATGTCACGATATCGCCAGATGGCGTGCGCGCCTGGTATTCGCCGTCGCGCTGACGATTCAAGTGGGTAATCCCGGAACCTTCGGCATTCATCAACCAGATCCCGTCCGGCGTCGGCGACCATGTCAGGGGTTTGTCTCCCAGCCATTGCTCGACGCAGGCCACATCGCCCCCCACGGCGGTGGCTTGCTCCAGCAAATCCAGGGCACAGACCTGATCCTGTCGGTGCAGTTGCCAATGTCCGGCCAACTGCGCGGTGGTGGGTAAAACGAGACTGCTAGCCATTGCATGGGCTCCTGCCGACACGAACAACACCTGTAGGACACAGGCGATCAAATGCACAAAACGCGGCATGTGTATGCCCCTCCTGGAAGCGCGGCGCCACAACGCCGCGCCGGTGCATCAGGCCACGATGTCGCTGACCGCTGCCTGGCCCACGGTGGTGACGAGGAAATCCGCCACGCCGTGCCCGGAGAAGTCCACGGCCAAGGTACCCAGGTGGGTGCCCGAGGCATAGCTCAATACCGCGTCGCCGGCATGCCCGGTGAACGCGTTGACGAAGCTCAGGCCCGCACCTTTGGTGATGCCGCTCAGGTCGATCTTGTCGGCGCCGCTGGTGAAGTCAAAGATCTTGTCCGCCGCACCTGGCTTGGAATCGGAACTGGCACCGAACACAAAGGTGTCGTTGCCGGCGCCGCCCCACAGTTGGTCCGCACCGCCAGCGCCGTAGATGAGGTCGTTGCCGGCCCCGCCCTTGATCAGGTTGGCGGCATTGTTGCCGATGATCAGATCGTTGCCCGCGCCGCCGAAGGCGTTTTCCACGGTGACGCCCTTGGCGATGGACACGTTGCCCACCAGGCCGCCAACGTCGGAGAACGAGGTCTCATTGAGGTTGATCTTCTGGTTCTGGGTAAAACCGGAAAAATCCAGGGTGTCGTTGCCGCCGCCGTCCCAGACCGAAAACACCAGCTTGTCGGCGTTGGCGGTGGCGCTGAGGAAATCACGCCCGGTGTTGGAGTTGAAGCCGTAGGTGGTGTCGCCAGCGCGGGTGGCGTAGTTCGCGCCGTAAAGCTTCTGGATCGCCGCGATATCGTCGATCAACGGCCCGGAGGCATAGGCCTCGACCCCGCCCTTGCTGAAGTTCTGGTTGGTGTTGCTCTCGCTCCAGTAACTCATGAGGCTGTAGCCGCGCGTGTCCTGTCCATAGGTCGCGTCGTTGTAGGTCGGGTTGCCGTTCCCGGCGTTGTAGTCGCCGGGGTGAGCCAGGCCCAGGGTATGACCGATCTCGTGGGTCAGGGTCTGCCGGCCGTAGTTGTTCAGGTCCGGGGTCTTGTTGGGTGTGTAGCTGCTGTTGGTCAGGTACCACGAGGTGCCGTCGTAGCCCGCGCCGGTGCCGGGCAGGTAGGCGAAGGCCGCCGCGCCGTCCTGGCCGCCGCTGTAGTTGCCGAAGGTCATATGCCCATCGCCGCCGCTGGCCTTCTCGGTGAAGGCAACGTTGGCGACATCCGACCAGGACTGCATGGCCAGTGCGGCCTGGGCTTTCTGCTGGCTGTTGAACTGGCTGAAGCCCGAGATACCATGCTTGTTCAGCGTGCTCGAGGAGGCCGAGGTCAGGAAGGTGTAGGTCAGGTCGATCTTGCCGTTGCCGTCGACGTCCCGGTACGCGGCGCCGTCGCGCAGCAGCTGGGTGGCGGCCTGGTCAACGGAATAGGAGGGTTTGCCATTGATCGTGAGGTTGCCGCCACGGTCGTACAGATGGCTGAAACTATCGATTTGCGTATACGCAGTGCTGGCTTGCGCGGCAGACACAATAGCCTGGTCTTTTACTTTTGACATAAACGTACTTCCTTGTGTGCAAGTGCATCAGTCTTGGGTCGATAGGAACCCCGCTGGCGAGATCGTCCTATCACTCGCCTCTTTTGAAGGCGTCACGAAACTGACACAACTTGAAATCTTTCGTCCACATCTATTTACGCAGTGAAAACCGACAAGCCGGCAACTTAAGCAAGTCGCGTGCAATGTTTGTAGGGGGTTAGTTGCTTTTGTCCGACAAAAAGCACCGTGCTGTTATTTAAATATTAAATAGCGGTAAAGCCGCTCAACTTGAGCGGCGCACTTGTTTAGATGGATCCAATATATTGTCACGGTGTCATTCGCCACATTAAAGAGCCAGCATCTTTATAAATACACCGGATTATCGGCAGCTGTTCCAGCCCGTCTCGCGCAATGCCTGCAACAGTGTTTCGCCGTCCAGACCCGGCACCCGCACCCCGTCGTCGGTGGTCATGCTCTCACCGGCCAGCATGGCGTTGACGATCGCCTCCTCCACCGCCTCCGCCGCGGCGAGGAACAGCGGGGACATATGATCGTTATTGACCATCTGCACCGCGCTGCTGAACGCCAGGTCCTTGCGCCCATAGTCCGCCGGGGGCAGCGCCTGATTGCCGGTGGCGAAGGCCAGGAACAGGTCGCCGCTGGAATCCTCGGTGCCGCCGCCGGTGCGCGCAATGCCGATGGACGCGCGTTGCGCCAGGCGCCGGCATTGATGGGGCAGCAATGGCGCGTCGGTGGCCAGGATCACCACGATCGAGCCCATGCCCGGCGTGCCCCGCTCGGCGAACGGCGATGGGATCGCCATCAACTGCCGGCCCACCGGGTAGCCGTCGACCCGCAGTTCCTGGCGCTTGCCATGGTTGGCCTGCACCAGCACGCCGACCGTCCAGCCGCCCTGCTCCGCCGGCAACCGGCGCGACGCGGTGCCGATGCCGCCCTTGAATTCATGGCAGATCATCCCGGTGCCGCCGCCCACTGCACCTTCCTGTACCGGACCACTTTCGGCGTGCTCCAGCGCCTCGCGCACATGCGCAGGCTTGACGTGCTGGCCCCAGATATCGTTCAGCAGGCCGTCGTAGGTTTCCATCACCACCGGCATGCACCAGTACACGGCCGGGTCCGCCAGGCGCTCGCGCTCCAGGGCAATCAGGGTGTCGCGCACAATGCCGAGGCTATGGGTGTTGGTGATCGCCAGTGGCGTGGTCAACAGCCCGGCTTCGCTGATCCACTCCAGGCCCGTGGCGTCGCCATTGCCGTTGAGCACGTGATACCCGGCAAAGCACGGCTGCTGCCGCGCCTCGCCGGCACGCGGCTGGACTACTGTGACGCCGGTACACACCTGTTTACCGTCGACGCGGGTCTTGAGCGTGCTGTGGCCGACCCGGATGCCGGGAACATCGGTGATGGCATTCAACGCGCCGGGCGTGCCCAGCCCCAACGTGATGCCCAATTGACGTGCGCGCATAACCACTCCTTACAGTTTCTGATACGCCGGACTCAACCGGCCACTGATGCAATACAGAATCACCGACAGCGCCAGCAAGCCGATGATGACCATGATGTCGCGCACCGAAGCCTCCGCGATCAAGGTCATCAACAGATACCCGGCGCCCAGCACCGCCAGCAATGCCGGCAGCGGCCACAAGGGCATGCGATACGGATGTGCGCGCTCACGCAGCAGCACCCGGCTCATCAGCGCACTCAAGGCCACGATCAGGTACACCAGCATGATCAGCAGCACACTGAACGAGGTGAGGTCCGCCAGGTTGGAGCTGAAACTCAGCAGCGCCGAAGGGATCGCCAGGAACAGCGTCGCCAGCCAGGGCGAATCCCAGCGCGGGTGAATGCGCGTGAACAGTTTGTTGATGGTCGGCGTCCACAGGGCGTCGCGGCCGCTGCTGAATACCACGCGGCCGATCTGGATCACGATGGCGACGATGGCGTTGAACACCGAGAGGAAGATCCCGGCACTGACCAGGCGTGACAAGGTTTCGTTGCCATGGCTGGTCAGCAGGTAGCCGATGGGGTCGGGGCTGCTGATCATCGCACTCAGCGACGGCGCGCCGATCAGCAGCGCCGTGATCGGCACCAGTTCGATCACCACCACCAGCCCCAGGGACCACAACACCGCTTTGTGTACGCCCTTGCCGCCGCATTTCATGTCTTCGGCCAGCAGCACTGCCGGCCCGTAGCCATTGAAGGAGAACAGGCCGATGCCGACCGCGCCGATCACCAGGGCCCAGGGCGCCAGGTGCAACATGCCGTTTTCGACGATCTGCGGCTGAAACAGCACGCTGACCGGCTGCACCGGATGGCCGAAGCCGAGGAACACGATCACCAGCAAGGCCGCCACTTCCAGCAGCAGGCAAGTGCCGGTGATCCAGGCATTGAGCTTGATATTGAGGATGCCCAGGGCGTAACTGCACACCACAATGACCAGCGCAACGGTCTGGGCATCGAACCGGGTGCCCAGGGCGTTATTCAAGTAGGTCGCCGCGCCCGTGGCCAGTACCGGTGGGATAAACAGCAACATCACCAGTACCGTCAGGAACGTCGCATAGCCCGCCATGCCGCCGAATACCCGCTTGGCATACACATATTCACCGCCAGCGCTGTTGTGGGCGCGGCCCAGTTCGGCGTAGCAAAAGGCGAACATCAGCGCGAGCAAGGCGGCCATGACAAAGGCCAGGAACACGCCGCTGCCGGCCTGTTGAATGGCGAACGGGGCGATCACGAACACCGAACTGGCGGGCGTCACCGCCGAAACGGTAATGGCCACCACATCGAAGACGCTCAGGGTGGGCTTGAGCACGCCGTCAGGCGCGGGGGAAGCACTCATATCGTTATCCTCTGTCGTTGTTTTTGGTGTGAGGCAGAAACGAAAAGTCTGAAAGTCGTGGGATATGTTTCCCACTCAATGATCGCGAAGTTAAAGCCAGAGCTGTTGTCAGCCAATTCCCCTATTGGCGTACTCCCCTTGACGACACCCGGCAAAAGCCGAACCCTTGGCCGATCTTTTGATGAGGGGAACCTGTGACATGAGCCTGTTCAGGGAAGTCGGCATGCATGCGGGGCTGGGGCGCACCCTGTCACAGATCGGCAGCGAGCGATTCTGGAAACAGCTGGTGCTGTTGTTGCACCAATGCCTGCCGTTCGATAACGCCCTGGCGATTTTCTACCCGCTCGACGGCCTGCCCCAGGCCCTGGAGGAATACGACGCCCAGCCCAGCAGCAAACCGGCGTCGATGCTGGTGTACCTCAACGGCCTGTACGTGCTTGACCCGTTTTTCCAGGCCTGTCGCGAAGGGTATGCCAGCGGCGTGTACCGCCTGGAGGAAGTGGCGCCGGACCATTTCCGCCAGAGCGAATACTTCCTCAATTACTTCCACGACAACGTGCTGGAAGACGAGGTGCAATTCATCCTGCAACTACCTGGCGCGGGCACGTTGTCGCTGTCACTGGGCATGCAGCGGCGCTTCAGTGCTGAAGAAACCGGGCTGCTGACCACCTTGGCGGCGTGGGTGCTGCCGTTGATGCAGCAGCATTGGCAGCAAAGCACCCAGCGTGTACCGGCAGCGCAGGCGATGGCCAGCCAGATTCGCGATGCGCTGAGCCATTTCGGCTGCGGCGTGCTCTCGGACCGCGAGCTGGAAGTCGCCCGCCTGGTATTGCGCGGGTTCTCCTCCAAGGCCATGGCCGAGCGCCTGAATATCTCGCCGGATACGGTCAAAGTGCATCGCCGGCATCTGTACGCCAAGCTGGATATTTCTTCGCAGCCGGAGCTGTTCTCGTTGTTTATCCAGTCGTTGGGGCATGACCTGGAAAACCCCTGAATCCAAATGTGGGAGGGGGTTTGCGTCCTCCCACATCAGATCTTCAGCGCCCGGTACGAATGGTGTTCCACACCCGCGTGCGAACCCGGTCGATATTCAGCGGCATCGCTTCCAGCGCGAACAGCTTGCCCATCATTTCCGCGCTTGGGTAGATCTTGGTATCGGCCTTGATTGCCGGGTCCACCAGGCTGTCCGCCGCACTGTTGCCGTTGGCGTAATGAACGGAGTTGGTGATGTCGGCCATCACTTGGGGCTCCAGCAAGTAGTTCATGAAGGCATACCCGGCCTTTTCATCCGGGGCGTCGGCGGGCATGGCCACCATGTCGAACCAGATCGCGGCGCCTTCTTTGGGGATCTGATAGCCGATGTTCACGCCATTCTTGGCTTCCTTGGCGCGGCTTTCGGCTTGCAGCACGTCGCCGGAGAAACCGACGGCCACGCAGATGTCGCCATTGGCCAGGTCGCCGGTGTATTTCGAGGAGTGGAAGTACGCCACGTAGGGGCGAACTTTCATCAGCAGCGCCTCGGCTTTCTTGTAGTCCTCAGGCTTCTTGCTGTGGGGTGGCAGCCCCAGGTAATTCAGAGCGATCGGCAACAATTCCGGGCCATTGTCGAGGATGGCCACCCCGCATTTGCTGAGCTTTTGCATGTATTCGGGCTTGAAGATCAGGTCCCAGGAATTCACAGGCGCGTTATCGCCCAGCACTGCCTTGACCTTGTCGACGTTGTAGCCGATGCCGGTGCTGCCCCACAGGTACGGGAAGCCGTGGGCGTTGCCCGGGTCGTTGTTTTCCAGGGCCTTGAGCAGCACCGGGTTGAGGTTCTTCCAATTGGGCAATTGGCTCTTGTCGAGCTTCTTCAGGGCACCGCCCTGGATCTGCCGCGCCATGAAGTGGTTGGAGGGGAACACCACGTCATAGCCGGAGTTACCGGTCATCAACTTGCCATCGAGGGTTTCGTTGCTGTCGTACACGTCATAGCTGAAACCGATGCCGGTTTGTTTCTGGAAGTTCTTCGTGGTGTCCGGCGCAATGTAGCTCGACCAGTTGTAGATCTTCACCGTCTCGGCGGCCTGACTGATAGCGGCCACCAACATCAAGGGCAACAGGGCAATGGCTTTCATGGTTCGATTTCCTGGCGGTTTTAGGGCTGTTTTTATGGCAGGCGATCAAGGATCAAAGCGTTACAGGATCAATACATAGGTCTTGCGCACGGTTTCCTGGATATCCCAGGTTCCGCTGCTGTTGGCCGGCAACATCAGTGCATCGCCGGCTTGTAGGTGGACGATTTCACCGTCGTCAGGGGTGAAGGTGCAGCGACCCTGGATAAAGTGGCAAAACTCCTGGGCTTTGATCTGCCGGCGCCAGCGGCCGGGGGTACAGGCCCAGATACCGGTTTCGACGCCGTCGCTGCGCTCGACGCTCAAGGTCGACGCCACGGCGATCGGCTCGCCCAGGGGCACGGCGACCGGTGACGAATCCGGCAGATGGGCATTCAGCGCGTCTTTGAATTGAGTGATGCTCATGGGGCTACCTGTGTGAGTGGAACGGCTCAGTGCATGAAACTTTCCATGAACCCGGCCACGCCGATCGCCAACTTGCGGCGCCAGGGCGCGGTATTGGGGTTGGCCAATACCTGGTCCTCATGGACAAAACTGCGAATGATCGCGTTGTAGCCCAGCCAGCGGCACGGCTCCGGCTCCCAGGCCTTGAGCGCCTCCAGGCCACGCTCGCGGATCACCCAGGGTTGATGGGTCAACGGCGTCTCCTGGCCCAGGATCAGGTCGGCCAGGGTGCGACCGCCCAGGTTGGTGGCACCGACGCCCTCCCCGCCGTAGCCGCCGGACAGCGCGATGCCGGTGGCGCGATGGCAGAGCATGTGCGGTCGGAACTGGCGCGACATGCCAAGGTTGCCGCCCCAGGAGTGGGTAATCCGCACGTTTTTCAACTGTGGGAACAGCTCGCCGAACAGGTAGCGACGCAGCGCCACTTCGCTGTCGGTCAAATCGAAGTCGTGGCGCAATTTGCCAGCAAACTGATAACCGCCACGGGCACCGAACACCAGACGGTTGTCGGCCGAGCGCTGGCCATAGGTGACCTGGCGGCTGCTTTCGCCGAAGGCCTGGCCATGCCTCAGGCCGATTTCGTCCCAGGTGCTGGCGGGTAATGGCTCGGTGGCGACGATCAGGCTTTGCACCGGCAGTTGGTAGCGACCCAACGGCGCCAAGGTGGTCGCGTAGCCCTCCACGGCCGGCACCACCCAGGCGGCACGCACGCCGGCCTTTGCAGTGCGCAGGCGGCCGGACTGCCAATGGGTGACGGGCGAGTTTTCGTAGATCTTGACGCCCATGCGTTCCACCACCCGCGCCAGGCCGCGGACCAACTTGGCTGGGTTGATCGTCGCCACATGGGGCGCATAAACCGCGCCAAAGGGCTTGGCGATTCGCAGTTGCTCAGCCAGTTGTTGCGGGCTCAGCCAGCGGTAGTCGGCCTCGGTGAGGCCTTGGGCGTAGAGCTTGTCCAGATAAAGGCGCAGGCTGCTTTCCTGCTCGGGGTAACGCGCGGCGCAGTACAGGGCGCCGCCCTTGCGGTAGTCGCAGTCGATGCCTTCGCGGGCCAGCACCTGCGCCACTTCGTCGGGAATGCCGTGCAGCAGGTCAAACGAAGCACGCCGCTGCTCGGGCGTGAGGCCGGCGAGTAAACGGTCTTCCCCCAACAGGTTGCCCATCAACCAGCCGCCATTGCGCCCGGACGCGCCGAAACCGGCGGTTTGCGCCTCGATGATGGCAATGTTCAGCTCGGGCGCCTGGCGTTTGAGGTAATACGCGGTCCACAGACCGGTGTAACCGGCGCCGATGATGGCCACGTTGACGTCCAGGTCGTGCTCCAGAGACGGCCGCGCCAGCAGCGGGTCGTCCAACTGGTCCATCCATAAACTGATAGTGCGCCATGCCGGCATGCCAGGTTCCCCTACCTCGTTTCGATAGGCTGGATCCTAGAGCGGGATGTCAGGGGCTGTCTTGCGCGCGTGCACGCAGGGAAATGTTGGCGCGACCTGCTGCCCCGTCAACGCCGAATGATTGGCGCTAACCGACGCGGGCAGAGGCTGCGGGGCCGACTATTTATTCTACCCCTTGAAGGCGTACTGGACGTTTACGATAGTCGTTCGACCGTCAACACTGAACTCACAACTCACTACCCCGAATAACCGTTTAAGGGGGATGCTCCTGGTGAGCGACACCTCGCCTTTGTGAGCTGTATAGCTGTTACCGGTTTGATGGTCGACGTAAATAACATCTTTAACACTCTCCCCGCCCACCGGGTATGTACCCGTCGAAATGGTGGGCGGTGTGAGTTGCACTTGAACCGCTTCGAATTTATCCGGGTTCTCGTCAACGGTTCGGGCACCGAAAAACCTCAGCGCACCGTCTTGCTCATCCATATACACACGGTCCGCTTGAAAGGTGTGATCCGTTCCGTCGATGTTAATGATTCCGTCCATGCGGCCTTCACTCTCTGGACCGTTCGGGTGGGCGGATTTATTGTGCTTAGACATAGCGACACTCCAACTGAAAGAAAAGATGCCTGGGCATTACACTACGAATCCGCGAATGAAAAACCTGTCGAACATGACAGGTTTAACCCACATCTTTTTTATTGCCAGTTGATCTAGCCGACTCGCCCTCAAAGCGCCCTTTAATGTAAGCCTTCGGCGTCAGGCCGGTGTGCTGGCGAAAAGCGCTATAAAACGCCGATAACGAATTGAACCCCGCCGCATAGGCCAAGTCGTCCACGCGTATGGGCGGCCTGGCTTTATCCAGCGCAGCCAGCAAATGCACGAGCCGAGCCTGATTGACATAGCGATAGAAGGTTTGCCCGAGGACTTGATTGAGCAAGTAGGAAATCTGATTGCGACTGTAACCGCACTCCTTGGCAACCCGCTGCAAGTCCAACTCCGGGTCCAGGTAGGGTTGTTGCTGCTGAAAGTAGTGCTGCAGGTCGTTGGCCATATGCCCCAGTTGCTGGGGCGACAGGCCCAGGCGGCTGACGCTCGGGCGCGTGGTTGGGGGGCTGTGCTCATGCACCAGTGACGCATATTCGTTGACCCGCCAGATCAGCCCGTCGCGCACGGTGATGGCCTCACTGGTACGGAACGACACCAGGCCCTGCCCGCCGCGCAGGGTGATGCGGTACTGGATGAACGCGGTGTCGCCATCGGCGCGAATGCGGTCCATGTGCTCGATGGCCTCGTCGGGCCCGCGCGGCATGCTGGCTTGCAGGTACTCGCGCAGCTCGGCGTAGCCGACGACGCGGTTCTGGAAGAAGTCGTGGTACTGGATGTGCGGATGGTAGTAAGACATCACGCCATCCAGGTCGCGATGACGCCAGCACAGGTGGTGGCGCGTCACTAGCTCGCGCGTGGCGTGGGTGTGCTGGCAATCATCGTCCGCGGCGGTGTGGGGCATGCATGGCTCTACGACGGGTAAAAGGTGGAGGTTGCCGAATTTCAGCGCTGCCATCAATGGCCGACGGCAACTTCTGACTAATGGCCTTTTGCCCAGCCTTTAGCAAGACATGACACACGTCAAGCTATAGGAAAAGAACCGCCGAACGGGGCGAAAAAACTGCCCTTGCATTTATGAACGAATGCTATTTTTACACTCTCACTCGCTGTGACCAGTGACGGTCATGGCCCCCTGCCGCGAGCTAAAGGAAGCGCTCAATGAACAAGGTGGGCAACATGAACAAAGTGACATTCCCCAACGCCTGCCAGCTGATGCGCTGGCATTTCCATCCCATGGGCTTCGAAGGGAGCATGGACGCTCCCGGCAGTATGGTCGCGCGTCTGTTCGACCGCGCCAGCGGCGAGACGCTGATCGCCATCGCCGGCATCCCCTGCGCCACCGTGATGAATGCTACCGATGTAGAGCGCATCATCGAAGCGGTGGAAGCGGAGCTGGAGTGTTTTGTGCCGCCGCATTTGTTAAGGGCTTGAACACGACCAGCGGTGCGCCAGTCGAGCGGTCTATCGACTGATGCACCGCTATTGCGGGCAAGCCCCTACATAGGGCCTGTGCCAGACAGTGCTTAGCGCTGATCGTCAAAGAACGCTTTCCTGGCGTCGACCCGCTCCGAGGCCTTCGGCACATTCACGGCCTGGCCCTCGGGTTTTTCCACATACCAGTAGCAATGGCTGACCGCGCGGGTAATGCCGACATACGCCAGGCGCAGCACTTCGTCTTTTTGCGCGTTGTCGTAGGGTTCAGTGTCGCCGGCCTTGCCCAGGCCCGCCATGCGGTACACCTGGTTCTTGTACGGCGAGCGGGTGACGTGCTGGCAATCCCCAAGCAAGAACACCGCATCCGCCTGCAGGCCTTTGGCGCTGTGATAGGTCAATTGTTTGAGCCTGCGCGCCGCAGGCGGCAAGCTAGAATCCACATTAATTACAGACTGAATATGCTCATTAATCAATAACTTATCGCTACTTTTTCGATACAGCATTAACACCGAATCGCCCTTCTGATAGTGCTCCTGCAGGCGCCGGCCCAAGGCCGCATCGTCGCGTTCCAGTACCGTAACGGGCACCAACGCCTTGGGTATGCCGCTGGCCTTGGCCTTCTTGCCGGGGATCGCCGGCGCGGCGCGCACAATGTGTTCGGCGGCATCGATGATGTGCTGATGGCTGCGATAGTTCTCGCCGAGCATGACGCGGGTGGTACTCGGTGCCGGGAATTCCTGGTTGAACTGCATGAAGTACTTCGGCGAACTGCCGCGCCAGCCATAGATCGACTGCCAGTCATCCCCTACGCACAGCAGTGACGAATGCTGGGCGCCGCGTCCTACATGCATGACTGGCCCACGGCTGCGGATTTCACGCAGGCTGGCGCGCAGCCAGGAGACGATCTGCGGCGAGACGTCCTGGAACTCGTCGATCATCAGGTGTGACAGCGGCCGCAACAGGGGGTCGCTGAGCAACTTGAGGTTTTCCGGGGTGTTTTCGCCAAACAGCGAGAACATGCGGTTGTAGGTCATGATCGGCGGCGACTGGTCGAGCAGATGATCTTCCAGAGCTTTCCAGAAAATGCTCAAGGCCTCAAAGAAGCAGCGGTCCGGATCGTCTTTGGCGAAACTCATCTGGCCCACGGCACTGGGCACGTCCAGACCGAGGTTCTCGATGAAACCTGCGGCCATGACAAAACAGTCCAGCAACGGCGCCGACGCCAGCTCGCCTTTGACCTTGTAATCGAACCCCGGCCCCGCACTGGCGTCACCGGCCAGGCTGCTTAAAAGACGCTTTGACGACTCGTAACTATCGATCCATATCAAAGGTTTACGGCAGAATGCTTGAAACAGGGTGCGCTTTACCGCCCATTCCGCACGCACCGACAGCTTGGCATTGGGGCGGCTGAGCTGGGCGTTTTCCCGCGAATCGAAGCCCAGCACGACCCAGGCATCCAGCTCGGGAATATAGCCATGGCAATGGAATTGCGCGCCATTGATCTCCACGGTCTGGCGACTCGGCTCGATGCCTTTGATCGGCCAGGCGCCCGCGCGAAACCACAGGTCTTCAATCACGTCACACAGCTCTTCATCGCGCTTGGCGGCCAGTTCTGTCACGGCCATGCGCTTCTGCACGTCCGGGTGATCACGCTCCAGCTCCTTGAGCTGCAAACCATGGCGCGCCAGCGGTGCAATCAGTTCGCGAAAGCGCGTGTGCTGGCCGTACAGCCGGTGGTAGCAGGCGTTCATCTGCTGGCGTTGCGCCTCGTTGAGGCGCAGGTCGAACGGGTTGCTGTCTGCGTCCTCGAAGCCCGCACTGAGGTTCTCGAACGCCTGCAGCCGCTCGAAGCCCGGCAGGCTGCGCACCATCGGCAGGATGCGCGAGTGAAAGGTCCGCACCACGGCCTGGGCTTCTTTGATATCAATGGGTTGCCCCCACAAGCTGAGCACTTCCATGAGCTTGTTGATGAAGTCCTTGCGCGACTCACGGGTGAACGTCACCACGGTCATCGAGCTCAGCTCGAAACCCAGGTAATGGGTGAGCAGCAGGATACGCAACACCAGCGAGGTGGACTTGCCCGCACCGGCACCGGCGATCACCGAGGTGGACGGCGTGTCGCTGAAGATCATCTTCCATTGGGCGGCGCTGGGCTGCGCGTGAGCCGGCAGCAAGCGTGCCACATCGGCCTTGATGCGTTTTTTCAGATCGGCCGTGAGGGGCAGCCGCCAATCATCGAACAGGTTGTCATCCACCCCCGGCGCACGGTGTTCTTCCGGGCGGAAGTCGCGAATCAGCAGGACCTGCCGGCCTTCTTCGATGCCGTCGGCCTTGCCCTCGCGATAGCCGTACTCCACACCCGCCTCGTGCCCACTGCGAAAACCGTCGGCCTGCCCATGCAGCCAGGAGAACCGGTGTTGCGCGCGCAAGCGGGTCAAGCCATGCCCGAACAAGCGGGCGGCGAGCCGTTTCAACCATGGCATTTCGGCCAGGGGGCGCAATTCAGGGGGCAGATCAGGCTTTTGTTGCGGCACGCGGACTCCTGCGATGAGCTGGGTGTTGACGAGTGCGCCATGGTCGCCGGAATCGCCGCGCAGTTCCAGCCAATTGCTTTGCCGTCATGCAGTTAGGCGATGAAGTGAAAGTCAAAACATCCGAAACCAATCCAATTGATCGATAGGAATAAGGCATTTTTTACGCTTTTTATCGATCATGCACTGTTGGATGATGACCCCATCAACTGGAGACGATCATGCTCGAATTACGACCTTTCACCGCCCTGGGCGGCGCCCATCATGGCTGGCTTGACGCCCATCATCACTTTTCATTCGCTGAGTACCACGATCCCCAGCGCATGCACTGGGGCAACCTGCGGGTCTGGAACGACGACATCATCGCGCCCGGCACCGGGTTTCCCCAGCACCCGCATCGCGACATGGAAATCATCACCTATGTGCGCGAAGGTGCCATCAGCCATGCCGACAACCTCGGCAACAAGGGCCGCACCGAGGCGGGTGACGTGCAGGTCATGAGCGCCGGCACCGGGATTGCCCACAGCGAATACAACCTGGAAGCCACCCCCACCAAGATTTTCCAGATATGGATCATCCCCAACGAAGCCGGCCTGCCGCCGTCATGGGGCGCCAAGCCGTTTCCGAAAGGTGACCGCGAAGGGTTTGTGACCCTGGCCAGCGGCAAGGCCGGTGACAGCGAGAGCCTGCGCATTCGTGCGGATGCGCGCCTGGTGGCGGCCAACCTGAAAGCCGGGGAAACTGCCGAATACCGCCTGGACAGCGGGCGTCGCGCCTACCTGGTGCCGGCGACGGGGGTGATTGAGGTCAATGGCTTGCGCGCACGCGCGCGAGACGGTGTCGCGGTGGAAGATGAACAGCTGTTGCGCGTGACCGCGATAGAAGACAGCGAGATCGTGCTGGTCGACCTAGCCTGATCTCGAGGCGAAATATAGGCGCGGGCTGACCCGCGCCTATATTGACTGAGGCGTGTCAGCCAGCGCTGATTGCACCGTCAACCAGTACCTGCGCCTCTTGCACCAGTTGCTTGAGGTGATCTTCACCGATGAAGCTCTCGGCGTAGATCTTGTAGATGTCCTCGGTGCCCGATGGCCGTGCGGCGAACCAGCCGTTTTCGGTCATGACTTTCAAACCGCCGATCGCCTGGTTGTTGCCCGGCGCATGGCTGAGGATCTGCTGGATGCGCTCCCCGGCCAATTCGGTGGACGTCACCTGCTCCGGCGACAGTTTGCCGAGCAGGGCCTTCTGCGCCGGGGTGGCCTTGGCGTCGACGCGAATCGCGAACGGTTCGCCCAGAGCGTCGGTCAGGCCACGGTAGATCTGGCTGGGGTCCTGGCCTTTGCGTGAGGTCATTTCTGCCGCGAGCAACGCCGGGATCAAACCGTCCTTGTCGGTGCTCCACACGGTGCCGTCCTTGCGCAGGAACGAAGCGCCGGCGCTTTCCTCACCGCCAAAACCCAGCGAACCGTCGAACAGACCGTCGGCAAACCACTTGAAGCCGACCGGCACTTCATACAGGCGCCGTCCGATGCGCGCCGCGACGCGATCGATCAAGCCGCTGCTGACCACGGTCTTGCCCACGGCCGCATCGGCGCGCCAGCCGGGACGGTTCTGGAACAGGTAGTCGATGGACACGGCCAGGTAATTGTTCGGCGCCAACAGGCCGCCGGACGGGGTGACGATGCCGTGGCGATCGTGGTCCGGGTCGCAGGCGAAGGCCACGTCGAAACGTTCCTTGAGTCCGATCAAGCCCTGCATGGCGTAGCTGGACGACGGGTCCATGCGGATCTGGCCATCCCAGTCGACGCTCATGAAGCGGAAGGTCGGATCGACTTCGGTGTTGACCACGTCCAGGTTCAAGCGGTAGTGCTCGGCAATCGCCGACCAGTAGCGCACCCCGGCGCCGCCCAGCGGATCGACGCCCAAACGCAGGTCGGCGCTGCGAATGGCGTCCATGTCGATCACATTGATCAGATCGGCCACGTAGCTGTTGAGGTAATCATGGCGATGGGTGGTGTCGGCTTTGAGCGCCTGGGCGTGGGTGATGCGTTTGACCCCGGCCAGCCGATTGGCCAGCAGCTCGTTGGCCTTGGCCTCGATCCATTTGGTGACGTGGGTATCGGCCGGACCGCCGTTGGGCGGGTTGTACTTGTAGCCGCCGCTTTGCGGCGGGTTGTGGGACGGCGTGATGACAATGCCGTCGGCCAGGCCGCTGGTGCGACCGCGGTTATAGCAGATGATGGCGTGGGAAATGGCCGGGGTCGGCGTGTATTCATCGCCCTCGGCGAGCATCACATGCACACCGTTGGCCGCCAGGACTTCCAGCGCGCTGGCCCCCGCAGGCGTCGACAATGCATGGGTGTCGAGGCCGACGAACAACGGCCCGTCGATACCTTGGGCTTCGCGGTACAGGCAGATGGCCTGGCTGATGGCGAGCACATGCCATTCGTTGAAGCTCAGTTCGAACGAGCTGCCCCGGTGCCCGGAAGTCCCGAACGCGACGCGCTGGGTGGAGATCGCTGCATCAGGCTGACCGGTGTAATAGGCCGTAACCAGTCGCGGGATATCTACCAGCAACTGGGCTGGCGCCGGTTTGCCCGCAAAAGGACTGATTGTCATGCATAAACCTCGGAAAGAAGGATTCGGAAAAAATGACAGTTTACTGAGAGTTGGACTGCCGCGCGATGTTATAGATCCCACACCAGCAAGAGATTTTTCACACGCTAGGCGCTCTGCGCCTGCAACAAGGCCTGCGCCAGCGCATCCAATGCCGCGTCCAGGTTCGGGTGCCCGTTGAACGCATGGCTCAGCCGTAGTTGCTGATGATGCAAGCCACTGAGGCTGAACAATTCCCCCGGGGCAATCACCACCTGTTGCGCCAGCAGGCGCTGGAACACCTGGCGCATGTCCACCGGCGCCGACGCGTGCAGCCAGAAACTCGCCCCGGCCAGCGGCATGCGGTAAGTCACCCGCCCTGCCAGGCGCTGATCCAGGCGCTGGCTCATGGCATCGGCCTGTTCACGCAGGCGCTGGCGCAACGTCTGCAGGTGCTGGTCCAGCCGCCCGCTTTGATACAGGTGGGCAATCGCGCGTTGGCGGATCGACGACAGGCGAAACGAACGCAGCAGGAACTGGCGCTGCAGCTCACTGCTCAGGTGGCGTGACAATACATAGCCGAACGGGGCTTCGGGGCCGAGTACTTTTTCGAACGACGAAAATACAATCAGCCGTTCGGGGTTGACCTGATTGCGCAGCGCCGTGTGGTTCTGCGCAAAACCCAACTCGCCAAAGGTGTCATTCTCCAGCAGCCAGCAGCCATATTCTTCGAGCAACTGAGCCACCCGCAAGCGCTCATAGTTGAGCATGACGTTGCCCGACGGCATGCCCACCACCGACGACAGCAGCACCAAGTGGACGGGCTCATGGCGCAACAGGTGTTCGAGCCGCGCCAGGTCCAGGCGACCGTCGACCTGCCAGGGCAACTCAATGACGCGCACGCCGGCAGCCTGCAGCAGGCGCAGTATTAACCAGTCGCAGGGGGACTCGACCAATACCGCGGCGCCCTTGAGACCCAGTACATCAATGAGTATTTCCAATACACCGCGCAGATCGGCACCGATGTAGACGTCATCGGCCTGCCAGCAGCGGGTCGGCGATGAGGTGTAACGCGCCGCCAACGCGGCGCGCAGCTCCCAGACGCCGCAAGGCTGCGACCAGGGTTGCAGCTGGCGTGGGTGGCGGCGCACCAGTTGGCGTTCGAGCATCAGCAATGCGCCGTCCAGCGCTCCCAGCAGCGCCGGTTCATCGCCGCTGAGTACCACCATTCCGGGCCGCCGCGCCGCCGCATACAGGCGCTCCAACAGATCGGCGCCCGCCGCCATCAGCGGATTGGCTGCCACGGGCCAGGCGAAATAACCCGATTTGGCCACCGAATACACCCGCCCTTCCTTTTCCAGCAGGGAGTACGCGTATTGAATCGTCGAGATCGACACATTCAGGCGCGTCGCCAACTGCCGCAAAGAAGGCAGTTTGACGGGCATGTCCAGGCTGACTTCGTTGATCAGGTTGATCATGTAGCGGTACACCGCCTGGTAGGCGAAATCCGCCTGCCGTTCACCTCGCAGGTTCATGACTGTCTACCTGGACGCACACACCGGCGCACCCGCCTAGCGCCCGAACAACTGAAACGCCCGCGCCTCGGCGTTGGTCTGCAGGCGTGCGGCCCGGCGCTTGCGCGCATCGGCGCCCTGTTCAACCGCCAGCGGGCGCTTGCGGTAAAGGTGCTGGAGCAGAGGCAGCGGCAAGCCGCTGGTGTCGATCGCCCATTGCTGCAGCATGTCGGCAGCCGGCTTGCCCTGGAGCACCTTGTGCAACTCGGGGAGTGCCACCAGCATGCCGGGGTGGCATTGACGCAGGTAACCCTCCAACCGCTCACCATGATGGATGAAGGGCGAGAACAGCAAACAGGTCAACTGGGCCTCCTCCAGGCCAAAAAACTCTTGGGCGTAGGCCGTCGACTGCACACGCCCTTCCCCACCGCAGGCCTCTGCGATCAAATGTTCAGGAATTTGCCGGCGACACAGGTAGTCCATCGCCTGGCGCAGAAAACCCGCCACGCCGTCCTCATAGGACAGCTCGCGCAGGCACTGGGCCTGCACCCCGCGCAGGTGAGCCATCAGCAGCGGGTTGGGGTAGGCTGGATGACTGAAGTGAAAACCAAACGGATCGGGGACGTAGCCCAGGAAGTCGCTGAGCAGAGGGGTTGAAGCAACGTCGACGTTGTTAAGCAGGTCGGCGATACCAATGTAGGCCAAATGGCGGTGCCCACCCCGGCCGGGGCTCTCATGGGCAACGTATTGCTCGCCATAGAGGTCTTGATAACAGCCGTTGCTCCACTCCTCCATGCGCGCGAACAACCCGGTGAGCGAGGCCGGCTTGCCCGGCGCAGTGCTGACGCCGGCCGCTTGGGCCGCCTTTTTCAACCACGCCAGGTACTGGCTCTGCTTGCGCGGTGAATCACCGCTGACCAGCGCATGCACCCCTCCGTTCCAGGTGGTGACACGCTGGTAGAAATCCCCCAGGGACAGGTAAGTATCGTTACACAACGTCGCGCGAATATCCCCGGAGGTCAGGTGCCCCACCATCAGCATATTGCGCTGGCTGACCTCCCGGCCCGCACCTGAGGCCGGGCGCTGGTGGTTGAACGGCTGCACTACCTGGTTTTCCACCATCAGCAGCTCGACCCGCGGATCGTCGTGGAAAAACAGTGTGCTGTAGCCATGCTGCAGGCTATCCAGCGTGGCCTGGGTCATGCCGGCATGTCGGAGCGTCGCCACACGCAAGTTGAAAGTCCTGGGCGCGCGGCCCGCGATAGTCAGTTGCGCCGCACGCAGCAGTGCCAGGGTATAGCTGCTGACTTCGCCGCCCCCATGGGCAACCAACACTTTGTAATCGCCCACTTGTTCCATGCCGCCGGCAGCCACGACAATTCGCTGAATCAATAATTGAAGTGCAGTACGTTCGGCGCGCGTGAAGTGCCCGACCAAACGTTGCAGAACTTGCTGATAAACATAGTTCATGGCTTGTTCGTGAATTGCGCTCATAGTTCTACTACCTGAGTTGAAATATCAGTTCCAAGTAACTGCCGAGGTTATTTGCTCGACCCATTAGATGCGTAGGAATGTCGTCACACCGCGTGGCGTAACGATAAATAACCCTTAGCACGCCGTAACAATTCGACAGGGAACGCCAGTTGTGTGCCCTTCGCGCCGCCTCTCCTTGAGACCCTTGCGCCAGGGCGTCCTGGCTACCCTAGGACCGTTCCGACAATGCCCTACACCGGCTTAAGCAGGAAACTAAGGATGCATCCGACATAAAGAAAAGATCCAGTTCAACCAATCAAACTTCAATAAATTGGAGTTACCTATCCCAACAGCCGCACCCTGTCTCGCAGGCAAGCATCGCGATAATTTAATTTCATATGTATCAGGCCGGAACGTCAGACATTCAATCATTGCTCAATCCTTGAGATGAGAGTGAAGTCACGATTATCGGCACTGGCATAATGATTAACAGATACAGAACGCCGCAAGAAACCAGTTCAGATGGCAATTGGGCAAGCCGTTGATTACGCGCACACACAGATGCCGCGCTGGAATACAGCGCGGCATCGGGGGGAAAGCTCGTGTTTTGCGGGGCCTGGCGCCCTGATGGCGGCTTAAACGCCGCGAGGGTTAAGCCCTGACAAATGGCGCATTTGCCCCATCCGTTCAGACGCCGGAGTATTCATTTGCGAATACTCCTACAGCTCAAACAGCTTCAACCTGCAATGCGACGCGCTCACGGCACGGGCATTCGTCCATGTAGCGGTGCGCTTCGACGAACTGGCTGAATGGAAACACAGTGGTTTTCAGCGGGACCAGCACACGGTCGGCGGTCATCTGGTTGATGTCGCGCAACGCGCGCTGCAATGCCACTTGGTCCTGGGCGATGCCCAGCTCCGGTTTGCCGGTGAAGTTGCCGATGCAATGCACAAAGAACTGAATATTCTTCTGGAACGCCGCACAGGCCGGGAATGGCGTCTGGTTGCCACCTTGCAGGCCATACAGCACCAGGCTGCCACGCGGCGCCAACACATCACCGAGTAACGACATCTGCGGGCCGCCCAAGCCATCGAACACCACGTCAACGCCGCGATTATCGGTGAACTTGTTGATTTGCATGAGCAGGTCCTGCTCTTCGGTGACGATGACCTTTTCCGCCCCGAGGGACAGCAGGTACTCGCGCTCCGCGCTGTCCTTGGTCGCGGCAATCACACGCACACCCAAGGCCTTGCCCAGTTGCACAAAGGACGGGCCGGCGCAGTGGCTGGCGTCGGTCACCAAGGCAAACTGGCCGGGTTTGACCCGCGCCAAGTCCACATATGCAAAATATGCAATCAACAGCGGCGTGTAATGCACGCTGGCTTCGATCGGGCTCAAGACATCCGGATAACGGGTCAACGCCGAACGGGGCAGGACGATTTGTTCGCCATATACCGGGTAATCATTGGGGCTCTCGGCGGGAAAACTGGCGACTTTATCGCCCACGGCCAAGTCATCCACGCCGTCGCCCAGGGCTACGACCACCCCGGCCATCTCATGGCCAAGGCCGGACGGCAAACGTGCATGGGAAGACGCCAGGTTCTGGCGCCACAAAATGTCATACCAACTGATGCCAATTGCCTCGACTCGTACCTGCACTTCGCCCGGTGCAGGCTGCGCGGCTGCATGCTCTTCGCACTTGAGCACCTCAGCCGGACCAAACTTGTGAAAACGGATCGTGCGGGACATCGCAAACCTCGTCAAAGTAACCTCTATTGCCCTGAACTCTATCTGGGCTTTCCGGGTAAGACCACCGGTCGCCGTTAATAGTCGACATGTCTGTCATTGATTCCGCGACTGAGGAATAGACCTCAACTATCGTAGGAAAACTCAATTAGCCGGTGCAGAGTACCAGCCTTTCCCCGTAAGATTCATGCCGGTCATGCTCCGAGCATGGAGATCATAGGGATCATGTATGGCCGCTCTCGTCAAGTTTACAGACTCATCCAGGACACAAGATGAACCGTAACGACCTGCGTCGTGTCGACCTTAACCTCTTGATCGTATTCGAAACCTTGATGCATGAGCGCAGTGTGACCCGTGCCGCCGAGAAATTGTTCCTCGGCCAGCCGGCCATCAGCGCGGCACTGTCGCGCCTGCGCGGTCTCTTCGATGACCCGCTGTTTGTGCGTACCGGGCGCAGCATGGAACCGTCGGCCCGCGCCGTGGAAATTTTCGCCCTGCTGTCCCCGGCCCTGGACTCGATTTCCACCGCCGTCAGCCGCGCTGCCGAATTCGACCCGGCCACCAGCACCGCCGTGTTCCGCATCGGCCTGTCGGACGACGTCGAGTTCGCCCTGCTCCCCCAACTGCTCAAACGCCTGCGCGCCGAAGCCCCCGGCATCGTGCTCGTCGTGCGCCGTGTCAATTACATCCTGATGCCCGGCCTGCTCGCCTCCGGCGAAATCTCCATCGGCGTCAGCTACACCGCCGAGCTACCGGCCAACGCCAAGCGCAAGGTACTGCGCCGCAGCCTACCGAAACTGCTACGCGCCGACAGCGTGCCCGGCGCCCTCAGCCTGGACGACTTCTGCGCCCGCCCTCATGCGCTGGTGTCGTTTGCCGGGGACTTGAGTGGGTTTATTGACGAAGAACTCGAAAAGCTCGACCGCAAACGCCATGTGGTGTTGGCCGTGCCGCAATTCAACGGCCTGGGCACCCTGCTTGCCGGGACCGACATCGTCGCCATCGTGCCAGACTACGCCGCCGAGGCCCTGACCGCGGCGGGCGGCTTGCGCACCGAGGATCCGCCACTGCCGGTGCGCTCGTTCGAGTTGCACATGGCATGGCGGGGCTCGCAGGACAATGATCCGGGGGAGCGTTGGTTGCGGTCGCGGATTCAGATGTTTTTTGGGGACCCCGATAGCCTGTAATGAAGCTCCACTAAACTCCATAAAACCTTTCTATAACAACTACTTATTGATAATTTAAGTCCACTGCCGCCTGTCTAAATCCAATGTGCTCGGTGTCCAACTGCATTTCAGCTCCATGACGAATGCTTGGCCAGTGGAATTTGCCCTGGTTCAACCGACGAGCAGCCAGCCAGATACCGAAGCCGTCATGTACCAGAACTTTCATGCGAGTAGCGCGGCGGTTGGCAAACAGATAAGCACAGTGCGGCTTCGCCGCACCGAACACCGCGATCACCCTGGCCAACGCGGTTTCGGTGCCCGCTCGCATGTCCATCGACTCGGTAGCGAGCCAGATGAAGTCGATGCGGATCATCGCAGCAGGTCTCGAAGAAAGGTCGCGCAAGCAGCAGCATTTTCGGTTGGCCAGTTCACTTTGACGGTGCCGCGCGGGTGCTGGATCTCGACGTAGATATTCGACGATGTAGCTTGCGAACTTGCTCCGCCCAACTGCATGGGTAACGGAATAAATGCAGGTTGCAGCGCCATGCTTTTCTGCGCGTGCACCCGAATCCATTTGTGGACGAGGTTTGCGTTGAGGCTATGGCCGAGTGCGATGTTGGCAATAGAAGCGCCGGGCTGGGCACACTCTTGAATGACCTGGACCTTGAAGGATTTTGAATAGGAACGGCGTGTTGGTTGCATGAAATACCCGCTTAAAAGGCTAGAACTGGTGCCCACTTAAATTTAAGTGCACACCATGTCTTGGCCTTGCGAGGCTGGGTAGATGACTTGGCCGGACGCATACACTCCTGATTACTGGCCAAGTGAATCGCCCCAAATGGCCTCTATCGCGCAAACGTTGATTGAGAGGCACGTGTCCTTAGCTCCGGTAGGAGCGAGAATAGTGCCAGTACACCTAGGCCAGCGCCAACCCAAAGCGCCCCCTGTAGTCCCAAGCCAGCTGCAATACCCCAGCCGCCGATCCACGAGCCGGCCATAACGCCGAGCATGATGCATGCCGTATGTACGGAGTTGACCAGCATGTTGTTATGTCCAACACGTGCCCCTCGGGTAATTAGGGCTGGGTTCATCGAAACACCGGTCAGACCGATTACCACCAGTGCCACGATGGCGACGGCTTTAATTTGGCCGAACAAAGCAAAGATCACCATTGCGGCAATTGCTGCCACATGCTTCGCGGCCGCTTCCATCGTGAAGTCTTCATCAAAAACATCACAGGCGTATTCGAAGTCCACCTGCACATCACTATGGTCATCGAACTCCGACACCCATATCGCCAGTGCATCCTGATCATGAGCATGGGTCTGCGCTACGGTTTCACAGGTTACGCCAGGGATCGAGACGGCCTTCGGCCAGCGCATATAGGAAATGGTGGTATCGAACAACGGCGCCGAGCCCTTGGCTACGTCCCCCAGCGGCACACGCTGATGGCGCAGCAACGTACGAATGCCTTGCCGCAATTGCGCAACAAACTCCTCGATGTGTTGGCCTGGAATAATCTCAACGCGCAACGGCAAAGTATTGGCGAAATGCCCAACCACCGCCTTGGCCCTGCGGTCAGCACGGTTCAGTACCGGAATCCCGAGCACGACCTCATTACGTTGGTGCACACGGGCCAGATAAAGCGCGATCGCGGCGCTGAGAAACAGGAACGGGGACTCGCCACGGTCTCTGATGGTGGCCAGCAGCGGCCGCTCCAGGGTGATAGAGTAACGAGCGTTACTCCGCGCGCCAGCAGCCAGCTTGCGGCTGAACAGGGCGGGCTCGACCCCACTCAATACTTGGGAAAAGTAGGCACGATCTTCCCTGTACGGTTCCAATTGCGTGTAGTCGTCGGCCTCAATGACCGCCAAAAAGGATGTCGCTTGGGTTTGCGTTTCCGTCACCGCATTTGCGGTCAATCTCAGGTATTCATCACGTACCTGACCCATGAAGTACTGCAAACCCCAGGCGTCGCATATAACATGGTGCGCCCGGACATAGACATACGTTGAATCACTTGCTCGAAGCAGGAACAGGTCAGCCAATTGGTTGCCGTCCAGGGCGTAACTGAAGCCAAACGCATTGCGCAACCAGGCCTGGATATCAGCGTCGGGATCATATTCATGCGTAAGGTCAAGGGTCGTTATCGAGACATCCAACTCGGCGGCGAGCCATTGAAAAGGTTCACCGTCTTCTTCCCCAAGACGCAGGCCGAAGGCATCGGTGCGTCTGGCAACAGAGGCCATTGCGTGACGCAAAGCCTGTTCATCCACTTCGCCAACGAGACGGTCGTAGCAGAAGAGCGTGTACTGATTGCTTTCGGGGAACTGAGCAGCGGCAACCCAAATGTCGCGCTGATAAGGCGATAACGGCTTACGGATCATCCCTGTATCCTCTTGAAGAAACTCCAAGGCGTGGAAGCACGCAATGCGCCAACATGCCAATCAGGCATTTGGCTCGTCCTCATCCTGAGTACGACTTTATCCGTCAGAAGAGTAGGAAAAACTTCCACGTCTCTGTAAGAACATTTCGAGCGTAGAAGCAAATTTTTCCTTTGCAAGCTTGCTTCGCATATTTTTTTGAAGCTGCCCATCGTGACGGCGCGATGCATTTTTGTGTTGCACTTGGCTGAAACTCGGAAGATCCAACGGTGAGTTTCGTCGGGTCGATGGCTCACCAAGGTTCTAGCAAGATGCCGCCAAAGGCTTTGACTTACATCCGGCCGAACGCCTAAAGTCTCAACGGTTTACGATTCGGGAGCTGCTTATGCTCCCTTCGGCCAGAAGGCACGCCCGTGGATATGGTTTGCCTAAAATGGAACTTTGAATAGGTCTGGGAGACGCTATGAACACCGACGAACAAGAGCAGGACAACAAAGAACAACAGGGCGCCGTCAGTGCCAAATTGATGGAGTATGCGATCAAGGCTCGTAAGGTATTCATCACGGGAGTGGTGGATGAGCGGATGGCCAATGAACGAGCCCCATGAAAGACAGGACACCGTTTCCCCCTTACGATAAGGGATAGGCAAACGGTTATGTTTATGACTAACAGCAACGATAAGAGTGGGGAGCTTTTGGGCCAGGAGCGGCGACGCCGCTGGAGCCCGGAGCAAAAACTGGCCATGGTTCGCGAGAGCCTTGAGCCAGGGCAAAGTGTGTCGGTCGTCGCTCGGCGCAACGGCGTCAATGCCAACCAGTTATTCCTGTGGCGCAAGCTGTATCAGGACGGCAGCCTGTCGGCGGTCAGTGCTGGCGAAGCCGTGGTGCCGGCCTCCGAGCTGAGCGATGCGCTCAAGCAGATCCGTGAACTGCAACGGATGCTGGGCAAGAAAACGATGGAAGCCGAAATCCTCAAAGAGGCCGTGGAGATCGCCCGGTCGCGAAAATGGATTGCGCACTCACCCTTGTTGCCGGGGGACGACCAGTGAAGCTGGTCAGCGAATGTCTCGGTGTGGCGCGCTCGCAATTAACGGTTCGAATCAAACAATCGGTATCGCCCAAGACACGGCGAAGCAGACCTGTGGACGACGCTGAGTTGGTGGTTGAAATCCAACAGCAGGTCAGCGAGTTGCCCAGCTATGGCTACCGTCGTGTCTGGGGATTACTGCGTCGGGAACGTGAAACCCATTCGCTACCGGCGATCAATGTGAAGCGGGTTTACCGGGTCATGCGTGATCACAACTTGCTGCTGGAGCGTCGACTCAAACAGCCCGGCGTGCCGCGTCGGCACGAAGGCCGTATTGCCGTGAAAACCAGCGATACGCGTTGGTGCTCGGACGGCTTTGAGTTCCGCTGCGAGGATGGCGCCAAACTGAGCGTGACCTTCGCCCTCGATTGCTGTGATCGCGAAGCCATCGGCTGGGTGGCAAGCCCGACCGGGTACAGCGGCGATGATATCCGCGATTTGATGCTGGAAAGCGTGGAGAAGCGCTTCGGTGATCAATTGCCCACCACGCCGGTGCAATGGCTAAGCGACAACGGCTCGGCGTACACCGCCGAACAGACACGCCTGTTTGCTCGACAGATCGGCTTGCAGCCGGTGACCACGCCAGTTCGCAGCCCGCAGAGCAACGGGATGGCGGAGAGCTTCGTGAAGACGATCAAGCGTGACTACGTGGCGCACATGCCCAAACCGGATCGGGAAACGGCGTTGCGTAACCTGGCAATTGCCTTCGAACATTACAACGAGCAGCATCCGCACAGCGCTTTGAACTATCGCTCGCCGAGGGAGTTCAGGCGCTTGGCGGCAGCATCAATTTAAC